>CAZTAO010000149.1:0-1870 GCA_964611645.1 uncultured bacterium | reverse complement strand
GGCGAGGTGCCGTTGCTCTTCACCGAGAACGAAACCAACCACGAGCGCCTCTTCCCGGGGCGGGAGAAAAATGAGAGCCCCTACGTCAAGGACGGCATCAACGACTATGTGGTGCAGGGCAGGCAGGACGCGGTGAATCCCGGGCAACAGGGCACCAAGGTCGCGGCGCATTACCAGTGCATGATCGGTGCCGGACAGACCGAGGTGGTTCGCCTGAGGCTCACGAAACGTCCGCCTGATGCAAAGACGAAGCCCTTTGGCAAGGCCTTTGATGGCTGCTTCGCCGACCGGGTGAGCGAAGCCGACGCGTTTTATCAGTCTGTGACGCCGCCCGCCCTAAGCGCAGATGCAGCCCTCGTGATGCGGCAGGCGCTCGCCGGGATGCTCTGGAGCAAGCAGTTCTACTTTTTCGACGGGGACAACTGGCTGGATGAACACAACTCCAATCCGCTCCATACCGGCTATCGCAACGCCCGGAACTCGGAGTGGTTCCACATGATGAATCAGCACATCATCTCCATGCCTGACAAGTGGGAGTACCCCTGGTATGCGGCCTGGGATCTGGCGTTCCATACGCTCCCGCTCTCGATCGTGGATCCCGATTTTGCCAAGCAGCAGATGCAATTGATGCTCAGTGGCAGCTACTTGCACCCCAGCGGCCAGATGCCGGCATACGAGTGGAACTTCAGCGACGTGAATCCGCCAGTCCACGCCTTTGCGACGCTCTTCCTGCACCGCACCGACAAGGCCCTGCAGGGGAAAACGGATATGGAGTTTCTCAAGGAGACTTTCAACAAGCTGGTGCTGAACTTCACTTGGTGGGTGAACCGTAAGGACCGGTTTGGCAAGAACGTCTTCGAGGGCGGTTTTCTCGGACTCGATAACATCAGCGTCTTCGACCGCAGTTCGCCGCTGCCCACAGGCGGCCATCTGGAGCAGGCCGACGGTACCGCGTGGATGGCCCTCTTCAGCCAGAACATGACGGAACTTGCGATTGAGCTTGCGGTCCAAGACCCGACCTATGAGGAGATGGTCGTCAAGTTTACCGAGCACTTCTACTATATCGCACTCGGCATGAACAAGCCGGGGCAGGTCGGCATGTGGGATGAGGAGGACGGCTTCTACTACGACCTGCTCAGGCTGCCGGACGGCAGCGCGACGCGGCTTAAGGTGCGTTCGCTGGTGGGGCTCTTGCCCCTCTGCGCCACCACGGTCATCGAGAAGGCGCAACGGGAAGCCATCCCAGGGGCGATGGAGCAGATCGCTGAGCGCAGGCGCCGCCTCCCTGAGATTGATGCGACTATTCACCCCACTGGCCCCGGCCACTTGGGCGTGGCTGAACGCGGTCTCATGGCCTTGGTCACCCCGGAGAAACTCCGCCGGATCCTGACGAAGATGCTTGATGAGGAGGAGTTCCTGGGTACCTACGGCATCCGCTCGCTCTCTAAGTTCCACCAGCAGCACCCCTACGTCACACACGTGGCAGGGCAGGAGCACCGCGTCGATTATCTGCCGGGCGAGTCGAACAACGGCATGTTCGGCGGCAACTCCAACTGGCGGGGACCGGTCTGGATGCCGATGAACGTGATGATTATCCGTTCGCTCCTGAACTTCTACCTCTACTACGGCGACACCTTCAAGATCGAGTGCCCCACAGGCTCCTGCAAGCTGATGAATCTCTTTGAGGTGAGCAAGGAGATTGCCAAACGGCTTGGACGAATCTTCCTGCGGGACGAAGAGGGACACCGCCCGGTCTACGGTGGAACAGAGGTATTCCAGAACGACCCCCACTGGCGCGACTATATTCTCTTCTATGAATATTTCCACGGTGACAACGGTGCCGGGCTGGGGGCCAGCCACCAGACCGGCT
>CAZTAO010000148.1:0-2167 GCA_964611645.1 uncultured bacterium | reverse complement strand
TAGGAGGGAAATCGTGGCAAATCTCAACCCCAATCACAGAGGACTGGCATACGGCGATGGATACATGCAGGCAGCCGGGGCCTGCGGCCAGTTCGTAAAGCTGGTCGGTAACGACCTTTTCGCCGTAAACACCGACCCCACCGCAAAGAGCTTCGGCATTCTCATGAAGGACTATGCCGCGGGCGAGATGCCAGGGGTCTTCTGCATGGGTGGCGTCTATGAGACAGATGTTTTCATAGGGACCATCACGGCAGGCGCGCCTCTGGCCATCAACGACGCAGGCAAGCTCACCGCGACCGTGGGTGTAGGCGCCTTGGTAGTCGCCGAGGCTATTTCAGTTGCGGACGGGACACTGAAGTTCCGGCTGCTCGTATAAGGAGGCACACGTGGACACGACTAGACCAAACATTCACAGCCAGCAGTACATGGAGACTATGGGCAAGCTCATGGCCGAGGCTCTCGAATCTCCGGAGGGTATGCGCGCCCTGGCGGCGGCCATCGCTGTGCCTATAGAGCAGGAGATTAAGCGGAAAGAGATCACTTCTCTTCTCCTGACACAGCACACGCTGCCCAAAGGCGAGCGGCCCATCTACCAGAAGAAGCCGAAGGTCAAGGCTTACTGGATAAGCACGGAGGGCGAGGCCAGGGAGCAGGAAGTGGGTCAGGCGGAGATGGAGATCCCGACCAACCGAATCCACTCTACGCCCATGGTGGATATCTCGGTTCTGAAGAATGGCAATATCGGGACCCTGATGGACATTCAGACCTCTGCCGCCGATGAGATCCGCAAAGAGTTGGACAAAAGAACACTCACAGTCCTCTCTGCAGCGGTGCCAGAGGCGAACACAGTCGAGGTCACCGGCGGGGTTCTGACTGATGCTGCCCTGAACGAGGCTATTTCCATCATCGAGGATCTGGAACTCTCGGTGAAGTATATCGTGATGCGCGGTCGGCGCTTCAACGATATGCGCGACTGGGACCTGGACCCGGAGACTCGGGCCGAGCTGCGGACCAAGGGTGTCATCAAGAACTACGGCACCGGCGGGATCCTGCTCACGGCATCCGCCGCTCTGGATGAGATTCTGCTTATTCCAGACGACGAGGTCGGCAAGATGCCTATACGCCAGAGCCTCACGACTGAGGCGATAGAGCAGAAGACGCGCTTCAAGACGGGATGGCTCGTCTGGGAGGAAGTGGGCCAGGGGATCACCCGCCCGGAAATCCTCGCCAAGATAGTGATCACGCCAGAGGAGGCGCCAGGTGGATAGGATTAAGAATCTCCGTGCCGGCATTGTCATCATTGCCGATGCGAAACTGAAATTGGCTCCGGGGCAGTGTGTCCCGGTCGAGACTCTGACTCCTCAGATGCAGTCTGCGATTGACGCGGGGCTGCTGGCGCGGGTCGGCGGGGCAACCGAAGCCAAGGCTGAGGGCAAGGCCGATCCGAAAGCAGACGGCAACTCGAAGCCGCGGGGTGGCAGGGGTGGTGCAAAAGCCACTGCCAAGACGGAGTCTGAGGTTGCCGCTCCTGCCGAGTCCGAGCCAGAGGTCGCGCCCGAAAGCCCGACAGTGGATACTCCCGCAGCGGATAGCGTCCTTGATGCGGCGTCGGTTCCTCAGTTGGAACTGAGCCCTGCTGGTGAGAGCGATGCCGGTCAGTAACCTGATCGCATTGCTACGCTCAGACCTTGCCGATCCGGGCGCTGAACGCTTCTCCGATGAAGTGCTAACCCGCTGCATCCTGAAGTCAGCGTTCCCGGTCGGCAGGGACCTGGGGATCCGGTTGGGGATCGTCGGTGGCGAGATAACCCCGGAGCCTCAGGACGAAACTCTTGAGATGTTGCTTCTGCAGGCGCGCATTGAAGCCTGTAGGTATATGAGAGCGGCGACGGCAAACGCGTTCTCGTTCTCATCGGGCGACAAGCGCGTGGACAAGACCAGCCAGCCGGAGCATTGGGCGAAGCTGGAGACTGATCTGACAGCCGAATACAAAGAGCGGTTGTCTGAGATGAGTCCGGAGGCGTCCTGGGAGGATGACTACATCATCACCCCGCACAATCTCACGCCAGTAATCTACGAACAGGGGCGGCATCATTGCCGGGATCGTCGGGATCATCATGAGCATTCTCACTGACAACGAAAAGGCGAGCGCGGCGGCAGAGGTCCG
>CAZTAO010000147.1:0-2270 GCA_964611645.1 uncultured bacterium | reverse complement strand
TGGTCATCTTGCCATCCCCGAATACCTGTGGCCATTCTCCGAATGTCAGGTTTGTAGTGATGAGCAACGAGGTGCGCTCGTAGAGCTTGGAGATCAAGTGAAAGAGGAGCTGCCCACCGTTCTTTGAGAACGGCAGGTAGCCCAGTTCGTCCAGCACGATTAGGTCGAGCCGAGCAAGATTCTCGGCAAGTCTTCCTCCACGTCCGCACAGCTTCTCTTGTTCCAACTGGTTGACCAGATCGACGACGTTGAAGTATCGACCACGCTGGCCCTGCTGGATCAGATGTCGGGCGATGGCGATGGCCAGGTGGGTTTTGCCGGTGCCTGTGCCGCCGACCAGCAGTATGTTACTGAGCGTATGCAGGAAGTTGCCCTGGTAGAGTGAGCGCACCTGGGTCTCATTGACCGGCGAGGCGCTGAACTCAAAGCTGTCGAGATCTTTGTCCACCGGGAACTTCGCCAGCCCGAGGCGATACCGGATGCTGCGAGCGGTCCGCTCTGCCAGTTCCGCCTCCAACAGGTCTAGCAGTAGCCGTTCCGGTGTGCGGCGCTGCTTAATACCGGCAGCCAGAACTTCGTCAAAAGCGCTCTGCATACCATGTAGACGGAGTTGCTCCATAGCCGTCATCAGCTTATCCCGCAACATAGACACCTCCAGACAGCAGAGCATCGTACCGACCACAGTCGGAAAGCGGCGGAGACGTGAGGACAGGCAGGTGTCCGGGCGGCGCGCACACAGGTATGTCAGCATCGTCGTTAGTGCGGCAAAGTATGTTGAGCACGACATCACGACTGGCCGCCTTGACGGCAAGCGCTTCACTACAGGCCTGGGCGACTGCGTCCAGTCCATAGGTGGCAATGGCGCCAAGAATGCCAACGAACTGCCGGTCGCCATCAGATCGCGTCCCGAGCACCTCTCGGATCGCTGTTAGCGCCGGTGGGAGTTCCCAGTCCTTGAATGGTGCGCCGTTGCGCAAGGCGCCTGGCTTACGTTGCAGCGTCGGGACGTAGTGCCAAGGATCGTAGCTGACCTTGTTGCGGCTGAACACACGCTGATGCTCGCCGATCACCATCCCATCATCCACGACGACGATCCGCCCCGCATAGGCACGGAGCATGACGGTGCGCCCAACTGACGTACCAGCGACACTGTAGCGGTTGTTGTCGTAAGACACCAGGGAAGTGGTAGAAACGCGAACCGGGGTCTCCCTAAAACCCTCGAAGGGGGCACTGACGCTCAGCAACCGCGACTGCTCCTCGGCGAATACCTCTGCAACCATGCGATCCTTGAACTCAGGATGCGGGTGCCCCGCAGCCAGGGTGCGACACCTGTCCGACAACCATTGATTCAACTCGGCCAGGTTAGCGCACTTCACCCGCGGCACGAAGATGCGATTGCGCATAAAACTCACCTGGTTCTCCACCTGGCCTTTCTCCCAACCTGCAGCGGGAGTGCAAGCGACCGGCTCCACCAGATAGTGAGAGGCGAGTTGCACAAAGCGGCGGTTGAAAGTCCGATCCTTACCCTGCAGAATCTTGGTCACCACCGTCTTCAGGTTATCATATATGCCCCGGCGACAACTGCCGCCGAAGAACTCGAAAGCACGAACATGGGCGTCTAATACCATCTCCAAGCTTTCGCGATGATACGCTACGCAAAACGGCATCCGGCTGTAACACAGGCGGAAATGAGCCACTTTGACCTCGACCACCACCCCGTTCAACTCGACCAGTTCGTGACTCCAGTCGAACTGGTAGGCTTCGCCCGGGTCGAAGCACTGAGGAATATAGACTGTAGCCTGATCGCCTCCCGTCCGTCGTCGCCACTTCTGCACATAGCGGCGAACGCTGTCGTAGCCCCCCTCGAATCCCTCACGCTGCGACTCCTCGAACAGCACCATCGCCGTCCGCCGTTCACGAAGAGGTCTTGCACCGTCAGCCGCCAAACGAACCAACAATGACTCTTCATATGGACCAAGCTTGGGCAAAGCCTGTTGTGTCCGCGCGTAGGTGAACTCTGTTGCCTCGCCCCGCAGCACCTTCTTCACCGTGTTCCGAGACAGGTTGAAATCCCGCGCTATCTGCCTGATAGACTTACCGTCCCGATGGTATGCACACCGAATCTTACGAATAGTCTCCACAATCAGCATCTCCTGTAGAATACTCCTCTCTCCAGGTCATCCTAGAGAGTTTGGAGGATTTGCTGAGGTGGGTCAATATTCGACGCCGATTACCCCCGCATGTGGGTCATTATTGCATGCCGATTCACA
>CAZTAO010000146.1:0-3136 GCA_964611645.1 uncultured bacterium | reverse complement strand
CAGATGACCGCCAGCCCGAATAAGACCTACACCTACGACGGCAACGGGAACATGCTGACCGGCACGATGAACTTCGGCTACACGCCTACAAACCTGGTCTCCACTGCGGGTGGAACCTCCATGGCCTGGGACTCGATGGGCAACCGCGTAGGCTTCACAACCTCCGGCAGCGCGACCTACCAGTTCGTGTATGACCCGTCTGCGGGGATACCGGCTGTGCTGGAGGAAGTGACGCCGGGAGGCTCGGTCTACTACATCCGAGAACCTAGCGGCGCGCTGATAGCCCGCATAACCGGCACAGGCGAGAGCCAGGTCACGACTTACTATCACTTCGATGAGCTTGGTTCGACGCTGTTCCTGACAGATTCGTCCGGCATCCTGACGGACAAATACACCTACGACGCCTGGGGGAATGTGACCAGTTGGGTTGGAGAGACACAGCAACCCTATCAGTTCGTGGGGCAGCTTGGTTACTACACGCACACCCAGGAGTCAGGGTTCAAGCTGCTGCAGCTTGGAGTGAGGCTGTACGATCCGGAGATGGGGAGATTCTTGCAGCGGGATCCGGCGGATGCTACACAGAATGCATATGGTTACGCGGACCTGCAACCTATGTCCCAGGTTGACCCAGATGGCCAAATACCAAAACTGGTAGAGGAGTGGAGGAAGTGCGCAGATGGAGCAATTGGCAACTACACTTGGCCGAAGGATTATGGCTGGCCAAAAGGGCTAAACAAGAAGAACGCCTGCAAAGGGCTGACGGATAGACAGTGCTGGAACAAGATAGTGCGCTGCGTCATCTGGGCGGAGTCAACAGATGACCCTGATGCAGTGAATAAGGGGTCCGGAACAAGCGGATTGATGCAGATAGCGCCCATTTGTTTCAAGAAGTGTGCTGATCATCTCGGCATCTCGGAGAAGAAGTTCAATCCATTTGATCCCTGCACGAACATCAGGTGCGGTGTCTACAAACTGTGGTCGTGCGCCATGCATGGTGGTCTCAGGAACTGCAAGACGGGGAAGACATTCACTTCCATCGGCGGGCCGGGCACGAAGTTTGGTCAGTGCATGCTGGGGAAGTAGGAGGTGAATCAGTGGAAAAGGCAAATCACCTAACCAGGATTCTCTGGACAGTTGCATGGGTCGGCGCGCTGGTATTAGCACCTTGTCTATTGAGATGTGAAGTTGCTCCGCCTTATCGCGATTCAATTTCGCTTCGCTTTACGGATTCCGCTGGGCACCAGTATGCCTGTCAGTTCAAGGTAATCAATAGCGGTCGTGGACGGGCGAAAGTGTACACGTGGTCGAGGCGATCAACTGCATCCAAGTGGACTTCTACCGGAAGTGTCTCGATAGATAGCTACGGGGCTTCGACCGCTCGCTTTGTCGTTCTGCCAACGCGCCGGGGATCCAATATTGTTGCTGTTTGTATCGAGAGCGGAGGATTCTCCCGACGTTCGCTTGACATGGTAGCTGTGTTATTTCCGGGTTCAAGCGCTTCGCGGTCGTTGTTCAGTCATTGGCACGAGGCTGATGTGCTGTACGAATACAGGAAAGGTGCACTACACGGTATCAATTTGGGATTCGCTGCATGGCACGCTAATGCGGGAGGAAGCAAGCTACCCGGCCACATCTTGCTCCGCCGAGAGTTCATATGGGACAGAAAGGCCCTGCGATTCCTGCCAAAGGAATACAGGCCTGATCTGTTAGCGGAGAACCGACTCAGCTTGGCGGCGGCGCTGCTCACTCCGGGGAGCCAGCCGATTCTCGGAGTTAGGAGAGAGGAACCGATAGATGACTATCTAGTTTACACATACTCCCCCGTCGGCATTCTAAAAGCCAAAACGCCGAAGGAATATTGGTCAGCGAAGCGTGTTAAGGTGCTTCTGAAGCGTGTCGGAGAGGCGCAATCAGGAGAGTACCGTATCGTTTCATATGAGTCTGAGTGATCCCAAATAATGTAGGAACCCCTGTAATTTCGTCGTTTCAGTGGCCCATCTAGCGAGTGAAGTGACCAAGGATTGCCAGGTGAATACTACGCCTACAGGACGTAGCAGGAAAGACAACCCGACCGGTGCAGAGTATCGTGCCGGTCGGCTCTTACGCGACTGCGCCGCCATCTTGATCGTTGCCTGTCTGCTGGGACCTCTCACAAACGCTACGCGCCCTGATCGCATTCCCTGGATCAGACAGATGGTCTCCGAGTCCAGGGCCAGAGCCTCAAGCAACCTCACTACAACCAAACAAGCCGCATTCATCACCCTCGCCGACGCCAAACCGCTCTACGATTCGGGCGACGCGGTGTTTGTAGACGCCAGGCACGAACTCGACTACAAGGAAGCTCACATCACCGGCGCAAAGCTGCTCTACTACGATGAAGTGGACAAATACTACGCCAGCGCCATCGGCGGCATCCCAAAGGACAAGCCCATAGTGGTCTACTGTTACGACCCGGAGTGTGAATCCGCAATCTCGGCAGGCGACGCGCTTGTGGCCAGAGGGCACACGAGGGTCTACATCCTCATAGACTGCCTCCCCGGCTGGGAATCCGCCGGATACCCCGTAACCAGGGGCGGTGGGCAATGAGGCTGCTCTACGATCACAGGCTCGCGCTGATCTGCAGGCTGGTTCTGGGGGTTGTGTTCATCATCTCCGCGCTGGGCAAGCTCCTCGATCCACAGGACTTCGCCCACGCCACAGCCGCATTCCGCATCCTGCCGGTTCAGACAGTGAACCTATTCGCGATGATCATGCCCTGGGTGGAGATGATATGTGGAGCGCTGCTGATAGTCAACCGCAAGGTTCCCGCCGCCGCCCTCATCCTCGCCGGTCTCAATGCAATGTTCATTGTGGCGATAGTCTCAGCAATGGCGAGGGGGCTGGATATCGACTGCGGATGCTTTTCGCTGCTTGCGAAGGAGAAGGCAGGGCTGAGTATCTGGCTGATCGTCCGCGATCTCGTGTTCCTCGCGCTATGCCTGCCGCTCCTTGCGCCGCTCAGGACCGCAAGGCGATCATCATCACAGTCTGCAATCGAGGCCCAAAGACTGGCGACCGGCGACTGACGGCCTACCTGCCGACCATCCCATACACGAAGACAATGAGCACGGGATTGCCGGGCAGGGAGGTGGTGATT
>CAZTAO010000145.1:0-3309 GCA_964611645.1 uncultured bacterium | reverse complement strand
CCTGGGGCAATGACGACTACAAGAAGACCTACACCTACGACGACAACAACAGGCTTGCCACCGCCGCGCTGCCCGGCAACAGTACTGCTACTTACAATTATGACTGGGTAGGCAACCGCCAGGGCAGTGGAATCACCTACAACGCCGCCGACCAGATGACCGCCAGCCCGGGTGTGGAGGAATACACCTACGACGGCAACGGGAATATGCTCACGGGCACGATGGCGTTCAGCTACTCGCCGATCAATCTGGTAACAGAGGCTGGCAGCACGGACATGGCCTGGGACTCGATGGGCAACCGGGTGAGCTTCACAACCTCCGCCAGCGCGACCTACCAGTTTGTATATGATCGGTCTGCCGGGATACCGGCGGTGGTGGAGGAAGTGACGCCCGGCGGTTCCGTCTACTACGTCCGAGAACCCAACGGAACGCTGATCGCCCGTATCACGGGGACAGGTGAAAGCCAGGTCACAACCTACTACCACTTCGATGAGCTTGGCTCGACACTTTTCCTGACGGACCCGGACGGCATTCTCACTGACAAGTATACCTACGATGCCTGGGGGAATGTGACGAGCCACGTCGGCAGCACCAGCCAGCCGTACCAGTTCGTTGGGCAGTTGGGGTACTACACCCATTACCAGGAGTCTGGTTTCGATCTGCTGCAGCTTGGGGTGAGGTTCTACGATCCGGAGATGGAGAGGTTTATGCAGAGGGATCCGGCAGGAGGCCAAGACTATTCCTACGCAGGCAACTGTCCAGCGAGGTTCAAAGACCCTTCAGGAAAGGATTACATAGAGGGACCATTCACGAGTGCCGTCTACTGGGGAAAGGGATGCACGGAGTGGACTAAGTGGCGAGACATAGCGGATTCCGCCTGTGGAACTTCCAAGAAATATGGCGAGATCTGGAGACGATTTTGTTGGTTCATAATGACTGAGACGACATATGTTCTAGTCTATAAGACCCACTGGAAGCGCACTGGTTCGCCTATACTCCCTGACGAAAAGAAAGTACTGAAAGTGGAGAATGTGCCTGCGAGTAGAATGTATTCAGAATACTGGGTGGGATGGGGCGAATCTGGTATCAAGCCACCCAAGAATGATTCTCCTATACCTGCTGATTTCATACCAATCGAGCCACCCGGACTGCCAGGATTAGGATACCCGTGGCCAGGGCTGCCCTGGACATACTGAGGAGACCACATTGACACGCAAGGGAACTTTGGTTGTAAGTACCATTCTGGTTCTGAGCGCCGCGTATTTCGTCTGGTGGCTGTTCCATGGGCGTATATCAATAGACTTCTTGGTCTTGACAATTGCCTGCCAGCTGACGCTATCGAGTCCACGGGTCGGTTGGCCATTAACTACTGCTATGCTGGCTCTGTACTGGGTGCAACAGGCGCGCCTTTCCGTCGCAGAGATACACTCTCTACTGCAGGCCAATGGGCCAGGCGGTCTTCTCAGCGCAGTCACGCATTCGGTTGCTGCTATGTTATTGCTCGGGGCGATAGTACTCCTGCTACTTGAGAATCCCTGGAAGCGGCCCAGAAACACCAGCATCTAGAAAACCAACACCCGCGTTGCTTCGTTCGGAACGAGCGGACGCACTACAGGACCTGTCACATCGGAGCGACGGGAAGAATGATGGGGACAAACGGGTGCTGTGAACAAGCCAACTGTAGAGGGCGAAGAGGAAAAGAACCCGACCGGTGCAGAGTATCGCTCCGGTCGGCTCTTGAGCGACTGCGCCGGTATCTTTGCTGTTGCTTGTCTGCTTGGCCTTCTTACGAATGCAGTGCAGCCGCACCCTCTTCCGTGGATCAAGCAGCCGGTATCGCAATCCAGACCAGCAACCTCAAGCAATCTCCCTACAACCAAGCAGGCCGCCTTCATCACCCTAGCCGAAGCCAAACCGCTCTACGATTCCGGCAAAGCGGTGTTTGTGGACGCCAGGCACGAACTCGACTACAAGGAAGCGCACATCATGGGCGCAAAGCTGCTCTACTACGATGAAGTGGACAAGTACTACCCCAGCGCCGTGGGCGACAGCCCCAAGTACAAGCCGATAGTGGTCTACTGCTACGATCCAGAGTGCGAATCCGCTATATCGGCAGGCGACGCGCTTGTGGCCAGGGGACATACCAGGGTCTACATTCTCATAGACTGCCTGCCGGGCTGGGAGGACGCCGGTTATCCTGTGACCAAGGGTGACAAGCCGTGAGACTGCTTCAGCATCCAGGATTCGCATTGTTCTGCAGGCTTGCGCTGGGAGTGGTGTTCGTCGTGTCAGCGCTGGGTAAGCTCCTCGACCCACAAGACTTCGCCCACGCCGCAGCCGCATTTCGCATCCTGCCGGTTCAGACAGTGAACCTGTTCGCGATGGTGTTGCCGTGGGTGGAGATGATCTGTGGGGCGCTGCTGATATTCAACCGCAAAGTCCCCGCCGCCGCCCTCATCCTCGCCAGCCTCAATGCAGTGTTCATTGTGGCGATAGTCTCAGCAATGGCAAGGGGGTTGGATATCGATTGCGGCTGCTTCTCCCTGCTCTCCAAACAAAAAGCCGGCCTAAGCATCTGGCTAATCGCCAGGGACGTATTCCTCCTAGCGCTATGCCTGCCGCTACTTGCGCCGCCCAGAACTCAGATGCAGTCGCCATCCAAACACTCAGTAACCGACGACTGACGCCCTACCTAGCAATCATCCCATACACGAAGACAATGAGCACGGGATTGCCGGGCAGGGAGGTGGTGATTGTCAGCTTCTCGTAGAGCCTACCGGACTTCTCCGGCGCTTTCAGCTTGACCTTTAGGGTTATCGCGCCGGTCTTCCTATCGGGCTTCGAGGCCGAAGCCGTAACCACATCGCCATCGCTCTTGATAGACCGAACGCTGAACCCCTTCTTCTCATCAGACAGCGGGGTAATCAGGACAACAGCCTCAGCCGCCTGCCCAATCTTCAGATCGTCGAACTTCACATACTTCGGTTCTACGGTGGCGAACGGCTCGCCCTTGCCGATGACCTGGAGTGTGGTGGTTGGCTTAGCCGGGTCACTGCTGGTGACGTAGATGCGCTTGTCCACATTGCCCGACACCAGGAACTTCACAACCAACTGAGTGCTGCCGCCCGGAGGAACGCTTTTGCTCTTGGTTTCCAGTGTGGTGCACGACCCACAAGACAGCCGCAGATTCTTCAACTCAAGAATCTCATCGCCGGTGTCCTTGAGGTTGAATATGGCGGTCTGTTCGGTGCCTGACATGACCTTCCCGATATCGATTCGAGTCTTGTCAAACTCAATCCGAGGAGAGGC
>CAZTAO010000144.1:0-3320 GCA_964611645.1 uncultured bacterium | reverse complement strand
CGCCGACAATCCGCTCTTCGTGATCTGCAAGTGTAGCGGCTACATTACTGCCAAGGGGGGCCGAGGGCGTCAGCTCCCCGGTAGTGCGGTTGAAGATGTATACGGGGACCACCGTGCGGGATATCGCGCCGTCAGGCAGCGGGTCGGCTGAGGTATCCCGCCCCTGCAGCGTGGCTATCCATTTCTCGCGCTCGGCAGTCGGTTCACCAGTCAGGGGACTGACCAGGGACGGATCATCCGAGGCGGTCACTACCCGCCGAAAGACATCAAGATAGATGGTATGCAGCCCGGAGCCGGAGAATGACAGGCTTGCTCCCGACACATTCACGGCGTACCCATCGACGTATACAACGCCATCGGCAATAGTCACATCGCTGCCATCCACCGTTCCCGCCAGCCCGGAGATGATGGCGCCTTGCGAGAATACTCGGTCTAGAAGCACCCTCCGCTCATACCACTGCATATCCTGCATCTCGTTGAGTTCGGTGTCCAGCAGGTCCCGGTCGGCCTGGTAGCTAACCCGTTTGTAGTTCTTGGTCGCGTCGAAGGTGCTCTCGCTCAATTGGTGTTCTCCTCTCCTACCCAAACTATAGTGCCCGCGGGCTGGTGCCGGGCGACGGTCTCATCGAAGGCGCTGCTATCTTCCAGCGGCTCCGTCACGCCGTAGATCCCGTGGTTGTACCGGCGGCCGGGCAGCTTCTGGTGATTGAGCTTAGACCGGTAGTTCAGTCGGCAGACCAGCCGAAAGGTCTCGATAATCTCGCCCTCCCAACCGAGCCGACGAAGCTCCCGATCCAGACCCGCCAGCGTACCCGTGCGCCTGTAATACTCAATAGCCTCGCGTATCCGTTGCCGCTGTGGTCCCGGGCTGGCCTTCGGGTCGTAGGTCGCGCCAACCAGTGCGGCCAGATACCCCAGGAAGTCAGGCGGGCAGTCCGCTGAAGACGCCAGACCGGGAATGTCAGCAATACGTTCCTGCAGATTGTCCAAGGTTGGGCCAACGACAGATAGCAATGCGCGGAGGTCGCCAGAGGTGTCGGACTCGGCATATACATCCGGAAGCAGTTCCAGCAGGCGTTCCACCCAGCCCATTACCGCACCTCCGAGATGGTGAGGGTGATAGTGCCTAACACCGGTATCTCACGCTGGCCGAGGACGATGTCTCCCAAAGGTTCTCGCAGCGACACGTGGCTCACCCCCTCGACACCGTCAAGCAAGACAACCAAATCGGACGGATAGACCGCCCTCCCAAAGTCCTGGTTCTCAAAAGCAAACTGACTCATCAGCGCACTCATTGCCCGACCACGAACACTGTTGGAATCCTCGCCTGGGTAGATGAAGAGTTCCGCATTCACGTCGACTGGCACATACACCGGGTCTACTATGCCGGCGTCAATGGTGAGGAGTCGCCGGGCTTCCAGGTAGTCGGTAAGTGCAGCCTTCAGAAGTGGGGATGGCATCCCACCGCCTTCCGGGGCAATACACACTCTCACGGAATACATTCTCAGGCTGGTATCATCGTTTATGTCGATTATCCTCGCCTTGGCCACACCCGGAAAGGCGAGACACAGCGACCGGTAGTCTTCGCGTGTGACGGCTTTCCAGGTAGAGCGGACAGTGGCCGGCGCGACAAGCCTGGCGTGCTCAAGGGATTCCTTATCAGCTCCACCCGTGGCCGCGATGGGATTGTCCACACCGAATGCGGCCGTTGAACCAATTGTGCTGACCAACTGCCCTATCCTATGTGGAGCGATATTGCCAGATGCGCCCCGTGTCGAAATGTAGGATACTTCAACCAACCTACCTTCATTTGGTAACATCCCACATGTGCCATCGCCGAATACAATGGAGACTACATCGAGGCCATCTGTGTCCACGCGGTAGTGAAGATCGTCGGGATCGCTGTCGGCGAAATGCTGGACTTCCTGATAGGTCGTACCACCGACAGTCACGCGGACTGAGCCGTGGGCAACGTCAGTACGATTCAGAACGAGACGTGCGCCGGCAGTGCCCGTTGCGGCGAAAGACTCCGAGATAGGCTCGCCTTGAACGGCATCAACATCAGCGAACAATTCACCCGCAAGCAAGGTGACGTCGGCCACCGTGACAAAGGACAATGGCGTTTCCTCATTTGCCGCCTTCACAACGGTGCCCGCGGGGATAGTCACGTTCGCCGACTCGGGCTGCGTGACCGTGAACCTGATGCGCGTGCTGGCAGCAACCGGCCCGTGCAGCCTGTAGCCTATCAGCGCACACAGGTTAGCGATGTTAGGGCGCTGTCGAGCCGTGGGCAGGTAACACTCGGCAGCCTGCGCATCGATGTAGTAGGCCAGCATATCGGCGGTACCGGCGAATAGCTCCAGCAGAACGACTCCCAGATCGCTGGGGTTCATGTCAGTCCAGCGGTCCGTGAGTTGCGG
This sequence comes from uncultured bacterium, assembly GCA_964611645.1. GTDB lineage: Bacteria > Armatimonadota > UBA5829 > UBA5829 > UBA5829 > CAZTAO01. The sequence continues at coordinate 900 of CAZTAO010000144.1, read as the reverse complement.
AATTCGGGCGATTAGCTCTTCGCGAATCGATTCATAGTCTTTGTCCACGTATGGAAGTCTGCCGCGACGTACAGTCATGGTATGATCACTCCAGTTCCCGGTAGAAGGGATATACGAGATTGCCCTCCACCTGGGATGATATGAGACGGTAGTTTATGCGGACCAGCACAAGATGGCCATTGGTCTCGTCCGGCCCGCAACTTACATCGGTGATAGTAACCCGCGGCTCCCACTCCTCCAGGGCTTCTATTACCTCGTGCCTGAGAAGCCCGTAGAGCAGGGAGTCATTGGGTTCAAAGACCAGCTCGTGCAACCGGGTGCCGAAATCCGGACGCATCAGGCGCTCGCCTTTCCTGGTCCCCAGAATCTGCCGGATGCTCTCGTGAATATGGGCATGGTTGGACGACGTGGCGGTGGATATCTGTGCCCCACCCGAACGCCTCTGAAATGCGAACGGAAAGCGCAGACCCTTTCCCAGGAAATCCAGTCCGGGTTCCTCGCGCCTGGCAAGCGACTCCCGTTCGGCTGTGCGAATGACCAGGAGCGTATCGAAAGTGAAAGCCATAAGGTCGGAGATTGCCAGTCGGACATCGGCATCGAGCGAGATGGGGTGGGTAACGATAATCTGTGTGTCCGGGTCTGCGGTATACTCCCGGCTCACCACCAGCCGCACATCGGCATCCCCGGAGTAGCCACGTGTGACTACCTGATGCGTATCGGCCTGCACGGCGACGGCCCGGGTGACTCTGAGTAACCCGTCGAACAGCAGATTGACCGGCGTGCCGATCACCTCGGCGTACTCCACCTGCACCACTACCGACGCCACACGTGACTGGGCCGCCTCCGTGATCTCCACTTGCGCGAGTGCTGAGGCTACACGAATGTCATTTGCCATTGGGC
>CAZTAO010000143.1:0-3403 GCA_964611645.1 uncultured bacterium | reverse complement strand
ACAATGTGTCCGATGTCGGCAGCGGCCAGCAGAACACCCACATGTGGCTGCGGAAAGTCAAGACTGAGTGGCACCACAAGGTCGGAGGGACGTGGCAAACCCCTAAGCTGCTAAGCCAGAACGAATACACCTACGATGCAGTAGGTAACCGGCTAACAAACGCTGTCAAGCTCCGTAACGAGAACGACCAGATAGATGCCAACCCGCGCACCGAGACCTATGGCTACGACGACCTCTATCGCCTCACGAGCGTGGACTATGACGACAACCAGACCCAGGGTTACACGTTCGACCCAATGGGCAATCGGACTCAGAAGACCGACAGCGTGTATGGCCAGGAGGACTATGTCTACAACAACGCGAATATGTTGTTGCAGCGTGAGGGGAATTACTACACCAACGACGCCAACGGCAACACGCTCACGGGCGGCGGTCGGACGAATGTCTGGGACAGCCAGAACAGGTTAGTGGCGACGACCATAGGGCAGGATACAACCGAGTTCACCTACGGGTCGGATGGCCTGCGGCGGAGCTTGACTGCTAACGACGTAACGACGTATTATGCTCTCGACGGCCAGAACGTGTCTCGCGAGATGCAGGAGATAGATGAGGCATTGACGCCCACGGCCACCTATCTCAACGGCCTTCGCGGGACGGAGTGTCGGGCGGATGACTCGACCGGGCAGGTGCGTTGGTATCTGTTCGATGGTTTGGGGAGCGTGCTGGGGGAGATAGGCACTCCGGACGGGAACGACAACCCGGTGAAATGCACGCGGAAGATGGATGTCTACGGCGCGCAGCGGGCATCCAGCGGCACGGCGCAGTCCAATCACAAATTCGTCGGCAACCTAGGCCACTCGTCCGACCCGTCCAGCGGGTTGATCTACATGCGGGCCAGATACATGGACCCGGTGACGGGGAGATTTGTGTCGGAGGATGTGAGTCGGGATGGCCCGAACTGGTACTGTTACTGTGGGAATAACCCAGTCATAGGCGTAGATCCCAGTGGACGACTACTTGAGATCGTGGTGGTGGGCACGATAACTGAAACCGGCGACGCAGAGCTAGCCGCTGCCGATCTTGGTGCCTTGGCGGGGGTGAGCGCTGAGATGGCGGAACTCCAGGAATGTGCGAATGGCGTGTATGAGGTATTCATTCAATTGGATGAGGTGACAAACCAGGGCTTCCTCGAACAGGTTTCGGCACTCGGGCGCAACCCAGAAATGTGGAGAAAAGCTTACATCTACTTCAATACTATGAGCGGTGAAACAGCCAAAGTCCATTGCTTTGCCGAGGTAATGGACAATGTCATCACTCACTTAGTCAGAGGAGAAACAACGCCTTGGTACGAATGGATAGACTGACATGACTTTGATCACCGTATGTGTCGATTCTGTTAGGTACAGGGCGATGTCGCGTAGCATTGACAGGGACATGCGCCTGGGATTGTGGATGTCCTGCTTTGCTCGGCACATTGTCGGAAGGATGCCTGCATCAGGAATTCTGCTTGCGGAGCGGCAAGAGCGCGTGCTGCGGCAGGCTGGCGGCCAGTTCTGGCCAAGCACATATCTGGCTGTAGGATCGGCTAAGTATCTAGGTCCACCGATGGAGAGTCCTGAGTTTACCGCTCAGGATGACGAGATCCTTCTCGACTGCGGACTGGGCCTCGACGTGAGCCAGCGCTATCGCCCGAGTGTTTCTAGGTTACCGCTCCAGGAACTGATCGACGGGTACTGGATAGCCGCCCTCGGAAACCTCTACGTCATGGATCCGTCAAGAACGCATCCAGGCTATGACTGCAAGCCAGTGGCTGCCGCTTTGCTTGATATCCGAACTGGGGCGGTTGGCTTTGGAACAATCAAACATTGGAACCTAGACCAAACGCTCCCTTATGATCCGGACTCCATACCGTTTCCGACGGTGTTTGTAACGCTGGAGGTCTATGCGGAACGCGGAGTGTCGGGCGGATGACCTGACCGGAGACGTCCGTTGATATCTGTTCGATGTCTTTGGAGGCGTGCCGGGGGAGATAAGGAACCCGGACCGCAACGACACCCCGGCCATCTAGAGGGCTAGAGGTTGGAGGCTAGAAGATAGAAGCGGGGATATAGGTGGGAGGGACTATGAGCGGTAAGTGGCTGCCAACTGGCATTTTGATCGTGGTTGCGGTGCTCGTCGGAGCGACTTGGCTCATCTCGCACAAGCAGCCGAAGACGGTCTACGACCCCAACGGCTACGGCGGGATGCGCCCGGCGGGATCGGTGTCCGGTAAGTCATCGCCAACCAATTCAGACCCTCTCGCCGGGGCTCAGAAGGCGTACAACTCCGGCAACTACAAACAAGCGGAAGCCGAGGCGTTCAAGGTGGTCAATGAGACGCCGAAGAACGCCTCGGCCCAACGGCTGAAGCAAACCGCCGAGGCCAAGGAGATCACCGCATTCGCCTCCGCCCGCACCGGGAAGATGTCGCAGGCGCGGGAGCGGTTCGGCGATCTCAAAGCGTTCGCAAAGACTCTGCCGAAGGTAAAGGAAAAGCCTGTCCCTGGCGAGCCGCCCTCCCCGGAGATAGTGGAACGCGCCGCCTATCAGCACGCTGTCTGCACGGCCGCGCTGGGTGACAAGGAAGCCGCCCAGAATGAGTATCTGAAGTTCATGCTGGACTACCCCGAAAGCCCGCTGCTCAACGGGGTAGTCCTCCGCCTCCGCAAGCTCAACGACGGCCACCTGCCCGACATCGCCGACAAAACATTCCAGAAAGCCTCCAAGATAGCCGAAGCCAGGCGGCTGGCAAGGGCGAAAGAGGAAGCAATGTGCGGCCCGGAGTGCCTAGCCGAGTTCCTACGCCGCTTCGGCAAGACCGCCGACCCCAAGACCCTCGCCCGCCAAATGGCCACAGACGAAAACGGCACAAGTCTGGCCGCGTTTGCCAAAGCCGCCGGCCAACACGGCGTCCCCCTTAAAGGCGTTCGCCTAACCTGGAATGGCCTGAAGAAGCAGTTCCCCACCGCGGAGGCAGGCAAACCCCTAGCGAAGCAGCAACCAGTCGTAGCATACGTCCAACCAGGCCACTTCGTAATCATCGAGTCCATCCAGGCCGACAAAGTAACCATCTGGGACCCCAACGCCCAAGAAGACTCCCCAGGCACAGCAACCTTCACCTCAAAGGACTTCCAAATGCGCTGGCCAGGGATTGCGCTGGTGGTGGGGAAACCGAAGAAGTAGGCCATAGGGACCAGCTACGTCACGTGACGTCCACCCGAGGCTGCACCGGACTATTGACATGACGACCAGAAGTGATAGAATACTCGTGAGATAGTCGCCTTGCGCGGCGGTGAGGCCATCACCTTGTACAGAGGATGAACCAATGATGCTATCACGTGGTCTATGGCGGTTGGCCGAAGTAG
>CAZTAO010000142.1:1614-3651 GCA_964611645.1 uncultured bacterium | reverse complement strand
CCGAGATGGGGAACGTGACGTAAGTCCGAACGCGTGGGTCGACCTTCCGCACCTGCTTCGCGAAGCTGATAACTTCCTGCCTGGGACCGCCGGGGGGAGGCTCGTCCATCACGTAGAACGCCCACCTCTCCGGCGGGAGCCCCTTGCTCTGCAGATAATCCCTGAACTGCGTTACCCAACTGGCAAACAACTCATTGAACTTCGGCGACCAGCGTTTGAAGTTGAACGTGGTGTCCGGCCAGCCCTCCGGTCCCGTCTTGTCGCTTACGATGGCTGGCCAGAAGTAGCTCTTCTCCGGCGAGGAGTAGGAGCTTGCCGTGAACAGATACGTGTGCAGGCCGGAACTCAGGAAGTGGTCGACATCCCCGTCGATCACGCTGAAGTCCAGCTTGCTGTTGGTGGTGTTGCCGTCTGCATCAGCCTGGAATCTCGGGAGTCGTTTCCGGTTATCGATCTGAAATGCCTGGATGTAGTAGTCCTTGCAGTTTGCGGCGCTTTCTGCCATGTTCTTCCCGCGCACCAGGTAGTCCCAGACGTTCACGAAAGGCTGTCCCTCCGCTCCCAACGCCAGAGGATAGACCCGCAGAAGCAGCGCAACCTCCCGCCTGAGCCTGCCGTCCAGAGACGTGATTGTAAGGGTGGACCTGTACTTCCCCGGCGCAAGACCCAATGACCTGAATGTAAGCCAGAGAAGCTCATTGCGGTCGGCAGGCGCTTTAAACAAGCCGCCTTCCTGGAGCTTGGGAAGAGGGTCGCGCTTGGAACTGCCCGCAACAACAATCAGCGGCGCGGTCCGCACCTGCAGCACGTCCCAACCCGGCACGGTCTTTCCATCTGCCGACACGAAGTCTGTCAGGCTGACACGAGCATCCAGAGTCTCATCGGTAAGGTTGTTCACTACCAGGGCCGCCGATTCCCATTCGCCGCCAAGGACACGCACATCAACAACCTCGGTATCCTTCTGGTCGGCGGACGGCAGATCTGCCGGGAGTGGTGTCGCCATCGGGTTGCACGACCATACAACGAACTTGCGGTCAGCGAGCACAGTCCGACGCAGGCTGCGTTTCAGGGCATCCGCTTCGCGCTGATACGCTCCGGCCGCTGCGCTCGTGACTACGCCCGCGCCGGGCGAAGCCGCCAAAAGCGCGCGAGCCTGCTCCCTGAGTTCCGAGAGCGTCTGTTTGGCTTTGTCGGAAAGACTGTCAGCCTGCTTCCCGGCGATATCAATCTCGCTCTGCAGTTCAGACTCTATCAGCGGTATCCTGTCTGCGGGGCTACCCACGGTAACCTCGCCGAAGCGGTACCTGGCCCCGGCGCTCGTGCCGGTGTTTGACCACTGCTGGTATATGTCGAACTTGTCGCCTTTGGTCTCCGACCTGGTCCGGCTGAGATTAAGATCGAACACTTTTCCCTTGGCAAGCGGCTGGATGAACACAGGAGCGGTCCGAATTGCCACTTCAAGCACCCATTTGTCCGCGTGCTGCCGGAATGCTGATTTCCATTTAGTCTCATCGTCGGGATTGCGTTTTGTGATACCCCCTGGACCAATAACGGCCACAAAGTGAACGAACTGATCAGATGCCTTCTGCGGCGCAACGCATATCTCCACAGTCTCGGTGTTGTGCTCCGAGATCGCCGTCTCCCCAGATGTCATCCCTATGTAGAGCCACTCGCCGTCCGTGAGCAGGCGGAAGTCCTGGGGTCTGGTAAGGCCGTGGTAGTAGCGATGCCAGTCTTTCTGAACATCTCCCTTTGCCCACACTGCCTCGTCGAGAGAGCCATCCAGCTTCGGGGCCTCACCGGGCGCTATCACCGGGCACGCCATCGAGGGCAGCGGTGGCAGGTCGCTCTGTGCAGTTGCCGGGCCGCCGCCAACCGCCAGAAGTAGCGCCATAGCGATGCCACATACACAGAACCTGTCTCGAATTGTTGGTCTGCTCATTTTTCTCTCTTCTTACTTGTGTCGTTCATTGAGCGGAGTCGAAATGAATGAATGCGTTATGCTTTTACCGCGCTGGTTTCGACTCCGCTCAACCA
>CAZTAO010000142.1:0-1514 GCA_964611645.1 uncultured bacterium | reverse complement strand
CGCGCTGGTTTCGACTCCGCTCAACCAACGTATGTCGCTTAACCAGCGTGGCCTAGTCACCTTCAATAGCTTTCACGATATTCATATCCACATCCCCCAGCGCCGCGTGCAGCGCCAGCAGGTGCGATCTCGCGGAGTCTCTGAATTTGTACGCGCTCTCAGCATCGGTCAGCTCAGAGAGACACTTCGCGCGGTATGCCTTTGCCGATGAGATCACACTTGCCTCCACGCCTTTCTTCTCAGCCGCAGCTATGGCATCGTCCAGCATCAGCACATACTTCCAGTCCTCTATGCCCTCGCGGAAGGCTTCTCCTCGCAGGCTGGGGATGTATGAGTTGTCGTGGTGATTGTACACTATAGTGAATATGTCTCCGCCCTTGCTTTCATCCCTCCACAGGAATGATTCCTGTGACGGGCCGTCCCAGCACCAGAAGCCTACGCCCAGATCGCCTCGCCTCAGCGGCTCCCAGCAGTAGTGTCTGCGGTAGCCGAAGTGGCTCATTCCTCTTAGGCCAATGTCGTATGACCACAATCCCCCTGCATTCTTGCGCATCTGGCCCATGATCTCCGGCTTGGCCTGGCCGATGCCTTGGATGATGTCCACATACTTGGAGACTTCGATGTTCTGTTCGTCATCGATTCCTCCGCGAATTGGAAGGGTGATATACGTCCTCGCGCCGCACCCGCTCAGCTTCACCTGCTTAGCGAACTCGATAACGTCCTGCCGCTCTTCCCCTGGCCACGGTTCGTCCATTATATAGAAAGCCCACTTCTCCGGCGGCAAACCCTTTGCCTTCATGTGCTCCGTATACGCCACCACCCATTTTCTGAATATGGCGTTGAACTCCGGAGACCAACGCTTGATGGGGAAATCGGCGGCTCCCGAACCCCCGGCGAACTTCCATCCCTTCGGGCGCATCGGCCAGAAGCGGTAAGTATGCGTTTCTACCAAGGATAGGTACATGGCCGACTCGGACTGCATAACCTCGTCCACGAGTTTGTCATACTGAGCAAGATCCAGGGTCTCATCGATTATGTTGCCTTGCGCGTCAGCCGCGAAAACAGGCAGCTCATCATAGTTCTGCATGAGGCCAACGTTGAGATAGTAGTCTTTGGCGTGAGCAGCGCGTTCGGCCCAGTCCTTGCCCCGAAGCATGTTGTTCCACGGGTTGACCCAAGGCCGTCCCTCAGCGCCCAGCGCCAACGGATATACTCTCAGCACAAGATCGACTGTGTGCAGTAGAGTGTCATCCAGCGACCTGACCGTCATCTTGGCGGTATACTTGCCCGGCGCCAGACCCTTTGACTTGAACGTGAGCCACAGAAGCTCGTTCCTGTCGGGAGCCACCCGGAACAGATCGCCTTCCTGGAGGCGCGGCAGGGGGTCTCGCTTGCTTGTCCCCGTGTGAAGCAGATAGAGTGGGGCTGTGCGAACCTGCAACACATCCCAGCCCGGCACTTTGGTCTTGCCGTCGGCGGACACGAAATCTGTCAGGATCACCTGCCCGTCCAGC
>CAZTAO010000141.1:2505-3671 GCA_964611645.1 uncultured bacterium | reverse complement strand
CGACGTGCTCAAGGACCTTATCCACGACTGCTACATCCCAAGCTACTGCACAGCCTGCTACCGCGAAGGCCGCACGGGAGATCGGTTCATGGCCCTTGCCAAGACCGGCGAGATATCCAACGTCTGCCAACCCAACGCCATTCTGACCCTCCAGGAGTATCTGGAAGACTACGGCGACGAGGAACTCCGAGAACAAGGCGAGAAGATCATCGCACGGGAGCTCGACTCAATAACCAACCCCAAGACCCGCGAGAAGTCCAAAGAATACATCGCAAAGATCAAGGCCGGGGAGAGAGATTTCAGGTTCTAGAAGAAGTCATTCCGAGCCGCAGCGAGGAATCTGCTTTTCCGCCACACCCATCCCTCCAGGTATACTACCTGGAGGGAGGAATATCTATAGACGCAAACCCCCTCGCCCCCTTGTCAGGGGGTAAAGGGATTACCTGCCCGCAAAGAGCCTGATCTTGGCAATCTCGTCGTCTGATAGTGCCTTCTCGAAGCTGCGGAAACCGTCCAGCTTGAAGCCGTGCTTCTTGGCAATGGCGCTTATCTCCTTGACCTGTGCCACGCTGACCTCTTTGCCGAGGCTGAAGTTCTCGTATTTCTTCTCCAGAGCGAGCATAATGGTCTCGCTCATGCAGGCATAGGCCGCGCCGGGGGGGAAGCCGAAGTTGAAGTGGAAGTCCGGGTTGCCCGGCACTCGCACCAACCCACCCTCTATTACCAAAACGTCTTTGCGCTCCTTGGAGACTCGCACTGAGACATCCCTTGGCCTGGCAACATCGCATACAACCGCGCCGGTCTTGATGTCTGCCGGGAAGATGACAGCGTCCACTGAACTGGAGACCGCTATCACGATATCAGCGTCCGCGATCCCGTGCTGCACGTCCTTGGTCACGCTCAATTCGGCCTTGGAGTTGGGCTTGAGCCTATCCGCGAGAGCGTTGAGCTTCTCTTCCGACCTGCCCACCAACACCACCCGTGCGGCGGACTCTGCAAGGATCTCCGCGCAAGTCGCGCCGATGGAACCGGTCGCTCCCACGATAGCAACTGTCGCCTCGTTGGCGGCGGTTCCCATAAGCTCCGCGCCCCTCAGCGCGCCCTCGACGGCGGTCGCCACGGTGTAGCTGTTGCCCGTGGTCACAGCGATGTTGGAACCTTTGGCT
>CAZTAO010000141.1:0-2495 GCA_964611645.1 uncultured bacterium | reverse complement strand
CGCCAACCACTGAGGTGAACGCCCCCAGCCCGACGATCTTGGCGCCCTTGTCCTCGGCGATCTTGATGGTTTCCCTGAGCTTCTTGTAGACCACCTCAACCGGAAGCTCGAGAAGCAGTCGCGGAGTATACGGGCAGCCCACAAACCAGCCCTCTGCCTCGACTCCCGTTATCGACTGCACTCCCGTAATATGGGAGACCAGCATCGGGCTCTTGAAGCGCAGTGCATACTCTATCCAAGACTCCGGCAGAACGCCTGCGAACTTATACTTCCGCGCAACGTCCTTAGGGGACAGCGGGTGCATCACAAAAGCGAATTTCTCCAAATGATTATGGCTCCATTTTCTTCATATTCCGATGGTCGGGGACATGTTGTCCCTGACCCTGTATACCGGACAACATGTCCGACCAATCCGGTCGAGGATAGCATATCCTCGACCATCTAGTTGCTCTCTGCTCTCAGCGGTTCAGCTTAGTCACGGACGGCTTCCAGTTCATTTCGGCCAGCATACGGTCGTAGTCCTGGGTTGTTATGTCCTCTGGCTTCTTACCCAATAACGCCACTACTATACCCTCGAACACGTTTGTGGCGAAGTGGCGGCCATCGTATTCCGGGGTGCTTGTTACCAGTAATGCCACGCCACGGTCCCTCAGCGCTTCCACGTCTTCCTCGGTAACTGTATTCGTGATAATCAACTTGCCTTTCAAGGCCCCGGACTCCGGCGTGGGCATGCTGCGCTTGATTATCAGATAGTCCCCGGCGACCACATCCGCCCACCGGTAGTATCTCTCGCCTTTGGGCACTGTCACATTCTGCTTCTCACCGGTCGGATAGAGCCACTGGAACGGCAACTTCGACACAATCGGCAGAAGCAGCGTGCCTATCAGACACAAGCCCCCGTAGGAGCGGATCGGGATCGGGACGTTTATCGCGTAGATTGCGTCGCCGAATATGATGCTCCTGGTCTCCGCCGCCAGGGTCTGCGCCATCCCGAACCTGTCCAGCCCGTTCACAACAAACACGTTCTTGCCGACGTAGTCGACTATGCCATTGTCCTTCAAATACAGGACTGTCTTTCGCTCCAATGTGTTCTTCACACCGCTGCCGTCGACCACCGGAGTCACTTTGGCGTTGCGGGCGAGGCGGTCGGCATCCCGGATAGTGTAGCGGCCTTTGTCGGTGTAGAGGTATCTGTCGATTCCGCCCAGGCCGATTGCGTCCACTTTGCCGTCAAACTCCCTCACCAGTTCGGCGAACTTCATCATATCGCCGTCCGTGCCGATTCGGGAGACCTCGAACTCCTCGCCGAGTATGGTTACGGTTGTCGATTTGTCTCGCCTCGAGGAACCCAGGCTAACACTGACTACGCGCTTCATCTATGATCTCCTCGACTTCCCGCAGCGTGGTCGTGCGCATCAGCCGCTGCCTCAGTTTCGGCGCACCCGGCATACCCTTTATATAGTGCGCCATATGCCCTCTCATCTCCCGGGCCGCCCTGCGCTCGCCAAGAAGATCATGCAGCAAGCGGGCATGCTCCAGCGCGGCGTCCATTCTTTCCGCGTAGGATGGCTCCAGGAGCAGCACCCCGGTGGTCAGGTAATGGTGGATCCGATGGAATATCCACGGGTCCCCCAGCGCTCCCCGGCCGATGGCTATTCCATCGCAGCCAGTGATGCTGAGCACCTGCGCGGCGTCGTACGGGGTGATGACATCGCCATTGGCTATCACCGGAATCCGCACCGACGCCTTCACCTCGGCTATTATATCCCAATCGGCCCGTCCTGAATACCCCTGCTGGGCTGTGCGGCCGTGGACCGTGATCATGTCCACTCCGCATATCTCGGCGGTCTTGGCCAGTTCAAGCACGCTCTTCTCTCCATCACGCCAGCCTACCCGGGTCTTGATGGTAAGCGGAACCCTGACCGCCGATCTTGCGGCGATGAGTATCTCACGGGCCATATCCGGGTTTCTCAGCAGTGCCGCGCCGGAACCACTCTTGGCAACTTTGGGCACCGGGCAGCCGAAGTTAATATCAATGACATCAGCTCCAGCGTCCTGAAGTATCCTGGCGCCGATTGCGACAGTCACTGGGTCGCCGCCAAAGACCTGCGCTGCAACCGGACTTTCTTCTTTGGTCCAGTCCATCATCTCGGGCGCGGCGGGATTGTTGTACTTGAGGGCATACGCGCTGAACATCTCGGTCATCACCAGCCCGCACCCGCCCCTTCGCTTGCACATTATGCGAAACGCGTGGTTGGTCGCACCGGCCATTGGCGCGAGGACCAGCGGCGGATCGACGGTCAGATTTCCGAGTTTGAATGGTCGGAGGGGTGTGGCAGAAGAGGATTCTGGCATCAGTTCGAGCACAGCCTCTGGCAAATGCTTCGGATGCCGTCGAGGGTGAGAAGAGAGTCAACGAGTTCTATGGTCCTGCTGTGCTGCGCGATTAGCTCCGCTTGCCCGCCAGTCGCCACAACCAACGCATCCCCACCCAT
>CAZTAO010000140.1:0-3852 GCA_964611645.1 uncultured bacterium | reverse complement strand
TCCGAGACATGCGATGCTTTGCCCGGGCGCTGGGGGAGTTGGACGTCTGCGAAGTTACACCGTCGCTCATCGACGCGGCGCTCACCGACCAGATAGTCACGCATTCGGCGGATGGCTCCCAACGCTCCCCTGCGACAATGTATCGGCTCAAGACTGTCGTTCGCTCGTTCTTTGCGTGGACCACTCAGAGCGGTCTGACCGAGACCAACCCAGCCAAACTGGTTACCGTGAAACGACTGACGAGAACGCCGCCTGCATTCCTGGCCGAAGCCGAAAAGCGCAGGCTGCTCAAAGAACTCCATGACAGAGCCAATCCACTGGCACGACGCGACCGCGTCATCTTCGAGTTGTTCCTGGGCACGGGTATTCGCATTGCCGAACTGGTGAATCTGGACATAGACGACGTCGATCTGGACGGCAAGCACATTCGGATTGTCGGCAAGGGCAACATACCGCAGGTCAAGTTCGTGAAGTCGACTCTGCGGACATTGCTCCGGGACCATCTCAAGGAGCGTCGGCGAGTAGCCACAGTCGGATGCCTGGCGCTGTTCGTATCGTCGCGCGGCACCAGGATATCCGCCAGGCAGATAGCTCAGCGCCTGGGCTACTGGTTGGAGAAGACGGGCATCGCCAAGAACATAACACCGCACGGACTGCGCCACACATTCGCCACGCACCTCTACGCAGGCACGTCCGACCTGCTGCTGGTGAAGCGGGCGCTCGGCCACGCCGATATCTCCACTACCGAGATTTACACTCACCTCTCCGATGACCGGCTGGAGGATGCGCTGGAGAGACTCTGACACTCCTGAATCCCTGGGGAGAAGAACACTCACCCTCTTCTCCCCTGCCGTCATTTCCCGCACCCATTGTTCCGAGAGCCAGGACAGGCAACCCGCGAGTGCAGATAACGAGGTATTATCTGAGATCGCCTGACTCATCCCAGCCAAATCCACGCCTGCACATCTCACCCTTGCCATCTCCGCCACAGTGTTATCTGAACTCATTCCTGCGTTTTCTCCGGTTCCGACCCGGCTCGAGCCTTACTCTCTACTTCGGCCAGTCTCTCCAGTAGCGATGTGGCCCATTCCGCCGGCGTCGTCTCGGCACCTTTTGGCTCCTCACCCTCGCGGGCGATCTTGGTAGCCTTGAGGTCTTTGAGGTGGCAGCGGATCATCCGATCCAACCTCTCCGCCGCATCCCAGTCACTGGCTTCCTGAGCGCGGCCCAGTTTCAGGAAGTAGACCGCCACCAACTCGACCTGCATGAAGTCAGAGCTTTTGTTGAACACGAAGTCCTCATGCAACTGGCCGATGATAGCATCGAAGATCGGGCGCTCCTCCTCGTTCAGGAACCGATCTGCGTACACGCCGTGCTTCAGAGCGTAGGTGTTGCCTACAGGGGCGCGGTGACCAGGGTTCACTCCAGCGTTCTTGTTCCAGCGTTCTATCCTGGCAAGATCTTCCTTGCCTACTCGACCCTCGGCCTCCTGGTCGATAGTGTTCTCGTTCATGATCTCTCCTTGTTCTTAGAGCCAGTTTGCGCAACCCGGACATGGGCAGAGAAGGCATGTCGCGCTTAGTTGTCGTCATTCAAACCAGGCAGGTATTGATACATTTCGTGCCTATTCCGCCTGTGCGGCTGCGTTTGTCTGGGAATCTTCGGGCCACACTCTGCGTGCCAGCAAATCGCTCGTAGGCATTGCTGTACCACCGAATCTCCTCTTGACCTGGTAGACCTGATTCATCATATCGGGGCCAGCATTTCTCAAATGACCAATCTCGTCCATCCCGAATGTGCTAGCCTTCGCCCATTCGGGAGGAACAACCACTGACTCATCGCGGGTGACCACAACGACCTTCCCGATGACCGAAGATCGTATGGCCGCAAAGCCTTGTGTTGCCAACAGTCGCTGCAGTTCCGGCGCGTAGCCTGTGAGGGCGTCCGAGGGAGCAGACGCCTTGCGTTGCCGCTCGTGTGCGTCCCAGGCTGCGTCCTGGCTTGTCCGGTAAGCAGCGTATGTCTCCTCAGAGGGAGCCACGTAGGTCTTGAGGTTGGTAGACTTTATGGCAGCGCGCAGAGCCTCTTCTCCGAGATGCTCAATAGCCCAAGTATGAATGGTGTTGAACCGGTCGCGAAGCGTATCGAATACTTCATCGTCCAGTGAGCCAGACCCATGGGCTTTTCTGGCATTCTCCATTCGGGAGCGAAGCCAGGCATAGTAGGGGGCGTCCAGCAGGCGATAGACCTGATCGATATCGACCTCAATGCCGAGTCGGGAATCGGTGTCCTCAAATGAGTCGAGGTCGGTGGCCACCCACAGGAAGTGACCAGCATACTGGTCTGCGTCAGCATTTGCATCCTCTGTGGCCGGTTCGGCAATACTCCAGGCTACATCGGCTACAGGCTGGCCGTTCGGGTAGCGCAGCATCCTGGTGTCGTAATCCTCTCGCTCCCCGTTGGCCAGCCAGAGAGTCACTGCTCCCGCAGGCAACACGTCATTGGGCGGCGTGACGCGGACTACGGTCCCCGCGCCACGGAATCCGATGAGAACAACCGGACAGGCCTGACCAGCGTAGTCCCGGAGCCTGCCATAGTTTTCAGCACTCATCGCTGGTCCAGATGAAACAGGGGGTATCGATCCGAGCAGTGCAGCATTGCACTCTACCCAGAGTTCTCGGATGATCGCATTCCTCTGGGGCCGCAGTTCAGCCTGTATCTCGTCGGTAACGAGTTCATCGGGACGCAGGGCCAGTCTCCCCGCTGCATCGAGACTCACCGATATTCCGTGGCCTCGAAGCTTTGTTATGGTCGCTGAGGGTGCGTGTGCCATCAGAGCACCCTCACTGTAGCGCCGCACGCAGCGCAGATCCATCGACCAGGACTGTTCTGGTCTACTTGCCAGTCATTGGCTTTGCAGGTGTCGCAGGGAATTCCCGGTGATACCTGGGCCAGATCGGGGGTGTTGTCGCCAGGCGCGGTCTCGGGAGGTAGTGACGTGAGTGACTGAGCGGACGCGATTTCCCCATGTATTGCTATAGGGGTACTATTACTATCTGTACTGTACTTATTCATGCTTTCTTCATTGCATGGGGACCATAGGGAATCTAGTGTCGTAACAGTCATATCTGTCGTACTTGGGGCGCTGTCTCGAGGGGCGTCAGGATCAATGAGCTGAATACCCCTCCAACTGCGAACGCCCGCGTTGCCTCTGAAACTGCTGCAGGAACCACGTTCAGCCAATCGAAGTCCGAACCAACGCTGGGATAGCCGGCGCGAAGCGCAAAGGGAAATTCACGGGCGGCGCGCCGGTGTTGGGCTATGACATAGAGCCGAACACGCACAAACTGGTCGTGAACCAGGCCGAGGCGAAAATCGTTCGGCAGATCTTCCGGCGGTATCCCGAGGTCGGGTCGGGCCAGAAGATAGCCAAGGAACTCAACGCCAAGGGCATTACGACTAAGGCCCGCCATAATCGGCGCGGTGAGTTCAAGCCGGGTAGCCCATGGGATGGCCCGCGAATCTACAACATTCTGAACAACCGGGTTTACGTCGGGGAGACTGCACACGGCGACAAAGTATTCCCCGGCGAACACCAGGCCGTAGTTACGCGGGAACTGTGGAACCGGGTCCACTCCATGATGCAGGCGCCTCCCAGTTCCGAAAAACAGGCGCGCTCCCGGGGTCAGGCACTGCTCGCCGGCATAATACGGTGTGGTTGCTGCGACCACGCGATGTATGCCACCTGGACATACCGCCACGGCAAGGTTTACCGCTATTACGTGTGCGTGAAGGCTGCCAAGAGCGGTTACGACGCCTGCACGGTGAAGACGGTTTCGGCTGGTGAGATTG
>CAZTAO010000139.1:0-4305 GCA_964611645.1 uncultured bacterium | reverse complement strand
AGGGAACCGGGCCGGGGTTGGATATTGTCATGGAGTATCTGCCGGGGAATGAGGACGCCCGGGAAGATGCCGATTGGGTCATAAACCGGCTTGTAGAAAGGGATGTGAAAGCGCTGTCAGATGACTTTCTGGAGTATCACCGGACAACGATGTCGCCGTATCGAGGAATGTTTGGGGAGATTGTGGAGACTGAGGAGTTTGGGACGTCGGAAGAGTGTGCGGCCAAAACGTTAGTTGAGTTAGCGCGAATACGGCCATCGCAGTAGCGTATTTCGCGCGAATACGGCTTGACTTGTGGCCGATTGCCCACTACAATACCACTATGAGAATACCACGAGCCATCAAGCAGAGTATAGTAGACCGTCTACGAGAGAGCAACAAAGTTGTGATTCTCTATGGACCTCGTCAGGTCGGCAAGACCACTCTTGCCAGGGAGATCATATCCGATTGGCCGGGCAGAGTTCTTGAGATCAGCGCCGACGAGCCCAGGTTCAGTGATGTGCTCTCTAGCAGGGATTCGGTCAAGCTGAGATCGCTGGTGGCAGGATACGATCTGCTATTCATCGATGAGGCCCAGCGCGTTCCTGATATCGGAATCAACCTCAAGATACTGCACGATCAGATACCTGAGATCAGGACAATGGTGACAGGTTCATCGTCCTTCGATCTGGCAAATTCCATTCGGGAACCCCTCACCGGGCGCACTTGGACCTACAATCTCTACCCAATCTCGTTCCTGGAACTCTCCGGGCTTTTCAACAGCTTCGAACTGGATTCGCAGCTAGAGGAGCGACTGGTATACGGTTCCTACCCGGAGTTGTTTTCGATAGCCAGCCAGGCCGACAGGGAAGACTACCTTTACGAGATAGGGAACGCCTATCTCTACAAGGACATCCTTGAGTTGTCTGCCATCAAGAACTCCGCTAAGATACGCGACCTATTGCGGATGCTCGCATATCAGGTCGGCTCGGAAGTCTCCCGGACTGAGATAGGAACAGCCTTGGGAATGAGTAAGGACACGGTGGGCGCGTACATCGACTTGCTCGAGAAGTCATTCGTCGTGTTCAGGCTTTCGGGATTCAGCAGGAACCTGCGAAAAGAGATAACTCGAAACGACAAGGTCTATTTCTACGACTTGGGCATCCGCAACATGGTCATCGGCAACTTCAATCCGGTAAGTCAGAGGAACGATGTCGGGGCGCTGTGGGAGAACTTCCTGATAGTGGAGCGAATGAAGAGGCTCGCCTATACAAAGGTGCATGCCCAAACCTACTTCTGGAGGACCTACACCGGCGCGGAACTAGACTATATCGAGGAGCGGGAGGGAACTCTCGCCGGCTACGAGTTCAAATTTGGGGCCAAGTCAGCAAAATGCCCGGCCGCCTGGAGCCAGACCTACGACAATTCGACTTGCGATCTCATCAACCGACGCAACTACCTGGGTTTCGTTGCTGAGCCCTGATGATCACGGGGAAGATCGATACCGGGGGAGTTCGCGGAATACAGGCATGACTGACTACTGGGTCGATCCTTTCCGAATGGGATTACAATATTGGCGTCCGCCACTGGACCTGATTTCCCTGAAATGCAACCCACTCCACGATACTGTGATTCCTGCTGATCCACAATGACGCGGGAACCCCAAGTACTCTCTCCAACTGAGAAGCCATCCCCGGCGTGATCGCAGCCTTGGCGTGCCTTCACTTCACGATTCTATAGATTGGCTCCGCCCGAAAACCTCTTGTAATTTGGCTCTTCTCCACATCGGCAAGCAACTCTCATCTGCGACAACCGACACAAAATGACCGGTTGTCCACATGATTGTCTCAATATCGCCCCGTCTTGGCCCAATCTACCAGTGCCCATTCCGATTTTCGCTGTGTCTCGTTAGCCTCGCGAAAACGAATTTCCGACACTTTTGCTTCGGCACGTGTACGTGTTATTGGGGGACACAAATTCGACACGCCCCAATTCACTGCTGAGAAAGATGCCGGTGGCCCGAGTTGGCCGCCATTCCGGAGTGATTCATGCAGCTTTTCGCAACAGACAACGACAGACTGGCCTTCCTTCTGGAAACAGACGCCTCGCGCCACCTGGATCAGCTACTCGCGCAGGCGGCGGAGCTCGTCACCGAGGAACTGCCGGAAGATCAGCGGCCCAAGTACATAACCAACTACATCGGCTCGAAGCAGAAGCTGGTGGATTGGATATGGAAGAACACTCCGGACGGGGTGGATTCCGTTATCGACGCATTCTCCGGGTCCGGTGTAGTGGCGTATATGTACAAGACTAAGGGCCTGCGCGTTGTGGCCAACGACCGGCTGCGATACTCCTACCATGCGGCTCGTGCCATCGTGGAAAACGACAGCGTCCGTATCAGCGAGGACGAACGTGACGCCCTGCTTGCCGAGAACCCAAAGGCTGGGACCTTTGTCCAAGACAACTTCAAGGGGCTATTCTTCGCAAGCGGGGTGCACGCCGTCATCGATCAGATCCGGGCAAACGCGGACAAGCTCGAGGGCTTCAAGAAGGATATCGCTCTCTTCGCCCTCGGTAAGACCTGCGTGTCCGGCAAAGGCGGCTTCGGACACTTCTCCTCCTCGACCAACTATGGCAAGATGCAGGACAGCCCGGAGGAGTTCAGGCAGCGCTTCGCCGACAATGTGGCCCGCATCAACGCGCTGGTCTTCGACAACGGTAAGGAGTGCAAGGCGTCCAACAAAGACATCAACGAGGCGCTCCCGGATGCCAAAGTAGACCTGGCTTACTTCGATCCGCCGTACGCAACTGAGTTCTCCACGACCAACTACGAGAAGAGTTACCACTTCATCGAGGGACTCATGACCTACTGGGAGGGCCTCGTTCTGGCGGGAGATTCCAAAACCAAGCATTTCGAGACCGACCACAAGAGCGTCACCAAGGCAAACGCCAATGAGTTCTTCGGGACGTTTCTGGCGAGCGCCAAGCACATCCCGAACTGGCTCATATCTTACCGTGACCACGCCTACCCGAACGAGTCCGAGATGAAAGACATCATCTCCGCGAGCGGTATGTCCAGCCGGATGCAGTCTCAGCAGCACAAGTACAGCATCTCCTCCAAGCGTTCAGAGAACTCCGTTGCAATGGAACGGCTGTTTATCTGCGCGAAGTCCGGTAAGTCCGCTCAGGCAGATGAAGATGGCAACTCCCCGGAGGTGATCGAGCGGATCACTGAGAACATGGCTGCGCTGGCGGATGCGCCGTTCTCAGACGAGTTTGACCTTCTCTCCTGCCAGGCTGGTATGGACCCGGTCAAGGTCACCGGCTTTATGGGCAACAAGTACGTGATGCTGGGTTGGATCGAGCGACAGATCCCCAAGGACGCCAAGACAGTGGTGGATGCGTTCAGCGGCGGGGCGAACGTGGCCTACCACCTGAAGCGTAAGGGCATGAAGGTCATCGCCAATGACCTACTGCTGTACCCGTATCACATTGCCCGGGCCGTAGTCGAAAACTCCCATGAGACGCTTTCGGATGAGGATATCGAACGGATACTGTCCCCCAACGCGAGCGCCGGCAGCTTCATCGTGGACAACTTTTCCGGCTACTACTACTCCAAATCGGTGCTTTCCTGGCTCGACCAGGTCTGGTCCAATATTCAGAAGCTTTCCGGATACAAGAAAGACCTGGCGCTGGCGGCTCTGGGCAATACGGTGAAGGCGAAGGCCCTGTACGGTCAGTTCCACAGGTCCCAGATGAAGAAGAAGGGTGAATCTGACGAGGCCGGGCTTGAAGCGTCTGCCGGTGGCTTCGATGAGAATCAGCTTACCGACATTCCCATCACCAGCATGGAGGCAAGCTTCAAGCGTTACGCCAGCCAGCTCAACAAACTGGTTTTCGATAGTGGCCAGGAGTGTAAGGTCTTCAAAGGCGACGCGGTGGAGGCGGTCCGCAAGTACGGCGCGGATGTGCTGTATCTGGACCCGCCCTACATCACTGAATTCTCGAACAATGATTACGAGTATTCCCTGCACTTTGTGGAGGGTCTCATGAATCGCTGGGCGGACAAGGAGCTTCTGGACGACAATCGGCGAAGCTATCAGTCCCGCACCCACTACTCCAAGGAGAGCATTCGTGCGCTAATTGAGAACCTCGTGACTGAGTCGCGTGGCAAATATAGGACTGTGCTCATGTCCTACCGCGACCACGCTTTCCCGACAGAGGCCGAGATAAAGGACATCTTCGCGGAGCGCTTTGGTCAGGTCAAGGTCAAGGGCATGGACGTGGAATACAACATCGTGCTGGGCAAGGGCGGCGAGGGCAAGA
>CAZTAO010000138.1:0-4383 GCA_964611645.1 uncultured bacterium | reverse complement strand
AGACCATAGATGACTTCGCGGTACGGCTCCGGGCGCAAGGGCGTTCGGAGCTTACCGTCTCCGCGTATGTCCGAGACATGCGATGCTTCGCCCGGGCGCTGGGGGAGTTGGACGTTGCTGAAATCACACCGTCGCTCATCGACGCCGCGCTGACAGATGAAATAGTCACACTCTCCGCCGATGGCTCCCCGCGTTCCCCTGCGACATTGTATCGGCTCAAGACAGTGGTCCGGTCGTTCTTTGCGTGGGCTGCGGAGAGCAATCTCACTGATGCCAACCCGGCTCGCACCGTCACCGTTAAGCGGCTGTCGCGAACACCCCCCGCGTACCTCACGGAAGCTGAGAAGCGAAGACTGCTCAAGGAACTCCACGACAGAGCCAATCCACTGGCGCGCCGCGACCGCGTCATCTTCGAGTTGTTCCTGGGCACGGGTATTCGCATTGCCGAGTTGGTGAACCTGGACATAGACGACGTCGATCTGGACGGCAAGCACATTCGCATTGTCGGCAAGGGCAACATACCGCAGGTCAAGTTCGTGAAGTCCTCGCTGCGGACACTCCTGCGGGAGCATCTCAAGGAACGAAAGAAGATAGCCACGTCGGACTGCCCGGCGCTGTTCGTCTCGTCGCGTGGCTCCAGGATTTCTGCCAGGCAGATAGCCCAGCGTCTCGGCTACTGGCTGGAGAAGGCAGGCATCGCCAAGAACATCACGCCGCACGGTCTGCGCCACACCTTTGCCACGCACCTGTATGCCGGAACTAATGACTTGCTGCTGGTTCAGCGAGCGTTGGGGCACCGCAATATCTCCACCACGGAAATCTACACTCACCTCTCCGACGACCGGCTGGAGGATGCGCTGGAGAGACTTTGACCATCCCGCGCCGCTGGGGAAAGGAACAGGCATGCGTCCTTCCCCCGGCACCTGTTTCCCACACCCATTGTTCTCAGCGGGCCAGTCTGGAAGCGGCAAGTGCCGATAACACGCAGTACTTGAGATCGCCACTTTCCCACCGCCGCAATCCACGCGTGGAATCCCGCGAACCAGTCATCGCCGGCCCGGTGTTATCCGAACTCATTTTCGCGTTTTCCCACTTTCGACCGCGACCGCTCCTGTTTCTCGTACTCCGCATACCTCTCCAGTAGCGACGATGCCCACTCAGCCGGCGTAGTTTCTACGACTGGTGGCTCCCCACGGTCCAGGGCCATCTTCGTAGCTTTGAGGTCTTTGAGGTGGCCACGCAGCATCTGGTCAAGCTTGTGCGCTGCTTCCCAGTCTCCGCCCGACTGCGCGCGGCCCAGCCTCAGAAAGTATAGCGCCACCAATTCCACCTGGATGAAGTCCGCGCTTGCGTTGAACGAGAAATCCGAACGCAGGGCCGCCACCAGGTCATCGAATGTCTGCCGCTCCTCATCGTTGAGGAATCTGTTCGACCAGGCGCCGTGGTGGAGGTTGTTCTTGTTTCCCTCGGGTGCTCCGTGGGGGCGCTGGGTCGCAGTCAGACGCCGGAACTGTTGGAGTTGGCGGATCTCGCGTTCGGCAACCGGTATTCTCAGATCAGATGTCTTTGTATAGCCCATTGTTTGCTTCCTTTGACATTACTAGTCGGACATAGGCAGAGAGTGCTTGTCGCGCCTATTCCACGCTCAGATTCGGGATTGAATGCGCACGATTTACACACGATTTGGCCAGAATACGCAACGGAACCCCGGGTTACTGCACGAAGAACGCCGGCAATCGGCCCAAGACTGACCAACCCGACCTACTCGGCGCGCTGCGGGAACTGGTTCTGGGTGGTAATCCCGCAAAGGCTTGTGCTTCTCCATCCTACCGTCTCGGACTGTGCGGCTGGCGGGTTTGGGGTTTTCTTTTTCTACATCAGTCCGGTCCGGTATCAGTCCGGTGCTATTCCGCCGGGGTCAATACCGGAAAAGATCAGTCCGTCCGGTGTGTCCCTCTTTAGAGGGACACCGGACTGATCTATCCGGACTGACCTGCGGCACTGGAATGACCGGACTGATGACGGTCATGGGGTTGTACTACTCTTCTTGCTTCTTCGCGCCCAGTCCCTCTTCCGACCGGTGTCAGCGCATTTCTCGCAGTAGTTTCTGCAGCCTTCCTTGGGACGCCGCCTATCGCTGTCACGAATATATACCACCCCGCACCCATCACAAGTATAGATGTCTCTGGCCCCGGCAATACATTGAGCCACCTGCAGCCAGACGAGTCTCAGAAACCCGAACCCGACATTGATGCTGAGGGTTGGTCTGTCATCCCCATCCTGCCAGTCGAATGCAAGCGCAGGACCGTTGAACGACAGCCGATCACTTATGATGCTGCAGACAGTGAACCTATCCCATTCGACTGTGTCATACATCCCATTCCGCTCAGGAAGTGGTCCCGGGGTAAGGTTCTTGGCAACCAAGGCGGCCATGTCTTTTGCCTCGCCAATCTTCCCGTGCATAAGCGATGCCGAAATGCTTAGGATCGCGGCCACTTCTCTCGCCGCCAACTGAAACTGATCTACGGTCTCGCGTGGCGTCCACGAACAGCCACAATCAGGTTCATGATCAAATATGAACTGTGGACCAAGGCAGTAGTGGCTGTTTGTGCCGTGCTTGTCGCACACCCACATAGGCCCCCAAGTCTCCACGAAGCGCTTTACTTGTACCGCCAACCCATCTGAGAGCGCCAGGAACTGCTCGAGTATTGCAGAGGAGTCACTTTCAGCCAGTGAAACGGCGTCCCATCCCTCGAAGAGAAACTGTCTCACGTCCATCCCTGATCTAACAGGACTATCCATGAATTCCGGCAGAGGGTAGACAATGGCCGAGGGCTCGCCATAGTCGATTTCTACAGACCGAGGGACAAGGAGCATCCCGCTTCGCTGCAGACGGGTGATAAGAGTCTCATCCTCGTCCGTGATTCCTGCGGCACTCCACCTATGCCTGATTCTATCGGTCATCTCTACGCTCCGGTTCTGGGCGTTGCGCACGCTGCAAAATAGACCTCACGCAGACCTCAAAACATTGCGGTCTAGTGCATCTCATTCTACAATATTGCACTATGGCCCGTCCAGCGGGTGGGGTGCGACTTTTCCATCTGCGGCGACTGCGAAAGTAGTTTTGAAAAAATCACGACACTTTCCGGAAAAAAGCAATACATATCAAATGGGGGTGCAATTTTGGCCTACTAGAGAATTAGTTCTGAGAATTACTCTCCATCTCGCCGATGTCAATCTCATATGTAATATGGGCATTTCTTGTGGGGGTCCGCGCTTCGCCATTCAACTGAGCTCCGGCGACCTTGCTTTTGTACACGCGGCCTTGCCGTTTTCAGAAAGGCGCACACTTTTCAGTTTTTTGCTGTAGATAAAAGTGGGAGTGCTGATGGAACGTCCGGGACAAGAGTAGTCGATTGTGCCTGAGGATAATATCGCTGGAACTATTTTCCGACACTTTGGCCTCGGCAGGTGTACGTGTTATTGGGGGTGACCGTTGATCGAGCCCTTGATAGGAGCAATGAGCAGGGTACTGGGGCTGCTCTTGGGCCGCGGATTCCCTATGCGAAAAGAAAGTTTGCCCACTTTTCCGAGTTTATCTGTAAGTAAGTAGTGTGAGTACTTGTGGATCCGCTGGCAGCCGGGCATTGGCTGCGTCCGCGGGGAAACAATTTTCCGACACTTTGGCCGCGGCGCGTGTACGTAGTAATTGGGGAAGCGCGTGCGTCGAGAACCGACTTGGCCACTACCGATACCTGCCCGGCAATCAGGGGATCTGCGGAAAGACTCGGCAGTTCCTGAATGCCGCCAGTAAATATCAGTTGGGGATTGTTCATTTCGCGCCGCCGAATGCCGACGCAGAAGAAACCCCCCGCTCACTTTTCGGAGAAACCGTGTAGAGAGAAAGTGGGGACCTCGTGTTTGTCGGCGCGGGACGGCAACCGTGCAATGCAGCCTGATCAGGCTTTCACCGAGCCATTAAGGAGAAGAATGTTGAAAAACTTAGTAAAGAGCGCCGTCGAAATGCTCTCGTTCTTATTATATAGCCATTGGGGGTCGCATTTCGCCGCAACTAAGGATTGCCGATCGCACGCCCATGGGGTGAGCCTCGTTACGAATGCAGATACGCAAGCAGGAGAAGCATGACCGAACAACACACAGACACAGTCGTTGACAGCCCCGCAGTGGATATCTCGGCAATCCCCGAGCCACCCGAGCCGGAAGAGATACTGGGGACAGAGGATTCAAACCAAGCCGCCGCTCCAGCAGTCAATCCCTTCACCGGCAATCTTTGGCGCCTGCCAGATCTTCTTCAGCGCGATTTTGTTGAGGACTGGGTCATAGAGGGGCTGTTTTGTCGGGGAGACCTCGTCGCGCTGTACG
>CAZTAO010000137.1:0-4568 GCA_964611645.1 uncultured bacterium | reverse complement strand
GCGGGCAGTCCGTACACATACGGGTGCCGATGAAAGTGAAGCGCCGCAACGGCCGGAAGGTCGTGGTGCTGCCGGACGGGACAATAAACAAGGGTGTCGTGAAGCTGGCGTCGTGCAACCGATCCCTCGCGGGGACCATAGCCCGGGCGTATCACTGGGAGGGTCTCATTGCCGGGGGCAAGTACAAGTCAGTGTCTGAATTGGCCGTGGGTCTCAAAATGGACCGGTCGTTCGTTGCGCGCGTGTTGCGGCTTACGCTGTTGGCCCCAGACATAGTCCGGGCGATATTATCGGGCGACGAGCCGAACGGGCTAACTTACCACGGGCTGTGTACGGGCAGTTTTCCGGTGATCTGGGAGGAACAGCGGAGGACCTGGGGATTTGGGGAGAAGGGAGTGACGCCGGATGCCGATATCCCAACAGGTAGTCTCAATCCCCTGTGACTCCTGAGTGCCGGATACTTGCTACCTGACGATGCCAAGTTCCTTGAGCCTCGTGAACAACTCAAGTTTGTTCGACACTCCCAACTTAGCACGAAGCCCAGCCATACACCCGTCGATTGTCCTCTTGCTGAGCAGCAATTTGTTGGCGGTTTCCTGGCAGGTCATTCCGGAGAAGATCAGTTGCGCCATGTCTAACTCGCGCAATGTCAGCGCCACATCCCCATAGTTGACTGTGTCTGGTCCTTTTGTTTTTCGGCGCGGGGAAGTCACAGGTTCACCTCCATCACGCGACCACCCAGACAATGTCCGAAAACGTCGGCTTGTCCGGCTGGAAGTCGAATCGGCAGGGCCACCCTGACATTGCTAACGGCAACTGATCGCGTTATAATAAATAGTAACCCGCTCGGAATAGTCTATTGTGGCGGGCAGGAGCAAGGCGATGAGGTTCTATGAGAATGTTCTGCAGGCCATCGGCCGGACGCCCCTCATAAAGGTGTCCAAGATAACTGACGGGCTGCCAGTGACAGTTCTGGCAAAGATCGAGTATCTCAACCCCGGAGGCAGTACAAAAGACCGGATCGGCCTCAATATGATCGAAGATGCTGAGCGCAGGGGACTGCTGAAGCCCGGAGGCACCATCATAGAGGCCACAGCGGGCAATACCGGGGTCGGCCTTGCTCTGGTCGCTGCAAGCAAAGGCTACCGGTGCATCTTCGTGATGCCTGACAAAATGAGCGAAGACAAAGTCAACCTGCTGAGGGCATACGGCGCGGAAGTTGTGATTACGCCGACCAGTGTCCCACCGGACTCTCCTGAGAGCTACAATGGGGTGGCGAAACGTCTGGCGCAGGAAATTCCGGGGGCGTTCCACCCCAACCAGTTCGCCAATCAGATGAACCCGGAGGCCCACTACAAGACCACCGGCCCGGAGATATGGGATGACACCGATGGGCGGTTGGATGTGTTCGTTGCGGGCATGGGCACGGGTGGCACAATCTCTGGCGTGGGCCGGTATCTGAAGGAAAAGAATCCGAATATCACTGTGGTAGGGGCCGACCCGGAGGGTTCGATCCTCTCGGGTGACTCGCCAAAGCCCTATCGCGTCGAGGGCATTGGCGAGGACTTTGTCCCAGCCACGTTCAACCGCCAGGTGGTCGATGATATGGTTAGGGTGAATGATTGCGAGTCATTCACCATGGCGCGTCGTCTGGCGAGAGAAGAGGGCCTGCTGGTCGGCGGTTCGTCCGGCACGGCTATGGCTGCCGCAATCAAATACGCGCGAAGGCTGGAGCCGGGCAAGACTATGGTGGTTCTGCTGCCCGACAGTGGCCGCAACTATCTCACAAAGATCTTCTCAGATAAATGGATGCAGGACAACGGTTTCCTTGAGGACACCGCCAAGCCTGCGACAGCGGGCGAAGTGCTGGACAAGAAGCGTGACTTCCCCGAGCTTGTCTCGATTGATCCCTCCGCCAGAGGCATTGACGCCATGAACATTCTGGAGCAGTACGCGATCTCCCAGTTGCCGGTGATAGAGGGCGGTCGGTGCTTGGGCAGCCTGAACGAGGTAACACTGGTGAGGCTTCTGCACGATGGAGTAGACCTTCGCCAGTGCCTTGTCGGCGACATCATGGGCAAGCCTCTGCCGCAGGTGGATGAACTCACGGACATTTCGGAGCCGTACCGGCTGTTGCTGTCAGGGCACGGTGGGGTGCTTGTAACGCGCGGCGGCGCGACCTACGGTTTTCTCGCACGCACCGACCTGATGGATTACTTCGCCGACCGCAACGAAAGGAAGCAGGCAGTCGCATGAGATTCTCGACAAAGGCTATTCACGTCGGGCAGGAAGCTGACCCCACAACCGGGGCAACCATAATCCCCATATACCAGACATCGACGTACACCCAGTCCGGTATCAGCGAACACAAGGGTTTCGAGTATTCCCGGACCGGCAATCCCACAAGGGCGGCGCTCGAAAAGTGCCTGGCCTCTCTGGAGGAGGGAAAGCACGGCCTGGCTTTCGCATCGGGGCTGGCTGCGACCACAGCAGTCCTCTCGCTCCTGAAACCTGGGGACCACGTGATTTCGGCCGAGGATATCTATGGAGGCACATACCGACTCTTCCACAAGGTCTACTCGCCGCTGGGAATCACCTTCACCCACGTTGACGGGTCGGACCCGGCAGAGTTCGAGAGAGCCATCAGACCAGAGACCAAACTGGTTTGGGCGGAAACACCCACTAACCCGCTTCTGCATTTGGTGGACATAGCCGCAGTGGCTGCGGTCTGCAGGGAGAGGGGCATTCTCTTTGCCGTGGATAACACTTTCGCTACACCGTATTTCCAGCGTCCGCTTACCCTTGGCGCGGACACCGTGGTTCACAGCACCACCAAGTACATCAATGGACACTCAGATGTTGTAGGAGGGGCGGTCGTTACCAACGATGAGTCTGTCTACGAACGGGTGAAGTTCTACCAGAATGCCGCGGGCGGCACGCCAGGGCCGTTCGATTCGTGGCTTACGCTTCGCGGAGCAAAGACGCTTGCGGTAAGAATGCGTCAGCACCAGCAGAACGCTCTGTTGGTGGCTGAGTTTCTGTCGGGGCAACCTTTGGTGGAGGCTGTGTCATACCCAGGCCTGCCCAGCCACCCGCAGTTTGATCTCGCAAAGAGACAGATGAGCGGATTCGGTGGCATCGTGACATTTCAGATTCGGGGAGGGCGGAATGAAGCCAACGCATTCTTCAGAGCCCTCAAGACATTCTCATTCGCGGAGAGCCTTGGAGGGGTGGAGTCGCTTGCTTGCTATCCGCCCGCTATGACTCACGGAGCCATACCAAAGGAAGAGCGAGAGCGAAGAGGGATAACCGACGGGACCATCAGGTTGTCTGTGGGCATAGAGGACGCCGAGGACATCATTGCAGACCTGGATCAGGCTCTAGCAGCAATCCGGCGAGCTTGATAGATAAACCGACAGAGATTTCTATGCGGTGTTGTGGAAATTGACAATGCCGCGCAATATGGATAGACTGCATTCACGTGTTATGTCACGACATTGCTCAGGCTATCGGGTTCATGTTTCGCCGAAGGCCGTAGCAATACAGGCAGCGAGGATGGCTGCGGCCAGTGCGATGTACCGGCGGGAAACAGCTACGTAACCTTGGTGGGCGGCTACTACCAGACGGATCCCTGGTAACGTGGAGGAGCGATAGCTTTGGCCAGTGCGGGATCCCGACGTCTCTATTCTTGACTGTATGTAACAATCTCATGCATCTGACACCTGCGTTCCGACAACTACTTCCTCATCCGCCTCGCTGCCCGGTGACCACCAATCGGCCTTGTATCGGAGTTCACGCCGCAGTGCCCTATAAGCGGCTTAACAGAGTGTCCTTGCAGAGGAGCAGCCCAAGTGGGAAGGGATCATCAAGATGGACGAACTGAAACCTCAAAGCGTTGAGCAGGAGAAAGAAGTCGGTAGAGAAGAGATCGAGTGGGATTTCGGTATCCCGTTGTTGACGAACCCGTTCATTCTCCTGGATTTCGCCAAAGTGCTCACGATCACTTTTGCCATACTTTCGGCGATGTTCATGCTGATCGGCATAGTCCAGGGCGTGGACGAGTTCAGGGATATGCTGGCTCTAATCCCGATGTTCGCGATCTGCGTTCTGATAGTGGGCGTGATCATGGCGTTGGTGATGCTGGTGGGATACGGAAACCGTTTCCCGTGCAGGTTTGCAGTGAGCCGTGCGGGGGTTAGGTACGAAGTCACACCGGGACAGAAGAAGATGAATACGGCGATAATCATAATCGGAGCGCTCGCAGGCAGGCCCGGAGTTGCAGGTTCGGGTTTTCTTGCCAAGGCGCAGGAGAGTGGTTCGTTTGCCTGGTCTGATGTTCACGAGATCGACCTGTTTCCTCGGCGTCGGGTTGTATGCATCCGCAATTCCTGGCGGACTCTGCTGCGGGTGTATTGCACTCCCGAGAACTACGATGCCGTTGCGGCTATGGCTCTGGACGGGGTGGCGCGCACTGCACACGCGCGTAGTGAGCTTCGCGCCCACGGGCGCGAAGCCCTGGTGTTTGGCCCTTAACTAGATAATTGCGTTTTCTGTGTGTTTAGTCCTCC
>CAZTAO010000136.1:0-4658 GCA_964611645.1 uncultured bacterium | reverse complement strand
GTACCATCTACAGCAGAGTTTGTCTTCCAGGAACGTGTAGACGCCGTTCAGCGCGCCGTTCACCGGGCCGCCCGCGATGATCAGCTTCGTCCCGACTGTCCGTATGAGCCAGCCCTCAGGCTCAAGCTCCAGGAGATCGAGTCCGGCGGTGGTGTTTCGGGACTTGAGCGGAGCGGAAGTCCCGAAACTTGCTGCCGAGGCGAGTATGATTTCGCACTGCTGCTCAGGCTCCGAGTCCGCGACCACGTCCAACTTCGCACCGGTCATCTGCTCCAGGTGAAGCTGAAGTTCTCCAGCCGCCGTCCTGACCGAGCCGTCGGCATCTGAGGCGACCACTATCCGGTACTTCGTATGGCCCGAATCAGCCAGCGTCAGCTTCTTCTGATCGGCAGAGGCTGGAGAAGCCAGACAAAGGCACACGACCACCATTATGACCAACATACACGCAGCGTTTACCAATACCCTTGCTCCATTTACTTCTTGATACTCTCAGACTTCACCATCGTGCTCATCGCTGCAATGGTGTCCTGACCGCCGCGCTTGGCTATCGCCAGTTCTTCCGGGGTAAGGGTGAGACGACCCGCGCGCTGAGCGCCTGACCTTATCCATCCCTCTGCGTATCCGGATCCCGACATCCACCCAAACTGGCCCGCGCCGATCTCGATCCTCTTGCGGGCGAAATCCAAAGTGTGGTTCTGGCTGGCGAACAGAGTCTCCGCCTTGAGCCGGTTCTCGGCCTGGTCGGTGATGTCGATGTACAGGTCGGACTCATGGGTCGGCAGGTCCACTCCGGTGTAGTAGACCGCTGCGACCTTATGAGCCACCCGCCCGCTGTCTTTGGGAGGCTGCAAGGCCCGTCTCAACGCATGCTGCACCAGGATGCCGATGGTGGGATGGTCGTCCTCGATCCGAGTGATGAAGCCGTGTTTCTCCGGCGCGTACGGGGCGTGGGTGAGGATGAGGTCCGGCCGCACATCCCAGATAATCTCCGCCAGCGTCTCGACCATCTCCACCGTGATCTCCAGCCCGGTTACAGGGTAGTCGCCGAAAGGCAGAATGCGAACATCATTCACGCCAAACAGCGCGCACACCTGCCCCATTTCGGAAGCTTTCTGGTCTGCGTATGCATCGTCGCTTTGCGCGAGAATAGCCGGGTCGCGCTCCGCCGGCGGCTTGCGAAGCTCATCGTGCAGCTTCTCCCTGTGGGTCTTGAGACCACCAGTCACCGACACAGCGGTAACAGAGTCCCCCGCCGCCACCTGATGCGCCAAAGTCCCGCACATGTGAGTTATGTCGTGCGGATGAGCTACAACTGCTAGAATTGATAGTGGTTTTGTCTGTTCACACATATTCTGCTCCCTTTTCGTATCGCGATTTGAATCTATACTAAGGCTTTGCTGGCTCCGCGCCAGTCTTGCTCTTGAGAAACTCTATCATCTTGGTCTGGTTGCCCCTGGCGGCCCAGCCTGCCGGGGTCGCGCCGTCCTTGTCTTTGGCGCCTGCCTTCGCTCCGTTATCCAACAGAAACCGGACGATATCCATATTGCCTCCGGGCGCGGCGAAGTGGAGAGGTGTTGCGCCACGCATATCCGTCGCATTGACGTTAGCTCCTTTCTCCACAAGGAATCTCACCATGTCGATTCCGCGTCCGACTGCCGCGTGAAGCGGACTCGTGCCGTACATAGTAGGCGCATTGATTTCCGCTCCCTGCTCTATCAAATAAGACGCGATGGCCAGGTTGCCTACGGCCGCCGCCGCCATCAGAGGAGTCCACTCGGGAATTCCGACAGGGTTGACTCGCGCGCCCGCGGCCACAAGGTTCTTGACCATATCTAGGTCACGGCCGCGACATGCCACGGCCAGTGGACCTCCATCGCTGCTGTCGACGTTGACATCCGCTCCTGCTTTCAGGAGCAGATTGACGGTATCGGCACGTCTATGCTCTATGGCATGCGATATCGGCGTTCTACCCGACTTATCTTTCACGTTGGGGTCTGCCCCTCCAGCGAGAAGAACCTCGACGTCTTCCTTGTTGCCTTCATAGCCCTGGTAGCCCGCCGCGCAAGCTACCAGCAAGGGAGTCTCACCCTTTGCGTTGGAGGCGTCTAGCCTCGCCTCACGCTCAAGCAACGTCTTCACAATTCCTTTGATGCTATAGCCGGCAGCAAGATGTAGCGCTGTATTGCCTCCAGCATCAGTGACGTTGGCGTCAGCGCCGTGCTTCAACAGCAGTTCGACCATCTCCTTTACACATCGACAGGCATCCATTAGCGGCGTATAGCCACGTCTGTCTTTTGCGTTGACATCCGCTCCTCTGGATATGAGCATTGAGGCAACATCTCCGGCCCCATATTCGGCGGCAACATGCAGTGGAGTGTTACCGTCCTGATCGGTCTCTTTGGCGGACGCTCCTTTCTCTATGAGAAACTCGGCGACTTTCTTGTACCGGTCCTGATCCCTAAAGTAAGGTGCGTAGTCCTTTGAAATGAAATCTACAAGTTGTTTGCCGTAAGGGTCGGCGCAGGCATAGAGTGGGGTTCTGCCGCGCGAATCTACCCAACTTGCCAAACATCCTTTCGAGATCAAAGTGCGCACTATACTGAGATTGCCTGCACGGGCGGCATAGTGAAGTACGGACTCTCCGGCGTTGTCTGATATGGTAATGTCCGCCCCGCTCGCGAGCAACAGCGACACCATCCGCTCGTCTCCAACCGCTGCTGCGGCAAAGATAGGCGTGGCTCCAGTCTTGCTGCGCGCGTTAACACTAGCGCCGTGCGCCAACAGCCATTTCGCCACGTCCTGTTTCTGTCCCCCGACCGCCATAAAGAGGGGAATGTACCCCACTCCCTCCCCGAAGTTCGCCTTGGCTCCTTTGGCAGCCAGTAGTTCCGCAATTTCAAGTGACCCCCGACTGGAGGCTGACGTCAGTGCAGACAGTCCCCACCGATTGAGTTCATTGACCTTTGCGCCCTTTTTGAGCAGGTAGACAACAATATCCTTCTTGCCGGACTCTGCCGCCGCCACAAGGGGTATCTCCCCAGATCGATCTGGAAGGGACGCCAGCTTTGGCTTGGCTTCAACTGCAGCCTTTACCGCATCTAGATTACCGCGTCGTATCGCCTGCATCATCAGATCCGACTCCGTGGCTTCCGCGAAACAAGGCGCTGCAGCAAAACAAACAAGTAGTACCGTTACAAATCGTAACATCGGACATCCTCCTATGCGAGTTGTTATAGCCGATTGTGATGGCCATCTAGTACTATTAGATGCTACAGTCCGCGGGAATCATCAATCTATTTCTGCCGGTTCACAGCAATATGTCACCGCCATTGCCGCTTACGGGGTGGCGATTCCGAGATCGCCACCCATCATAGTTATGCTGTCATTCCGAGGAGGAACGACGAGGAATCTGCTGTTGGCCTGAGACGATAGGAAAAGCGGATTCCTCGTTCCTCGGAATGACATTCTCCAACACCCAACACCCAAAACCCAACCTCACGCGATCTGTATGTCTCCTCGTTCTTCCAGCCAGTCGAAGAGGACGTGGTTGGCTTCCCAGTCGAGGTCCATCATGCATGTACCGCAGATGCACAGGCCGGTTACCTGCTGCTTGACCATCAGGCTCTCTGCAACGTCCAGGTGCCTCTTCATCAGGTCGCGGGATATGTGCTTGCCTGCGCCGAAGTCGTATACATACAGGCACAGCATAATGGGCTTGTTGCCGCTGATCTTGCAGAACCTGTCCATCACGTCGGGAATGCCGTCGATGTCATCGGCATGCCACAGCGGGAACAGGAACTGGTCGAAGTATGGCAGGAACTGCGGCAGCGCGGGCAGATCCACCGTCATTGTATAGATCGTGCTGCTGAGCGGAATGCGCGGGCCATTGATGGAGTTCTGGTACAGCAGCTTCTGGATATGCTCGGGCTTTGCCCCCGCGGTGATGCTGCCGGTGCTGAAGTCGTCTATGTGGTAGCCATCGATGCGGGTGTCCTTTGAGGCCAGCCGCTTGGCATCCATGAACTTCTCCAGGCAAGCATCGTAGTCGATCACCATGCCGCCCTCGATGTGCTTGTGGAGGCTCCACTTGCACAGCAGCCTCTTGGCCAGCGGCAACTGCTCCAGGGTTTCCTCGCTGATGGGGAACCCTCCGGCGACGATCACGTTGGTGACCCCCGTCTTCTCCATCACCTCATTGGTTGTGATCTTGGACTCCCCGAAGCCCATCCCCGAGAAGTCGCCCATCTGCTGCAAGGCGTTGACCGGCATCCCCCACAGCCAGAACCTGTCGCGAATCGTTGGTTTGCTCATTGTTTTCTCTCCTTTGTTATGTCGTTCATTGAGCGAAGTCGAAATGAACTGCCCTCTTGCGTTGCCCTCGTGCTGGTTTCGACTCCGCTCAACCAGCGTGTTCTAGTCGGTGTCGATTGATGCTACTACGCTTTGGTCCACATCGCCCAGCGCCTCGTGAAGCGCCAGCAGATGCGATCTTGCTGAGTCTCTGAACTTGTAGGCGCTGTCTGCGTCGGTGAGTTCATCCAGGCATTTCGCCCGGTAGGCTTCCGCAGATGAAACCACGGACTTCTCCACGCCCTTCTTCTTGGCCGCCGCTATGGCCTCGTCAAGCATGATAACGTACTTCCAGTCCTCTATGCCTT
>CAZTAO010000135.1:0-4942 GCA_964611645.1 uncultured bacterium | reverse complement strand
GCGATGGGATTCACTGGGGGAACGCAGTTACCAAGGTCACGCCCTGCACCTCCGACCGCAACTCGTTCTTCCGTAACCCATTCCGCGGAGTGTGGGTCTACAGCATCAAAGACCGCGTCAACAATATCGGACGCAACCGCCGATACAGGGAGCACCCGGACCTGTTGGAGGGGGCGAATTGGAGCGCGGATGAACTGGTTCCGTGGGTCGGAGCGGACAGGCTCGACCTTCAGCGTGATGAGATCAAGACCCAGCCGGAACTCTACAACCTGGACGCCGTTGCGTACGAAAGCATAATGCTCGGCCTTTTCACCATCTGGCGCGGCCAGCCGAGCGACAGAGCCAAACCTAACGAGGTGGTATTAGGCTACAGCAGAGACGGCTTCAACTGGCACCGCCCCGAGCGCAAAGCATTCATTCCCGTGTCAGAACGCTACGGCGACTGGAACTGGGGAAACGTGCAATCCACGGGTGGAGGATGTCTGGTAGTCGGCGACAAGCTGTACTTCTATGTCAGCGGCAGGGCTGGCGAAAAAGGGACAACTAAATCCGGTGTGTGCAGCACGGGACTGGCGATCCTGAGGCGTGACGGATTTGCCTCGATGCGCGCCGGCAGATCCCAGGAGACGCTGACCACGAGACCCGTTGTATTCAAAGGCAAATACCTCTTCGTCAATGCCGACACGAAGGCCGGGGAACTGCTTGCAGAGGTGTTGGATGAAAACGGCAAAGTCGTTGCACCATTCTCGCGCGACAACTGCAAGCCTATGCGCTCAGACAAGACCCTTATGCCGGTTGGCTGGAACGGGGCTTCAAGCCTGTCAAAGCTGGCCGGAAAGCCGGTTCGGTTCCGGTTCTATCTCAAGAGCGGTGACCTCTACTCATTCTGGGTAAGCCCGGACAAGTCCGGCGCCAGCCACGGTTACGTAGCGGCGGGGGGGCCAGGGTTCACCGGACCGAAGGACACGGTGGGTGCGTCCGGCTTCAGGATGGGAAAGTGAGGGACGCAGTCGTGACAGAACACAAAGAGCCGACATTCCGTATAGGAAAGAGCGTTGAGGTCCTTACGCCGGAACTCGCGTCAAAGATGATGGACTTCCGGGTGAGGCTGGCGGCTATGGCTTCGGGATATCCGGTGCTCACCGACTGGCACCCGTCCATTCCTGAGGGTTGGGGCACGTTCCCGCAGGCGCCTTTCCGGCGGAGTACGGTGTATAGGCCCAAGGAGGGCGACAGAAGCTACAACCACCACCAGGCCATCTGCAAGTTCGGGGACAAGTTCGTGGCTTCGTGGTCGAGTGGTCTGCAGCACGAGGATTATGTCGGACAGCAGGTGCATTTCGCAACCTCCACGGATTGCGCCAAGTGGTCGGAACCCAGGCCGGTGGTTGAGACCCCATTGGAGTCAAAGCTGGTCCGCAACAATGCGGGGCTGTACTGCTCCGGGGATAAGCTGTATTCGCTGGTCGGGGTGGCGCGGGACTTCGGGCGCGACAAGGCAGGCCCTGGGATGAGCGTTCTCAAAGACCAGAGGATTAGGCTGGACGTCTATGAGACCAGCGACCTGCGGAGTTGGACGCTGCACGAGAAAGTCTGCGAGAACATATATCTTTTTGAAGGCCCACGCGAAACGGCGGGTGGCAGGCTCATCTGCAGCGGTCGTGATCTCAATGACAATCATGGTATTGTTCTCTTGTGGGAGCCTGGGGAGTTCCCGGGGACACCGCGGGTGATCGATCTTCCGAATCCCCCGGGTGGCGTGAGACCGGGGCAGTGCACCTGGTATCAGACCGACGACGGCCGCATCTGGCTGTTTGCGCGGGAATATACAATGTCCTGCCAGCTGGCGCTGGCCTGGAGCGACGACGAGGGAGAGACATGGAGCGAACTGCTGCCCACGGATTTCCCAAATACGTTCTCCCGTGCATACGCTGGTCGCTTCCCCGATGGAAGGTATTTCATAGTTGGCAACAACTACGACATCTTCCTCGAGCGCAGGAGTATGCAGATTGCTCTGAGCAACGACGGGCTGGTGTTCGACCGGCAGTATACGCTGGTGGAAGGCGCCACAACCCGCCGGATCGAAGGAAGGCACAAGGAAGATGGCTACCACTACCCCAACTGCTGCATAGACGGCAGTAACCTGGTGGTCATCTACTCAGTGAACAAAGAGGACATCGAGGTGGGAGTGCTGGATACTACCGAGATTGACTAGAGATATGCTGCGGGAACGTCGATATCCAATAACCTGTAATCACGCTCCGCGTAAGTTCCCGCAGGCTCGTGTGTTGGTGTAGCTGAAAAGGATGGTAAATGGACGCAATACAGAAAGAGAATCGACGGCGGGAGCTTTATGGGCTTCTGGGTGATTTGCCGGACCGTGACAGGCCGATCGCGGTCACGACGGTGGATGTTGAGGAGCGCGAGGAATATGTGCTCGAGAAGCTGGTGCTGGACCTGAATGGCCTGGAGCCGGTTTCGGCCAACTACATTCGCCCAAAGACAGGATACGCCCCCTACCCCGCCATTGTGTATAACCACGCACAGGGCGGCGATTTCGTGCTAGGCAAGAATGAGCTTATCAATGGCCGAAGTTGCTTGCAGGATCCGCCGTATGCCGTCGCGCTTGCGAGGCAGGGCTATGCCGCCTTGTGCATCGACGCGTGGGCGTTCGGAGACAGGCGCGGGCGCACACAGTCGGCAATCTTCCGGCACATGCTCTGGCAGGGACAGGTGTTGTGGGGGATGATGGTTTTCGATGCCCTGAAAGCGGTCGACTATCTGGTTTCTCGCCCGGATGTGGACCCACAGCGAATCGGCACAATGGGCATATCTCTGGGCAGCACAACGGCGTGGTGGCTGGCGGCGCTGGATACGCGGATCAGGGTCTGCGTGGACATCTGCTGCCTGACAGATTACCAGGCGCTGATTGAGACCAATGGCCTGGAGTATCACAGCATCAACTACTACGTGCCGGGGCTGCTGAAGCACTTCACATCGGCTCAGATCAACGCCCTCACCGCCCCAAGGCCGCGCCTTAGCCTGGCTGGCAACTACGACTGCCTCACCCCGCCCGCCGGCCTGGACAGGATCGACGCCGAGCTTCGACAGGTCTACGCGGAGGAGAACGCTGCAGACAGGTGGGAGCTTCTGAGGTATGACATCGGGCACTATGAGACAGCACTGATGCGCAAAGAGATAATGGCATTCCTGGTGCAGTGGCTGTAGAAATGAGAGAGAAAAGAATGAGAATCACTATCATCGTATTGGTTGTGGCGATTCTGCTAGGCGCCTCTGCTGCTTTTGCGGCGGATGTGAAGGCAGACAGAACACCGCTCACCTACAAGGACAGCGGTCTGTACTGTAATCTACAGTTCTGGCACGTCACAAAACCTGAAACCGACGGAATCACCAGTATGCTTACCGACGAGCGGGCCGCCACTGGCGATTCCCCTTGGACGTTCTACATCACACAAGGGGCCGCAGCAAGACACGCTGACCTCGTCAGGAAAATGGCGGCGAACGGCAAGAAGGTGATTGTCCGCGCGGACATCGGTCATATGAAAGCAAACCCCAGCGTCGATGAGATGGAGAAGTCGCTGGTGAAGCTCCTGACGGACATCGACCCTGACTGGCTCTATGCGATCACATTGGGTGAGGAGCAGGTATACTGGGACGGCTGGGACAAAGCTCTGACCGAACTATACCACCGGGCGAAGAAGCGCTGGCCAAAGCTGCCGGTCTACCAGTGGTGGACTCCTATGGCGGTGCCCAACACACGCGAGAAGAGCGGCTGGACCGCTCTTCCCGCCGATGGCTGGGTGATCGATCTCTACGGCATGACACGCCAGGCCTTCGAGAAGAAAGTGGTGACGGCGCTGGAGACCGGCAAACCGCTCATTCACATAGTCTGGTCCTCTCCAGACTGGCCTAACTACTCCGGGGCAAAGTCCTGGGATGAAGGCGGCAGGAAGATCTTCGATGACCAGTTGGATGTCTGCCGGGCGCATAACGTCCCCGTTGCCCACTTCTGCACCCAGGACGCTGTCCGAGTGGATGGCAAGATGCTGGCGGATATCCGTTGGGGATGGCATTCGGTGAGTCCGGTTGTGCGCGACTGGTATAGACAGATAGAAGTAATGGCGGAAAACAACAAGCGCCTGCCGGACACTGCAGTCGGCTACCGCACCCTGGACAAGAGACTATTTGATTGGGCGCACGCAAACGATAGCCCTCAGGGTCTCACATTCAGCCTTGACGACCAGAAGCGCAAGCAGATAAACGCCCGTATTCCTCTGGACAGAGTCCCACTCAAAGAGGGGGAGCACGCAGTTGACGTCGGAGAGGCGTCGAAGTACTTCAGACTGACCTGTTCATTGGATTCCACAGCAGCAGATCTCAAAGAGGGAATGGGAGTTGTAGGGGTTGCGGGCAGGACCGCTGGAGCTACCCTTACATTCAAGCTGGAGCCCCTGCAACCGCTTTCGAACCTCACAGTCACCGGAGATATCTACGCCCACAGATCTCTTGGAGGCTCGGCAAGCATCGCATCGTCTGCTGACGGCGTCAATTGGTCCGAACCCGAGACGACCAAACCCGAGGAAACCAATCACTCGCCAACAGTCCGCCGCCGCGGCGATCAGTCCAAGGCAGCTTCGGAATTCTCGCAAGAGCCAGTGTGGATCAGAGTCAGACTCAATTCAGGTTCAGGGGTAGTCACAGACACCGCTGCGAGCCTGTCCGCCCTGGTCGTGTCGGCGGCAGTTGAACCGATGCTGAAGTAGATAGGGGGGAAAGATGGGAAAAGGCTGGTGGGATAACCGGGTATGGTACACTCTGTATCTGTAACAAGCTTCGCTACCATTCCGTAAGGGTTTCCCTTGTAATACCTATGTACGCCCCAGCTTTCTGTTGAGCGGGGCATTTCGACCTTTCGAGGTCA
>CAZTAO010000134.1:0-5160 GCA_964611645.1 uncultured bacterium | reverse complement strand
CGCAGCCAATCCACATTGCGCTTCACCGGCCCCTTGAAGAACGACAGCTTGAACGAGATCCTGCGGGCTTCCCCTGCCACAAACTGATATCGCGGATGGCTCAGCCCCGGCACCTTCACGGCCGCATAGTCGGCGCTCTTCTCATCGGAGATCTCCTCCGGGTTGAACTGAAACTGGAGCGACTCCCGTGTCACAACATCGACTATGTAGCCTGTGCCTGTTCTGCCATCAGCCAAGGGTGGGCCGAACCTTGAGCATTACTACCGGTTTCCCCAGAGAGCGAGCGTGATCCATTTCCCGCTTCATCCCCTCAGATATGCCTTCAGCCGAGTAGACCCATACTTCGTCGCAGACTTCCATAAAGCGCAGCCCGCGGGATATTCCTGTCTCGCGCTGGGTCGGATCGCAGTCGTCCAACACCTGCGTGTACAAGAGGTGCGGGGCGAATGGCGCATACCCATCTTCCAGAGCCATGAGGCACAGCGCACGGGCTACATCGATGTTGTGAATGACATTCCCGACGTACTTACTGCAGATGAAAACACGCTTTGCCTTACGCAGATCCATAGTTCCTGACCTTTCTGTCTCGCATGTCTTTGTAGACCGACTGGGCAATCTTTCTGCCGTCCAGATTCGTGGTAACAGTGACCTCGACTGGCCGGTCGGCAACCTCATCGAGCTTCGAGAGTATCGCCTCGAGTAGCGTACGAACGCCAGGCTCGCTCGATGTGGCGGAACTGCCGGCGATGGCGGAGCCACGTGTGGCTGCAAGCAACTGCGTCCTTTCGGCATAGCGTGGAGCCTCGGTAGTCTCCACAGTCCTCTGCGCGGCGACAACCGGACTCGCGATCCTCGGCACGGCACCCACAATGTTCGGAGTGAGAGCCAGCGTCCCGGCAATCGCTGTCGGCAGCACCGCCGATCTGGTAATGGCGAATGCCTGCCTCAAAGCCTGAGCAGGCAGACGAGACGCCTTGCCAATGCCTGTGCTGAAAGCCTCCAGCATCGCCGCCCCACTGCGGGTAAGCGTTGAAAGCGGTCCCTCTTTAGCATCCGAGAAAGGTAGCAGCCGCCTGAGCCTGAGTAACACAGACTTGGCAGCATCGTACGGAACCGACATTGCCGACCGTATTCCCGCAGCTATGGTGGTCATCATGGCCCTGCCGCTCTGATAGGCGCTGGCGGCCAGATTCTGCGCGCCACTGGAAAGAGCGCCGGACATGGTCGAGATAACCTGGGAGCCTATCGAACGCAGGCCGCCCCATATCCACCGCGCGCCACCCATCATCCTTTGCAAAACGTAACTCATCGCCTGCGCCGGCAACGTGGCCACGGAGAGCATCCCCTGGGCAAGTGTTCGCAGGAGTGCTGCACCGGAGGCCGTCAGGTTGGAGAGAGGCCCTTCAGCGGCGTTGGAAAACGGCAGTAGTCTGCGCAGCCAACCCAGAGCGCTCTTCAGAACGTCATACGGATAGCTCACAGCGGACCAGATACCTTGTCCCAGGGAAACCAGAATGCGCTTACCGGCCTCTCGGAAGTCCAACTGTCCTGAAAGGAGCGCCCGGACCGAGTCGAATATGCTCGACAAGGTCCGGACGATGGGTAGATTGTGGAGTAAGGACACCACGCTACCCGCAGTAACAGGAAGTAGTCTGCCGAATGCAACGAACAGACCATGCAAGAACACCCATGCAGCACCAGCAACGTCCCGCACCCACTCAAACGGCGCACCCAGAAATCGAAGTATGGCCCCGCCAATCGTTTTCAGACCACCCACCACGGACACCTGACCGGTTATCATCCGGAAGACGGTGTATGCAACGCGACCGACGAGCAGAAACGCTTCCCAGATCATCCGGAGCGGCAAGCTGAACTTGTAGACGTAGGGCGCTGCCGCGATGAAACCCCGGACAATAGCACTCGCCAGCCAGACCACAGACTTCACAACCAGCGCCACAGTGCGGATTACGAACACAAGTGGGTAGATGACAAACTTCAGAACGAATGCTCCAACCTGGACAATGACCCCGAGCACCTTCCCCAGAGTCTGGCCCACGCTCTTGAATGATGATGAATCGACGGATGTAGCAGCCATACCGAAGATCCCAAACACTGACAGTAGCGCGCTGCCCAACTCCCCAAATGCTCCGATAACCATCCGAATGACAGGTTCGAGAATCTTCCCGATCATCCCAAATGACGAAGAGAAAGCCTGCCAGAGTCCCGTGAGGAACTGCCGCACGCGGAAGTAGACTTGAAATACCGTGGTCACAAAGCCCATGAGGCCCGCAGCATCCAGCTTCTTCGCAAGCTCCGCAGACATCTGGCCGGTACCACCCGAAAGCGAACTGAAGAGCGCGCGAATGCCTTGGCAAATCAGGGACACATTATTCGAAGCGCCCATCACCACATCGCGGATCCCGCCGAAGTTGGTCTCCCAGGCTTTGCGCAAAAGTATCACGGCGAGAACAACGCCGGCGATGACCGCCAAGACCGGCCAGAACGATGCCGAAACAGCAGCGCCAGCGCCCGCCAGCATAGGGCCTATGGCAGCAATCCCAGCCTGCACTGCGGGAAGAGCAATGCCAAGCGTCCCAACAGCGGCCGTTGCGCCGCCCACTACCACCAGAGCCAGGCCAAGCGCCGCGCATAGAGCCAGGATAACCCGGGTTGCGCCGGGAGCCGACTTCGCCACACCCTGCAGGTAGAGGATGAAGCTGGACACGCCTTTGAACACAGGAGTCACGACTGGCAGCAGCGTCCGCCCCAAAATCTCCGCAAGGTTCTGAGCCTGCTGCTTGGCAACCGTATATTGTGCGCCGACATCCATATTCATCGCTTCCGCCATATCCAAAGTGATCGCCGTGCCAGACTTCATTGCGTGCTCCACGCTTTGGATATTGCCTTTGAGCTGGTCCATTCCCATGGACATCTGCAGAACGAACCGCACCGCCTCATCCGAGCCAAATGCCTTCTTGAGCTTGACCTGCGCTGCTGCCTGCGAGAGGTCCGGGAATCCACGCTTCACTTCCTGCAGGATTGGCACGATCCCCTTGAGCCGTCCCTGCGCATCGACAAATGAGAGTCCCAGTTCATTCCCGGCTTCTGTCGCCTTCATCATGAATGCTTTGTAGAGTGTGCCTGCCTCTGAGCCGGGCATAGTAGTCTGCAACTGACCGAGAATTGCCATCTGTTCCTGGAGTGGCACGTTGGAGGCGGCGGCGATAGCGCCTATGTTCTTGATAGCCTCCGCCATCTGCGGTCCGGTGGTTTTGAACACTCCAACGGTCTGAGAAAGCGCTCCCGAGAACATCTCTGCCCACTGGATATCCGACATGTCCTTGTCGAGCGGCTTGAATATGCCATAGGCGGTGGTGAACGTTTCCACCATTTCCTGGGTGGTCGCCTTAGTGGCCTTACCGGTAAGAGCAGCCATCGCGGCAAATGTGCCGACGGCCGTATCAGAGAGACTCGCCAGAGCCGATTTAACATCGTAGGCGGCCCCGATGAACTCTGCCTTGTTTGCCCCCGCCCACTGGTTGGTGAACGATTCAGCCGCATCTTCCATAGCACGGAAGTCCTTCACACCAACCGACGCCAGTTCCCCCAGAGCCTTCTGCGTCGCGGCAGTAGAGGCTACCAAGGTCGCGGGGACCGCCAACAGAGCGAGTCCAGCGCCGACCATCATAGTGCCCTTCTCGATGAGACCGAGATTTCGA
Source organism: uncultured bacterium (assembly GCA_964611645.1). Taxonomy (GTDB): domain Bacteria; phylum Armatimonadota; class UBA5829; order UBA5829; family UBA5829; genus CAZTAO01. Next base: position 1,441 of record CAZTAO010000134.1, on the reverse strand, counting down.
GTCATATTCTCACTCGCTCTGCCCACCGAGGAATCCAGCGATTCCATAGAAGACTGGATGCGGGTGGCGTTTTGGGTGAATGCATCTTTGAGGCTGACAATGATGCCCAGCCCCATATCACTCATCATGATCTATTTCGCTCCAGTTCCTGTTTCTCGTAATCCAACTGTCTCTCCAGGGCTTCAACAAACTGCTGCCGGGTGCCTATAGGCAGCCTGGCTACTTCCCCATACTCCCAGTGCAAACCGCCGTAAGCCAGGAAGAATGCATCTCTTACAACCGAACTCCGGGGAACAAAAAAGAGGGTTCAGCCTCCAGGCGTGTGCGCAGACGGGTGCCGCACGCATCGCAGGCACATTCAATAACCGTGTCAATGCCCGCATCCACACGCAGCATGTCCTGACGAAGTGCGCTGCGATCCCGCATAGACATCTCACCTAGCGCCTTCTTGGTTGGGGCGCTCCCGTCTATGTCGATAATGCGCATCATCATAGCGGCTGAGATGGATGGCTCCTGCATCTGGGCGAGCCGCTTTTCCTTGTGGCCATCCAGATACCCGTAGCGAACCTTGGATCCCGACGCCGGGAGGGCGAACAGGAACTCGCGATCATCGCCATACGGGGTTACCGGCAGGTCGTCCAAGTTGATTACCACAGGGGTCTTCGCGCGGCAGTTCGTGTTGGTGCAGGCAAGCTCCAACTCTACCTCATCGCCCAGGGATATCTGCCGAAGCTTCACTAGAACGAACAGCCTATCGCCTGAGAGCATATCGAGAACGTCCGCCGAACCGATCTCACTGTTCTCCCCGATGCGCTCGATACAGTTGACCAATACCTGGTTTACCGCATCGCCGGACCGGATTAGGCGCTGGTTGGTAAGCAACTCTTCTTCCGCGCCTGTCATCTCGCGAAGCTCTATCTCAGAGCCACTGGGTAGCGTGAATGTGTACATCTCTCCTCCTATGTCCAGTATTGGAAGCAGATCGAGATCTTCTCGATGGTGTTGTCGGAACTGCCGCCCTCAAGCTCATCGTATTCCAGGGCTTTCACCCAGGCTCCGTGGAGGGTCCAGCGGCGGGTTTCAATGCCGGTTCTGTCGTAGCGGACGATGTCAATGTCGCGCATGTAGAGCGCAGGGGGAAGCCCCACGCTTAGGTTCACGTCGGCCTGCAATCGCACCCAGTCGCGCGCCGATTCATCCGATCCGTCCGCCAGCACACCCTTTTCCAGAGTGATATCCTCGAACTTCATCCGACCGGCGACTTTCTGGTCGAACATGGAGCCAGCCGGCGCAAAGGCCACCTCTTCGAACTCCGTTTTGGGTTCCTGGCCTTTCTTGAACAAGGCCACATCGAACCCATTCACTTCAATGGCAAACTGCCAGTTCTGATACAGCCCCTGGGGCATTGGGAATTGCACGGGATCACCTCCTAGAGAATCTC
>CAZTAO010000133.1:0-5294 GCA_964611645.1 uncultured bacterium | reverse complement strand
AAGGCATAGAGGACTGGAAGTACGTTATCATGCTTGACGAGGCCATAGCGGCGGCTAAGAAGAAGGGCGTGGAGAAGTCAGTGGTTTCGTCCGCCGAAGCATATCGGGCAAAATGCCTGGATGAACTCATCGACGCAGACAGCGCCTACAGATTCAGAGACTCAGCAAGATCACACCTGCTGGCGCTTCACGAGGCGCTGGGTTATATAGACAAGAGCGCGGTTCAAGCTTTGGAGACAGACTAGGAAGTCACTAGCGGAGTATGGAAAGGATTCACTATATGAAAGAATGTCACGCTGTATCGACCGCCGCCGCGATACTGGCAGTTGTTGTCGTTCTGATTGCGTGCACTGCCTGTTCCGCAAATACAGGCGAGGCCAACCTGCTGCCCAATGGAGGCTTCGAGACAGACTCGAACGGGGACGGCGTACCGGGTGGGTGGCTCGCCAACCCCGGCAGCTTCTCACGAGAGACTCTGGAGTCCGTCCGAAGCTACATCAAAGGCTTCAACACCGTGGGCAGCCTCCTTGCCGGCGAGACGATCAAGTCTGCTGACGGCCACGTTCTGGCAAAACGCGAGCCCGGAAAGGACTGGGGTCCGGACTACAGAAGTGAAAAGACATTCAGACGGTATCTATCCGAGTATCTCCCGCAGAACTCTCGCTTCGGCATTCTGCCGCTGCCGGCCGGGTTGGATCTGGGCAATCTGACCCTTGAGCTCGGCAACCATCCGCCATACGAGCAAGTAGTGTCTGAACCCATCGCGGTAAAGGCGAATACGGGTTACCGTCTGTCCTACTGGTTCAGGGCATATGACCAGATGACCATTATGATGCAGATCATCGACGGCAGCGCCCCAAGGAACGAAACGTGGCCCAAGGACGGTGTAGTATCAGGGATTTCGCTTGGCTGGGCTTACGTGCCCTACTGGACCCGGTATGAGATACCGTTCCGCACCGGCGCAAACCAGACCTCGATCAGAATCCGCCCGTGGATGTACTTCTCGGAAGCCGATACCAGACGGGTATGGTACGACGATTTCCGCCTGGTGGAAGATAACAGTGTGGTTTCTGGAGAAATCGGCACCCCTTCGAGCCCTGAGCCTAAGTGGCCGGCCGATGCAGTCGTGCGCGGGTTCGTGGTCGCTTCACGTCCCACTCTTCCCCTGACATACTCAAACTACTTCCCGTCTCTTGATGAGGTCGACAAGCCTGTGACCATCTCGGTCGCGCCTGGACAGATTGCTTCCAGGGTCCTGTTCGTCCGTGCTTTGACTGACCTCAAGGGGCCAGTCCTCGTGGGTATGAGAGGCAGCCCTCAGGGCATGAAGCTTGTCGGCTCACAGGGCTTGAGCTTGTATGCGGGCGTCGGCGGGCAAGTGAGTTTTCGCGTGATACACCCTATCAAGCTCAGTCCGAACTTCGGACAATGGGAGATGCGGCCACATTATCTGATGCCGGGACCATACACCAAGCCGGTGGGCCAGAAGTACCCTTCCCACAATCAGTGTTGGGACGTTCAGGTACCTTCCGGAGAAGGGCGTTGTGTGCTGATGACGGTCGATGTCCCCGCCGGCACTCCCCCAGGAGACTACGCAGGCGAGGTGCAGTTCGTGGCTCCGGGCAAAGACTATGTGGGCTACGCAGATAGTCCCGGCCCAAACGCCGGGTACTCTGTTCCGCTGATTGTGAAAGTCCGCGACGTAGAGCTTCTGGACCCGGATGTTACGTATGGAATGTATGTGCAGACCGGGCGTATGTCGTGGGTAGCGCCCCAATCCTCACTGCCCTACTACGAAGACCTTCTCCGGCACGGGATGAACTCGGTGGACAAGGGCGGAGGGGAAGTCAAAGAATACAAGGATTCCAAGGGAGCGAAGCGGCTCGACTTCAGCAACTTTGACCTTCAGATGAAACAAATGGCGGCGGCGGGCACGTGGCGCAACTTCCTCTACTATCCTTATGGCGCAGCCCAGTCATACGATGTGCAGATGGCCATTCGGAAGCGCTGCCGAGATCACGGCTGGCCGGAACCCATCTTCTACGTAGGCGACGAGCCGAGCGCCGGTGGCAGCGAATGGGCGCAGTATGTGCAGAAGAACTACGGCAAAGCGCGCACCAAGGGTTTGCGCACGGTCACAAGCGGCCCCGACATCTACACACAGGGCGACGCTTACAACATTTGGATAGAGGGCATGGCCGGGGTGGGCACAAAAGGCTGGAATGAAGCGAAAGCGCATGCCACCAAGCTGAGTGCGGAGATTTGGGCGTACTACTGCAATGGCAATGACAATACCCACCCTCGCAATATACGGTTTCACACCGGCCTCTGGACCTGGGCGACCGGGATCAAAGGAAACTGGATTTGGGAATATGCCAACTCCCGAACGGCTTTCTCTCTGAGCGACAGTGTGCCGCCTGAGAACTGGCACGCTCTTGGTTTCGCCTTCAGCATTCCGTCGGGCTGGGGATCGGTGATGGCGTGGGAAGCTAGGCGTGAAGGTGTTGATGACTATAGGTATCTGCACACTATGGAGGGAGCTATCTCTGATGCGGTGAAAGCAAAGAAAGGCTCGGCGCTCGCGGTGAGGGCTGCCCGGAGGTTCCTGGCGGACCTGAGGTCGCGCATCCCTCTCGATGTTTTCGACGAGCGCAAGCACCCGATGACTGCCCAGAAGCAGTTCCAGGAGCTTGCGCCGGGAATTGGGGCGGAAGAATATGACCGCATACAAGACGAATGCGCCAAGCACATAATGGCGATCAAGAGTACACTCAAATAGCCGCGACAACGCGTTCACTGATGGAGGAATAGGAGTATGTCTAGAATAGCGCTTATCGTTACTTGTCTGGTGTTGGCCTCGCTTGCCATTTCCGGCGTTTGCCAGGCCAACCTGCTGCCCAATGGAGGCTTCGAGAAAGACTCCAACGGCGACGGCGTCCCGGACGGTTGGTTGGGCAGCCCACAGAACTTCTCGCGCCAGACGCTGGAGGAGGTGCAGACCTACATCAAGGGATTCCCTTCTCACGCCGATATTCTCAAGAGCTACGAGGTCAAGGATGCCGATGGCCGCGTGATTGCCAAACGTGAGGCCGGCAAGGAGTGGCCGGACTACATGAAGCTGGATACACACTATCGGCGTTTCGCCGCGGAGTACCTGCCGCAGAATTCACGCTTCGGCGTCCTGCCCGTCCCTGATGGGCTGAACCTGGGCGGCACGACACTGGCGGTTCGCAACCTGCCGCCTCACGAACAGGTTGTTTCCGAACCCATACCCGTAAAACCAGACACGGGCTATCGCCTCTCGTACTGGTTCAGGGCATACGACCAGACGACGGTGATGCTCCAGATCATAGACGGCGGCGCCCCGAGAAACGAGACTTGGCCAAAAGATGGAGTGGTTTCAGGGATATCTCTGGGTTGGGCGTACCAGCCGGATTGGACACGATACGAACTCCCGTTTCGGACAGGGGAGCACCAGACCTCGATACGTCTTCGCCCCTGGATGTACTTTGGGGGCGACGATGACCGGCGGCTGTGGTACGACGACTTCAAGCTCGTCGAAGACGACTCCGTGGTGATCGGTGATATCGGCGACAAGGTCAACCCGGAGCCCAAATGGCCGGAAGATGTGATGAGAAAGGGATATGCGGTGGTGGCGAGACCTTCTATCCCTGCAACATCCAGCGCATTCATGCCTCGCCTCGCCGATTTGGGGCAACCGGCGCGGCTGACCTTGTCAGCAGGGGAGACAGGCTCATGCGTAGTCTTCGCGCGCGCTATGGACAAGGAGATATCCCTGCGAGCAACCCCCGGATCCTTGGTGTCGGATAGTGGCTACGGAATATCCAACGGGTATGGCGCTCGTTCGGTCTACCTGCGAGCGGCTGAGGATACGAAGCTGTCAATTGACTTCCAGCGGTTCTTAGTCCGGCCCGAGTACCTGCTTCACACGGATGTGCTCAAAGTGCAGGCTAACGGCAGTGGGCAATTCTGGCTGACCGTGGACGTTCCAGCAGGAACCCCTCCAGGCCTTTACAAGGGCGAGGTCATTGTCAAACCGACTGCGGGCGGCGAGGAAACCAAACTGCCGATAGAACTGACGGTGCCAGACATAAAGCTGTTGGAAGCTGATGTTGCGTTTGGGACCTGGTATCAGACCTCCCCGCTGGGTAGTGGTCAGGGGCCCACTTACGTTCTTCCCGGCTCCGACGAGATCTTCCTGGCCGACCAGCGCCGACACGGTATGAACACTGTGGGCGCCTATTGCACGACCGAGCGAAAGGGTATCAACGGCAAGCCCGTTGTCACACTCAGTGAGCTTGACGCAATGGTAGACTGCGTGAAACGCGCGGGGCTTTGTCGGGAGCATCCGCTGCTGCTGCTGGGCTGGGGAGCAACGGGTATCGGAGGCGCTTTCAGTGCCATGGCCGGAGGGGCGCCCGCGGTCCTGGACATCTATAACCACGCCCGCAAAAGCGGCTGGCCGAAGATGATGTTTTATGTCTACGACGAGCCGGGCGGCGGGCGCGAGGGTCTGGAAGAAACAATGGCATACTATACGCCTTTGCGCAAGAAGAATAGGGGGTTGCGCACCGTTACAGCCGGTCCCACCCCGGATACCCAGGGCCATTGGTACGATGTCTGGATCGAGTCGATGTATATCAGCAACTGGGACGAAATCCACGCAAAGGCAAAGAAGACCAAGTCCGAGGTCTGGATGTATGACTGTGGCCTCACCGGGCGCAATCCTCTGCTTGAAAGATTCTTTGCCGGGCTCTGGACCTGGCGAACGGGAGTTAGGGGCAATTTCGTCTGGTCGTACGGCTGGTTTGTGCGAATCAATGACTCCGGGCTGCCGGAATCCAAGACCGCGTGGGAGGGAAGGTTGGCGGGAGTAAACGACTACCGATATCTCCACACGCTTGAAAGCGCTATCAAGACCGCGCGACGTTCCGGGAAGGGCAGTCATCCCACGGTTATTTCCGCACAAGCATTCCTCGACGGCCTGCGCAAGAAGGTTCCGATGGACACCTATGCCGTGCGGCCCCAGGGGTCGGGCATAGCCGTCTGGAACCCCGTGCCGGACATGGCCCCCGAGGCATACGACGCAATGCGCGACGAATGCGCCAAGCACATAATTGCGGTCAGGAGCAGGCTCAAATAGACTCGACGACGATTGAGGGACCTGCCGTGGGAACATCATGCAGGAATGGCCAAAGGCGATGTCGAAAGATAGACCAATCTTGGACATCTCACGCTCTGATCCCTTGGGCCTTTGGGCTTCATGACGCCGC
>CAZTAO010000132.1:0-5374 GCA_964611645.1 uncultured bacterium | reverse complement strand
CGAATTGGGAGCCTTGCTTGGCGAATGTGTTCGGGGTGGCCACTGTGACGGACTCTGTAACTGGCTGTGGTGCGGGTTTATGTACTTTGGGCGTGGCCTGAGGCGCTGCAGGCGTCGTGACAGGCGCCACCGGCTTCGGAGTTGTGGCCACAGGTTGGGTGGTCACGCTGGACTTGCCACCATGCTTCTGCGCCCACTTGGCGTGCTTAGCTTCGATACCTGCCTTCGCCGCCGCCAGCTTACCATCGTCGGTTTCCGAGAACAGCGTAACCAGCTCATCCTTCGACGACCACTGCCAGTGGGGAACCTTGCTCTGCTTGGCCAGGTCTTTCAGTTCTCCGGACTTCATCGCCGACACCTGCTGTTGGAATGCCAGCTTCTTCACGGCGACTTCTTTGGCGTGCGCTTCGACGACAGCCGCGGGCAACCCGGAGTTCTTGGCCAACTCACCCTCGGCCACTTTCACCGAGTCGAGGAACGACGAATATTGTGCGGGAGAGGACGGCATGACGATCTGTGCGGCGGCGTCCTTGAGGGATTGTTCCGCTTTCTTCAGCGCGTCTTGTTTGGCCACATCGAGGGCCTGCTGTTTGACCTGATCAGCCATCTGCTGACCAGCCGTCTTCTCCAGGGCCTTCACAAGCTGCTGCTTATTCTTGAGCGGCGGAATACCGTGCTTCTGTTTGGCGAGGATAAGGGACTGCCCGGAAAGCCCGGAGTGGTCCAGCCCCGGTTCCAACACATCGAGCATGTCAATGACTTCGGACTTCGTGAGGTTGAGCGACACCCCATGCTGCTTTGCCATATCTTTGAGTTGGACCGTGGTGAGGCCAGAGAGGTCTGTCGCAGGCGCGGCATTCTTGACTGCCTGCTGGAGAACCTTCGCCTGGGCAATCACCGCCTGCTTCTCCGCGAGCAGCTTCGCCAGGTCGTCCTTACTGCGGAGCGCGCCGATGTTGAACTGTTTCACCTTAGCGGAGAGCGCGGCTCCGGAGAGGTCGACGTGGCTAATCCCGGGTTCCGCCAGGTCGAGCAGCTTTATGAAATCCGTTTTGGTTCTGGCAATCGCTATGCCGTTACCCTTGGCGAGAGTCTGAAGCTGCTTCACCGTGAGTGCCGACAGGTCCGACATGCTGCCCGACTCGAAAGCGTCCTTTAGCTTCATTTCTTCTTCGGCTTGCTGCGCTGCCTGATCGTGGATGGCCTGAGGCGGCAGTATACACGCGCTCTGGCCCGCAGCGGCCGTCGCGCCCAGTTCCCCGCCGCAGATAACCAGCGGCCATGCTACAATACTTGTACAGCGACATTGGGGGTGCGCCGGCTGGTTTGGGAACCTGTCTATGTCGAACTGCTTACCATCCAGTGCGCCGCAGACCGGGCACATGCGCTCATCTTCCATCGTCATCCACTCAAGCCTCTGCACGCCGACCTGTCTGTGGAACTTGATGCGGCCCTGGTTGTGGGCGCGCAGAACCTCCGTGCGAGCGATGGTTTCCATGCGCTGCTGAGCCTTGGGGAAGACGCGCCCGCCGGCATTGCGGAACGAGTCCTTGTCCTCTATCACGGATCCCAGATCCCGGACTATATCGTCAGTCCCTTTGCCCGTAGCAATCCCCGTCAGCACGGTTCTCTTTATGCCGTCTGCCAACTCGCGATGCACATCGCCGGCAAGCACGAGATTGTAGTTGGCCATGAAGTCAACAGCGTCAGTGTCAATGAGCGTGAAGACCGATGTGGTCAGTTTGTCTATACCGTCTGGTGTCAGGTCTTTGTAGAACGGCATCTGCGCCGCCCCAAACTCGTCAATACCGCGATACACCCCCGCCCGGAACGAAGCCTGACTCGCCTGGCGGAACATCACCGACTGGTCCCTGCGCAGGGTCTTCATCACCCCCGCAATCTCGGCGTCCATCTTCTCCAGACCCTTCAGCGCCGCCAGCTTGTTGTCAGGCAGCGATCCCAGATTGCGGTAGCCGGACAGAGCCACACGCACCTGGTCCTGCGCCGCCCCAAGCGATTGCCCAAGCTGATGGACAACCTGCTCGGTATACATATCGCGGGCGATGAGGCTTTTGTCTGTGGCAGCGCGAATGGCCTGTGCTTGACCCGCCACATCCGCCAGGGCACACATTGTCGAGGCAGAAGACTGACTCACGCGACCCTCCCGTGCTGTGCAAACCGACAGGCAGGAGTGTCGAAAGAGACATCGTCGCCGGTTACCCCGCACTTGTTGTGTTCGTCGTGGAAGAAACCACAGGTGTCACAGGTTTCACCTATCGATGCCGTTGCCTGAGCGCCCGTCTTGTTCTTCGCGGGGTCCAACCCGAGCATCTGCTGAGCGGCCTCCACACCCATTATCCCGGCCATGACCATATCCACGATGGGCTTCACCTGCTTCTCATCCATCAGGTCGATGGACTTCCCCTCGTGCTCGCGATTGGCTTTCTCAGTGTCCGGGTCGAGGTCCATCTTTAGCTGCAGGCTCGACCGGCTGATGAGCTTGCGGTCGTACAACTCGATGAGCAGCTTCTTGAAGTCAACGGCGTCGGTAGGGTCGAGATCGTTGAACACAAACTGTATGCCTTTGCCCGTGTGCCCGGCGATCTCCAACCAGTCGCTGAATATCCATTCCAGGATGGTGCGGGCGGCTTGTGTTATCTCTCGAATCATCACCACCATCTTGCGCATGCTCACCGACGCTGTCGCGAAGTTGGGACCGTCGCCCGATACCAGCGAACGGGAAAGGCCCATGGCGACGACGATGTCTTCTTTGACCTCTTTCACCTTCTCCTCGACATTGAGGACCTGCCCCTCGGTCCCCTGGGTTTCCACACTCACATAGAACGGGGCGACCATGCCGCTCTTGAGGTCCATCTTGTTCATCAGCTCGCGAACGTCTTGGAGCATCTTCTGGTCCGGCATTATCAGGCGCTGGCCGAACTGACCACCGACTTTGATGATCCGCAGTGGGGTGGACCAGCGTTTTGCTATGGCCTCTTCCGCTTCCCTGTAGTGGCGCAGCAGTTCGATGGACTGGAATGCCGGGAGCGCGAGTGAGTTGCCACGCGGGGAGAACCCGGGCGCATCCCACTTCAGATGCAGAGTCTGCTCAACCGGCAGGTCCAGCCCCTCGCCAGCGCCGGGGGTCTCATCCGAGAACTGCTTTACTTCGATAAGCTCGCCCTGCGAGTACTTGAGCTTGACGGAGACGGGGTTCACGCAGGTGATCTGCTCGATGTCTTTGCCGTCTTTGGTGTATCGCTTGAAACCCACTGCGTCGCCTTTGACCAGGAGTTGCAGAATCATGTCCTTCACGAAGCGCGATACGCGCAGACGCACCGCGAGTTCGTTTGCCTCGCTCTTCACTGTGTCATCGTCGCTGGTGATGCGTATCTCGTCGCCCACTGCAAAGGTGCGCCAGGAGTTCACACAGTTCTTCACCAGCGGCTCCTCCGTGTAGTACTCCCAGGCTTTCTTCGCGCGGTCTTCCCATGACGCGGGTATGGCGTCCGTGGCATTGAGACCGCCAAAGGTGGAAGAATCCAGCGCTGCTACAGTGGCGAGTGGGGTGATTACCCATCCGTCAGCAGCGTTGTTGTGGGCCCCGGGTTCCGCAGTCTGGTTCAGCGTATCTTCGTTGTTCATAGTATCCTCCGCGATAGTGCGTGATTAGCTTTGTTCGCGCCAGGTCGCGCAACGTGGCGCGAGTGGCGATGCGGTCGATTAGTGCGACCGCTCACCAGAAAATGGGGTCAGTAAGCACGGGCATTACGCACACGACTTCCTCGCCGTCGAGCTTCCCCTGCTCGTGGGCCAGCATCGCGCAGCGCACTGCATCGACGATGTGGTCGTTGCCCTTGGAGTAGATGACGTTGCCGTTGGCAAGCGTGTAAGTGTGCGTTGTGAACTGGTCCTCAATCTCCGGATCATCCTCGGGTAGAACGATCTGCCGTTTCTGCAGCGCGCCGTTGATGATAGTAGTCATGAGTTCCTTGGTGCGCTTGCGCATCTGCCGTCCGTTTGGAATATCGAGGGTGGTCGTACTGCCGAAGTCATATCCACGGAGTCTGCCGTCGAGTTGCAGCGGCTTGTACTTGTCGAGGGTCAGCAGTTCCTGGACTACCGCAAGGCCGTTGCCGCCGTTGTCGATGCCTATGCCCGTGGGACTGAAGTAGTTCTCCAGAAGCCCAATGGTCTGGGCGATGTGCGGGTACGAGACATGCTCCATGTGAATGCGCAGCACAAGCGTCATTACCCGCCTGTCCCCGAAGAGGTCCTCGCGGAACACCACGAGTTCTGTAGGATCGTTGGTATAGCCCAGGTCGCCGCCTATCCAGAACACCCCGGTCTTCGGCATCAGGTTGAGTAGCATCTCCAGCCGGTCGAGTGACTCCTCTTCCGAGTCGCAGGCGCTCAAGTCTTCACCCTGGACCACGATCTTGCGATAGTCGATTACCTCTTGCCGGCACATGTTCAAGTCTTCAGTGCCAAATGCCCCGTATGATGGCTTACCGTGTTCACCGGCAACTTCGTGCTGCCAGCCCGCTGTGTCCTTTCCCCCGTAGAAGTCGACCAGTTCCCGTTCGCGATTATCGCTCCAGTTTGGATTGAGCCACGAGGGCCAGCGGAAGACTGTGTATTGCTCTGAGCTAGTGAGCCGGTAGTAGGTGGTGTTGCGCAGCCCATTTGGGGTGGAGTAGATGCGCATTCTGCCATCCGCCTTTAGGCACTGACGCAGGGCCTTCCAGGCTTTCTCCGTGAGCCAGGCTCCCTCATCCACCCACACTCGCTGGACATGCAGGGATCTAAACGCATCGCCGTACGCCCCAGCAGGTCGGAAGTAGAGAACGCTGCCGTTGGAGAACTCTAGCCGGAAATACGGCTTGCGGTACACCTTGGGCTTACCGTACTTGTTTATCGCTACGCTCCTCGCGAGTTCCGGATTGGAGTCCAACTGAAACTCTATCTCCTCTATGAGGCTGTCCAGGTGCCCCTGATGCGGCGCGCCGATGAGTCCCTGTCCGCCGCGAGTTGTGAACGCGAAGTGCAAGGCGTCAGTGGTTATGTCTATGCTCTTGCCACTGTCCCTTCCATCCAGGTGGATGATCTGTCGCGCATCGCATTGCAGGTCCTCGATCTGGTGCGGCCAGTAGACACGCTTGGACCCGTCCCGATTGGTCAGGTACAACTGACCCCAGAAGACCGGGTCTCTGAGGGATAGGGCCTCTTCCATTTCCAAACTGGACATCTCCGATGACATTGCTTTCAACTCCTTCCACATTGGCCTTGACTTCGACTATTATGTGCTTAGCTACATAAGCGGACTTATGCGCTGAGCGTGCTTATGTCGCGAACTCTCTATGTGCCGTCCAAT
>CAZTAO010000131.1:0-5496 GCA_964611645.1 uncultured bacterium | reverse complement strand
AATCTAGCCATTCTCAACCTCCCAGTAGAACTTCTTGCACACTAAGCCCCAATATTTTTATTCTCAGCACCGGTTTTTCCTTCAACAACGCCTTTACCTAAGATAACATTAAAAAAAGTAAGATATATGATTTTTATATCTAATAATAGACTTCTGTTTTTTACATAAAATATATCATATTCTACCTTAACCGGTATTTCCAGCTCATCTCTTCCATTCACCTGTGCCCAGCCAGTAATGCCAGGTCTAATATTATGAACCCCACCTTGTTCTCGAAGTAGATTTAAATCTTCTTGATTGTAAAGTGCTGGTCTTGGTCCCACAAAACTCATTTCACCCTTTAATATATTAAAAAGCTGAGGAAGCTCGTCGATGCTGGTCTTCCGGATGAAGCTGCCGACCTTGGTAACCCGCGCGTCGCCCTGGTAGGTGTAAACCCCGGTCCCCGACTTCTCCGCACCCATAACCATGGACCTGAACTTATAGATAACAAACGCCTTCCCGCCAAGCCCGAGCCTGTCCTGCCGGAAGAACACCGGGCCGGGGGAGTCCAGCTTGATCACCACTGCCACAACTGCAAACAGCGGCAGCAAAACCACCAGCATAACAATGGCAATCAGGAAATCCACTATTCTTTTGACTATCAGGTAGAAAGATCTCACTATGCAGGCTGTCCTCTGGCCGTTTGGCAATGTCCGAATCGCTACCCAGTCAATAGTCTACAGCATCAGCCGCGGGCAGGCAACTCAGGGAGATGACACCGGCAATCTCAAACCCGCGCACGCATAGAAGAGCAACGCCAGAAGCAGGAAAGCCAATCCCCAGATCAGCGATTTCCTGATTGTCAGCGCCGCCAGCACAACCCACAACAAGACCATAGAAGCAACAGGCGCGTCTACAGGGACCGACTGAGCGGACAAGTATCCCAGATGCGTATACTGCATCGGGCTGGAGGGCACCAGGCTGTGCGCTGTGATTCTCATGGCTGGGTGCTCCACAAGCGGCTTCGAGTGTGGCTGGTGGGCCAGTATACCGTTCGAGAAAAGACCATATCATCAGCCGTGTCGAACTTGAAATCCGGTCCTCTGCTGGTAAGCGTGTAGACTATGCTGTCACTGGTCGCACGATGCCTCAGCCGCCACGGAAGTGTCCAGCCGTCGATGAGGCGGATGTCCAGTTGCGGGACTTGCTTTGCCAGATCGTCGACTGGTTTCCGGTCGCCGGCAGCGGCACGCCTGCTGAGTTCCGCTAGAACCAGCTCGGCGTTGTATCTGGTCCCGTTCTCCCTGTAGTGCGCTCTGAAGTCCGCTCGGTGCTTCTGTTGTAACACAAGTCCCGTCAGCGAGACACACGCAAGGAGGAGGAAGATTCCGGATACGACCACCCACCTCTTCATCAGAAGAGCAAGCGCCAGGCAGCCGACCATCAGCGCCAAAAACGGTGCGGGACTGGAAGTATCCTTTCCCCATCCAGCGGCCAGATACCCCAAGTGCACATACTGCATCGGGCTGGACGGTACCAGGCTGTATGCTGTGATTCTCATGTCCATGCCCCTTAGCGATTGCCGGGTGGTACGTAAGGTCCCGGTGGCTTGGCATTCGGCGGGACTTGTATGGTTCGGCTGCTGGAGATATCGTCAGTGGTATCGAATCTCCCATCCCGTCCTTTGCTCGTTACGGTGACTAGAGTTCCTTTGCTAGTCTCCACCTGAGTCATTCGCAATGGCCGCCGCCAGCCGTCAACCATATCGCCAGACCGAAACTTCTTGAAATCCTTCAGCGTGGTGGGAAGGCTCTGTCCTTGGCTGGGGAACGACTCCAGCTTGCCTGATAGTCTCCGTACATTACCCTGGGTCCACTCCTGCCTCTCCTTGTCCGTTCTGTGGGCATAGCTGGACTGGGCGATTGCGGCGAGGCCGAATGCGGTCACGGCCAGCAGGATGTAAGAACTGGCCACCATTCGGGACTTCCTGAAACCCCGTATAGCCACCACTGCCGACCACAGCACGACAACGCAGAGCGCAGGCAAGAAGAATGGGTCAAAGCGAGGAGCCAACAGTATCGCGGAAGTGTACCCCAGATGCACATACTGCATCGGGCTTGACGGCACCAGGCTGTGGGCTGTGATTCTCATGGCTGTGTCCTCCTGTCACTCGTTCTCGTCGTTTGTGGATCGAGTGAAGCTGGTCCCTTTCCGGCTCCGAGAAACAATGTCTGAGTCTCCGCTATGTCGTCGCGAGTGCCAAACATCCCGTCGGGACCGGCGCTCGTGGCGGTGTAAGCCATTTCGCCTTTCAACTTGCCTTTCGTGATGCGATAAGCGTTTCCCCACGGGTCAAGTGTGCCAAACCCTACTCTGTCTTCGTCTAGAGCGAGAGTGCTGTCGGGCACTTTCTCTTCTTTGGCTACTCTGTAGTCCACCCACATCAGTATTACCAGAGCATTGCTGCGAGTCCAGGCCGGTTTGTGGTCATTCCACTTATTGTCATCGCGCCGCTGGAAGACAAGTCCCATACAAAGCGCAATAACAGCGACCGAGATCAAGAAGATTCGAGATAACAGTGACTTTCTGAATGCAAACACAGCTAGTCCAACACAGGCAACAGTGAGGAGCCACATGACTCCCGCGTCTCGGGCTATCTCTGTGGTACTCGGAGACGCAGCAAGGTACCCCAGATGCATATACTGCTGTGGGCCGGATGGCACCAAACTGTGGGCTGTGATTCTCATAGCTGAGTCCTCCCTTGATGAGCTGGCTTCCTGTCTGCGGGAAGCGGTATAGTCCGAGTGTTGGAGATGTCATCAGCAGTATCGAATCTGCCATCCGGCCCGGCGCTGGTGACTGTGACAGATACACCATCGACTCGTTTATGTTGCGTCACACGCCACGGGTGTTGCCAGGCATCAACGGCGGGCCACCCTCCACATTCCTTCTTGTACTCCGCCATGGTGCCAGGGATGCCCTTGCCATCGTCCCGGCGCATTTGAATGTCCGTGAGGATTTGAGCCGTGGTGTTCTGAGTCCATTCCC
Organism: uncultured bacterium; assembly: GCA_964611645.1. Taxonomy (GTDB): domain Bacteria; phylum Armatimonadota; class UBA5829; order UBA5829; family UBA5829; genus CAZTAO01. Next base: position 2,466 of record CAZTAO010000131.1, on the reverse strand, counting down.
GGCTCCAGCTTTCCCACTTCCGTGTCTGGCTGTACCGGTTGGCCCCTGCCCAGCAGGCTGTGACTACGGCAACGCACAGAATGATAACCCCCCACTTTACTGATCTCCGCATCGTAAGTGCAGCTATGAGGAGAAGCGTGACAACAAATGCGGCAGCCGACCAAATGGGATCCACGAAGTACTCCACTTTCGTGGCTGCGGCCGTGTACCCCAGATGCATATACTGCATCGGGCTCGACGGTACCAGGCTATACGCAACCAGTTTCATCTCTCAATCCTCCATCCGCTAGCAAGTCTTCCGGGAAATCTTGACCATATCAGGCCTTTCCGCGAGCATCCAGAACATCTCTATTACGCCTCTGCGGAGTTCGGCGCAGTGGGGTGGGCGGTTTTGCAGGCCGCCGGTCAGCGCGCGGTTCTCGCCCCGGCATCCCCCGAGGCACCAGTATCGCACCGGGCAGCCGGCGTGCTCCTGGCCGGGTTCGTGGAGCGCTGTCTGCCGCCGGACTTCGGCAAGGACCGGCGAGTTGAGCCAGAGACTTCGGAAATCGTAACTCGGATCGCGCACACTGCCGATGCGGAAGCACTGCTGGTTGGTGTTGAGGCAGGGGTAGACCGCGCCGTCGGCATCCAAAAGGACAGTCTGCAAGCCCGTTCCACACGAAGACCGCCGCGAGGAGTATCGGCAGATGCTTGCCTGGATGCTGAAAGCGTCACGCCCGGCCAGAGCCAGATACTCCGGGTGCGCCTTGAACATCTCGAACGCCCGCAGCAGCAGTTCATCCAGCGGAACCGGATCGAAACCGGCATTCACAGCCCCACCCATTTTCTTCAGAGGGATGAACCGCGCCTCATCGGCTCCCAGCTTCCGCGCGAACTTGAAGAAGTCAGACAAGTGCGCGAGATTCCCCCTGTGGCAGACCATGCTGATCACTGTGTGAGCCTTGTTCCGCACCAGTGTCCGAACACCTTCAACTGCATTCTCAAACGCCCCCTTGCCCCGCACAGCATCGTTCAGAGCGGCTGTGTGGCCGTCCAGCGACACCTGCATCTGAATCCCGAGCTTTGCCGCCTGTGCTGCGAATCTGTCTGTCACCTGAGTCCCGTTAGTCGAAACCAGCACCGTGAACCTCTGCTTGATCGCGTGTTCACAGACAGTTAGCAGCTTCTCAGGGTCCGTCAGAGGCTCGCCGCCAAGGATCGTGAGAACGGGGTTCTTTCCGAGGAATGGCTTCGTGTCTCGCAGGAATGAGACCATTTCCCCGGCGGTCAGTTCGTCGCTGTTGTCCTTGGTCAGGTATGGGAGGTTGTAGCAAAACCGGCACCGCAGATTGCATTGCCGGGTGATGTTGAGGGCGACATTCTCGATCTTGGTGTCGTAGAGTGGTGGCTTCGGCAGAGGTTTGGAAGTTTGGTCCGATAGCACTCCGCCAGCTCGGAGGGTTTGCAGGCTCGCGAGGATGTCTTTTCTCTGGGCAACCCACTCAGGTCTGAGGGCAATAGTCTCGCTAACGGTGCGACTGCCATCCATTGCCTGAAGAAACTCCTCAAGGTCTTTGCCCAGGACAGTCCAATATGGGATGTCTCCCCAGACCATCAACACAAGCTCGCCGCGCTCTTCCCGAATGTCGGGAGAGCGCCACGCAATGCGCCGCGATGCCAGAGGAACCAGTTTTGTGAACCCTGCCATAATTGCCGCTTTCTGCAAGTCCAGGCCTATGCCCTGAATAGTATACTTGAGAGTGCGCGGTAAGTATAGGAAAATAGCTACATGGACAAAAGCTTTCGGGCAATCCGGCTGAAGTTCACGTATCATACTACGAAGTACACGTGACGCTAGTTCCCAAGTTTGTCCGGGAATGTTGAAAGACAGGCGCGTCTGATCGCGGACTGGGGAGTGGAACTGTCCTAACGGGAGAAGCAACTGTTCAGCGATGCTGAGTTACTCCCTCTCCCCGGCCTCCGGGGAGAGGCGTTGCCCGGAAGCAGACCCTAGCGGAGCGGGGCTGCGAAAGGGGTTGGGGTGAGGGGAAGAGACAAGCCTCGCGGTATGGTACTCACCAATCGGCCTGGCGTAAGTGGGTTGCTGAGGAAATGCGCTCCAATGAGGGCTGCCTCTCGCACGTTTTGTCCAGGGACCGTAGACCTGCCAAAAACATGCTGCCGGCCTAGAACTTGAAGGGTTGGTGGGCCTAGTTGGAGTCGAACCAACCACCTCACCCTTATCAGGGGTGCGCTCTAACCAAATGAGCTATAGGCCCGTGCTGTCTGTGTCTGCTGTGGTGGAGCTGGCGAGATTCGAACTCGCGACCTCTTCCGTGCGAGGGAAGCGCTCTCCCAACTGAGCCACAGCCCCACTGCCGATATTATATCATCTAGCCCCAAAATCGGTCAACCGCAGCCTTGCAGAGCGGTCGTGTCAACTGAAGTGTGTAAATTGTGTTTGGTGCCCCTGCCTCTCGTAAA
>CAZTAO010000130.1:0-5510 GCA_964611645.1 uncultured bacterium | reverse complement strand
AGGAGGACTAAACACACAGAAAACGCAATTATCTAGTTAAGGGCCAAACACCAGGCCCTCCAGGTAAGATACCTGGAGGGATGACAAAGCGCTATTCTCTATCTGCTTTCCACTTTCCGCTTTCTACTCTCCACCGCGCCTCGCTCAGTCTGGGCCCCATGAATACAGCATCCCCCTGCACTGGAGTCCGCTGGCGGCCGAGGCGACGTTCAGGCTGGTGAAGACTCTTACGGCTATCTCATTTGTCTTGCCCGGTTTGATGGCTTTGGTCACATCCATCCGGACCTCTATCGGCTTGGTGTACGCCTCGGCATAAGGTCTGTGGCCGATGTATTCGCCATTCACCCACACCCACGCCTCAGTCTCCACCACCGGCAGGACAAGCATGGTCTTTGTGCCCTTTGGGATGGCCGGCACGTCTACCTTGAACCGGTACCACATCTGCCCTACATAGGGGAAGCCGCGATTGTCGTTATACCCCTGGGCATAGAAGGGCCTGCCGGTATCTATCTGCCGCCAGTCGTTCTCAGGCAGGCTGGGCTTGTACCACTCCTGCGCGATGCCGTCCTCGTGTGGGTCGATTCGGAATGAGGCAATTCTGGGCAGCATCGCCACCAACTCAGTCTTGGTTCCCGAGACGCGCGCATTCTCAGCCAGGCCCTTGTAGTACTTGACCCTGTCCCTGATCTTCCAGTACCACAGGCCGGAATCGTATCCCTCTTCATCCTGCTTAATGAAGAACGGGCTGATGGCGTTGAGGCTCACTCTAAGCTCCAGCATCTTCTCGCCCTGCGCCGCAGCTTCATCCCATCTGCCGTCCACATCCGCTCGACTCATTGCCACATACGCTTTGAGGTGATCGAGGATCAGGCGATCCGAATGCACTCTGGTCTTCACCGCCTCACTGTCGCCCTCCGCCAGCTTCTCAGCGCGGGCCATCAGCGGTTCGAGCTTTACAAGAAGCTCATCCGTGTATATCTCGGGCATCACGCGGTCTTCGTGGCCGTGGACCGGCGATTGCTCAATGGCATCTTCAATGGCCTCATAGAAAGACTCCATCGCCAGCGCCGATTTGCCGTACCACTTACCGTAGAAGTCGTCGAGAAGAGTATCGACATCGAGGTTCGCGTCCCACTCCAGCCTCGCCCGCAGGTATCTGCTGGCTATTCCTGCTTCCGCCCACACCTTCCTGGTCTCATCCAGAAACCCAATCACCCCCCACTTCTTCATCAGCGGGAAGTCTCGGCGCAGCTTGCGGGTCTCCGGCAGCGGGGTCAGGCCGGACATCAGCATCTGGTAATTGTAGCCATATATCCACACATTCGGGCAAAGCTCGCACCACTTCTTCAGCATCATCCCCTGCCGCTCTTTCTGCCAGCAGTGGGGATCGTCGTAAGCGTGCAAAGTGCAGCTCCAGATAGCCGCGAACATTGTCACAACATGGTCGTCAACAGGCACACCCACCGGCGGCAGGTTCCTATTTGAGTAACCGTTTGTGGCGATATAGGCGTCGGGGAACTCCGCGCGGACCTGACTGGTCACATTGTTCACAAAAGTTATCCACTCTTCGGTGGTGCTGGCTTCTACCTCAACTCCCGGCCTGCCCGTCATATCCGCAAACCCCCGGTTTATCTTGACGGTGTCAGGGTTGAAGTCGCGGGGCAAGCCGTCGTCTGGCGCGAAGCCGTATGAGTTTTCTGTCGGGTTCTTGCGAAAATACTCCTTGATGATGTCCGCCGCGACCTTCACCGCCTCGGGGTTGGTGAGGTTGGGCAAGTGGATATTCCTGGAGCCGTCCTGGTTCATGGCGAAAAGCTCGGGCTTGGTCGCGAGCAGATCGGCGCTTGCCGTGATGTTCCTGGCGGAGCTATCGCCCGGAGTGGCAAACATGCGGTCGGTGTTCATCTTGTTACGGATCTTCCACAGGGTCTCCTGGGGCTCGAGTTCTGCCAGGTGGCTCCACCAGTCGCGCATTATGAAGTCTGGCTTTTGCATCACCCGCATCGCCGCCAGGCTCACGCTCTTCGACTGCGGCACAATCTCCCCGAAATCCCCCGGCATATACCACCGCACGCCCAGTCGGTTGAGGAAGTCATACACGGCATATTCAGTGCCCCGGTAAGGCTGGGCATCGTTACCGGCGAGGATGAGCCTGTCCTGCTTGCAGTCGATAAGAAAGAACTCCTCCCGCCTGCTTGGGGTCAGCTTCGACTCGATCTTCACCCCCGCAGCGTCGGTCAGCTTGCTCCGCCCAACCAGCACCACCCCGACCTTCGGCGGGTTTTCGGCATCTGTAACAATCTTCAGCTCGGCGCCGGTGATCTTCTTGATGTAAGTCTGCAACTCCGTCGCAGCGACTTTGGGCTTGGCGTTATCCTCCGCCCGAATCACAATTGTAGCCTTGGGCTGGCCGTTGTCTACCAGCACGAAGTTATCGGCGGCGAAGGCGGGAGCGCAAATAGTTGCTATCAGGGCGAGCATCAGTATTAGCCTTTTCATTCTTCACCTCTTTGCTTTTGAAACGCGGATTACGCGGAATGGCGCGGAACAGGTTGCGCGCGTGGCCGTCACCTCATTGCTTCCGCAGATGGGTGGCCACTTCCCTTGTCATTGGCATACCGTTTCATGTCTAGTCTTGGGAGGAATAGTGGGTCCCGCCAACCGCTTTCCGCGAAATCCGTGCTTCTCCACGTCATCCGCGTTTCAAAAAGTATATATCCCCCACCGCCAACTGTAAAGCACCCATTGACATACCCAGAGTTTCAATATACAATACATAGAGTTTCAACATAGCGGAGGCGCGGTATGTCTTTCAGAACAGAGATTGTGGGCAGTGCGGTGGAGATGCTGGTTCTCAATCTGCTCATGCAGCGGGCGATGTATGGGTACCAGATCATCCAGACAGTCAACGAGCGCACAGGCGGCGAGTTCGACTGGAAAGAAGGCACGCTTTATCCGGTGCTGCATCGGTTGGAGAGCGCGGGGTATCTGGCTTCGGAATGGCAGATAGGCGATGACAGCGGCAAGGACCGCAAGTACTACAAGCCAACTGCCAAAGGGCTGAAGCACGCCGCTGCCAGGGCGGAGGAGTGGAAGAAGTTCTCAAAATCGGTGAACGCGGCTCTTGTCCGGGCGGCGATGTAGCTATGGAAGACAGACCCTTCGAGGACCTGATCGAGCAGTCCGCCGCCGGCCTCAAGGTAGACCCGGAAATCTACCTGGAAGCCAAGCGGGAGCTGCGATCTCACCTCAATGAGAAGCAAGAACGCTTCGAGCGAGAAGGCCACACACCCGAGGAAAGCACAGAACTAGCCAGAAAGTGGTTCTGCTCCCCAATGGATGTGGCAGCCGAACTCCTGTCCGCCAACCGCAACAGAATGAAACTCCGAAGCCTTGTGCGCCTGGCATTCAATGCTGTGATTGTTCCGCTTGTGATCGTGGCGGCGCTGTACGTGGGGTATGGGAGAGCGGCGCGGGGCCAAGCGATGGTTTCTAGCTTCAATCCGGGCATGGTAGAGACACGGATGCCTACAGGTCCATTCTTTCGCGTGCCACCCACTCCCGACATCGTCCGTGTCGTCGGTTCCAAGGCCACGGCCGCGGATATCCGGAGCTACTACGACGCTCATCGCTCAGACCCCGACGCATACATCTTCTATGCCCATTACGCTGCTAACCTGGATAGCCGCCAGGTAAATGGCGAGGACTATGTGCGGGCATTGAGGTTTGGCGAATCGCTCGAGCCCAAGAACGCTCTATACAACATGTTGCTCACTCACTACTATCTCGAGCGTGGGATAGTGGCCGGCACGGACAAAGGTCGCTTCAACGGTCAGTTGGGAACCGATGATATTCTCGACCGCGAGGCCATGGATCAGGGAATCGCTGAATGGCGGAAGGCGACGAGGAAGCCCTATTTGAGAACACATCTGCGGGAAGTGGTGCGAAAGGCATTGGAGGCGACGGCCCCACCGGTGTTCTGGGAGGATTATCCAGAGTACAGACAACTCAGTTTCGCCGGCGCTTTCCGCTTGTACCCTCTCGAGCGCGACCTTACGAGAAAACTCCCGGGCTGCGCGCGGATACTGCTGTCAGAAGGACACAGGCAAGAAGGCAAGAGATTGATGGACTCGTGTCGCGTTCTGCCGTCCTTGATCTTGAAAGACTCGGATACTATCATAGACGGCTTGGTTGTTCTGGCGCTCGAAACGATAATTGCCCGCCAGAGCAGCGAGTTCTACCAGAAACTGGGGGACAAGCAGACTGCGGCAAAGCTCCAGGCTGCTGAGGAAAGACTCAGAGCTGTCAAAACACGGAGCAGGTCAAGCGCCCCGGGTACCTACGGCCAGCTAGCGCCGCAGTACGGTTCCTACTTAAGCGCGATTATGGGCGACATATTCTCCAATGTAGAGGTAACCAAGGAAGAACTCACCCCAGGCAGGATGGCAGACTACGCGTTTTTCCAGGGAAAGGTTACGGAAGTCTTTCTGGCAGTTCTGGTCGCGCTCCTCATTGGCACGACGGCCCAGGGGATAGTGTGGCTGCGTCGGCTTCGCCGGGCCGCCGCTGTGCCATTGCTGCTCCTGCCTCCGACCAGGGTGCTGGTTCGGGCCATCGGATTGGGGGTTGTACTGCCGATTGCTATCTACGGCCTGTACATTCAGCTTCCGTCCATCAGTGGGCGCGAGTATAGCCTCGCGTACCACCAGATGTATCTGCGATTCGGGGCTGAGCTGGGCATCCTCGCGATAACTGTCCTGTCGATACCGGCGCTTATCACTCGCAGATACATCCGCCAGCGGTGCGCAGCTTTGGCAATCGAAATACCGACTCCGCGCGAGGAGGCGGGGGTTGGTTGGAGCTTCCGGAGCAGCATGGTTGCAGCGGTTGCGCTCGGGATTGGTATCGGGCTGGCTCCGGGCAGAATCGTCTCGTCTGATCTGCAGGGCCTGTTCATTACGTATGGGATCATGGCTGGTCTGCTCGTAGCCTGGATAGCTGTCGAACGCGCAGGCAGGCGTCGCAAAGACAATGGCCTCTACTATGGCACAATGGCGCGGTCGATGGCAACCGTCTACGCTTTCACAATCCTACTCATAGTGATCATTGTTCAGCCACTGGCCCTGCGTAGCGAGACCAGTTGGGCAAGGAAAGATGCTGTGAGCTACGGGTATCTTGCGGACAGGAGCGTGTCGCCCGCCTCTGGAAGCCTGATGGAAGCAAGATACGTGCAGAAACTGAGATCTGAGATCCAGAAAGCACTCAAGGACTGAGACACCAATCGGTTAGCTGCGGGAACTCACGATGCGCAGGCTCGGTAGCTATGTGCAGACCGGCGTTCCCGCAGCATAGTCTGAATCGCGGATTACTCGGAGAAGCACGGATCACGCGGAAACAGGTCCACTCTCCACCATCCAACCCTCGGACCATCAAACCGCCGTTCCCCCACCTGCAACGGTCGTGTCAATTCTAGTGTGTAATTTCAATTTTGGGGTCTGTGCTCCATTGTC
>CAZTAO010000129.1:0-5971 GCA_964611645.1 uncultured bacterium | reverse complement strand
GCACGAACATCGAGAAGCTGAGGACATACGATATAGTCCTGCTCAACAGCGGCCTCCACGACATCCGGTTCAACCCGAAAGATGGAACCCACCAGGTGGAAATCGGCCGCTATGAGAGCAATCTGCGGGCTACCGTAAAGGCACTACAGAAGGCGGGGGTTTACCCGTGGTGGATAACCACAACCCCGGTTGACGATGCCAGGCACAACGCGTTAGTGCCTGACTTCGAGCGGCACGACGCCGATGTTGTGGCCTACAACAAGGTGGCAGTGGCTGTTGCGGTTGACTGCAGGCTTCCCATCATAGACCTTTACTCGTTTACCCGCAACCTCTGGCCGGATGTGTATGCAGACAACGTCCACTTCACTGAAGAGGTCAAGGCCCTCCAGGCGGCGTTCATCGCCGGCAGCCTGATGGGTCTGGCGGGATCAGACTGAGAAATAGAAAGCGAGACTTCATGTCCACGGACAACAGAACAATAGAGTATGCGATCGATGAATTGGCGCGATACCTCCAACTCATCACCAACCAGGAGACCCACTTCCGGGTAGGGTTGATGTCCTCGTTTCCCGACGTCAAAGCTCCGGCTGTAGACGATCCGACGCTGGATGACGCCATCTATGTCGAGACCAAAGGCGCCAAGGGGACAATCGCCGGCATCAACGCGAGAAGCGTTCTGCTGGCAGTCTACAGGTACCTTACGGAGATAGGCTGCCGGTGGGTTCGGCCCGGGCCTTTGGGAGAGCACATTCCAAAGCTCGACCGGCTGCCGGATGTGAGCGTGGCGGAGACCCCGTCCTATCGCCACAGGGGAATCGTCATTGAGGGGGCGGTGAGCTTCGAGAATGTGCGGGATATGATCGAGTTCATCCCCAAGCTCGGGTTCAACAGCTACTTTATCCAGTTCCGCGAAGCATACATTATGTTCATGCGGTGGTATTCCCACCGGGGCAACCCCACTATCGCAGGTTCCGACATCTCCATCGAGCAAGCTCAGGAGTACACCGCCAGGCTCTGGGATGAGATCAAAAAGCGTGGCCTCATATACCACGCAGTAGGCCATGGGTGGACTTGCGAGCCGCTGGGGATGCGGGGCCTCGGATGGGAACCGCACAAAGGAGAACTCCCCGAGGGTGTCAGCCAGTACTTCGCCATGCTCAACGGCGAGCGGAAGCTCTTCGGCAATGTAGTGCTCAACACCAACCTCTGCTACTCCAATCCCACGGTTCAGAAGATGATGGTTGAGGAGTTCGCCAACTACGCCCAGGCCCACCCCGAAATCGATATGCTCTGCTTCGCCCTGGCCGATGGCAGCAACAACATGTGCGAGTGCGAGGCCTGTGCCGGCACTCGACCATCCGACTACTACGTCCGGATGCTCAACAACATGGATGAGCTTCTGATTGCCAGAGGCTTGGACACCAGGATCGTGTTCATACTCTATGTCGACCTGCTCTGGCCCGCGATCACAGAGAGGATCAACAACCCGGACCGGTTCATTCTCATGTTCTGCCCCATCGAACGCACCTACAGCCATTCGTTCAGTTTCAGCGGCGAGCTGCCCGGCCTGCCGGAATTCGTGCGCAACAAGCTGCCGATGCCCAAGGGAGTAGAGGAGAATGTGGCATTCCTGCGAGCCTGGCAGGAGCAGTTCCCCGGCGACTGTTTCGACTTCGATTACCACCTCATGTGGGACCACTACAGCGACCCGGGCTACATGCAGATCTCAAGAATCCTGATGGAGGACATCAAGGGCCTGAAGGAAATCGGCCTGGACGGCTACATGAGCTGCCAGACCCAGAAGGCGTTCCTGCCGACGGGCCTGCCCGTGAATGTCATGGGCCGAACCCTGTGGGACAGCAGCCTGCAGTTCGACGATGTATCACAGGACTACTTCACAAGCGCATTCGGCCCGGACGGAGAGTTGTGCCGCAGGTATCTGAACACTCTCTCAGAGCTGTTCGACCCTGTGTACTTGAGGGCGGAGAAACCGGTGATCGACAGCAACGCCGCCGCTGCGTTTGGAAAGATACCGGGAGTCATCGCCGGGTTCTCCCCAGTCATTGAGCGCAACCTCGGATCAGGAGACCCGTGCTGGGCGGAGTCGTGGAACCTGCTGAGACACCACGCCCAGATATACTCAGCCTTCGCCGGGGTATTGCAGCCAAGGGCGTTGGGAGATGACGATACAGCCAAAGAGCGCTGGAACGCCGTGAAGCAGATGGTCCGGGAGAAAGAACCGGCGCTGCAGCAGGTAATGGATGTGCGGCTGTTCCTGCTGACCGTCGGTGAGTACAAGTTCGCCTACGACCCCAAGGGGGAGAATTACTGAGCAGGCGGGGCTTCGTCGCACATCTCCTTCAGCATCGCCACAGCCTGATCGACCATAGCTTCGCCGGTGCCGGGCTCCAGCGGGCTGTGCCAGCCTACCCAGGTTTGGTATCCGCCATCGGTGTAGGCTTTTCGGTCCGGGATGTAGCCGATCTCGTCGTTGGCCAGGCCGATGATGCAGGTGTGCCTGAAGGGTGACCGGCGGCGGAGTTCCAGGCCGAGCCGCGCAAACAATTCGCCGGGGATGCCGACGAAGACAATCTCGCCGAGCCGGATGATCTGGATGCGAGTCTGGCGCGCCTCACCCTGCAGCGGAGCCATCTCGTCGCGCATCTGCTGGAATATCTCTAGCTGACGCTTCGCTTCCTCCAGCACATACTTCTCCATGTAGAACTTCACCGCCGCCGACTCTTCGGCCTCGTTGAAGTGACGCATGTGGTAGGTGAAGGGTCGGTTGAGCACCTTGACCGGGCCGGAAACTGCAGGCTGCGCGTGGCTGAGGGCGTCCTCAATAGCCTCGACCACCCGGTGCACCGACTCGGCTGCGGGGACTCCGCTCCCGTTGCTGGTGATATTGTGCGTCGAACCGAACGCGCCGGGAAGAAACAGAGTCGTGGCCCCATATCTTCGTTCGATCTCCAGCGCGGCCAGCCCGTAGAACCCTGGCGACATGCGCTCTTCCCGGATCTTGCCGATGTTGTGGACCGAGTGGTTGAAGGCCAGCCCGTCATACCCGCCATCCGAACGTCGCGCCGCCAGGACATAGAGGTCGGGGTCGTAAGGGCCGGTCGGTCGGACTGTATCACTTTCCTCGTAGCCATACCACCCGATGGAGCCGTCCTTGAGCAGCAGGCGGCTGTTGCGACCAACGGTCGCCTCCTGGCTCTGGCCATAAACAAGCTCACAGCCGGACCGCCCGTCGTCCAACGCCTCAACCGCCTTAACTGCGGCCAGAACGCTGCATTCCTCCAACCGGCGAACAAACTCGACGTTGAGGATGAAGTCGTGAAAGTCGATGGAAGACGGACCGGCGTGGGTGTGGGTGGCGCAGATGAGGATGTTGTCCTTCGGTATGCCCGTGGCATCGGCTATACGCCGCACCGCCGCCTCGACCGCGCTCCGCGGCGCGGTCAGTGAGTCCAGCGACACCAGCAACACCCGCTGCCCAGCATCCAGAACAAGCGCACTGGCCCGAAACTCCCCTTCCCAGGGTCTGTCGAAGGCCTTCACCCGGCTTCCCAACTCAACCGTATTGTCGTCAGTCAACCTCACCGAAGCCGCTGCCGCTCTTATGTGAACCATGTTACTACTCCCCGCCCGCATAGACTTGCCCGACCATCTGGAAATCCGTTGCAACCATGATGCGCCCCGGAGTAGGCGTCGTGTCAAGACGAGTCCCTCAATGCAACACCTGGGCGGAAAAGCCGCCATCAAGGTGAATGCAGGAGATACGAGCCTGAATACGGAAGAAGTCCTGCGGTGAGAGTCGTGGAATGCGTTCCTGGCATCACCAAGCTCTACCGATACTGCGCTCCGGAAAGGCAGGTAGGTGACGATGAGACATGTCCTGTATATTGCGGTGGCTATTCTTCTGCTTCTCGGGTTCAGCGGCTGTGGGGGCGGGGGTTGCCCGACCCTGGCGACAACTTGGTCAGTTACTCGATCCGGGAATGTGGCGGAGATCGCGTATGGTTCCGGGAGCAAGTATCCGCAGTACGCCGCGTTGCACGTCGACAGCAGCTACTTCCGAATGAGCACCGGTCCCGGCGCGGGATGGGGCACCTCGGTCGTGCTGTTGCCAAGCTTCTGGACGGGCGGAGTGTATCATCAGGGCGGACCCGTTAGCTACGACTATATGACCGACGGAGAAGACCTGTTGGTGACCATCGACGGCACGGTTTCGGGCCTGCACTCCTCCGGCCAGATCCGGCTTTCACCTCCGAGTGGAGGCGCGGTTCGGGCCAAGGTAACAATGAACACCACAGGCAGCGTGGTTCTGGACGCCCGACCCGGCGAGGCATTCAAGCCGCTGATGCTCTCTTCGATGCACATCTCATCGACTATGTGGGACGCGCAGTCCGCCTATATTGGGACAACGTCATACCCAATCCCAGCGAGCGGATGGATTTTAGACCCGCCCGCAGCAGGGACTGTGTTCGGCCTCAAGGGCGGAACGTCCTCCTGGAAGACCAACGCGCCGACAATCGAGATAAGTTTGCCAAGCAGCCTTCCCATCACCGGTTGGGTAACCAGCAGCGCCGACCCAAACGATGACAATGTCGGCTTCTGGCCGGCGTCGGACACGGTGCTCGGGTCGTGGGCTTACGATATTGTTGCCAAGTAGACTGAATGGGAGGAGACGATACGACTCACGGACTGAAGACCAGCCCCCGTGCGATATGCGGCAAGTGTGTCACAACCGAATGACAGTGAGTAATTCTGAGGCTAAAAAGTGGCGGAGAGGCCGGGATTCGAACCCGATTGCAGGGGCTTCTAGAACCCGCTCATGCCCTCGTACAGCCTCGATATGGGGCCGCAGGCATGGTTCAAGCAGAGTGTTTGTGGGTCTATGTCGAAGCTCTTGTGTCACAAATGTGTCACAGAACTCAGCCTCGGTACAGGCTCAAGGATTACTGTTGATGTGTCACACATCCGGACCCGCACAGCGCTGCCCGGACAAGTTCTCAGAGTACTTTCCCCGACATCGGTTACTATCGACCGGCGCATGCGCCTATAACTATTACCTGCACTCCACCATCACGATCCGAAACTTGCGGAGTGCACAGAAAGAAGGGCTATGAGCCAAGACCCCAGACAGGGTTCGGTCACCAAAGCTGTAGGCATTATACAACAGACCGAGCCCACTAACCTTGCATTCTATACCGTAACAGAGGCAGCCAAGCTGATGGGGGTGGACCGAGGAACTCTCACCATCGCTATCAACAGCGGTGACATCCAGGTTATCCGCGTCGGCAAACGCATTGTCATTCCCAAGGATTCTCTGCAGCCCAAACCCAGACAGCTGGAGTATGATCCGATAATTGCAGAAATGATGCACTACCACTCGCTGCTGAGACAGCGGAACGCTCTCGACCTGGACATCGCAAGGACGGAAGCAAACCTGATGGCTCACTGTGATGACCAGGAGTGGAAGAAGATAGCCGGGTGCACCGCTATCGCTTCGTAGACTACAAACCATATGTTGATACACGAGGGGGGCTTGCTGGAAAGTGTGCCCTCCTTGGTTGTGTACGCTTGACCGTTAGCCAGCACTCACCGCCGGGTCTAGTCAGGAGCCGTTTCACACCGCGATCTTGCTGGAGGCGACGGCACTCGAACCCGGCACGATCCTATCTTGGACCATCTGATAACAGCACTTTTTTTTACTGAGTTGCATGCTCTAGATGCCGAGATAGGCAGATTGACGAAACATGCGGAGGGAATTCGTATCGCCATTGAGTATCTGCAGGGCAAGGAAAGCTCCTCCGCGGGTAATGCTCAGTTGGCGACCTCGGGTCAAGCAAGACACAAAAGAATGCCACCTGACGAACCGTCGCCTCTCGTCCGAGAGATCGTCGAAGAGTTAATGTCAACCGGCGTTGAAAATTGACCCACCATCGGCGTTGAATTTTGACCCACC
>CAZTAO010000128.1:0-6054 GCA_964611645.1 uncultured bacterium | reverse complement strand
ATCTTCACTACCGCGTGGATACCGATGGCCTTGATGTAGTCTCCATTATCTTCGGCGACGGCACATGTGGGGTGTTACCAAATGAAGGTAGGTTGGTTGAAGTATCCTACATTTCGACGCAAGGCGCGGCGGGCAACATCGCGCCGCATAGAATAGGGCAGTTGGTCAGCACGATTGGTTCGACGTCCGCATTCACCGTGGACAACCCCATCGCGGCCACGGGTGGAGCCGACAAGGAATCGCTGGAACACGCCAGACTTGTCGCGCCGGCAACTGTTCGCTCGACCTGGAAAGCGGTTACCAGGGAAGACTACCGGTCGTTGTGTCTAGCGTTCCCAGGGGTGGCCAAGGCGAGGATCATAGACATCAATGATGACACGAGCCTGAGAATGTATTCCGTGAGAGTGTGTATTGCTCCGGAAGGTGGTGGGCTTCCATCTCCACAGTTGAAGTCCGGACTCACCGACTATCTTGAAGCGCGGAGGCTCCTCACCATAGATGCCGGCATCGTAGATCCCGTTTATGTCCCGGTTAATGTAAACGCCGATTTGTTCCTTTACCCTGGTGAAGACCCCAATACTGTTCGTGGTCGGGCAATGAGTGCGCTGTCAGGTCAGTTTGCCTTTGAGAATCAGGACTTTGGAATGGCAGTCTATCCCTCCGATCTGGTAGTCCTGCTGGACGGGGTCGCGGGTGTTAGCCACGTGTCGCTGCGGGAGCCGCTTTCTGATATCGTTCTCGGCCAGCGTGAGATACCCATCCTGGGCAACGTGACCATCAGCGTTTCGGAGGTGCGGTAATGGGCTGGGTGGATCGACTGCTCGAACTGCTTCCAGATGTCTACGCAGAGTCCGACGGGTCAGGCGACTTGCGTGCGTTTCTGGCGGTTGTGGGGCCTACCTTGGATTCACTCCAGGAACGTATCACCGGCATTCCCGGTCTGGCATCCTCGGCTGATTGCCCTCCAGACTTCCTGGGATACCTTGCCGCACTGGTCGGTGCGACCTATGACCCGAAGGCAAGCCCGGGTCCGCAGCGCCAACGGATACGCGAGGCCATAGAATACTACCGCCGCACGGGTACGCTGGCTGGTCTGGATCGCGAACTTCGTCGGCTCGGTTGGGATGGCGAGATCATCGAGACCTTTCGGCTGGTCTGCCGACTGAACTACCGGTCCCGGCTTAATCACCAGAAGCTGCCGGGCCGCCGGTACAACCACGGGATATACGGCGTGACTGAGCCACTGTTAGATAGTAGCGCCTTCGATGAGACCATTGCCCGCCACCAGCCTGCGGGCACTATCGTTTGGATTGGAGAGGAGAGTGATCCGAGTTGAGCGAGAACACATTCGACGCGACCAAGAACTACAAACGAGTCTGCTACCGGGCCGACCGAGACCTGCTGGACACCGAACTCAACGAAATGCAGGACATGCAGGGGTACGAACGGAGAGTACTGCTGGACAGGGTCTTCTCCCAAGGCGCCATCATCTCCGGGCTGGATGGGACTGTCAACGGCGGGAATGTGTCAATTGCTGACGGCGTGGTATACGTAGACGGCTACGCGGTGAATGTGCCGGAAGCAAGCCTGTCGTTTCCCACACCAGGGCTGCATACCATATATCTTGATGTCTTTCGCCGGGTAGTGACTGCCTCGGACGATCCCTCTCTGGTCAGTCCCCTGACGGGTGAGCCGACTGCTGAGCGGGAGAAATGGATCGCTACTCTGCAGGGGCGTGATACTTCTGGCGACCCGCTTCCGGATGGTGCGATATCCCGAACGGTCGTTACAGTATACATCTTCAACCGCACTACCGGCGAGCTGACACCATCCGCCCCGCTTGGCAGCAATGTAGCGGCTACACTTGCCGATCATGAGGAACGGATTGCTGGCGTGGAAGATGGTCTAGTCGCAGCCTCAGAATCCCTGGACACCCACAAGACCTCCGCCGACCATGATGGGCGCTATTTCACCGAAGCTGAGTCGGATGGGCGATTCGCCGCCATTGCTCACGTTGGCTCGGCTGGCAATGCCCACGCGCTGGCTGACGAGTCTGCCCCGGGGTTCCTTGCCAGCGAAACCTTTGGCTTCCTATCCAGCCTCATCCGTTGGAATGGTATGTGTTTCGCAGCATATTCAGCGAGCATCTGAGGAATTACGTAGCATTGCGCCGCAATTTCGGGTTGAAGTTCGATACCCAGGCAGGTATTCTAGTCATATTTGACAAGTATGTCTGCGATATCGGTCACACCGGCCTGCTCACGAAAGACATTGCTATCGGTTTTGCCACTGCCAATCAAGACATAACCCCCCATCAATGCTCTCGTCGCTATGGTGTAGTCCGCAACTTCTCGGACTACCTTGCAACCTATGAGCCCAAAACGCCGTGCTTGGATCCGAAAGCGCTGTATGCTCAACGCGCCTCCGCCCCCGCTCACATCTACTCCGAGGAAGAACTTGTCAACCTGCTAAGCCTTGCAAAGCAGATCGCGCCTAAGAATCCGCTCAGAGGATATACCCTACATGCGATGGTCGGGTTGGCAGCCGGAACCGGTCTGAGGATTAGTGAGGTGGTTGCTCTTGACCGGGCAGATGTCGATCTGGTATCGGGCGTCCTCATGATAAGGCAGGCGAAGTTCTTCAAAGATCGTTTGGTGCCGGTCCATTCGAGCGTACTCAAAGTTCTGGATGAATATGCTCATCTACGGGATGCTGCCCACGTTGAGCCGAAGAGTCCAGCGTTCTTTGTTCATCAGTGGGGAGGCCGCTTTTCCAGGCATACGTTGCAGATGGTCTACTGGGAACTTACCCGTCGTGCCGGCTTGCGCGGCGACACCGGGAATGGCCCGACGTTCCACGATCTTCGGCATTCCTTCGCTGTTAGGAGACTGGCAGCCTGGTACCGAGAAGGCAAGGATGTGCAGGCTCTGCTTCCGATGCTGGCGACATACCTGGGACATGCTCATTACAGCGATACCGCCTACTACATTACAGCAATCCCTGAATTGATGGAACTTGCCGCCCAGCGCAGACGGACCGGTGACCAAACAAAGCCAGATGAGGAGACACTTCGATGAGCGCCAAACAGCAGACTCTTGCGACATTCATCGAGAGCTTCTTTCAGCAACGACTGATAGCTCAACGTAAATCCAGCCGTGAGACTATCGCATCCTACCGTGACAGCTTGCGGCTGCTCATTGTCTTTTCGTCTGAGGCTTCGCATACGGCTCCAGAGAGACTGACCATTGCTAATCTAGACCGAGATGTCATTCTCGCGTTCCTTGATTACTTGGAACAGACGCGAGGTAATTGCGTGCGAACGCGCAACAACCGGCTGGCCGCGATCCGTTCGTTCTTCAAGTACTTGGCTTACCTGGACCCCACCACTATGGGGGTGGTTCAGCGGGTATTGGCAATACCGAGCAAAAGGACGGTCCAGCCAATACTCGGCTATCTCACTCGTGAAGAACTCGATGTTCTTCTCAGCGTGCCTGACAGGAATTGTAGGCAAGGACGCCGTGACTATGCGTTGTTGCTCTTTATGGCTCATACCGGCGCGCGCGTCTCCGAAGCAGTGGGAGTCAATGCCAATGACCTTAGTCTGAGCCGTCCGTACCAGGTACTATTGCGTGGCAAAGGCGGGAAGGAGCGTCTTACGCCGATTAGGGCTGACCTTGCGGAAGTTCTGGAGGCACTTTGCGAGGAAGCCGGCATCTATCCCAGTGGCAACTCCGCTGTCTTCGCCGGTATAACAGGAAAACGCCTCACCCGTCACGGTGTCACGCACATAATCCGGCGCACCGTACCACCGGCAATCTCGGTACTGCCGATGCTGAGCAAGAAGTCGATTACGCCTCACACGCTCCGCCATACCACAGCCATGCACATGTTACAGGACGGTGTGGATCTGAACCTAATTCGTTCCTGGCTGGGGCACGTGAGTCTTGACACGACCCATCACTATATTGAGGCTGACGTGGAAATGAAACGTCGCGCCTTGGAGCAAAGTGGAGTAGTTGAGCTTGGACATACGCGTTACCAGCCAGCGGACAAGTTGCTGGCACTGCTGGAAAGCCTGTAAGTATTATGTAGCGCGATCTGCGTGCCGGGCCGCACAAACTACGGCCCGGCGCTACATAATCCCGGCCGCAACATTATAACGGTTATGTGACGCGTCACATAAGAGATATTATGTAGCGCCGCGAATTATGTGGCCTAATCAGTCGACCCAAGGCCAATCGCTCCAATTCTCGCCACATAATAAACAAGGCTGTTTTGCGCATCCTTTCCATCAGCCACCTCCGCCACCCATTCACGCTCTTTTTCCTGGGAATAGCAAGTCCTTTCTGAAAAGGGCTTGCAATCCGCGCGCAGTTGAGTGATGAATGTGTTCGCGGAGGTGAACTGATGGATCTGCGAGAGCTACGTTATGGGATCGAGATTGAGATGGTAGGAAAGACACGCGGGGTAGTCGCTCAGGCGATTCAGGAGGTTGTGGGCGGAACAGTCAGCCATACAGGGCATCCATCGTGCTACGACCCCTACGAGGTTACTGCGACTGACGGGCGTGTCTGGCGGGTGGTGGCGGACAGCTCGCTCTCGAGCGTGTCGGCAGACCTTCGCGCCGAAATGGTAACGCCGATTCTGACCTATGCCGACATCCCCTTGTTCCAGGAAGTAGTGCGCGCGATGCGCCGGGCAGGATGTCATACGTGTCCGCAGGCTGGGATGCACGTGCATGTAGGCGCTGAATGCTTCACAGGCAAGGCGTTGGCCAACCTGGCGAAGTTGGTGTACAAGCAGGAGCCACTCATCCTTATGGCACTGGGTGTCAATCCGGACCGCTTGGCAAGATACACCAAACCCCTAGACCCAGCTTTCATTGAGCGTCTCACCCGGAGCCATCCACGGTCAACCGATGCCGTGAACCGCCTCTGGTACGGCCATTACACCGCCGCACCACAGCGCTACCACCAGAGCCGGTATCAGACCGTAAATCTGGGGAGTTTCTGGCTGCGCTCCACAGTTGAATTTAGGCTTTTTGAATCGACGCTTCATGCCGGCAAGGTCAAAGCCGCAGTCCAGTTCTGTCTGGCCCTGTGCGCCCGGGCATTGAACAGCCACGGAGCCTCTGCCCGGCAGCGTGTCTATGACCCCGCAAGCGCCAAGTATGACATGCGCGTATTTCTCATAAGTGCTTTGAAGATGAACGGCGACGAATTCAAGACTGCGCGAAAGCATCTTTTGGCCAATATGCCGGGTGATTCCGCTTTCAAGCACGGTCGAAAGCCTATCCCTAAGCAGAATGAACGTGAACTACAGTGCTGATGCTGACGAGATCTTCTATACTCACCTATACTCCTTATAGCAGTTCGGCCGCAAATGCCGCGCTGACTATCTTTTGCCAAGGAGTACACCCAATGTTAGAACTCTACTTCTCCTCGCCAACGCGGCTAAAGCAGTTGCGTCGAGGCCCACTGGCTCCCCATCTGGATCGATTGGCCGTTGAGTTGCGATCATCTGGATACCGACACAGCACCGCAGCCAGCATCCTATCGATGGTTGGCCAGTTTAGCCTGTATCTGCACCAACAACACCTGGAGATCGATGCCATTGATGAAGCACTGGGAAGACGCTTCATTGAAGAAGAACTCAGGGCCTTTGGTGATTACAAGAGTGCCCCCAACATGCTTTGGCACCTCCTCAGTTATCTCCGTCGGGAATGTCTGATCCCACCAACTCCAGAGCTTGTAAGCGAACCCAATGCTATTGATGAACTCCTCGGGCGGTTTTGGCAGCATCTCAAGCAACTGCGCGGATTGACGGGCGGTTCCTGCACGGCGCAGAGCACTATGGCTAGACGCTTCCTCAATTGGCACGTGGATCGACATCACGGACTTGCCATCGGCCATATTGATGGGCCGGAGATACTGGATTACGTGAGTTATGCCTGCAATATCCACCCAGAGACTCGGTCGTGGCCAAGCCAGGTACCACCGCGATCTACACCAAGGTTGACATCACGCACCTCGCGGATGTTGCTATGCCAGTGCC
>CAZTAO010000127.1:0-6069 GCA_964611645.1 uncultured bacterium | reverse complement strand
GCATCGGGATGCTACAGAGTTCTGCGTGGACCTAGCTGGGACCACCGCAGACCCTTTGATTTCCGCGCAGCCGACCGAAACTTCGCCCTTCCGTCCACCAAGTCACCCAGCTACGGGTTCCGTTGCGTGGTTACGGAGTAGAGGTCTTCACTGCAACCTCCGCTAAGGCGCAGGGCAATATGGTGGCGTACGGGGGGGGGCGCTTGTCAGGCATCGGGGGCAATGCCGTCCTCGTCCGGCAAGACACTGATCGTCGCCAGCACAGGCGGGTGATGACGTAGGCGGCAGGCTGGCGGCCAACGGCATGTGATGGCGCTTATGAGTCTGCGCCGGCAACCCTATGAGCCCTGCGAGCAGTTGTATCAACTCGCTAACTCAGAGATGTCTCGGTGATGATGGCATGCGCGTAACGCACTGCTTCTGCCTCCGATGATAGGCCACCCGCACATCTATCCAGACTACGACGCACCCCTACGTAGTAGTTGAGAGTCCATCCTCTGGGATCACAAAGTACGGTCATACTGTATGATCTGGAGGAGTCTCGTCCCTGCCACTCGGTCTGAGTTATTTGGTGCCAGTCTATCCCCCAATGAAGTTGATCCAGCGCTTGCCTGAACTTCTCTGCAGATGGGTAACGCTTGGTGGGGTCAAGATGCATGGCCTTGTTGCATATGTTCCTTAGCTTCTTTGGAACATACTCTTGATAGCCGCTTCGATTCGGGAATTGTCCACGAAGTATCTCACCCTTGACGTCGGCAGGCAACGATGCCCTGAAATCAGCGGTGTTGTTAAGCAACCTGTATAGAGTTACACCCATGGCGTAGATATCACTAGCGCCGGACCATGGCTGTCCGGCCAGCCATTCTGGCGGACAGTGTAGGGTGTAGACCTGAGACGGCGAACCAGCCGCATGCATATGGATGGCAAGTCCAAAATCAGAGAGTTTCACTGTAAACATGTGGTCAAGCAGCAGGTTGCCCGGCTTAATGTCACAGTGCATAACGCCACCGCTGTGTAAGTGGGCGAGTCCAAGAAGTGCTTCCTGCGTGATCTTCACAGCCTGCCTGATGGATACATGATGGCTCTCCAATAGGTGTTGCACAGAACCATTTTCACATAATTCACAGGCAATAGTCACGCAATCTGTGCCGTCCACCGTCTGTACGTCGGCTTCTTTCACTTCGACGACGTGTTTGTGTTTACAGTGCTCAAGAGTCTGAGCTTCTTTCAGTTTTGCCACAAGCTCTTGCGGGTTCGATGCAGGTATTACCTTCAGGGCTCGCTCAACCATCAAGGCACGATCCAGGACGCGATACACTTTCCCGAACTGCCCTTCGCCAAGCAGGGCCACCCGCTCGTATTTTCCCACATCACTGTAGTTCACAGCCATTACGGTAGTCTCACGACAGCCGCAGTGGCAGCGTCAAGCACTTCGCCGGTCCAGTTCGGAGGGTAATCCCCTAAGAGGTCTTTGACGTGCGAAATCACACCCGCCCCATTTGTCCCCTTCGGTAGTCCAAACACAGACGGTGACACGGCCTGGGACGCGACGTGAGATATTGCTATTCCCATCCTGTGGGCTACGAGGTTAAGGATGCCCTGGGGGTAGTAGATGCGAAATATGGTATCGTGTTTCAGCGCTGGAGGCATGGTGAGCTTGTATGCGATTTCGTCAGGCGACACTCGGCTCACAATACCCGATAACACAGTTTCCGCCCAGTCAACAAGTTCGGCCGGTGTGTAGCCACTCGGGCTAACCACACGATCATGAGCCACGTGCAAAGGCGCTGTCTTCGTTCCTTCGACCACGACCCAGTTCATACTACCCGATACAATCTTGAACCCAATCACTCTGCTCATACTGCACTCTCCCTGTTGTCTTCAACTCTTCGCATAGCGAAAAGCCGCTGTCCGTAAGCCGACTTATTGTTCCGTTCTATCAGAAAAGCTCAACTGCACTGGACTGCTCACCTCGATTCCCAGATGACAGAGGCCAGGATTAGTAATCTTTCTGCCCCCTGGCGTACGAACGAGAAATCCAGTGTTCAGCAGGAATGGTTCAACCACTTCGCTGAGGGTATCGACTTCTGTTTGTAGCGTTGCCGCAAGGGCTTCAATTCCCACAGGCCCGCCCGCGTAGTTCACGGCTATGGTCCTCAGTACCCGCCGATCCATTTCCGTCAGGCCTACCTCATCCACGCCTTCCAACTGCAGTGCTGCGCGCACGACGTCCACGGTTATGTTTCCATCGGAGCGGACTTGAGCATAATCACGCGTCCTGCTCAGCAATCGGTTGGCGATTCTCGGGGTACCTCGGGATCGGCTTGCGATCTCGGCGGCTCCCTCATCGGTAATCAGCACCTGGAAGATCGCCGCCGATCTTCTCACTATCCTTGTCAGCTCTGCTACCGTGTAGTAGGTCAGTTCGCGAACGATACCAAACCGGTCCCGCAGAGGTGAAGAGAGCAAGCCTGCTCGTGTAGTTGCACCAACCATGGTGAACTTCTCAAGCCTGTACCTGTGGCTTCGAGCATTTGTGCCCCTGTCGAAAATGAAATCGACAGCGTAATCCTCCATCGCAGGGTAGAGGAACTCCTCTACCGTACGCGGCAACCTATGTATCTCGTCAATGAACAACACGTCGCCCTGCTCCAGATGAGTCAGTATGCCCATCAAGTCCGCTGGCCTCTCCAGCGCTGGACCGGATGTAACAACTATATCTTTCCCCATCTCGTTTGCCACGATATGGGCGAGGGTGGTCTTCCCGATCCCGGGAGGACCGTGCAGGAGAATGTGATCAAGATTATCCTCGCGCCCTTGGGCAGCCGTAATGGCTATGCCGAGAGTTTCCACTACCTGCTGCTGCCCAACATAATCCGTTAGGTGCTTTGGCCGCAGGGTCAGATACTCGTCACTTATGCCCTCGAGTCCTGATGTCGTGTTACCGTCTTCACTCATTTATGTAGTTTGAGAACCTCATCAAATAGATCCTCTGGCGAGGCAATACTGGAGTTTTGCTTCAGGGCGAGATCAACGAGCCTTTGCGCCTCCTGTGGCTTGAATCCCAGTTGCTTAGTGAGAGTCTCCTTGACCTCAGTCCGAAAATCTCCGGATTCCTTAGTCAGGCTGGCCGCATCATCCGGCAACAGAGCATATTTGGCTACTCTATCCTTGAGCTCTGCTACAATCTTATCAGCCATCTTCTCGCCTATGCCCTTGACAGTTCTCAGAGTCTTGGTGTCTCGCTCCGCAATAGCTTTCGCTGTTTGCTTCACAGGAACGGACATGGCGGACAAGGCAATGCTGGGACCCACGTCGCTTACGCGTATCAACTCCTCAAAGAAATCGCGTTCAAGCTGACGTAGAAAACCATACAATCGAGGGATGGGCTGATTCGCGGACTGTTGGTAGGAAACATGAAGCTTTACGTTAGCACTTTCGTCGTAGCCGCTGAGCGACCGTCGTACTGTTGTCGGCACATCCACTTCATATCCCACGCCATGCACGAGCAGGACAACGCTCTTCTCATTCTTGCCCATGAGTTTGCCTTCAAGATAACGTATCATGCCAGATCACCTCAGTCCTTCAAACGAAGCGCCCCTACGTAAGCCAATCCTACGGCGTCAGCAGCGTGGTCGGGACGTATTTCGTCGGAAATGCCCAGAATTCGACGCAGTGAACGTTCGACCTGAGTCTTGTCAGCCGACCCAGTACCGGTTATTGCCTGCTTTGCGGACCGCGCCGCAATCCACTGTACCGAAGCATTCGACTGGCTTGCTGCAAGCATTACCACACCGCATACTTGTCCGATGGATATGGCAGCCTTCGGAGCCACTTCCTTAGCGAAGGCCTCCTCTATCACCACCAATTCGGGATGCCATTGTGCAAAGACTGCGCTGAGCGAATCATAGATCAGCTTCAGCCTTGCACCAGTGTCAGTCTTCGTGCTTGTTCGAATGCATCCGAAGTCCTGGCAGCGCAGTTCGCGTCCGCTGCGGACAATAACGCCATAACCTGTCGCAGCCAGTCCAGGGTCAACCCCCACAACAATCAACTCACCCTCCTCGTTTCCCGACCAGCCCGTCCAGTCGATCCTTTATGGTTTGTGGAGTCCACAAATCGACCCTTGGAAGCGGGTAACCTACGCCACTGTCTCTGATTGCCCCGGAGATGTCCGTAACTACCGAAGACGCAACGTCGAGGGGGGTGGCATATAGAAAGCGCACATGCTCAATAACCTCCACATGGGCTTCGTCCTCAGACGCGTTTTTGTGCCAGTTCTTTGATTTCCTGATGCGAAGCGCGCCGTTTCGTGTCGAGTACTCGCGGTCCAACCGTCGGCACACCAGAAGAGTGTCAGCAATGATCTCTTCACCATACCATTCCGCCTCCACTACGGCGACGAAATGGGTACCATCAGAGCCTCCTACGCAGTGGAACGCGGTACCTTCAGCCAGTTCCGAAATCCAGTCTTCCGCAGCCCCTGAGACCCCCAGCAGTTCCAGGAGCTTGGACACCCTTGTGGCAAATTCGGAAACAGGACGCTTTGCAGTCCGTCTAGTGGCCGACTTGGGAGGTGCCGTCGTCGCAGCCGAAGCCGCCGTCACTGCATCGCGAAGCAGTTCCTCAAGCCGTGCCAGAGGGTAGCTGATCGTGTCCAGATGACGCACGTTGAACGGAGGTTTCTCGTCCTCTCGAAGGAGGGAGATCACGCGCTTGCGAAACGGCCTCATTAGCCCATACTCGTAGAACACGTTCGGATTCGAGCCATTGAGGAACACTACGCAGAAGCGAGACTCGATAATCTTGGTGCATACCTTCTCGCAGAAAATATCTTCGCTCAGAAGCTGTTCGTGTACGGCCACTTCAGGCTGCATCCCATTGGATGCGATCACGGCTTTCGCCGCCTCAACCTCGAAGTGGTAACCATCGGCAGAGGGTGCCGCGATGAAAACCACATCAGCCTGACGTCCGACGATTCTATCGCATGGCCGATTTGCAAAGAGACATTTTTCGAGTCGTTCTCCCGGCTTCACTGACCAGACCTCCGAGTCCTACGCGACAACATCCCTACAAGTTAGCAACGTCGATATCATAGCTTATTCTACGGCAGGCCTGATGCAAAGTCAAAGGGACGCGTGGGAGCGTCCCTCAGTGCGAGATTTGGCTGATATCCGAGTCCTCGCCCGGATAATGGTTGGCAGCATGGTTCGACTACCTACACCCTACTCCGCAAACCCCCATGTCTTTCTCTGTTCCTCCCAGACGACCGGAAAGCTGCCCGTGCATAGCCCGTGGTAAGTAAGCCCGTCCGGCTCGTCGCCTGCCAGTATCGCCCGCACGATGTCCGGTGCCAGGAGCGTAAGCCTCAGGACTCGCGCAACGAATGACCGGTCCATCTTAAGCCCCTTGGCCAACTCGCTGACCGACCTGTACTTCCCCTCGGCGATAAGGCCGTCCCAGTGATACGCCCGGGCTATGGTCCCCGCCAGCGAACGGTTGCACGATGCCATTTTGACCGCACCCTCGTTGATTGTCCCGTCCGGCAGAATGACAACCTTGCGGCCGTTCCGCCGCTTCACTTGCATCGGCACCCGTATGTGGACAGACTGCCCGCTGTTCTCCAGGGATACTTCACTCATGCCAATACCTCCAATGTGTTCCCTGCGGCGTCGGCCTCGTCTTCCACCCCGCCTCTCAACTCCGCAATCAGCGTGTGAATGCCGTCGGCGCGCATGCTGATGTCCAGATCGCCGTCATACACTGTCACTTTCTCGACCAGTTGCCTCACTATCCTCTGGCGCTCCAGCGGGAACAAGTCTTCCCAAATGGGGTCGAGCTTGGCCAGCGCTTCAGCGACTTCCTGCTCTGTGGGCGGGACTACGCCGGCGAACTCCTCATTCTCTTCATCCCCCACCAGCCGGACCGCCGCCATGTACGTCTGCGCCACCATTTCCGGCGAACGGAACACCGCGCGCAACTGTTCCACCACGGCTCCCTCGATTTCACCTGCCGACACCGTCTTCACCGTGCAGGCGTCGTAACCGCTCTTGGCAGCCTTGACGCACA
>CAZTAO010000126.1:0-6237 GCA_964611645.1 uncultured bacterium | reverse complement strand
CGCTCAGCGCATAACGACTATTATGTGCTTAGCTACATAAGGGGACAAGTCAAGGCCAATGTGGAAAGAAAGCAAAGGAGATATCGTTGGGACTATCAGGCTCGGAAATGGAACAAGCACTATCGCTGAGAGACCCGGTCTTCTGGGGTCAGCTATACCTGACCAATCGGGATGGGTCCAAGCGCGCCTACTGGCCGCACCAGATTGAGGACCTACAGTGTGAGCATCGCAACATCATACACCTGGATGGCCGAGATTCTGGCAAATCGATCTCGCTGACAACCGACGCGCTGCACTTCGCATTCACGTCACGCGGCGGCCAGGGACTCATCGCCGCACCCCACCAGGGGCACCTCGACAGCATTATCGAGGAAATAGAGTTTCAGTTTGACTCCAACGATGACCTCACGAGGAGTATCGCGATAAACAAGTACGGCAAGCCCAAGATATACCGCAAGCCATACTTCCGGATCGAGTTCTCCAACGGGAGTGTCCTCTACTTCCGGCCAGCCGGGGCGTACGGCGATGCCTTCAGGTCGCTGCACGTTGAACGGGCTTGGGTGGACGAGGGCGCGTGGCTCTCGGAGAAAGCGTGGAAGGCGCTGCGGCAGTGCGTGAAGGCGGGCGGCAAGCTCCGTATCTACTCCACTCCCAATGGTCTCAGGAATACTACCTACTACCGGCTGACCAGTTCGGAGCAGTTCAAAGTGTTCCGCTGGCCGTCGTGGCTCAATCCTGTTTGGAGCGTTGAGCGCGAGGGTGAACTGCTGGAGTTCTACGGCGGCAGGGATACGGCCGGTTGGCAGCATGAAGTCGCCGGCGAACATGGCAAGCCGTCTTACGGGGCGTTCAGCACTGAGGACCTGAACATGTGTCGGCAGGAAGTGCTGGAGTACCGCAGGGTCGGGATCTGTGGTGAGGACTTGGCTTCGTGCGAGACGGAAGATGAGTCATACGACCGCCTGGAATTGCTACTCAACCTGATGCCCCAGACTGGCGTGTTCTGGATAGGCGGCGACCTCGGTTACACCAACGACCCCACCGAGATTGTCATCTTTCGTGAGACCGACTTCGGAGAGCGGTCTGTGATGACCCTGGTAACCCGGATTCACATGGAGCACGTCTCATATCCTCACATCGCTCAGGTCATATCGTTGCTAGAGCGCTACTTTACTCCGATGGGTGTAGGCATAGATAGCCTGCCCGACTGACCTCACGCCAGGGACAGTGCTGAGACTCCCCTCGCTGGAATACGTGCAGATGAAAGTGCTGGGTTAGAACAGTGCAATTGGACGTCTACCAACCTACATTCGTGATTCAGATCGAGGGGCACCGGCTCTCTCGGGATATCACCTCCGAGATTACCTCGTTTGTTTTCGAGGACAACGAAGATGAGATGGACCTTATGGAGATCGACCTGACGGATCGGAACCTGTTGTTGGTAGACGATCCGCTCTTCCAGGAAGGCAACGAAATCGTCGCTCGGTTCGGCTACGCGGGAGACCTCTCACCCCGCAAGGTTGCGACTATCAAGGAGGTGGAATACGACTACCCAGAATCAGGTGAGCCTACAATCAAGCTCAAGGCATACGATAAGGGCCACAAATTGGCTGGCCGACAGATCCAGCGGGTCTGGCAGAAGCCCGCCCCAGGGATCCTGTATTCCGAGGTTGCCGAACAGATCGCAGCCGAGCACGGGCTAACACCTGTGGTGACGAAGACCGTCGGCAGGCATCTGCGCGTGGCTCAGGGTGGTATCTCGGATGCCCATTTCCTAAAGGGATTGGCAGGAAAGTCTCGGGCTGCGACCGGGCCGGCGGGATACGTGTTCTACGTTCAGGATGATGAACTGCACTTCCATCCGAGGGGGTTGGAATCCCGACCGACGATGGCGCTGGAGTATTTCACGGATCGGGAAGGGGTGCTCAGATCGTTCACTCCGAGCGCGCAGTCGCAGGGGGTGAAAGGGGCGGGCACGGAGACGAAGGCTGTTGGCGTGGACCCTCGGAAGAAGCGATCCATCGCTCACGCCGCAAACAATGAGAGTACCTCGGATCGCACGTCCCTGGGCAAGAATACCAATCTGGTAGGGGATGGTTTTCGCAGTCAAGAGTCGGGCCGCATAGTGCCGACCAACGAACGCTCGGAGGGCTTTCACGAGGAACCCAATCGTGAGCCTGCGCAAGACACGGCCGAGAGTCATTTTAGCAGCGCCGAGCTTCGGCAGGTGGAAGCCACAGCAGTGACCATAGGCATTCCGAGCCTGGTGGCAAAGCAGAATATTGAGGTTCGCGGGGTCGGCAAGAAGTTCTCAGGGGTGTATTACTGCACATCAGTCCGGCATATCTTTGGTAATGGCTACTCCTGCGAACTCAAGCTGAAGCGGAATGCTCTGGGCAAAGGGGTTGGCGTCAAGGCAGTAGAGAGCAAGGGCAAGAAGAACGTTCAATCGGCTCCGAGCAAGCCAAAACGGGCTGTGGCCACATCGGCGGGCAAACGTGCAAGTCAGACTGATACGCCCCGGCCCGTGAAGCCGGAACCTAAGATGGTGCGTGTAGACGCAAACAGCGGCCGAGTAATCGGCAAGTAACAGAATAGTAGAGTGGCCAGGTGGATGGGATCAGGTTTGCGAGCGACGACATCAGGGTCTAGCCAAAGTCTCAAACCTCTATCGAGTCCACCTTCTGGAAGCCGGAACCCAAGGTAATGCGTGTAGACACAAACACGGCCGAGTGATCGGCAAATAGCGGGACAGGAGAGTAGCAAGATGGATGGTATCAGGTTTGCGAGCGGCGACATCAGGGTCTAGCCAAAGTGTCAAACCTCTATCGAGTCTACTGTTTCAAGCCGGAACCAAAGATGGTGCGTGTAGACGCAAACAGCGGCCGAGTAATCGGCAATTAACAAGACAGGAGAGTGGTAGCAGTGGTACATCAGACGGTTGGATTCGTAGTGGAGAACAGGGAGGCGATCATCACCCTGCTTCTTGCCCTTATCGCAATGCTGAAGCTCACGGCTTGGGGGCGTGCGCAGGCGGCTGCTTTGGACGCAGTAGTCGGCGCAATTGAGGTCCTCGGGTCAAAGACGGTAAAGAGCGCGGTATCCCAGACTCAGCGGGCATTGCCGGCGGCAGTTCAGGACGCCATTGTCGATGCCGTGGCCAAGGCTGACCCGAAGAAGAAGACCCCGGCGGCGATTACCAAGATCGTCCGGGAAGCCCTGAGAGGACTGTAGGATCGTGGAACTCCAGGACCAGGAACAGACAGCGCAGTGGTATGGGAAGTACCGGGCCTTCGTCCGTGACAACCATGACCCCGAACGGTTGGGCAGGTGCCGGTTGGAGATCCCGGCCGTTCTGGGGGTCGGTCCCGACAATTGGTCGGATTGGGCTTCACCCTGCTTTCCGTTCGGCGGCACGGACAACTGCGGGACGTTCCTGGTCCCTCCCGAGGGCGCCTCGGTCTGGGCAGAGTTCGAGGGCGGCAACCCCCAGTTCCCCATCTGGTCTGGAGTTTGGATTGCCGGCAGCAACCCGGGTGAGATGCCCGACGAGGCAAAAAGACTGTGCAACGGCAGCGAGTGCTCTGCTTGCGGGGATCTGATCGATCATGCTTCGAATCGCTCGGACAACCTGGAGCATGGCAAGTACCATGCTCACCCGCCATTCTGGTGCCCGAAAGTGTATGTGCTGGCCAAGTCTCCGGCGGGCCACGTGATCTTTCTCGACGACCGCGACATTTCCTCCTGCGTTAGTATACTCGATTCTAGCGGCCAGCAGGTCATCATGGAATCCGGCCAACGCATTCACGTTCGGGACGCCGCAGGCAGCACTCTGACCATGGATGCGCAGACCGGAGACATTACCATCCGCTCGGCGGGAAAGGTGTACATCAACCCATGAACGACGAAGAGCAAGTGAGCACTCCCGGCGAGTGCCAGGGACCGACCAAATGTGGCTGGGTGGAAAGCGAGAGGCTGCTGGCAAAGACCTTCGACCAGTGGCGGGCGGAATTCCGAACCATCCTGGAGGATCACCGGCGCGACATATTGACCCGGTTGGAAACGATAGAGCGGCGGATGGAACTCAAGTCCGACAAAGAGAGCGTGCAGCTCATTGCTAAGGCCATCAACGACGAACTGGAAAGACATGGCAATGAGATAAAGTGTCTGTGGTCGGAGCTTTCCAAAAAGGTCGGCAGCGACACCCTTTGGAAGACCGCGATGCTTGTGGTAGCGCTTGGCGGGATTGTCAGTGGGGTAATCAGCGCCGTCATCAGCTACCTGGGGAAATAGGGATGGCGAAGATTGCCCGATTGGGTGACAGCTCGTCGCACGGCGGCACCATCATTACGGCCGCCAGTCGGACGTATGCGGACAGCATTCCTGTGGCTCGAAAGGGCGACCTGCATTCCTGCCCCATTCCGGGCCACGGGGTGACCGCAATAGTCACCGGCAGCCCCACTGTCGAAGTCGAGGGATCGCCTGTCGCCCGCGTCGGTGACGTGGCTGGCTGCGGGGCAGCGATAACAACTGGTAGTGAACGGGCGGAGACCGCCTGACCTGAAAGGATACCTTTATGTCTCTACACCTATACAGCGACGCCGCATTGACTCAGCCAGTCTCCGAGGGCGATATGTCCAGCCCGGACGTCGCCCAACTTGACGGGCCATCAGGGGGCAGCGCAGACAGACAGTTGTACCTCGCCAACGAACGCGCGGCCTTGGCTGGTGACATCGATTCTGCGGTAACAGCCATTACCCTGGCGCATGCAGCATTCACAAACGGCGACATCATAATCGTGGATTCCGAGATGATGACTGTTGTCTCGGGCGGCGGGACAACGCAGATCACTGTGGCCAGAGCGGTGCTGGGAACAACGGCAGCAGCACATCTCATCGGAGCCGTGGCGTACGTGGCATTCAGCTACGAAGGGGTAATAATCACGCCTACCGATAGCGTTGCTCCAGATGAATCCACCTGGTGCAAGCTGGCGATCACTCAAAACGCCCTGGACGCGGCGGTCGCTGGCGCTGCGCTGCCTCTTGGCAACAAGGCTCACAATGCCACGATCTCATTCTGGCGCAGGTACACTGTCCCTCCTGAGACAGCCGTCCAGAACAAGTCAGACATAAAGCTGCGGATTACCGGTACCCAGATCCGCACGAGCGTATAGAACACAGGAGGCTTACCCAATGGCCTGGCGTAGAGAACTGACAGACGGCTTCGAGACGGGACTACCTGGGAATATCCTCCATGTAGAAGATGGACTCAACGGCGTCAAGAACGGGTCTATATACACAATGCATTCCATTTCCCATTACTCCTACGTGACCGCGATGGGTGTTCTCGCAGCAGTAGGCAGAAACAGCGGATATGCGTTCTGCAGCAATACCACGATCTCCGGCGGAGCCGGCGGGAAGGCGCATGCCCTGAGGTACACCCTAAACAACGGGTCACGCAATCTGTGCATACGACTATACGTGTTGTCTTTGGGCAATAACGTCGCAACATTCATTCCGGTCAAGTTCGGGAATGGCTACGTATCAGTCAATCCCTCAGCCCAGACTCTCTCGCTCATTTGGAGCAGTCCATCAATCACCATCACCACCGGGCCGCTGGAGATGGCAAACAACTGGATCTGCATTGAGATCAAGATCAAGATCAACGGCACGAGCAGCATCCTCACATTGAGAGTGAACGGCCAGGACATTGGCAGCAACACAACGGCAAACCTTGGCGTAGATTCCATCGCTTACGTCGAGTACGGCCAACCGGTTCTTCCCCTGGTTGTAGCCAAGTACTACCTGGACGATATCGCGATCAACGTGGGAGAACTGACCGACGATGTGCCTTGGTGCGGGCTGTGCACCAGAATCGTGGCCGACCTGCCGGTCGCAGACTCTTCGAGCATCAACGCCTGGACGCCTTCTACCGGCACCAGCAGGTTCGCAATCGTGGATGACATCCCCCAGAAATGGACTGGGACGCTCCCCTATATCGCCAGCGGGGTTCTGGGGGACAAGCAGGCAATGAAGCTCAAGACCCGGGCCGAGCTTGGCGTACCCGCCAACAGCGTGATAAAGGCGGTCTCCCTGTTTGCGACAGCGCAGGATGGGACGGCTATCGGCGCGGGCTGCAAACCTGTGGTCACCAAATCAGACGCCGCAAACCCGGTGGTCTACGCTGCCTGGGACGTTGGCGGCACTCCCAATCCTAATGTGCCCGGGACCGCCAACT
>CAZTAO010000125.1:0-6402 GCA_964611645.1 uncultured bacterium | reverse complement strand
GAAAGAGTACCTCCATAATTACAAGGCAACTCATGGGCCGTTTTGTTCACTAGTTCTGGTGAACTATTTTCAGGTATTTATGTACAGGCACGGAGATGGGGTGGGGGGTGGCGGTTTGAATCGCGGATTACGCGGCCCTTCGACAAGCTCAGGATCGCACGGATGACGCGGAGTGCGGCTCAGGGGAGTTTGGCCCTCCCGATCTCTCGTTTGCCGCGCGCTTTGGTTTCGGGATTTCCGCTGCGGCTCAAATCCCGAAAGACAGGAGGCCATTGTTGGGCTATTTCGACATATCCCTCAACCATCGGGGATTGTCAAACTTCGACCACTCTACGATCCCGAGTCGCACATAATGACCAATGACTCGCTCCCGAACAAGGCCAAGCTGTCGATCCCCGGTAGGCGTCACTACCGGCCCGTCGATACTCAGAATAATGGGGTATACGCCGAACCCCCAGTCGCTCACCGGCAGTAATCTGGTCTGCCCCGGCAACAAGTAATACAGCCCGGCTGACCCGACCACGCATACTCCGATAACCGCAGCGACAATCCATAGAACTATCCGAACGCGTTTGTTCTTCATGTGTCTCACCTCACGTGCATGCCATCGACTAGAACAGCGGGTAGGCCGGTTTTTCTTGCTTCGGATGCCCGCAAGGCCGAAGCCCGCTGGGCGCAAGCGGCACGCTCTTGTGCTGCGAAAGCCCGACCAGTATAGGCGGCACATCCGGCGGGGCCGCAGCCCCGGCTTTGGCAGGGAGGTACCAGCGCAATGCAACATCAGAAGATTCCGCTGAGCCTCTTTGGCTACTTCACCTTGACTTTGATTGACACTGGGGCAAGGCCCCCGTGAAATCCCGGGGTAAACCCAAATCGCGGCTGGATCACCCATTTGCCTGCCTTGTTGATGAAGCCCCATTCGCCATCAATGCGCTCGCCTGATGGCGACCAGTTGGCTCCTATCTCCACTGCGGCCAAGCCTTCGTGGAACTCCCTGGCGAGGTCGAATCTGGGATCAATCACTCTGCGGCCCGTCTTGTCTATGTAACTCCATTTGCCGCCGAACGGGTCCTCGATCACAGCGATGAGCCCTTCGGAGAACCTGCCGCCGTTCATCGTATATCGCGGCTTGATTATCATGTTTCCGAGCTTGTCTATGAAACCCATCTTGTGCGGTGATCCGTTCGGCACAACCCCTGCCAAGCCCTCGCTGAAATCAGAAGCAGCTTCAAACTTCGGCTCAATGACAATCTTCCCGGATTTGTCTATGAAGCCATATTGCCGGTCGGCGACCCTTACAGAGGCAAGGCCTTCATAGAAACCGCCGACATAACACTCGTTCCACTGTGAAGCTAACCGTCTGCCCCGCTTGTCTATGAGTGCTTTCTTGTCGCCAACAAACACAGTGGCCGCGCCTTCTCTGAAAGGCAAGGCGTCCTCGTATTGCGGCTTTATGATCCATTTACCGGTCTTGTCTATGAACCCATACTTGCCTTTGAAGCTCGCGGGGGAGAGTCCTTCCCTGAATGTAATGCCGGTATACCAACTAGGCACTAACCCGCCTTCGGGCACATCGAACCGCGCCGGGATGGCCAGCTTACCATTCCTGTTGATGAACCCGACTTTCTTCCCGATCTGGACACAGGCCAGACCTTCGGAGAATCCACCTGCAGCCCTGTATTTCGGCCCGACCAAGAAGCGGCCCTTTTGGTCTATGAACCCCCACTTCTGCCCCGACCTCACACTTGCGAAGCCTTGGTTGAACTCCAGCACTTGATCGAACTTTGCAGGAATCACGAACCTGCCGGTCTTGTCGACGAAGCCCCACTTATATTGCGGATTGCATTGGACAGGAGCAGCCAAACCAAACAGAAAATACAGCATGCCCACTAGTCGCAGTATGTTTTTGCACATAGTTTTCTCCGAGAGTCCTCATTTTCATTACTTCAGATGCCTCCAACCCTTGTCCGCAAGCAGCACGCTCTTGTGCTGAGAAAGCCCGACCAGTATAGGCGGCACATCCGGCGGGGCCGCAGCCCCGGCTCCGGCAGCAAGGTGCCAGAAGCAACAAACTCTGGTTTTGGGACTTCCGCTCCGCTCAAATCCGGAAAGACCGTGTATCTCATCGTGTTTTCCCTTCACCTTGTGGATACTCTTCCCGCCGGCCCTGCTGCCTGCGCGCGAGCCGATTGCATAGACCTCGCCGTATTCCGACACCAGGTATACCGTGCCGTCGGCGCCGATAGCCGCGGACTCCAGGCGAGGGGCTGGAAACTCCCACTTCTTCGTGCCGTCGGGGTTGATAGCATAGAGTTTACCGGTGGCGCCCGCGTGACCTCCCCCCCAGGCGTAGACCGTATACGGCTGATCGTGTGTGCCCACGTAAACGGTCCCGTCGGAAGTGATCACAGGTGCAACAGACCCGAGATCATCTATAGGCAACTGCCATTTCTTTGACCCGTTAGGTCTCAACGCATAGAGTTTGTCATCCGATTCCACGTAGATAGCTCCGTCGGAGGCAACCGCAGGCGCATGAAGGTGATAGTCACCAGTACGGAATACCCACTTCTTTGAACCGTCGGGGGCGATCGCGTAGACTCTATTTTCCAGCGGAAGATAGACTGTCCCGTTACGGCCGATGGCGGGAGCATCGTCGGCCCCATCCCTGGTTCTGAATATCCACTTCTTCGAACCATCGGGTCTGAGTGCATATAGAGTGGGACCATAGCCAGCGATATAGATCGTTCCGTCAAGGGCTAAGGTAGGCGAAGTCCCGGCGTCGCGGTAGCCGGTATGAAACTCCCATTTCTTCGAACCGTCGGGCCGAATCGCGTAAACTTTGTCGCCTACCACGTAAATAGTCCCGTCCGAGCCGATGGTTGGCGGCGTGAAGCAGTCCGGGTGTGCAAATGCCCATCTTTTTGAACCATCGGGGTTGACTGCGTACAGTCCGAAATTGATGGATATCACGTAGACTGTTCCGTCGGTGGCGACCGCCGGTGATGCCCAACCGCTGCCGCCGTTCTGGAATACCCACTTCTGCGAACCGTCCGGGTTGATCGCGTACAGCGGCCCGTTCTCAGTGGCGACATAAATAGTTCCGTTTCGACCGATAACAGGCGAGGAACCTATAGCGTACCCGCCGGTGGTGAATTTCCACTTTAGACGGGGAGTTCTCGGCCCAGGAAAAGGGCTTTGTGCGGTATTCTGAGCGTCGTGCCTGGACATCGCCCAGTCGTCACGCGAACGGGTTGGCCTCACGCTAGCAGCCTTGCGGACAGGCGCACGTCGTATCGGTCCGCTCATTTCTCTGACGGCAACGGCGGACCCGCGAGTAGCCCTATTAGGACTCCTGCTGGATACAACCAGCGCCGCAGCAATGCCCGAGCACAGCAAAGCGGCACCCAAGCCTGTCATGAGTTTTCTCATATCCGCCAACCTCCACACGTACGTCTTTCGTTGTTTCGGACGCTCGCAACCGTTGGCCGAAGCCCGCTGGGCGCAAGCAGCACGCGCTTGTGCTGCGAAAGCCCGACCAGTATAGGCGGCACATCCGCCGGGGCCGCGGCCGCAAGCCAACGAAGCCGAATACTCTGCGACTTCAATCCGCAGCACGGTCCTGATCTCTTTTCCTATTTGGTCGCCGGACTCACGTCTCTCGCACTGATGAGCCCGCTGGAGTCTGTCACCACTTCTATGATTGAAGCGCGCTTCAGGTCTGCGGGCAGATTGTTCATGAGAATGCCGTGTGGTCTGAAGCGATAGATGGTCTGCTTCTTGCGCTCATCATACTTCCACGAGACGCCCAGGCGCTCACTTCCCGGGTAGTTCATCGCTTCCAGCCAAGTAAGCCTTTGCTCTGTTTCCACATCGGCGTATAGCGGTCCCTCTGCGAACTTCCGCTTACCGGGCACCCATTTGAGCTTCTGTGCCAGAATGATGTGTCCCGGAAATCGATCGTCAGATACAACGTGCATAGCCGTAAACTCCAGTGTGATAGCCTGAAGATCGCCTTTGAGACCGTAGTGAAGCTTCGCGTTTCGTCCCTCGTGGATCGTGTCAAGCAAGACCCACAGCTTTGGGGCATATGGGTCTCCTCCTGTTGTGCTAACTGCAACAATGTAGATGAGACGTCTCGTGTCTCCACTCCCCTCCACAAATAGCGCTGAAAGCGGGCCTTTACCTGATGCGAGCGTTATGTACTTGAGGCTATCGGGGCATCGGAGACCTTCGAGATCGATTCGATGCGTAATGAACCAGCGCGCTGAAACTGATGTCGAGTCCTTTCTCGCCAAGTCCAGTTGTTGCGACACACCGAACCACAGATCATCCGTCGAGACTCGGGCTCGGCAGCCATCTGGAAGCTTAGGAGAACTGAACTCGGTATGCAGGTATTCAGATGCGCAAGACCGGGGCAGACACATTACCTCCATCGCGAGGATCAGAACTGCCAGAACTGTTAATGCAAACAATGGGTTTCTCATTCTAAGCCTTTCCAGCCTCATATCGTATCTCCCATCACTAGTTGCTTCGGATGCCCGCAACCGAAGCCCGACCAGTATAGGCGGCACATCCGGCGGGGCCGGGGTCTTGGTTTCGGTTGCAGGCAACTAACTCTACCCTCAACGCTATTGACAGTCGTACGGTGGTGTGTAGTAGAGATAGAGTATCGGATGCGCGGGATCGTCCAGGTCCACCATGACAGATGTCCTGCCGCCGTTATCCATCGCCACGAACTTGCGAACCAATCCAGGTTTCCACCAATTGGTTTCCGGGACATACGGTATTCCACCTTTGGACGCAAACTCCGGGGGCTTCTCGTTCGGAGACACCACGACTCCGTATGGCCACATCGTGTCTCTGAGCTGGGCAACCCCGTCAGGCGGTATGCTGAGAACGGCTGCGAGCATCTCACCCGGACGCCCGTCGGGTACATAATGCAGATGCAGAATGCGCGTACCTCTTGGTAGCCGTACGTGAGCGGCCTCTGCAATTTCCTCAGTGCTGAGCGGCGAACCCATTATTCTGGCTACGAACGCACCCACTATGAGTGTCGCAATCACGGCAACAAGCACCGCAGTCATTTTCCGCAGTCTATGCCGTCCAGGGCGCTCAGGGTCTATCTTGGAGAAAGCGTGGGCTCGCATTGCTGTGACCTCCTTTGTTTGCTTCAGATACTTGCAGCCGCTGGCCGACAGCCCAGAAAGCCGAAGGCCGCTGGGCGCAAGCAGCACGCTCTTGTGCTGCGAAAGCCCGACCAGTATAGGCGGCACATCCGGCGGGGCCGCTGCCCCGGCTCCGGCTGCAACGTACCGTAGATTCTGAACCCCGAACCGAACTGTTTATGGTCAAGTCGCCTTCCTTCCTCAGTATCTTCTTACATTCACAAACCGAATCCTATCTCCGTCCGTATACGCTACTCGATCACCTTGTGGCGACCAGGAGAATGGGCAGCCGAGGGCGGGAGATATTTCGTGCCAGGATCGGGCATCGGGTATGTGTGCAATAATCTTCCTTCTTTTCGTCCGGATGTCGAGGAGCACTATGTCCCAACTGTTGAAGTTCCGGTTTCGTACGTCTGAGTGGGCCCCCATCCATAGTAGTTTCCGCCCATTTGGGGATGGACGCGGAAAGAAGAAATCACAATTTGCCTTGTTCACGTATGCATCTCCCTTGGCCAGAGTAGCAACTCGGCTAGACGGAGTTCCAGAAGCATGCCGCAGAACAGAGACATCATTTTTTCCCTCGTTCACCCCGGCGAAGTAGTAGTCCCGCTTGTAACCGCCCCTCACTTTGCTTGGGCTGGTCCAACTGCTCATTGTCAAGAGTTGGGCAATATTCAAAGGATTGGTCCTTTTGAGTTTGCCCGTGTCGGTATGGTATATATACGCCGCGCTGCCACCCTCGAGCCTTGCCATTCCAGTCGCGATAAGCTCTCGCGACCGATGGTCGTAGAACACGTCGTCGAGTCCTTCCCCCCGTCCATGACCTCTCGACATCAGCAGATCGACATTCAGGCGTGCTAGAGCCGTTATCTTATTGTTCTGCAGGTTCAGAGTGTAGAATCTGGGGGGTCCGGAGAGAGACAAGCCCAAACGGTGTCTTGAGAGCCAGAACAGATTAGACGGAATGTTCCACCCCAATATCGGCTTCGCCTTGAACCTGCGCAGTAAACGGGGACTGCCTATACCAGTCCCAACACGCGCAATCCAAATCGAAGATCGTTCTAGCCCCCACTGGTCCTCCGTAACCCGCGGCGTCGCCACGAATGCAATATTCCGCCCATCCGGCGACCAGACAACAGACGACAACACCTGGCCCTTAAGCGCGCGCCAACCCGTGTTGCCCCGTATTGCTGCAGCATCCGCCTTGTGAGCGACAGCGCACGACAAAACGAGAGCA
>CAZTAO010000124.1:0-6425 GCA_964611645.1 uncultured bacterium | reverse complement strand
TGTCGCTGAAGCAGATGTCCACGCCGTCTCTATGCAGGAGAGCGTCCCCGCAGTCGGTGTAGCAGATGGGGCTGTAGCGGTAAGAGTCGCGAGCCCGCTCGGCAAGCGTCGCATCGGATTCTCTGTTGTAGCTCTCCGAGGTGAGGCAGGGGTTTCTGGCAGGGCCGCCGGCAGCATCGGTTGTGCCGTGCGGACCGTGGTTGATGGCATACACGTATGGCCGGACATTGAGCAGATACAGCGGCCACTTGTCATCAGTTGGGCGATGGCCTTCGCCAAGCACAAAGCCCATGCCCATCTGTTTCTGCATCACGGTAAGCCAGTTCTGCCAGATCGGGCCGTTGGACGTGGCGAAATACGGCCAGACCGTTGCATGGAAGTCCTCGGCGTCTACCTGCGGCTGGGCAACTGTGAACCACGCCCGATTCTCCGCCACTAGCTGTCCCTTATCCAGCAGTGACACCTCAAGGAAACACACCGGGCTGAGGCAGTCGCGGACAGGGGCGTTGATGCTCACTTGCCCGGATGCCTTCAGTCGCCCTCTGCCTATCACCCGGTCATAGGTGTCCACCAGCCGATACTCCAGCGTATAATCGCCCAGCCGCTGGCCCGACAGACTAGCTGTGGCCTTGACCGTGCCACCCTGGGCCACGTGTTCCGTATCAAAGGCTATCTTCTCCACCGCAACCGGAGCAGAGACCGTCACACTGAGAGTGGTCCAATCCACGACATTCTTGCCGCTGCGAATGGTCACCCGCACCCAGTGCCGCCCGGCCTTAAGATGTGGAAGCCTCCAGTCCGACCCGAGCTTGATGGTGGCTTTGTGCTCCAGTTTGTGACGCAGGACGGCTGCTGAGTCGTATATCGCCACCTCCGCACTCGCACCCGGCAGCTTCTCCCCCTGCGTGTCCACCCGCAGCGCTCCGGACAGTGTTTCTACTGCAATCCTGCCGGCAGGCTCGCGTTTCGCAGCCCAGATCACAGCACGGCCGATGATGGAGTAGAGATCCTCGTCGTCCAGGTAGGAGAAGAGTCCTTTCGGCGGCTGAGTGGAAAGAGCCACGGCTCGCCCGCCCTTGGGAGCAGCATAAGCCTTGATGCTGTCGAACCGATACCGAGACTCCTCCGGCGCACAGGAAAGCAGTGCCGATGCCGCTGCGAAATCAGTAACAAATGATGCCAAATCCTTGGGCAGGGCGCTGCCCTCCTCCAGATCCCAGAAGACCAGTCCCACACCCGATTTCGCCAGATCAATGATCTTCTGCAGCACATCCGCCGGCAGCAGGCTCCAGGCGAAGTCGTAGATGACTATTACTCCAGGCTTCCACTCAAGCCCCTGGCTCAGCGATTCGCGCACTTCCTCCAGGCTGTCGCCCGGCAGCCCATACATGTATGCCTTGGACAGCCCCGCAAGCTCCCGCCGCCTGGAGACCAAAGCGTGTTTCTCGTGAATCTCAAAGCGCTGGCACAACTCGACTGTTGGTCGGGCAGAATACCTGGGGCAAATGAAGAGCACACGGGTAGGTCCCTTGGCGTAGGGGATTGCCGTCGGAATATGAGGTGTCCTCACATTGCGGGTTATAGTGGTGGCGAACTGGGCTTCCCTCGGGACATCCCAACCCCGCCGGGGATAGGTCTTGCCGTCAAAGTCCACGCTTTGGCCAAGGACGCAGCACGGGATAGGCAAAAGCACGATCACGAGGAACCAGCGCATCACTCCCTCACTTCCCCGGCGTCTGCTTCGGATACGGCCAGCCGCACAATTCCCACCTCGCCGCTTGGAACATCCAGACACAGGGCATCGCGTTCGTGCCGGATCTCCAGACAGGTCGGCTGGTCCGGCGCAGTTGCCGACATGAATGCTGCTGTCTGGACATTCTCCAGCCCCGGCCAACACAACCGCAGGCTCACGGTTCCCCTCTGCCCTCCACTCACTGCTCTCCGCTTTCCACCGCTCAGAGTGACCGCGAAATCGCCATTTGGAAGGGCGAAGCAGTTCGCACGCAACTCGTTGTCGCTGCAGGCGATCGCATGCGGATGGAGGATCCATTTCCTGCCTTTGAGCATCCGGAACAGCGGCAGGTAGCGGTCGCGGACCGCCAGCAGTTCAGGCGCGGCCTGCGGCACGACGCAGGTGGAATCGTGCAGGACGCTTGGCTGAGCGCCCGCGAACAGGGCCACGCCCAGGTCGCTCTCCAGTTGTTGGACCGTCCACGGCCCTTTCCCAAACAGTAGCGAGAGCGGCTTCTCAAGGCTCAAGTAGAGCAGCGAGCCAAGCCACTCTGAACTCACCTCAGCCATCAAACCATCAACGTAGTGTGCCACCTCAAGCGTGTTGGTACCGTTCGACCAGACCACCTTCCCCTGCTGGTGAACAATATCGCAGATCCTGCGGGCGGCATCCTGCACCGCGAACCCCAGCATCGCCACCGATCTGTCGCCCCTCGCGCTGACACCATCATCGTGCGCGAAGTCGAACTGGTTGTAGTGAAGCTCGTCGAGGAAGATGCCATCAATCTCCGGGAATATCTCCAACTGCCGCCGAGTCATCGCGTCCAGATGCTTGCCCCAGCTTGTGCTGGAGGCAGGGTTGAACGGGGCGGTGCGGTGGTAGTCGCGAAACAGCGGCGCGCCTTCAGCGTTTGTGGCCAGGCTGCCGGGGTAGGCATCCGTGCTGTCTATGCTGGCAATTACCGGGTTAGCGTAAAGCAGGACTCCCACGCCCTTTGCGCGGACCTGGGTGATGTAGTCGTTGAGCATCTGCCTGGTTATGGTCTCTTCTTTCCATATACTCTTGTCCGGGACCATGTAGCGCAGCCAGCGGAACTCGGTGCGGCTCAGCCTCTCCAGATCAAAGTACTCTAGCCTCCAGTGGCTGACCCAACTCGGCCATGATCCTTCCTCCGGCGCGTAATCGCCGAACCTGCTGAACACTCGCGCGTGTATCGATATCCACGAGAGACTCTGTTGATCTACAAGCCTGTCCACACCATCTCCGTCGATAATCGGCGCGGATGCGGCAGGGCCGTCCATTGCGTAGACGGACGGTTCGTGTACTCTGAAGTAGTCGGGATACAAGTCGTGGATGACTCTCAATGCATCCCGCCAGCAGCCGCGGACGGGAGCCAGAAGTATCCGGGCCTTTGTTGTCTGTCCGGCAACGAGCCGAAGGTGAGTCCACCTGACTACCAGCGAGATATCCGGCTGCTCGCGCACGAAGAAGAACTCCATCCGGGGCTTAGCCATATCAGCCGGCTGCACCATCGCTATTCCCGCATCCGTTTCCGGATTGTAGGAACTCACCAATGGCAACACCGAGCAGTGGAATGATTCCTCGTTCCACATATCGGGGCTGTATACCACCATCATATGGTCGTTACCTGTTCCCGGAACCATAGGACACCTGGCGTGGGCGGTGAACCCGTGGCTATCCGCTCCGAACACGGGGACGACAAAGTGCAGGTGGATCTCCCGGACATCGGTACGACCGGTGGAAACCTCGACGGACCACTCCACTCCTTCCGCGACCGAAGACCACTTCTGAACAAGGACGATATCGGCGGCTTCGTCAGTCTGCCTCAGCACTATGCTTTCGCCCTGTTGCTCGAACTGCGCCGTTGTCTCCCCTGGCTTGAAGTGGAACTTGCCGGTGGTGCGGTCCTCCACCGCCAGATAGCCCTGTCTCCCAACCAGGATAGAGTGGCCTCGGACAGACAGCGAGGCAATTGTGGCCGTGCGAGTATCTATTCCGATCCTGAGGTCGCCATTCCCCAATTTTGCAAGCGATGTATCCAGGCTGCTGTGCTGCATCAACTCTTAGTCCCCTTCTACTATGCCGGCCTTATCTGGACTGGACACGGAAGCGAGTCTGGCCTGCAATAGCGGTAGCAGCATCCCGCGCCGTTAGCTTCCACTCGCCAGCAGGATCAGACAACGCCAGAGGTAGCCGATAGGTTCCGGTTCCATTCTCTATCATCACGTTCTGAGAATACTCCGGGCGCGCATGCCCCTTCGCATCCTTTACCTCGACGTGCAGCACGTGAGTTCCCGGCTTGTCCGTGTCGGTAGTCACCTGCAGGGAAAAGCTCTTTACATTTCCTACACCTTGTGTTGTCTCAACTGCTCTTACCGACTTGACCCGATACGGCAGCAAAGCGTATAGCTGTGCTTCTGCGGTAACTATTGTCGTGCTGATCTTGCGACGACGGCCGAGGTAGCGACCGGCGCGCGAATCGTACACGTGAGCCGTACGGCCGAAGTCTACCTCAGCCTTGCAAGGAGCCTGATTGAGGATGGGCACGGGTTCGGAATAGAACATCCGATGGTCCCGCAGAATGCCCACATATTCGTTGTTGCCGTGAGTGAAGCGTACAATCTCCGTAACCGGCACCTCGGTTCCATCCGCATTTGCCTGCGCCCTCGGCCTGATGCCCGCTGCTTCAAGGATTGCCCGAATCGGCTGCAGCAGCGGCTGTTGAGCGCCCTTTGTCCGAAGCGCCACGTAGCGTCGGGGGTAGAAGTTGAGCAGTATCGCCTGGCCCTTTTCATACTGGTTGCTGAGCAGTACCGGCGCCTCTCCGGCCTGCGCCAGCGATCTGGCGGAGGTGGCCTTGACTTGGTGGTCCACCGGCATCTCGGGCAGTTTGCCATTTCCCGCGGCGAGCACGGGTACTTGGGACTTCAGCGGCTCAGGGAATCCGCTGGAACGCTTGATGCCAAACAAATCGTCCAATTGGCCTCGGCCCAGCAGGCGACCATGCCCATCGAATATTCCAGGCCGAATGTCAGCCAGCACAACTCCTCCAGAAGCTGTGAACCGCCGAATAGTTTCCGCCACTTCGGATGAGAACGCCTGGGCATACGGCAGCACAAGGACTCGGAACCCCTCTGCCGTCAACTGCCCACCGGCTACCTGCTCCGGGGTCACGTAGTCGTATTGGAGTCCGAGGTCGGTGAAA
Organism: uncultured bacterium; assembly: GCA_964611645.1. Lineage (GTDB taxonomy): Bacteria > Armatimonadota > UBA5829 > UBA5829 > UBA5829 > CAZTAO01. Next base: position 1,467 of record CAZTAO010000124.1, on the reverse strand, counting down.
ACGCGGGACATGGCCTCATTGGCGGCGACATATTCAACCCATGGGCTTGAGAAGACGTCGCTGGGCGGCGCGTCAATTCCGGTCACCGCGGCAAACTCAGCCAAGGGCATGCCGCGAGTCAGCGTAGCGGCGTGAACGCTCGCAGGGCTGTACAGGAAGGCAATGCCGTCGTTCTCTCTACGAGCCGAAAGCAGCAGTTTGCCGATGCCCGACTGGACTTCCCGCAGTTGCCTTGCCTGCTCCGCCATCACCGGGAACGGCCTCAGGTCCGGCGCGAACATCGGGCAAAGGTCCCCTGACCCGGCATATTCAGCAAAGAAAAGCTGCATGTTAAACCCGCCGAACAGGAGCCACCACGCAGTTGCTGAGGCATACTGCGGTGTTCGGTAGTGAGGGTATCCGCCGCCTACCCAGCAGCCAAGCATCGTGTCCGGATGAGCCAGCGACCGCGCAACCTGGAGCGTATACTCGTTGGCATAGGGACCGAGCATGCCCATGAAACCAAGCATCTTGGAGAAGTCGAACCCGCCGAAACTGCCGCCGTAGTCGCAGAGCGCATCCAGCCCCACTCTCGCGCCCGGGTCCACAGCCTGTATAATTTCCTGGTCACGCTTGTGACGGCCAGCCCATACACTCTCCATGTGCATCCGATGTTCCACCCAACGGGCATATTGGCCGGGAGTGGGCCTGGGCTTGCTGGAATCGGTCTTCCACGCCTCCAGTTCGCCCAGCGTGATCGGGATGATCTCTGCCCAATCCTGGTAACCGGTTTCCCAACTCGTGTTGAGGTCGTCCAATGAGCGATAGCGAGCCTTCAGGTACTTTCGGAAGTCCGCCAGGCAGGTGTCGCTGAAACAGACGTCGGTGCCATCCCGGTGCAGCCGGGCATCGCCGCAGTCGGTGTAACCTATCGGGCTGAAGCGGACGGAGTTCTCCGCGTGTTGTGTAAGCAAACGGTCCGACTCTCTGGAATACTCCTCGGAAGTCAGGCACGGTACCCGCGCAGGTCCGCCGTTGACCTGCGCCGCGCCGGCCTGGTTTCCGTGGTTGATCGCGTACACGTACGGCCGGACGTTCAGGACAGGCTTCGGCCAGAATTTCTCAGAGAGCGGGGACCCATCGGTCATCGCGAAGTTGATGCCCATCTGCTTCTGCATTGTCGTGAGGCTGTTCTGCCAGATGCTTCCGGTCCCGCCCGACGGCCATGGCATGGCGTGGAAATCGTCGGCGTCCACCGGCGGCTGCGCGACTGTGAACCACGCCCGGTTCTCTGCCACCGTGCGCCCATCCCGCGTGAGCGCCACCACCATAAAGCACATCGGGCTGAGGCAGTCTCTGATTTGTGCGCTGATACCCACTTCACGAGCCGGCTTCGCCTTGCCCGCGCCAATTATTCGGTCGTAAGTGTCCACCAGACGGTATTCAAGTTCGTAATCATCAAGCCCTTCACCGGACAGGCTGACCTTC
>CAZTAO010000123.1:0-6648 GCA_964611645.1 uncultured bacterium | reverse complement strand
AGGTGGGTCAAAATTCAACGCCGATGGTGGGTCAATTTTCAACGCCGGTTGACACTCATATGGGCTGAAGAAGTGGACGTTGGGATGGGTGGCGGCGTTCATCATTCTGGATAGGCCCGAGTGGTAGAGGCGGATGTGAATCTCCGCGTTTGGGTTGATCTCCAGGACTTTGAACGCCGTCTCCAGGTTGTGCGCGTCGTCACCGGATGTGATGATCACTGTGGAGCACGTTGCGACATTCGCGGCCATCAAGGTCTCGCGACTTGTCATGTTCCCGCAGATGTCGTGGACGCAGTCTCCCTGCAGGCCAAGCTCGGAGAGTATACTGGGCTGCGTATCAACGACCACTATCTCCCGCCCGAGGTCCTTCTCGTGAAGTCTGTTGAGTAGTGCGCGCCCCAATTCATCTGCCTTGTCTCACGACCGTATTGTCCCACGAGCCACAACGCTGACTGCGAAGCAGCAGCTATCAACCCAGCAAACAGCGCCAGGTTCAGCCAGATGCTTCGGAAGACTATGTGGATGTCACGGATGGCGTTGCGCAATTACGTCTACTGCCCTTTCGATTCACCGTTCTCAGACAAATCACTATCTGTCGGGCTTGGTTGGGCCAAGGAATAGAAGATATCCAGGTCAGTGTGCATCGAAAGTAGAAGCCGCGGGGGCAGAGCGGAAGAGTCGAAGACTTGCCGCCCATCCAGCGCGCACATTTCAAGAATCGCCACCATAGAACGTGCGTTGTGACGGTAGCACGGGACTTTGAGAAACGCGCGAAGAACGTTGGGATCGATTCGACAGCGTTTGCGCTCGTCGAAGAGAGTGGATGCCCGCATTGTGAGGATCGATGATAGAAGAAAGGCGCGACGGAGGATGTAGTACTTGTCATCGACGCTACTCGGATTGAGTCCGGGAATGTCCATGTATGCGTGGAGTCGACTTGTGAAGTCCGGACCCCTGGCGTCCTCGAAACACTCGCTGCCAACAAATGCCGACATCGTAGCGCACGAACCAGCCGTGAACACAAATACCGCTTTACCCACGTGATGGGTAATACCCCCATCCACGAACACACCATCTTGCATTGGAGCAAGGAAGTACTTCAGCCATCCGAGTTCACCGATGGAGCCAGAATCGAACTCGTTGAAGAACACGAGCGGCAGCTTGCCTTCAAGTGCCTTATCTCGCACTGAATGCAGAGCGCTGAAGAGGTCTGCCACAGACTTGAACAGTGAGACATCGAACTCAATCCTCTCAAGATGCATTGTGACAGTCCTGGCGACTTGCATGACCGCAAATTCTTTGCCCGTACCGTACGGAGCAAACACTGCTACAGAAAGGGGGCGAGTTGGGCGCTCTTGAGCGACATAGTGCTCTATGCGATACCTGAGCGCTTCGCAGCTCTCTACCTCCGACTGTCCGACCGCCAACAAGTGGCCAAACGAGGCGGTCGGCAGGTCCCGTAAAGACGGGCTCCCTCGGTCCGTTACAGCGGTGAACGCCAGCTCCTCAATCCTACGCTCCTCTTCTGGGGAGGAGTATCGTACGACGGGCGGTGGATACTCCGCTACCGTGGCATAGCCGTTCGACTGTCGCGCAGTCCCTGTGTGGGCAACACGGGGAGCTGCGCTCTCCTTGCTGTGCGCTCCTTCTCTAGTGGGCTTGCGTGACTCCGTGGTCTGTATGCCGAGAGCACGAATGAGACCTTTGACTGCCCTGGCGTAGTCCTTAGTGGCGTCATAGTTATGGAGCACGTCCCACATTGGCGGAACGTCGTTGGGAGGACAACTGGCAGCGACTACCGGGATAACGTCGCGGATTCTCTTCTTGTGCTTCAAGTTGACTGCGGCATTTATCTCTCCGCGAACCCACTCCGATGCCAGAGCGTTAGGGGTCTGAACAAGGAGAACCCAGTCGCATTTCCCGAGGCCCTCGTTTATGCTTTGCGCGAAGTCGCCCGAAGCGATTTGCTCGTAGTCCACCCAGACGTCTGCGCCAGCCGCCTTCAGGTCGGCGACCAATCGTTCTGTAAACTCATTGTCCAGATTGCTGTGACTTACGAATACCCGCGGTCTCATTTGCTGTAGTCTCCTGTGACAACTTGGCTGCGGTCAGTCCCTCTCTATCCCATACCCCATCGCCACAATCGCCTTCAAGGTCTCCATCGCGGTTTTGCGGTCGTATTCTTTCTCTCCTTCGGGAAGCTCGGAATACGGCACAAGGTCCGGGTGTTTCTTGGTGGCATCATCCCGCTGTGGCCCGTAGGTCCAGCCCTCGGATATGCGCTGGGCCGCCCATATGTCGTGAGTGTTCTCTGCCAAACGCTCGGTGAGGGCCAACAGGTCATCGGCCAGTCTGATGTCTGATGTGTCTAGTGGTTTTGGCGTGTACGACAAGTTCTAAATCCTTTCCTGATGTGAATCTGTCTGCGGCATGTGATCCTCTAAACTTAGCAGCGACTACTTGTTTGGTTTTCGGACGGCTTTGTACTTTGCTTCATCCAACACGTATGGAATCGACCGAGCGCTGCTGCGATCTTTGTCCTGGTCCATGGGACTCAGTTCTTTCCAGGGAACCAGTAGATTGTGGCGCTTGAGATCGTTGTCGCGCTCTCCGGGTGTCCATCCGTTCTGGATACGCTCAGACTTCCATCCCAGATGCTCTGCTTGGGCAAGCCTGTCGATGTGTTTCTCTATGGCGATTTCAAGAGGTTTCTTCCACGAATCGCCTTCATCTTCTGCCCAGGGCTCGACCACGAAACCGATAAGGGCAAGGTGGTCCGGGATGCGTCGGGCAGCGGCGCGATTGGACTCCTTGTAGTCGGCTGTCAGTTCTTTGAACTCTTTCGTAATTGCCGGATGGATCGTCCAGGCATCGTTGGGTTCGGCTGTCAGCTTTGATTGTTCCGCCGCTTCGACAAAACTGAAGTTCACGGCTGCGGCGAGGGTGTCAATATCCTGGTGATTCTTGAATGAGTCACGCTCGGTGAGCAGGCGGTAGAATTCCTCGGAGTTCGTCTCGCGGTCCAGGAGTGGTCTGGGGAGCAACGCGGAACGATGCAGGTGGCCCTGGACACGGTTGATGTCCAAAGCCTTCACGATCTTCTCGAACGAACGGGCTCCGTTCTCGTAGATGGACACATTGAGGAGCGCGTTCAGCAGTCCCGCATCTATATTGAGATCGTCGCCATCTCTCAGGCCGAGGAAACCGCGAAGCATTATCGCGCGGCGAATCGGCCAGGTTGTGTCGGAACACTGCTTGCCAACACGGCGGTTCGGGCCCAGTACATTGAGGAATCCGTGGAGGCGGGAGATGAAATCAGGGCCTTTGAGGAGCTTGAACTCGCTATAGCTCTTTACCTGTTCATCACGCTCCTGACGCTTCTGCGGTTCAAGTAGAGCAAGCTGTTCCTCGGTGATAGTTTCCGGCTTTCGAACGCCAAACTCCCCAATCGTGTCACTTGTGCCTCCCGCGAAAATGAATATGCACTTTCCGATGGGATGCGTGATCTGGCCTTCCTGGAATGCGCCGTCCTGCATAGGGGCCAGCAGGTACTGCAGCCACTTGTACTTCTGTGAATCGAACTCATCCCAGAACGCCACGGGCGTAACGCCCTTCAGTACGGCGTCGCGAACTCGATGGAATGCGCCGATCAGCTCTTCCGGGTCCGTAAACTGGGAAAGGTTGAACTCCAGGAACGGAACTTTTTCTCCCAGTATCGATTCGGCCAACGCCCTCACGCCGAAGGACTTGCCTGCACCAGGAGGTCCGAATACGCCTATGGAAAGCGGTTTCTTCTGCACCTTGGTGTCTTCGTAGTCACGGATGAGGGCGTCAATCGCTCGCAAGCTCTCTATCTCGCTGCGATCCACGGTAAACAAACGCCCCAGATTCAGGGCCGGTATATCAGGCAGCGCTTCTGCCCCATATCGGGCAACCAACTCTCCCGGGCCCGAAAGCGGAGCGTCCGGAGAATCTCCTTCGCAAGTTTCGTTCGCCTGCAGAATTGTCCAGGGACAGTCGGGCAGCGGACACGGGAGATCCACCGATATGAAGTTGATATGCCGAGCGGCAATCTCGTGTCCAAGTTCGGAGACGGGTATGCCGGGCGCCTGTGAGCCAACCGGCCCGTGGCCGAGTTTCAGCAAAAGGCGTCGAGCCGCGAGGCCGGCTAGTATACCTTCCTTCATGGCTGCAGCATCTACCCGCGGCTCCGCGGCCTTGAGGAATCCCTGCATCAGATGATGTGCGATGCCTGCAGTGAAGCTTGTTTGGAACCCGTAGGTGGTACCGTCAAAACCGCGGGCGTGATCATCTTCCAACTCCTGAGGATCAGCAAGAAGACATGCGGACGGGTTGCCCTTTCTCGTCCCACGTGCCACCCAGAGAGCGCCGGCGGAACCGAAACTCACTATTACGTGCTTAGCGCTGAGCAGTCTGTTCGCGGTGGGGTTCCTCTGCAAGGCGGCGAGCGTTTGCTCGGCGCACATCTCCCAGGACAAACGAGAGTTGATCTGCGCATCCTCGCGACGAAGATCTTCAGCCGAAACAACAACAATGAGCCGGTCCATGACCGGGGCAAGTTCAGCCCAGAGGTCGCCAACGCCGAGCGGCCAACTCATCTTGAGGAGGTACCAGCCTGTGGGGTCAAGCTTCGGCCAGGCTTTTTCTGAGGCGACTCGCCGGAACAACATGCCGCCCTCATCAATTACGGTGAGCGTTGGTGCGTCCAGAAGCTCGCTGGAACTGCCGGTATATGTGAACTCCGGTCCCGGCCCAACGTTCGGGCCATAGCCGAAATCGTCTCCTATTCGCCAGACCCGTTCCTTGGCCCCCTTGGCTGCCGGTCGAGCAGTCCACACTCCAAATGAACGCAGATGCTGCGGAAGGTTCTCTCGAATGTGCGCTTCGTCGAGGCCGAGATACGCGGGATAGGCGGGTTCTGGGCGAGGTTCCTTCAGCGCCTTGGGAGTTGGCAGAGGATCCTCTTTCTCCTTCTCTCGACGCTTGTTGTCATTCTTCCAGGCACTCTCCGTGGAATCCCACGCAAGGCCGTCCGCATCAGCCGCCGCTTTCAGAATCCCATAGGTGAGAACGGCGCCGCCCAAGCTCTCCGAGTATCTGGTCCCAGGTTCCGCGAAGGACGCGGCGGAGGTCTTGACGCCGCCATAGAGATTACAATCGAGGACTACATCTCCCGTGACCACTACACTTGCATTCTTCATGCTCATCTGACGCTCCTTAATAGAGGGGCTGCAGCCCTGGTTCCTAAGCAGACGGATTGTGTTTCGGCGAGAACACGATAACCTGCCGATGCTTGGTGTGTCAACTTATCCACCCGCTGTTGTCACACGCAAACGGGTTGAGCTTGAGCGGCTTGCCGCAGTCGGGAAGCGGGCAGTCGATCTCCTGGCCGACCCATTCGTCTTTGACGACGAAGCGGTTGCCGCACCAGTAGCATTGGGCGGTGAGGTTGGTGTCCCAGGCGTGCTGGTCGAACAGCCAAAGCCGAGCTGGCGTAAGGACAGGTACGCCGGGGCGATAGTTCTCAATAGTGAGCATGTCCACCTGGCCGTTACTATCGCCGGCAACCAGATTGGCTCCGTACACTGCTGTTGAATTGACATTACTTTCTGTTCCACAAACCACGATGCACTCGCCCGTCTCTAGTTCCCACACGCGAAGGATATTATCCGAGCTTCCCGAGACCGCGCGGCGACCGTCCGGGGTGATTGAAACCGCACGGACAGCGTCCGTATGTCCCTCCAGCGTTTTCAGGCACTTGCCCGTCTCCGGGTCCCACACGCGAAGGGTATTATCTCGGCTTCCTGACACCGCACGGCGGCCGTCCGGGGTGATCGAAACCGCATTGACCGTCCAAGTATGCCCCTCCAGCGTTTTCAGGCACTCGCCCGTCTCCATGTCCCAAACGCGAAGGGTCCTATCCCCGCTTCCCGACACCGCGCGGCGGCCGTCCGGGGTTATCGAAACCGCATAGACAAAGCTCGTATGCCCTTTCAGCGTTCTCAGGCACTCGCCCGTCACCAGGTCCCACCCGCGAATGGTATTATCCCAGCTTCCCGACACCGCGCAGCGGCCGTCCGGGGTGATGGAAACCGCTGAGACCACAAACGAGTGCCCCTCCAGCGTTTTCAGGCACTCGCCGGCCTCCGTATCCCACACGCGAAGGCTGAAATCATGGCCCCGAAAGCCACCGCTTCCCGACACCGCGCGGCGGCCGTCCGGGGTGATCGAAACCGCTTCGACCTCGTCTGTATGCCCCTCCAGCATTTTCACGCACGCGCCGGTCTCCATGTCCCACACGCGAAGGGTCTTATCGCGGCTTCCCGATACTGCGCGGCGACCGTCCGGAGTGATTGAAACCGCACGGACAGCGTCCGTATGCCCCTCCGGCGTTTTCAGGCACCCGCCGGTCTCCATGTCCCACACGCGAAGGGTACTGTCATAGCTTCCCGACACTGCGCGGCGACCGTCCGGGGTGATCGAAACCGCATGGACCCAGCCGTTATGCCCCCCCAGCGTTTTGAGGCACTCGCCCGTCTGCAGATCCCACACGCGAAGGGTATAATCATAGCTTCCCGAGACCGCATGGCGGCCGTCCGGGGTGATCGAAATCGCATTGACACCCTC
>CAZTAO010000122.1:0-6730 GCA_964611645.1 uncultured bacterium | reverse complement strand
ATACACAGAAAGTACAAGCCCTGCTCCAAGCCCTTTTCTAAAGCGATTGCCCTGCATCCCTCCAGGTTCTCCGAACCTGGAGGGAACTGCCCGATGGCAAAAGCAACTGCCATCCGAAAGCAGGAAAACCTGCTTGCACGGGTGAAGGTTCAACCGTATCTGGGAGATCAGGCTGGTGCAAGGATTATCAGACATATGTGCAAGGAGGCAGATATGACGAGATTGCTGGGGATAGTGATAGCCGTAACTCTGGCTGCGGCCATCGTGGCAGGCTGTTCGCCGTCAACGAGTGATGATTCGGCAACGGTGGCGGGGTTTCCGCCGCCACAGAGCGACAATTCGCCCACCGCCCAACTTTTTCGGAAGGCAACGGCAGCCACGGCAACCGGCAGCACCTACCGCGACCTACGGGACCAGATCGTGGCGATGGGGCCAAGCGCGCTGCCTTCACTGAAGAACCAAGCCGGAAGCCGTGACTGGCGCGTGGCCGAGCTTGCCAAGGCGATGGCGGGGCGGATAGAGAGGCCGGACGTGTACAGCGCTTTAGACAAGGAGGTCAAAGGCGCCGTCGGATTCGCTGAACGTGCCCATCCGGCGCCTACTCAGACCATTCTTGGGTGGGCGCTTGCTCCCATAGCCGAGTACGGGCGGATGTCCGGGTCAAAGCTGGAACAGGAAAAGAGGCGAGAGAAGACTCTGAAGCTCTGGGGCGGCGAGGATGGCACAGCCTATATGATTGAGACTATGTTGAAGGGCTGGGAGACACCGCCTGGCGGGAAGAAGCCCTATCCGAGATGGAGCGATCTCGGGCGGGATTTCTGCACTGCCAGACTCGGCATCTCGACTCAGCCGGTAGCGCTCGAGGCTCTGCTGGAGGTTCTGAGTCTGCCCGAGTATGAAGACATTGCCAATCCCGCGGCAATGGCGTTCCGGGGAATCGAGAAGAGGAAGGCTGAAGGTCCTCTCCGTGAACTGCTTCGTACACTCCAGCGCCCTCGGCGGGACTATGTGGTCAAAGCTCTGGCCAACATCAAGAGCAAGTACGCCGCCCCCTATCTCGCTGAGCTGGCGGCCAATAGCGACAGCTTCGTCATCGGCGGGCAACTGGTCGAGATAGGCGGGCCGGAGGCGGCTCAGGCACTGCTGAAGATGCTCAAAGATCCGAACGACTTCGTCAAGTGCCACGCGATAGACCGGCTCGGGCAACTCACCCCTCCAGAGGCAGTTGGCCCTCTTATCGAGACACTCAACAGCGGCTCGGAGAAAGTCCGCGCCAGCGCGGCCGGGGTTCTGGGGGCTTTCAAAGACCGCCGCGCAACGGACGCGCTGATAGGTGTGGTGCAGAGTTCACCATCGTGGTGGGTTCGTTCCCGCGCGGCTGACGGACTGGGCCGGTCCGGCGACAGGAGGGCTGTGCCCGTTCTTATACGCGCATCGAGCGATAAGTCGGAGGACGTGCGTTCAGCGGTAGTGACGGCTCTCGCCCGTATGGGCGACCCGGCTGGCGCGGATGTCATTCTTGCCGGGCTGAACGACACGTCGGTATCGGTGCGAATGAGCGCCGTGAGGGCGCAGAAGACAGTCCAAGACCCGCGCGCGGTTGATCGGCTCTTTGAGATATTTGCGCACGGGACATACCAGGAACAGCTTCCGGCCAAGTTAGCTCTTCGCGACGTCACTGGAGGGTGGTTCGGAACTGCAGAGCAATGGCAGGAATGGTGGAGCGCCAACAAGGACAGCTTTCGGGACAAGCAGCCATTCCAGGACGGCAAGCCGCGATGAGTCCGCGCCTTCTCGAGCCGGCAGGCACAATGTAGCGCAGCACAGAAAGAATGGGAGGGCGAAGCTCCCCCTGAGCCTCCGTCTCGCACACTGCGGCGGCTTGGTGCTACCTCTCCCCCCGGATGCATCAGCCAGGCTCTCTAGACGGTCCCTTCGCCTGGGTGCCTTTTGGCCCATTCGTCGAAGAATGTCTTCGCCCGCTTGTTCATCTCCTCGGGCGATAGATCCTCTTTGTGGGTCCCTATGGACCAGTGGTGGCCGAAAGGATCGACTACCGAACCCATGCGGTCTCCCCAGAACATGTCCTCGACAGCCATCTCCTGCTTCGCGCCCGCATCCAAGGCCTTTTTGAACACCGGGTCCACATCCGGCACAGAGAAATACATGCTTCCGGTCGCGCCCCCAAGGGTCTGCGGAGACCGAATGGGCGTTCCGGGAACCTCATCGTTCAGGAATATCACCGTGTCCCCGAACTTCAGTTCCGCGTGCATTATCGATTGCCCGTCCGGGCTGGCCATCCGCGTCAATTCCTCGGCTCCGAATGCCTTCTTGTAGAAATCAATCGCCCGCGCCGCATCCTTCACTGTAAGGGTCAACGTAATGTGCGTGGCGGCAGGTATCTTCGTAGTCTCAGGCATAGCCATTCTCCTTGCTGTCGCCGCATATCCCGCGGCCAACTATCCTGAATATACCCAGACCAAACCGTTGCGCTTTTGCTAATCATGACTTTCTTGCGCTACAATAAGCCACCGTTGTGCCCGCCTCGCGGCAACTGACGGGCCGATTACTTTGGAGGACCTGCTATGCGTAGAGTACTGCCGGTAATTGTGGTTGCTTTGCTTACCGTGCTTGCCGTCCACTGCGGCGCGCAGGCGCTCGACAACAAGATCGTCCTGAGAGGGCATGGCGAGGTGAAGGCTGTGCCGGACGTTGGCGAGTTCACCGTCAAGATAGTATCGCGCGATCTTCCCTCGGCAGCCCGGCGCGCCAACGATGCCAACCGCAAGAAAGTCGATGTCGTGCGCCAGGCGCTCGCCAAGTTCGGCGTTCAGCGGACCGATATAGCCACGGACTTCTACTGGGCCGGGGTAGTGCGCCCGGAGAACACCAACCCCCGCAAACAAACAGCCCCCTTCTACAAGGTCGCCAACAGCTTCACAGTCACCATCCGCGATGCCAAGAAGCTGGGAAAGGCAGTGGATGCGTGCACCCGGGCGGGCGCGACCAGCGTGGAGTCCATCTACTACAGCTTCTCCGACCCTGCGGCATTGCAGACCAAGGCAACGGCCCTGGCCGTCGAGAACGCCCGCGCAAGGGCCGAACAAGTAGCCAAGTCAGCCGGTCTCAAGATATTCTTCGTGAGCAGCGTGGTGGACCAGGACCTCTACGGCCGAGCCAGCCAGTTCGACACGTCATTCGTGAATGGCTCCGTCTTCGGGGCTCGTCGGGAGTATGGCTTCACCCTATCGGACGCGGTCGAAATGCGCACGACCAACACATTCGCCGCCCCGGGGATCGAATCGATCACAGCGGATGTGGTTGTGACATTCACGGCCCATCCGGAGAATCCTTACGTAGCTCACGAGAAGTAGGTTGCACAGGTCATGCTGAACTTGTTTCAGCCTCTGGCGCGTCCCGATGCATACAACCAACCAATGGAGGACAACTCATTGCGAACTACTTGTATCTCGCTTCTCGCGGCTCTTGCCTTTTCGTTCCTGGCCGTCCAAGCATCGCCGGGCTCCCAGAAGAGCGCGCGCTTCGTGCAGGACAGGTTTGTTATCGGGTTCTGGGTCGATCCGCCCTCGGACCAGATCACGGACACCCGGTATAAAGAGATAGCCGACGCCAACTTCACCCTGGTTCACGGGGCTTTCGGGCCGTCGAGCGACAAGCAGGTTGTGAAGCAGTTGGACCTCTGCCGGAAATATGGCCTGAAGGCCATCGTTGTGGGTGACCCGAACAACCCCGCAAAGTTGGCCGATCACCCGGCCTGTTGGGGCTACCACGTCGTGGATGAGCCTCCGGTCGGGTCGATCCCGAGAATCAAGGCTCTGGTGGACGCCGTTCGCAAGAACCGTCCCGGGAAGCTTGCATACTTCAACCTGTTTCCAAACTACGCGTCCGCCGAACAGTTGGGGACGGCGAGCTACGATGACTACGTCGGGCGATATGCGCGCGAGACCGGGTGCGACGTTCTGAGCATGGACCACTACCCGATGATGACCCCGACAGCAGACGGCCGGGACCTATACTGTGCCAACCTGGCCTCAATGCGCAAGCAATCGCTGGAGAATGGAATCCCGTTCTGGAACTTCTTCAACACCATGCCTTTTGGTGGGCAGGATGATCCGACCGAGTCGCACATCCGCTGGCAGGTGTACACCTCCATCGCCTACGGCGCCAAAGGAGTCCTCTACTTCTGCTACTGGACCCCTCAGGGAGGCGAGTTCCCCAAAGGCGGAGCGATAATAACTGCCGAAGGGCGCAAAACTCGCCACTATGAGCAGGCAAAGCGCATCAATATGGGAATAAGGAATATGGGTCCGACACTGATGAAGCTGACCAGCGTGGACGTTATACGAATCCGGCCGGGAGACGACGTTGCCAAAGCTTTGGAAGGTACGCCTGTCAAGAGCATCGAAGGGGGCGGGGATTATCTCATCGGCGTTTTCAAACACGCAGACGGTCGTCGCGCCGTGATGCTCAACAACTACAACCACAACTACACAGCGTGGCCGACCGTGGCATTCGATGCAGCCGATGGGATAGTTATGGAAGTAGACGCGGCGGATGGGAAAGAGAAACCGGCCAGGGACGATTCCCCCGCGATGCCGGGGCTGCAACTGAGTCTGGACAGCGGAGAAGGCAGGCTCTTCCTGCTGCCGTAGACCCGTCCGGCCCCGCAGCGCGCAGACCAGGCCGTCCGGAGAGCAGATGCCCGGCAATACCACAGAGGAGTTTCGCATGAAGAAGCAGATACACAGTTGTATAGACTTCGGGCGGTCGTTTGTCAACGGTAACGGCAGCGCGGTTACGGGCAAGGACAATCCCGCGCACAATGATCCGAGGTTCTGGGTTGAGTCGGTGGTGCGGCTGTACGACGACCGCGATCCCGTCTTTGCTACCTACTTCCAGTGCGGCTCCTGCAAGGCCGAAAACACATTCACCGCCAAAGGCCCGGGCGACCTCTTTGTGCCGGGCAACTACGACTTCATCCCGGTCTTCGGCCAGGCCGACATGCTGATATTCCGGCGCAAAGCCATTATGGATGTGACGCCCTACAAGTCGATAATCAGGGCGTCAGATAACCAGCCGTGGGGCAGGCCGGATGTTCACCTGGTTACATCCGAGAAAGTGCGGCGTTTGGGCACTTTCCAGGAGTTTGTGGAGGCTTCGCGGGCGTTTCTGCCGATAATAGGAAAGACCGCCATCGCCAACCGGGAGACCGGGCAGAGGGCAGAGATAGAATACCCGGTCAAGACCATCAACATCCACTACAACCCCGATGTCATCCAGATAGACACTGGCCCGGTGGTGTACCCGGACCTCTCGCACCGGTGCGATTCCTGGGCGCAGTCGCTCTCGCTGGCCTTCATAGCCTACGAGACCCGCACCAGCGCCTTCGCGGACTTCATCCTGGAGAAGCCCACGCCCGTTGAGATCGGCGGGAAGGAAGTCTGCCGGGTGATACATTACTCGCAGACGCTGACCGTCCCCGCGGACAACACCCTCTGGGTGATTGAGGAAGGCTGACCGCCTATCCCCCTGAATACACGTCCTGCTCGAGGCTCTGTATAACATCAAAGCCTCCGATGGATCTGAGCGGCATCAGGGTTCGCCCCGGATCCTTCCAGTTCTCCATCTCGTCTCTATGCCCGATTCGGCTCAGCCACTGCCAGTATGAGGGAGTATCCTGGACGGAGTCTATGTCCCAGTAGGCAAACCCGTCCACCCCCGCCTTGTACCCGGCCACCGCGTTGGCGGGGCTCATGGCTTTCTCACCAGTGAAACCGGAGAAGTAGATGAACTCGCAGTTCTTCTCCTTGCCCAGCTTCATATACTCCTCGTCGAACCCTTCCTGGCAGATGACGCTGTCCAGAAGGCCCTCCCGGATCCAACCCTTGACGTCCAGCCCTTCCTGGATCGGAGTCTTCCCCAGCCAGACGTTTTTGGCGCTCGGCCACACCCACACAGACATCTCCAGCCGCCGCCCCTTTTTCTTGCCGACCTCGTCCAGGATCTTCCGGGCCTGCCTCACGAAATCGGTCATGAAAACGGCCTTCACCTCAGAGAGCCTCGGGTCTGCCGGGTCCACCGTTCGCGCATCCTCACCATACTTGGCCTTGAATGCGTCCAGCACCGGCTTCTCGTAGTATACGAAGTGGGGTCCTCTGGTGAAGCACAGGTTGATGCCGTCCACATCGAACCGCTCCACCCCCTCGCGGATCAGGTTGAGCATGAACTCCCTCACCTCGGGGAACGCATAGCTGGCCTTTTCGGCGGGGGTACCGTCCTTCGTCAGTTGCCTGAACTCGGGATGGACTTGCACGTAGGCCTTCTCGCTTCTGTAGGGCGGCAGGTGTCCGCCGATTCCCAGCCGATACATAATATCGAGCCTCAGGCCCATTGAGTGCGCGTGCTGGGCAAGAGTGTTCTCCACCGAAATGCCCTTGGCCGAGAGCGCCACCAGCGAATCCCGCATGGTCTTTTCGGACCACACATACGAACCGGGCATGTTCTTCGACTGGTCCACCAGCAGCACCCGGCTGTCGTCTCCAGTGTACTGCCGCCCGACCTTCGAGCCCGGATACCAGGTCATATCCCCACTGTTAACCGCCAGCAGGACCTTGCCCACATCCGAGTACCTGTACCGCTCCACTATCTCCCTAAGCGTAAGCGTCAAACCACCCCCACCTTGTTTGACTTCCTGACTTGAGCGATACTA
>CAZTAO010000121.1:0-6793 GCA_964611645.1 uncultured bacterium | reverse complement strand
ATCGCGAGTTCCTGTTCGCCCTCCCGGCGTCGGGATCCAAGGTTCGCTACGGGTACCTGGACGGCCATAAGGAAAAGCGCCTGGCTCAGATGCAGGAACCTTCGATTTCCGCCGCCATGATGATGCGCATAGCCGATATGGACGGCAACGCCCCCACCAAGAAGGCGCTGGGAGAGATGTCTATGCGGGACCGCAGCGCACTTCGTCAGGACATGCTGAGAGTGGACGCTGGGATTGACACGGTAATCGAGTGTGCCTGCGATTCCTGTGGCACTCGACTGCGCACACGCCTGGAGGCTGAACCCTCTTTTTTATTCCCCGGAGTTCGGTTGTAAGAGACGCGTTCTTCCTAGCATATGGTGGCCTGCACTGGGAGTATGGGGAAGTAGCCGGGCTGCCAATTGGTACCCGGCAGCAGTTTGTTGAAGCCCTGGAGAGACAGTTGGATTACGAGAAGCAAGAACTGGAGCGAAATCGATGATGATGGGACTAGCCAACGAAGCCTTTGGCGCGCAGATCGTCCTCCACACATCGCAGGACATTCTCAGCCAAAGCGATAGCACGGTCGGCATCCCCTCGGGCTGCCTCTGCCATATTCCCGGGGTAGCGAGACTGCACCGCCCACAGGCTGAGGGGATAGAGTGCGGGGAATTGCAGTTTTACTTCCCAACCCTCGGGAAGCAGATTTCGCAGCGTGTCAAGATCGTGAGTTCGAGGCACTTGCAGATCAAGGAATACGAAGATGCTCTTTATGGCCTTTTCCGCGCTCTGCTGAGCAAGCAGACAAGAATGCCTGGGCGGTCCGGCGTGGTTGGCCACAGCAGCCTCAAGGTCTTCCGTCGCGTAACGCAGCCAGCGCGCAGTTTCCTGCAGGACAAGTTCATCTGGCATAGAGCGCCTTCCCCTCCTGCAACGCCCGATAGAGAATGGTGCTCTTCAGCCTGCCGCGTGTCTCCAGTTCGTGCGGAGTGGTAACAATGATGTCTTTGCCGACAGTTAGGTCAGCGACTGAGCCCATCATTGAGAGTGTGGCCTCTCTGAGGTCGTCGCAGACGGGCAAAACGACGAGTAGATCAACGTCGCTATCCCAAGAAGCGTTGCCTCTGGCTTGCGACCCAAACAGTATTATTCGGTCCGGATTGAAGCGCTCGGCTATCCGGTCGACCATGATCCTGATTGCTTCGTTGGTGCTGATTCTTTCGGCCATATGGCTCCGCCTAACTGGCTTTACTGAAGGAATTATACCTCAGTTGGTCTGTAAAGTCACGGAGGCCGAGCAATGATGAGTGATATGGGGCTGGGAATCATTGTCAGCCTCAAAGATGCATTCACCCAGAACGCCACCCGCATCCAGTCATCCATGGAATCCTTGGATTCGACTGTTGGCCGGGCGAGCGAGAATATGACTCGCAACCTGGGGCTCATCGAGAAGGGCACGATGATGGTCGGCGCTGGTCTCGCTCTGTTGGCGGTCCCCGCGACCTTGGTTGCCTCGACTGCCGCGACGCAGAAGGCTCTGGGGGAACTGGCGTCAGTCGGCGTAAAGGACTTCCGAACGATGGAAGACGCGGCCGAATCTTTCACCAACCAGTGGGCCGGGGCTAACAAGGCGGAGTTCATTGGAGCCGCATACGATGTGAAGTCGGCTCTGGCCAGTCTTTCAGATACTGCCGTTGGCACATTTGCCGCTATGGCTGCCCTTACCGGCAAGGCTACCAAAGCTACCACCCAGGAGATGGTGGAAACGTTCACGACGGCGTATGGCATATTCAAGCCGCTCGATAAGGATATGTCGGATATCCAGTGGGCGAAGATGTTCTCCGGCGCTCTTTCCCAGACAGTTGGAGTGTTCAAGACTACCGGACCGCAGATGGCGGAGGCTATCAAGAACATCGGCGCGATAGCGGCAGCCTCCAACGTCCCGCTCCAGGAACAGATGGCGATTCTCGGCCAGCTTCAGACCACTATGCCCGGGTCCGAGGCAGGCACCCTCTACAAAGCATTCATGATGAAGGCGACAGAAGCCGGGAATGAACTGGGACTCTCCTTTGTCGATGCGCAGGGACGGCTCAAGGGGATTGTGCCAATCCTCCAGGAAGTGAAGCGCGGATTCCCAGACCTCTCTCAGGCAGCAGCGCAGGTGAAGCTAAAGAAGGCGTTTGGGTCGGACGAGGCGGTGCGGTTCGTTCTGCAGATGTCAATGGGGATGGACCAGCTCAAAGGCAATATCCAAAGCGTGGAGCAGGCGATGAAGTCTGGCACAGCGATTACTTTGGATATGGCGGAAGCGATGAATATGGATGTCGGCGCACAATATACGGTTGCCAAGCAGCAGGCTCAGAACCTTGCGGAGATTTTGGGGCGGACGCTGCTGCCAGTCGTGACTCCTGTGTTCAAAGGCGTGTCCAGCTTCATCCTCTACCTGCAGGGTGTGGCGAAGTCGGCTCCCGGCGCAACCCGGGTTATCCTGGCTCTATGCGCGGCGCTTGGCCTGGCTCTGGTGGTAGTGGGCGGCGCAACGGCCGCTGTTGGGACGCTTGGCATTGCTCTTCCCGCAGTGCAGGCTGGGATTGCTGCCATAGGCCCTATGCTGGCGGGCGCTGGCGCTGCTGTTTCGGCATCGTTCTGGCCGGTCTTGGCGGTCATCGCCGGCGTTGTTCTCGCCGTGATACTTTTGCGCAAAGCCTGGGAGACCAACTTCGGCGGGATCCGCGATGTGGTGATGGGCGCTTCGAATAATGTGTCCCTGATTTGCCAAGGCATTCGCGCGCTCTTCAGTTCGCTTTCGGGTGGTACCGGCCAGATGTCTGCGGAGCTTGCGAAGAAGCTGGATGCTGCGGGCCTCATGGGCTTTGTGACCACGGTATTTCAAGTCTACTTCCGCGTGCGGCAGTTCCTCACGGGACTCTGGCAGGCGTTCTCTTCGTCGTTTGGGATGATCGGGAGGATCCTGGAGCCGGTTGTCCGGATGGTTATGGGAGCGCTCGGGGAGTTGGGCGGTGCGCTGCTGTCAGTCTTTGGGATCTTCGGGATGGCCACGACATCAGTGGATTCATCATCATTCAAGAGCGTAGGCCAGACTCTGGGCAAGGTGCTCGGGGTCATTGTCCAGGTTGGAGCGTTCGTTTTGAAGTTTGTCATCTACCCACTTGTGTTCGTAATCCGGACTGTGGCGCTGGTTGTGAAGTCTGTGGTCTGGCTGGCGAGTGCCATTGTCCGGGGGCTGATAGCGGCCGCTCCCTATGTCTACAAGTTCCTGCTCCCGCTGCGGATGACTGTCCAGGCTCTCCTGATGGTAGGCCGTGTGGCATATACGGTCTGGCAGATGGTGACTGGTCAGGTGTCTGTGGTGGGTGGGTTGAAGAAGATAGGCGGGGCGATACTGCAGTACCTTGCGGAGCCGTTCGTGTGGGTTCGAGACGTTGCGACATCGGCATGGTCGTTCCTGCGTGGTTTGTTCTCGGCTATTGGCGGATTCCTGGCGCCTGCCGCAAATGCGATCATCTCGATATTCGCTAACCTGCCCATTGTCCGCACACTCTCTCAGGTATTCGGGACGGTGCGAGCATTCCTGTCCGGACAGATAGACTTTCGTGAGGCAGGCAGGCGCATTCTGGTTTCCCTGGGCGAGGGCATCCTGTCCGCTGTGAGCTATCCATATGGGGTTCTCAAAGGCGCGCTGAGTTGGCTCCGCAGGCTTCTACCGTTTTCTAATGCCGCCGAAGGACCACTTTCCAACCTGACAGGCTCAGGCGCGGCCCTGCTGCGGACGCTTGCTCAGGGGATGCTCTCTGTGGCCACCCTGCCGGCGCAGGCAATGAGCTTCGTTCTGCAGCGGATGCTGGGTGCCGCGCGGTGGGTATACGAAGGTGCATGCCCAAACCTACTTCTGGAGGACCTACACCGGCGCGGAACTAGACTATATCGAGGAGCGGGAGGGAACTCTCGCCGGCTACGAGTTCAAATTTGGGGCCAAGTCAGCAAAATGCCCGGCCGCCTGGAGCCAGACCTACGACAATTCGACTTGCGATCTCATCAACCGACGCAACTACCTGGGTTTCGTGGCTGAGCCCTGATGTTTGTAGGGAAGATCGATACCGGGGGCGTTTCGCGGAATACCTGGGCATCTCAAGACGACAAGCGTCAGAGTATGAGTACAATGAGCAGGAGGAAGCAGTGCTTGAAGACATTCAACTTACTCCTGCTTGATGCCAACGTCGTCATCGAACTGTTCCGTAAGGGACTCCGGGATAAGCTACTGACTTTCTGCGACGTGCATCTTGCCCGGACTGTGGTCTGAGTCGAAGTACTGGAAGGATACCTGAGCGTCCCTAAGATTCCCGTGATGTGACGAGACAATTGGAGCGGACTCGTCTACGCTCTCTGCCAAGCTGCATCTATACTCAACAGGAGTTTCCGGGCAACTTCCTCTGCGGCTGAGTTCACATCGTAATGAATTCCGGCTCTTAGCAGCGGAACGATATCCTCAGCGAACTGCCGGTCACCACGTTTTCGCTCCAGGTTGGCCAGAAAATCCGCAGTGGATATATGCAGCCCAGATGCTGCGACGTACTTCACGAACATCTCCACTACTTGTTCCGGATCTACGTCAGAGGTCCTCAGTGCGTAATCAAGGTCGAACAGGTCCCTGCCCTTCCGGCGCTGGTAAAGTGCCCGGAGTTTCGTGCCTAGCAGTTCGGGCAACCCAAATGTCGTTATGTCGGCAGCGCCATTGAACCAGCGATTCTGCACAGAGAACGGTACTTTTGACAGATAACCTATGTGCTCCCGGGTGTTGACCTCCACTTTCAGCCTTAGTGGAGTGCCAGCCTCAGAGTCGAACCGGTATGTCAGGCGGAATGACTGATCTCGTGCCTCGTACCTCGGTTTCTGCAGCCAAGGATCTAGGATGGCGCGCACTCGGCCAATCGTGGTGCCAATAGGTTCGGCATCAATCTGCACGAGATCGATGTCCTCGGAGTATCTGGCCGCAGGCGCCAAATAGAGTTTGTAAAGAGCCGTCCCCCCACGGAAGGCTAGATGTTTCGCGATATGCTCATCGCCGAAGAGTTCGACAAGGGCGCGGGATATGACCAGATCCTGTTCCACCATATCGGGCTGTGGCCACGGAGCGCTCTGCTGCCACTGGGTTACATATGCCGCTGGAATCACAGTTCAGCCTCAATCTCGGCATTCACGACCACTCGCCAACGTGGATCACGGGATCCATCTTTTGGCATATCAGCACGTAGCAGGCGCCAGGCCATCTTACTTCTGGGAAGCGCCTTGGCAAGCAGTTCAGTCTTTCCCGACCAGCCGACGCGGTCAAGTAGCCAGCCCAGGCGTTGGAGAACTGCGATATTTGTGCCAGAGTCAATGAGATCGCTCAGGCCTTCAGGCTTGATCTTCTCGCCAAGCTCCTGCAACACTGTGGCGGCTAGGTCCAACGATGGACACGCCTTCGGGTATCGCAGGATGTCGTAGGCGGTCATCTCGGGACTACTGATCCGGAAGTACCCGGCAGGGGATTGCTTCTGCTCGCAGCAGTTGTCTGGGATAGTCTTCTTGTAAAAGAACGATATGTGGTAAGGCTCCTTGTTGACACAACGGAACTCAACATTGCGCACGATCTGCATCTGTTGTGGCTTCTGGTGAGATGCGCCGTGCAGCATTGCAGCACTCAGTAGCCCGACATAGTAATGCCCGCCAAGGTGGGACATCCAGTCTTCGACGAACCACTCGACAGGGAGAAACCCGCTGCGCTGGTGCTGCGGGTCGATGATCACGTAGAAACCCCTGCTCGGCGAGAATAGCCAACGTTGTCTCGACAGCCTGTTAAGCGCCAGTTGCGTGCTCTCACCGGCCCCGATGGCATCCTCGGCTTGTTTGAGGCTAAACGTGTAGTAACCGTGCTCCAGCCGAGAGAGCACGAAATCCTTTGCGTGTCCGACTTTCATCTGCATATACCGTCAAATAATGCTAGGTTACGCAGATGATTGTAGCAACAACGGCCATGCGAGTCAAGCCGCGACACCACAGCCGGTCTGCGGAGGCTCTTTGCTGCGTCGGTGGCGGGTTCGCGACTCGGTTTCGTCGCAAGCATCCCTTTCCGAATGGGATTCGAATACCGGCGTCCGCGACTGGACTTGATCTTCCTGACAGGCAATCCACTCACGATACTGTGTCTCCCTGCTGGTCCAAAAAGACGCGGGAACCCCGAGTACCCTCTCTAACTGCGAAGCCATCTCCGCAGTGATCGCTGCCTTGCCATCTATGATCTCGGCCATCGTTTGACTGGAGTTGCCGGTGCGTTCTGCCAATTCCCCCAGGCTCATTCCCAGCGAATCTATGGTTTCGAGAAGAGTCTCGCCTGGCGGTGAGACGTAGTCGGGCACATACTGGTTATCCGTAGCGCTACCCATTTGTATCCTCATCGCACGGTATCGTAAGTCTGATTGCACTGGACAGTATACTCGTACTTGCCCTCCCGATCAAGCTGCATAGGCTAGAAATGGCTCGATAACCGAATGCCTCCGACATCCACTACGCAACGATTTTCAACTCCGACTCTCTATTTTGCCATTTCTTCCTGTATATGTAGGCAGGGGTTTCATCCCCCAGCATTTCTCGGAGCAACAAATGCAGCTTTTCGCAACAGACAATGACAGACTGGCTTTTCTGCTGGAGACAGACGCGTCGCGACACCTGGAGCAGCTACTTGCCCAGGCGGCGGAGCTTGTCACCGAGGAACTGCCGGAAGATCAGCGGCCCAAGTACATAACCAACTACATCG
>CAZTAO010000120.1:0-6952 GCA_964611645.1 uncultured bacterium | reverse complement strand
TCTGCCCGCGAAGCGTCTACTGCGACTACCATTCAGTCATCCACCTCATCTCACGCCATAGCACGCACCATGATTATACAGCGGGTGCCAATGTCTGTGGAAATCTCCGCCACTTTCTTCCTAGCCCCAACGCTCCATTTGGGGTTGCGACACAGGTAGAAATGACGGCCAGGCAGCCAGGCAGACAATACTTCACTGCGACGTCCATCTGATCCCGCGCCGAGTTGGTGACGTGCCCGACTCCATGGGAGGCATTCGAGGCGTGATACCGGTCAAGACGAACTGTATTGGCAACCAACATCGAATCGGGCTACTGACGGAGTCTCGGGTCTGGTCCATTGGCATTCGGACACCCGTTTCATCCGGCCCCGCGTATCCCGCCCATCGTCACACCTATACACGCCAACCTCCCAACCACAGTTGACGGCGAAAACGCTGATGCTGCAGGGCATCGAGCGTGATCCCCTCACTCTAGCGTTTTGAACGCTCCCACAACCTCGGCAAAATAAACCGTGTGCTGCTGTGCTACAGGCACCTGCCTGTATTCAGAAGGCAATATCACATTGGGCGGCCGCTGACGGCTATAGATACGGCATTCGACAACGATGGGACACTCCGCGATGGTAGGCGGCCTGACCAACTCTGAGGTCGTAAGCGTAAGCCCGCACGCCTGCAACTTGTCGCAGTTGTGCCCGGACTTCTCGCCGCAGAATGCCACCGCATCCTTGATCTCCTCAGTAGGAACGTTTATGACAAACTCGCCCACCTCTTCGAGGAGATCGTGAGTGTAGCACGCTGGCCGCACCGCCACCGCCGCAGCCGGGTGCCCCTGGTACCCCCAGCCGTACATCCCCCAACCGATGGTCATCGCATTCGACCGTCCCTGCGAATCGCAAGATGTCAGCAACAGGCCCTTACCACTCCCGTGCTGGCGGTACAGAGACCCAATTATCTCAGCGAAATCAACCGGTGTGCGATCCATCGTCTCTCTCCTGTTTGCGGCAAGTTTCACTGGGCTTCCGGACGTAGGCGGTATCTCCAGGATCACGTGAAGCTCCCTACTTCTTGACATACGCGTTCAACCCAACGAAGACCGGCTTGCCGTTGATCTCAAAGGCGGCCTACGGGGTATCCTGGCCTTCTGTCGGTCCAGCCGACCTCCATGTCACCATAACGTCCGGATCGTCTGCGCAGGCTAAACCAGAAAAGCCCGGAAGACACCTAACGCCTATGCCTGTCTGATGGGTTCGAAACTGGCGGGCGTTTGCGGCAGCAGAAACTCGCTGATGCTTCGGCAATCCCTAAAACCATCCTTTTCGCATTCGACCATACCGGTATAGCCCAGTTCGGTCAGCACGAGAAGCTGCACTCCGAACTGTGCAGAGCGCAGAAGCTTTTGAGCCTGTGGTCTATCACCATACAGTTCGTCAGGCATGACCCCTGAGTGAACCACATGATCCCTGGCCTCCTTCAATGCCTTGAAGTCCATGCCGATCTTCTTCACGTCAAGTTTGTTGCGATCCGCAAGACTCTCAAGCTGCCTCATAGCCAGGGGCCAGTCAAAAGCCTGAGCCATCCGACAACTGATATGTGCGCCGGGGTCAAGGCTCGGATTCTCCCCCCGCCATTCTCTGCATGCTGACAGGATGGTGTCCTTCAGAGTCTTCTCTTCGGGCGACAGCTCCGCTCTCGACACCCATTCGTTCGCCGCCATCTCCCACGGCTGCCACGACATTAGCAGGCGTGTGTCGAGATAGCCTGATCCAGACTGGTTTACGTAGCCCATCATCAATCGGCAGAGCCTCTGCTTTTCCTGCGACCACGACCGCCAGGTTGGGAGGGTTTGCTCCATGAATGCTTGCATCTCGAATGAGTCGATGCATTTAGATGCCCAAGCTCTTCCGGACGCTCTCCCGGTCGTCGGGGTGTAATACCGTGAGGAAGCGTTCCTCTGTCCCGTCGAACTCCGCTGGGTCTATTCCCAGAAGGAAGCAAGTCTGATTGTCAAAGATGCGTGTCTTCTTCGCGATATCCAATTGCCACACGCCCATCTGGGATGAGGTCAACGCGAGTTCGAGCTTTGCTTCGCTTTCTTTCAGCGCCTCTTCCGCCTGCTTGCGGTGGGTGATGTCTGAGATAATGCCATACCATAGCGTGCCGCCGTCCTCCATACGCTCTGGCGACGCGTCGGACAATCGCCACCGCAAGCCCTGTTTCGGAAGAACAACACGAAACTCACAGTGGAAGTGCTGCAGGCTACGGGCAGATTCCTGGATGGAGGCAGAGACCATGTCATAGTCGTCCGGATGCAGACGTCCGAACACTGGCGCAGCATCCTCCCGCACATCCTCGGGGGTCACTTCGTAGATATCGTTCATGCCCGGGCTTGCGAAGGGGAAGCAGGAGTGCCCATCTGGGTATAGTCGATATTGGTAAACCACTCCGGGTACCTGTGCGACGAGATTGACCAGCTTGGCGCTGGTTTGCTGCAGCGCAATCTCAGCCAACTTGCGTTCGGTGATGTCATTGAACGTGACAATGAGGCTGTCTCCCCGGAATGTGGCATAGAGTTCACAAAGACGCTCGGAACCATCGTGGCAGGTGATCCGGTATTCCCCAGTGTTGACCGTAAGTCCGGACAGCCTCGCCTCTTCCACGGAAGGCTTCCATCGCTCAACTACGTCGCGCCGGTATTCCGGATCGGGGTACGCCAACTGGTACCACTCAGGTGTGGACGGCGCGGTATGTCCGAAGAGTGTGAGGGCGCTGCGACTCCAGAAAAGAATCTTGTTATCCTGGAGGTCAACCAGGGCAACGGGGAACGGGGTTGCGTCGAGCGTAGTCAGGAGTCTTGCCTCGCTCTCCTTCAGCGCTTCTTCAGCCTGCTTGCGCTCGGTCATATTCCTGAAGTATCCAAGCAGGCCGATAACATTGCCCTGGTCATCCGTTCTGGGTACAAACGATCCGTCAAAGTACTCCGGCTTCCCATCTTCGGAAGTCAACGATGTCTCAAAGTGCACGGGTTCGCCGGATTCCATCACCTGGGTCTTGGCCTGTGTGAGCAGATCGGCTTCCTCCCCGGGCAGGAAGTCATAGTCCGTCTTTCCGATCATGTCATCTTCACTAAGGCCCAATTGGGGATTGATGACAAACGTGTATCGCAGTTGGCGATCTTGCATCACAATGTGGTCAGGGGTATTGGATGCGATTGCCCTGAATCGTTCCTCACTCTCTCGCAGCGCAATCTCGGCCAACTTGCGTTCGGTGATGTCCAGGTCGAGACCGACCACACTGCGGACCGCACCGGTTTCATCCAAAACCGGGTCGGTAGTGCATTGGATGTAGCGGATAGAACCATCGGGGTGGGTGATCCTGTACCCCACCGAGTCTTTGCGCTTCTCAGCTACTACTCGCTCCAGCGATGCCTGTGCACGAGGACGATCCTCGGGGACTATCATCTCCAACCACATCTCTTGGGTTGGCGCAGTTTCCCTTGGAATGCCGAACATATCGTGAGTCCGTGTATCCCAGACTGAGGTGTTGGTTCTGAGGTCCAGTCCCCAGATTCCCATCGAACCGGACGCAACCGCAGTGGAAAGCCGCTCCTCGCTTTGCCGCAAAGCCTCTTCCGTCAGCTTGCTCTCCGTGATGTTCTCATGTGCAATCGCGACCATGTGAGAGCCCAATCCCGCGAAGTGGGTGACGCGTCCGATGAACCAGCGCTGCTCTTTGGGAGAGTGGCACGGGTATTCCATTTCAAACTCGGGGCGTGTGCCGGCCATGACTTCACGGATCCCGGCGGCAAATGCTTGTGCTTCTTCGGAGTCGTGACCGGTGGCTGCATCGCAGACCGCCAGGTAGTCCGCCCCGAGGCCGGTGTTGCCCAATCTCTCTGCTCTCCGCTCTCCGCTCTCTGCTATTGCTACAGGTGGGTTGGCTTCGGCGAAATCCAGCCACGCCTTGTTCACGGCAACAATGATACCGTTCTCGTCGAGAACGCAGATATGCGCCGATAGCGCATCCATGGTCGCCCGCGCGAACTCACGGCTCTCTACTAGAGCGCTCTCTGCCAACTTGCGCTCGCCCAACTCCTTCTCCAATTCCTTGGTGCGTTCAGCGACTAGTGCCGCTAACTGTTCTCTCTCCAGCCGCTGCAGCCGGTTGGCCGTCTTAATCTTGGTCATGGCGAGTATCTGGGCGAACAGTTCATGTTCGTCCAGCGGCTTAGCGAGAAACGCCTCTCCCCCAGCCTCCAGGGCCTTGATTCGGCTTTCGCTATCGGTACGAAGAGCAGTCAGGAATACGACTGGAATCGAGCACGAGCGTTCGTCGGCTTTCAACTTCCGACAGATTTCGAATCCGTCCATCTCCGGCATGATTATGTCGAGCAGGATCACGTCCGGGTCTTCGGACTGGGCCAGTTGTATCCCCTTGGGACCACTGAGAGCAGTTGACAGTTTGCATGCGGGCATAGCATCCATCAGCATCGCTTTCAACGTTGTCAGGTTGTCCTTGTTGTCATCAATTGCCAGTATTTTTAGGTTGTCCGGCGTCATAGTCGTTCCCCCCGGTCAATCGAGAGCTTGGTGAATCGTCTTTGTCAGCAATTCTACGTCGATCGGCTTAGACAGGTAGCCGTCGAAGCCGTGCGCCAGAATCGTTTCCCGGTCGCCCATCATTGCGCTGGCGGTAAGGGCAATCACCGGAATATGCCGGAGGGCTTCGTCCTTGCGAATCTCCTCAAGGGCCTGCACGCCGTCCATGACGGGCATACCGATGTCCATTAGGATGAGATCGGGGTGGTGAGTTCGCGCTTGTTCGACGCCGATCTGTCCGTCCTGCGCTTCTATGACTCGATAGCGGTCGCCCAGCACGGCTCTGGCAGTGCGCAAGTTGTCCGGATTGTCTTCCACCACCAGAATAACCGGCTTGCCGGCGCGTGGCTTGCGGTTCCGCGAGATCAGGGTTGCGGCGGGTGTTTCCAAGGGCTGCGCGACCATCGTGGCCACCGCTCTCAGCAGTTCGGCCTTGTTTACGTCGCCCTTTTGGATCAACTCGTGGATGTTGTTGCCCTTGAGGAAGCTCAATTCCTCCTTAGTCACGTGCTTGGCCGTCAGGATCAGGACGGGCAACCTGGCGCAACTCTCATTCTCACGGATAGCCTTGAGTACCTCAAAGCCATCCATCTCCGGCATCATCAGGTCGAGGATGACGGCGTCGGGCACATACTCATTGATATTAGCCAGGGCTTCTTTCCCGCTTCGCGCGACCTGCACCCGATAGCCGTGCGCTGTGAGGATGTCGGTTACCTGGAGCGCTGCGGGTTCACCGAGAACTCATATCTGCTCTTCGACGATCCGAGCGCAACTTCCTGCTCGACGTCGCTGAGTTTCCTAATAACAAGTACTACAACATCCTCGCGTAGTACTCCTTCCGCGAACTCTGATGCGCCCCGCAATATCGCAGTGGCAATCTCCTCGGCGGAAGCCCCCACGTTTTCGGACAAGCAGCGGGCGACTCCCTCCAGGCCGAACCGCTCATAGTGGTCAGCTTATCAAGACTCGGTCCAGGTCGTCTGATACCAGGCTCACACTTGTGAAGCCCCGGAGGTCCTGCATGAAATGCATCTATGCTCATGCGCCCATATCCGCCTTCCCATGCCCGCCACCGCATCTACGACTCGCCCTGGTGACCCCTTACTGAAATCCCATGTCGCTTTACGCACAACCTGCCAACGTGAAGTAGAACGTCGCGCCTTCATCGACTTGCGCATCCGCCCAGACTTCTCCTCCGTGTCTATGGATGATTCGCTTTACTGTTGCCAGCCCAACGCCGGCACCAGGAATCGCCTGTGCTTCTTTCATCCTATGGAATGCCTCGAAGAGCTTCTCGGCGTGAGCTGTGTCGAACCCTGTCCCATTATCACGCACTAAGAATGCCAGCCCGCGGTCAGTGTTGGTCGTGCCGAACTCAACCACCGCGTGCTCACGCTTCCCGGAGAACTTCACTGCGTTGTCGAGTAAATTGGTCAGGACTGCTTCAAGCAAACGGGCGTCCCCATTTGCCCTCAAGTCAGGTTGGATTTCGAATCTGATGTCACGGTCCGGATTCGCCTCGCTCAGCCGTGCAGCCACAGTTGCTGCTATCCCCGAAATATCTATGTCTGTGATTGTGATCTCGGCGCGGCCAACCCTGCCCAACTGCAGCATATCATCTATCAGTTGCCCCATTTTCTGCGCCGCAGAACGCACACGCCCGATGTAAACTCGTGCCTGCTCATCAAGTTGGTCGCCATAGTCCTCGGCCAAGAGCAGACTCCACCCGTCTATTGTCCGCAGAGGCGCTCGCAGGTCATGCGAGACCGAATACGAGAACGCCTCCAGTCCCTTGTTCGCCATCGACAACTGTGCAGTTCTTTCCTCAACGCGCTGCTCGAGTTCGTCATTGAGTCGCTGTATATGTTCCTCCGCCTGCTTTTGTTCGGTTACGTCAACGACTACGCAAGCAAACTGGTCCGGCGCTGACCGATAGGCCGTTACCTCATAGTGGCAGCCGAGTTCCGCGCTGTAGTCTACGAAAGCGACCGGATCGCCCGTAAGAACCACTTTGCCGTACCGTTCAATCCATGTCGACTCGATGCCCGGCAACACGTCTCGTACGGTTCTGCCGATTATGTCTTGTGCTTTGAGTCCGGTTAGTCGCTCGAATGTGGGATTTACCCCCAGGAAGCGATAGTCGACCGGAACTCCATTGTCATCCAGGATGATCTCGTGAACTGCAAGGCCGCTTGTCATTCTCTCAAAGAGCTCCCGGTATTTCTCCTCGCTCTCCCTCAGCGCCTCTTCTCCCCGCCTGCGTTCTATGGCTGTAGCAAGGCTGTTGGCCACGGTTTCGAGGAATTGCTCTTCTTGCGGGTTGCGCTTGTGGCCTTCCTTTACATAGAGGGCGAGGA
>CAZTAO010000119.1:0-7123 GCA_964611645.1 uncultured bacterium | reverse complement strand
ATCCGGACAAGCGGATATCCGCCCTCGCCTACTCCGACTACGCCTACTACCCCGATAAGGTGAAGTTGGAACCCAATGTCTCCGTCATGATGTGTCTGCATACGCGCAACTGGTGGTGTCCTTCAATGGAGAAGAGTGATCGCAAGGTCTTCAACCAGTGGGTCACAAACGAAGCAGGCAAACGTCATCTGTATGTCTGGCTCTACTACAACTTCCCGGCCTTGCAATCCAAAGTCGACGGGTATGCGACGTTCCCTGGTTTCTTCGCACATAGTCTGGTTAAGCAGACCCGGATGTATCACAAGGCGGGTATTCGCGGTATATTTCTGGAGCACTCGAGCGAGTTCGGGCAAAGCTACCTGGGAGACCAGGTCGAACTCTACTTGCAATGGAAGCTTGCCAACGACATCGATCAGGACGCGGAGGCTCTTCTGGACCGGTTCTTCACAGGCTACTACGGAAAGGCCGGCAGACAGATGAAAAAGCTCTACCTTGATATGGAGAATGTGTTCAGCAGTCCATCCACGTATCCTGAATCCATCAGGAAGTCCCCGGCCACCCACCACCAGTCCCGGGAACTGACCTACGGCCACCTGGCGACCCCAGAGCGCTTGGCCCGCTACACGGGCATCATCAAGCAGGCGGAGGCCGAGGCGGCCAACGATATCGAGAAGAAGCGCGTAGAATACTTCAATCGCGCAATACTGCAGCCATTGGTCGAAGGCGTCGAAAAGTACGAGCGGTTCAAGATGTTGAGACAGACGACGCCCCCCAGCATGACCCTGCCCCGAGTTTCCACAGGCAGACCGGGTGAACTTGCCGGCTTCGATTGGAGCAGGGCAGCGGACATGGGTCAGTGGAGCAATGTTCAGGGAGGCAAGACCCAGCGCAAGGTAACGTCGAAACTGGCGCACGATGGACAGTTTCTGTACATTGAACTGCAGGAGGAGATGGACCCGAGCCGACTGGTGGCCGGCCCGCAGGTCTATGATGGCGACGACTGGGAAGTGTTTTTCGCCCGGCAGCGTTCCGGCCCCAGCAGGCAGTTGATTATCGGCCCCACCGGCAGAGTCTCGGCGATAGCCCGTGACACGCAGTCCGGCGAGTGGAACAGCGGCGCTGTGATAGAGTCCGAGACCCGGGAGGCGGGGAAGTGGCGCGTAAAGTTGGCGATTCCTTTGTCGAGCCTCTTGCCGGGAGGCGTGGCTCCTGGAGGCAAGTTCTACGCCAATTTCTACCGGGCGTCACCCGAGTCCACGCGCCTGTTGGCCTGGAGCCCGAACTACCTCGGCAGTTTCCACGACCTGAGCAGAACGGGTGAGTTCACGCTTGGGGAGTAATATGTGGTGATGTGTCCGGATGCCCACTACCATGGTTCTATGCGGCATGAAAGGGGATTCTATGTCAATAACATCGGTTCTGATGACAGCAATGGCGCTTGTGGCACTCACGGCCATCGGCCAGACTGCTGCTGAGGCAAGCATGACGTCTGAACAACTGCTGGCAAAGGCAACTCGTCTGCAGAATATAATCGAACGCAAGACTGTCCAGGCGCACGGAATGATACCTATGCTCACGCGCAAAGACTTCAAAATGCCCACAGCGGAGGACTACAAAGGCGCGTACAGACACCGCCACCTGCAGGGCAAGACGGAGGCCGATCTTGGCCTGCCGCCGATGCACGTGTGGAGGGCCTGGGAGAATACTTCCTCGAACACGGGATTCTACTTGGCTGCAATGTCATACAAGTATCGCTGCACAGCCGACCCGAAGACACTGGCTATATGCCGACGGACGCTTGGCGCGCTGAAGTACATCTACGACCTCGGTGCGAAGAACGACGAGCCTGGATTCCTGTGCAAGCCCTATGGCGGGAAGTTCACGCTGCAGACTTCCGGGGACCAGGTTCAGTGCGTGACGGTCGGCCTCTGGGCATATCGGGACATCGCTCCACCGGAAGACAGAGCGACCATAGATGAGATCGTAGTAGGCATCGCCAACTACCAGATCAAATATCGGTACATGGCCAGACCCGGCAGGTACTTCGCCGTTACGTGGGACGCCGACGAGACCTGGAATGCCTTTGACTGGAGCGACGCGCTGATCTATGTCCCGCTGCTGAACATGGCCTGGCGAGCAACCGGGGATGCGAAGTATGTCAGTGAGATAAAGCGGCTGTACGACAAGTGCGGGTTGGAGAAGAAGTGGGCCGCGCCGGGCAAGAGTTTTGGCGGGTACACTGCTTTTCGCATGCTCTACCTGCCGAGCCTGATGATGGAGGTAGACCCGGCTAACCAGGAACTATGGCGAAGCATGATGTTTAGCGTTTTCACCATCTGCCGGACCGGTGTCCAGCCCGACGGCACATACTACACATCCTGGTACTATGACGGCGACACGGGCACGTCCACTCCAAGCAACGCCGGATGGGGCGGACAGGCAACTCGAACAGGCCGTAATGCCATATTTGCCAGGGCATGCGTGAATGCACAAAGGTGGTTCCCCAGAGAGGATATGGTCGGAACAGCCAGAACGATCGTCGAAGGACTGGATGTGGACACATTCCGATTCGTAATGCCGCTTCCGAGCGAAACGCTTTCACCCGAATGGCGAATAGAGGGCGAACTCATCGACCACGACGCCCTCACCTCCTGGCTGTGGACATACTGGGAAGGCCGCTGGCGGGGATATTGGTAGTGACTTTGAGAACACTTGCTTTGGTGGTGACAAGTGCGCTTGCCGGATTATGCGGTATCGCCAACGTGCTTGTGGAAGTCGCGCCATTCTATACTATGTGCGACACGCAGGACATCGGCAGTGTCGTGGACGCGAGCTGCCTCGGCGTTGACACTGTGTTTCTGTTTGACCGCTATCCCGGCGGGATGGGCTATGCCAAACGCTGCAAGGACCGCCTGGAGGAGATGCTGCGAACGGTGCTTACCATCATCGAAGAATGCGGATGTGAGGACGGGTGCCCTTCCTGCGTCGGCGCAGCGATGCCGGCGTTCGCGATGACTGACCTCGACTCCTCCGTGCGGGGTCGTATTCCGGATAAGAAGGCGGCGAAGCTGTTGCTTCAGTGTATAGTGGACAGGTTATGAACATAGAAGGCGATGGGAATGATGGGAAGAATGGGAGTAATGGGACGAGTGCCTCTCATACATCCCATCATTCCCATACTTCCCATAACTCCCATCCCTTCTCCGACACCGCCGACGTCCTGCGGTGTGACGTTTGTGTCTTTGGCGTCGGCTCCGGCGGTTTCGGCGCAGCCCTTGCTGCGGCGAGAAACGGCGCGCGAGTGATCGCCATCGAAAAGAACCAGGTCGTTGGCGGCACAACCACAATGGCCTGGGTTCACGTCTGGCAACCGGTGTTGGGCGGCGGGCCATTTCCAAAAGAGCTGTGGGAGCGCATGTCGGCGCTTCCCGGGGGGACTGATGGACTCCCCTATTCCGCCGGCGAGCCCGAAACGTGTGTGGGCAAGCAGATGGGTTTCGAGCCGTGGGCGTTTGACTGGGTCGTTCGGCAGATGCTACTCGAAACCGGCAACTGCGACCTGCACTTGGGCACTTCGCTGACGGGCGTGGATGCCGTTGATGGGCGTATCAGGTCCGTGACCGTTGGCCAGCCGGGCAACATGTTCCGGGTAACGGCCAAACAGTACATAGACTGCACCGCCGACGGCGATCTTTGTGTCCTGGCAGGCTGCGATTATCGAATCGGCGAGGACGCCCGCTCTGAGTTTGGGGAGTCACTGGCTCCGGAAGAACCGGTGGTTCGCCTGAATCCCTCGACACTGATATATCGGGTGCGTGACATGGGCGAGAAACAAGTGCCCTGGCTGCCCAGAGACACAGCGCCCGATCACTGCACCGGAGAACCGGCCTGGTGCGGCATGGCCAATGGGGACCGGCTCATCAACAGGTGCGGCATGATAGAGGGTAACATGCTCGACGTTGCGTACAGGCACCGTATCCTGCACGAAGCACGGCGTATGGTTCACGCGCACCTGTACTGGCTTCAAACAGAGGGCGGTTTGCCGACTTGGGGACTGGCGGGCATTGCTCCGGAGATCGGGGTTCGCGAGTCACGCAGGATTATGGGCGAATACATTATGACCGAACTCGACTGCACAGCGGGCCTGAAAGGCCAGGACCATCCCGACATCGTGGTCATTGCAGACCATACTCTGGATTTGCACAACTCGTTTGACTTGCCGGTGACCAACGGCCCCTATGGGATACCTTTCCGGTGTCTTCGCCCAAAGGGGTTCGACAACCTTCTGATAGCGAGCCGAGCGGCGAGCTTCAGTCATATTGCGGCTTCGGCTTGCAGACTTCAGCGAACAATTATGAAAATGGGCGAGGTTGCCGGGACCGCTGCCGCGCTGGCGGTATCCGACGGAATCGATCCGGGAATGCTGGAGATTGACGTGCTGAAGGACCGGCTGAGTCTGCAGGAATCAGCGCGAGACTAGGCGATTGAAAGGACCAAAGACAATGGCAAATGAATTGACGGGACAAGTAGCAATCGTGACGGGAGCGTCTTAGGGAATGGGAAAGGCCGTCGCGGAGAAACTGGCCTCGGCGGGCTGCGCGGTGGTGCTTGCAGCTCGACGCAAGGACAGGCTCGAGGCACTGGCTTCGCATATCACGGCGGCCGGAGGCAGAGCGCTTGCGGTCCCCACCGATGTCAGGAGATACGACGAGGTGCGGGAACTTGTGGAGCAGTCGATACGTGAGTTCGGCCAGGTGGACATAATGGTCAACAGCGCCGGCTACGGACTGGTGGGCCCCTTTCTGGACTCGAAGATTGAGGACATCACCGATCAGATCGACGCGAACCTCAACAGCGTGTGCTACTGCTGCCACGCGGTGCTTCCGTATATGATCAGCCGCAAGACTGGGATCATTCTGAATGTGGCGTCGATAGCATCAACCAAGCATTTCCCGCACTTCGCGGCGTACACCGCGGCCAAATGGGGAGTGATGGGGCTGACACGGTCGATCTACGAAGAGGTTCGTCCGCACGGCATCCGGATGACTACGTTGTGCCCGGCGGCAGTCAACACGGACTTCGGCGACGTTGCGGGGCTGAACTTGCCGTGGTCACACGAAGATGAGATCCAGGCGAAGGACATTGCGAACATAGTGTTTAGCTGTGTTACGTTGCCTAGGAGCCTGTCCGAGTATTCCAGAATTTAATGTCGCCAGAATTTACGACGCACCAGATTGACCGAGAAACGGCCTCTCGGAGATTCTCCAACGTTTGAGACCTATGAATTCCCGGTTTTCGGCTCTGTTTTCGATTACTCGGACAGACTCCTATCAGCCGCCGGATAAACTGGGCTCCGGCGCAAGCCCTATGGTCATTGGCTTGGTTATGAGTCTCCTAGCCCGAGTATAGTGGCTGGCCTTTGGGCGGGGATATCGGGTTGGCGAGCCAGCCTAGGTGTTCCAGATGACCATGACAAGGGCAATTATGCCAGACACAGGGGCATCCAACAGCCTCGCCCTTTCTATGGTCTTCACAAGGCGCAGTAGGTTCCAGCCCGCAGCGGCGATCAGTGTCTTCTTGGAAGCGTAAGCCAGACCACGCCCGGCAAATCTGCGTGACCCCCCAAACATCTTGAGGTAGCCAAACGGCGCCTCACCTCGTTGCCTGCGTATCTGCATCAGCGGACGGGCGCTTTCGCTATGGACTCGCTCCCTGTTCGCCAAAACTAGGTCTTCGTACTTCGATATGCAGACACTGCGACCGCTCCTGCTCTTCGTGCATACGCCGAAATGCTCACAACTCTTACATGCCTTAGGCTTAGCTCGGTAATACTGGGAAGTCGGGTCTTTCCTGCTGTGTCTCGATAGAACTTGCCCGGCAGGACATCTCAACTCGTCGCGCTCTCGGTCATAAGCAAAATCATCGCGCCGGAATCCAAGCTCCCCACGGCTTGTCTTCGGACTCGATATCAGAGCCACCGGGTCTCGCTCCTGCATCCCGGCCAAGTTCTCACCACTGTGATGGTGTAGGTCGCAAAAACCCCGTACCGAGCAGATCTGCGCATTTCCCGGTCGGCGGCGGCTTGGTTTTCGGCATCCGGTGACTCCGTTCAAAGGGGCGTTTGGCACGTCGAGAGGCTAAGAGGGACAGTGCAAACCTGTGAACTGGACCGCTCACGTGACGAGGCACCCGCCGTGGTGATGTCGGCAAGTGAACGTGAGGCAGTGCCGGTGGAGAACTAAACAGTGATTACTAGCTGTGGAAACCCAACAGTTCCCTCTGCTGGTCCCAGTTCATCGGCACCGGCTTGCACAACACCCTCATCGATAGCCCGTCCGGCTCCCTCCCATTGAGGATTGCCTCAATGATGTCTGGGGCCAGGTATGTAAGCCGGTAGATTCTCGCGGCGTAGGAGAAATCCATACCGATTGCGATAGCAAGCTCGGAAATGGAAGCAAACTTGCCGGAGTCTATGAGTCTTTTTCCAGTGATGGGCACGAGCCACAGCCAGAGCAAGCGAGGCCACTTGCGGCACATTTCGGCCCCAAATTCTCTGTTTTGCCACTTTCTCTCTGAAAGCTCTGGACTCGGGGGGGTGAGTCCAGAGACGCCGGTTTAGCCTCGAAATCTAATAGAGATGGTTTGTTTCTGGATGAGTACGCTGGGAGAGGGGATGTTACTGGGGCTGGGGAAAAGGCTCCCATCCTGGGTGAATGGTTCTCCCGGTACCATGCAAAGGAGGAGTTGCCGAGGATTCTGTTGAATATGTAACACAAGCTCACGTGTGGCACGCGGTTTGCATACACTGAATCCACTCGAAGGCCCGTCGGGCTTCATGACGCCGCTGGAAGCCCGGCAGCACTATAAAAACCAGTGCCCAAGACTAGCAGCGGCATAACGCAATGCCGTGTCCAGATGACCGGGTGCGGTACATCTGGGGCAGTGGCTTTGAGGAGAGAGATAAGAATGAGAATCACTATCATCGTATTAGTTGTGGGAATCCTGCTGGGCGCCTCTGCTGCTTCTGCGGCGGATGTGAAGGCCGACAGGACACCGCTCACTTACAAAGACAGCGGCCTATACTGCAACCTGCAGTTCTGGCACGTCACAAAACCTGAAACCG
>CAZTAO010000118.1:0-7360 GCA_964611645.1 uncultured bacterium | reverse complement strand
ACAAAACATCTCACATCAGCCATAATATACGCGCATAGATAGCCAAACACCAGAGCTTCGCGCCCACGGGCGCGAAGCCCGGTCGGTTGTTCTGAAGCGTCTGGCCTGGTGGCCGGTGACTGGGGTATTCGCCATACTCGCGACAGCCCAGCCGCTGCTCAACGAAGAGTATCAGATCGTTTTGGTGACTGCCGCAGCCCTGGCGTTGGGCGCTCTCTTTGCCGGCGTGGCGCGGCGGGTGATGGGAGTAGTCGGCCTCCTGGCTTGTATTGTCGTGGTGATCATTGTCGTCACAAATGGGCTGAATGTGACCAGCTACGGCGGCGGACTCATTCAGTGGAACGGTTTCCGCACCGCGACAGACACCCAAGACCTGCCATTCTTCCTGACCGGATGCATCGGAGTGCTCGGGCTTCTTGCCCTATCCGTGCGAGACATAGTCACAGGCAAGCTCCGATAATCTGCTGGTTGACTGGAACATCACTCTCAAGCCGGTTACGCGTAGTCAGCTCAGGGAGCAGCCAGGAGACGGTATCGTTCCGCCAGCGGGGCCAGGTCCTGCCGTTGGGCCGGGGGCGTGTCCTTGCGGCTGTCCATATAGGCCGCCTTTCCACTGATGAACTCCTCCACTGTCCTGGGCGGACGCCCTGTCCGTTGCCGTACGTCACCTTCCACCGCCAGGAAATCGGCCAGTGCCCTGTCCGGTGTACCGTAGCCGGTGCGTTGGTAGTGATCCAAGAGGGCCGTTGCGATC
Source organism: uncultured bacterium (assembly GCA_964611645.1). Classification (GTDB taxonomy): domain Bacteria; phylum Armatimonadota; class UBA5829; order UBA5829; family UBA5829; genus CAZTAO01. The sequence goes on along the minus strand of CAZTAO010000118.1, from coordinate 6,606 downwards.
ACGCCTTCGACTTGGCCGCCGCCGCCATCGGGCGGCTGTAGGTTGGCGACATCGGTGGCTTGGGCAGGTAACAGGTCGGTAGTGCGCGGGGCGCGAAATGCGCGAGCCAGTTCCTGGGCAAGGAAGTGCGCGCGGGCCTCATCCCAGGCGGTCTCGCGATATTGCGCCCGTCCCCATAGCTCGTGCGCGCCGCCGACTCGACCCTCCACACCTGGGTCTGGGGCGAGCACTGCGGCAATGTGGTGCGACCACTCGTGGAGCAGTGTCTCGCTCGGGCCGTCGTCGGTGGGGTCGTAGCTCTGCTCGAGCTGAATCACGCCGTCAAGGTAGCGCGCGCCGGATTCGGTGACGAAATTGACCCGGACGTTGGCAAGGTCGCTGGCGCGCTCCACTCCTACGATGGGCATGAACAAGGCAATCAGCCTCTCTCGCATACGCTGAATGCGCCAGGCCAGATCGTTCACGTCCAGTTGGACCGAGACCGGCTCACCGGCATCCGGCGCCGGCACGAAAGCAGCGTCGCGCCGGCCTTTGTCGGCTCGGTCGAAAGCCACGATGTTCAGGTTCTCGATCTGCCAGATATCGCGCGGTGGGATGAGCATGCGCAGTTCCCCGGTCGCCTGAAATACTTCCGGCTCCGCTTGCAGAACGGCCTTCTGCGCAGCGTTTTTGATCATCACCGGCAGGCTTGCCGGCGTCGATTGCTTGGTTACGCTGTTCCATTGGCTGATGCCAACGTCTACCACGCAGAGTGGCAGGGTAACATCGGCAGCGCCCTCGAAGCTGGTGGCCGGCTTCAGTTCCACGGTGCGGTCAGTGGGCCAGATCGCAGGGCAACCGGCGCGAAGTAGTGATGGGTAGCGCACGCCGCCTGCGTAGTAAGCGGTTGCCGCATCCGCCTGGACTGCCACTACCTTGACACGCATAGGGGATTTTGGGTCGCGGAGTGGAATGGTGATGGTTGTCTCTCCGGTGGCGCCAGTGTTGCCGGTCAGCTTGCGTCCGTCCGGCATTTGCACCGTGCAGAGGGCCTTCTCCACGGGGCCGATGCCCATTGTAGTCAGGGCGTTCACGGCGAGGCGAATAGTGGCCTCGGTGGGAATCTCCGGCGGGCCGGGCTTGAGCCCGGCGAAGGCGGCGCTGTTCCAGCGGAGGCTGTTCAGCATTGTCATCATCGCCTGCTTGGCTTGTTGCCGGTAGGGAGCGAATGTCCGCATCGCGAGGGGCAAGGCATCGCGGTCCAAAAGCTCTATCTGGTCCAGGAACCCGTTACCGTAGGCGTCCCAGTTGGCCCGCAGTTCCACGGCCAAGGCGCGACCGCTCGGCCCACGGCAAACAATGTACTGCTGGTCGTGGCTGGACCAGGAGATGCCGGGCACTCCGGATATCTTCAGGCCCGCCGCCGAGAAACTCGCGGACTGCGGTTTTGTTCCCCGGTCAACATCCCCCACGTTGCCCTTCCCCGGCAGCGTGCCTAGTGGCTCTTTGCGCCACTCTTTGGTCACAGCCCCCGACCAGTGACGCAGCCGCAACTCGAAATACACCGCCAATTCCACGCTGTCTCTGGCCAGAGTATGATCCCGGCCTTCCCCCCACTTCGAGGACACCATCAGCGGTGATTTTAGCTTGATCTTGTGACGGTAGCTTCCCTGCACTATGCCGATTATCGCGCCATAGTGTGGAGTAGAGCTCTTGCGAATCAGAGACACAACGGCGGTATCCACCAAGTTATAGCTGACCGTCCAGCCCGATCCGGAGGATTTCGGATTGCCGTCGGCCACCGGAATCAGCCCGAACACGCACGGTGGATAAGTCTTGGGCGCGGCCACTTTGGCCGGCTTCTTCTTCGCCGCAGCGAACGTTGGCGCAGACAGCAAGATCACAAACATGGTCACGACGAGAAGCAGGGATCTACTCAACAAGCGCATGATGATGTTGCCTCCGGGGGTGCTGCTAGAAGCAGGCTCTAGACTTTCCTCCAGGTTGCCAGCCCAGAACGATTCCAGCTATTCTAGCAGCAGCCATCACTGTCAGGAATCATCATACCATGCCTTGACCCTGCTGCCAATCCGTACTATAGATCCCTGGCGGGGACCATAGCCCGGGCGTATCATTGGGATGGTCTCATCGCCAGCGGGAAATACAAGTCAGTGTCTGAATTGGCTGAGGCTCTCAAGATGGACCGGTCGTTCGTTGCGCGTGTGTTGCGACTTACGCTGCTGGCACCGGATATAGTGCGGGCAATACTGGCGGGCGAGGAGCCGGACGGACTTACATACAAGGGGTTGTGCGAAGGGAGCTTCCCGGTGGTTTGGGAGGAGCAGAGGAATGCCTGGGGGTTCGGAGAGAAAGGGAGTGGTGCCGGAATGTGAAGCGAGTTTTGGCGGCAGCAGGTAATCTGGGATGCACTGTGACTCCTGAGTGCCGGATACTTGCTACCTGACGATGCCAAGTTCCTTGAGCCTCGTGAACAACTCAAGTTTGTTCGACACTCCCAACTTAGCACGAAGCCCAGCCATACACCCGTCGATTGTCCTCTTGCTGAGCAGCAATTTGTTGGCGGTTTCCTGGCAGGTCATTCCGGAGAAGATCAGTTGCGCCATGTCTAACTCGCGCAATGTCATCGCCACATCCCCATAGTTGACTGTGTCTGGTCCTTTGGTTTTTCGGCGCTGGGAAGTCACAGGTCTACCTCCGCTATTTCACTGCGTGTTCTGCTGCTGCTTGTCTTTCTTCGACTTCTCCTTCTTGCTGACTTCCTGTTTCTGCGCCTTACTCTTGTCCTTTTTTCCGCCTTTGTCTCCCATGGATGACTCCTTTGTGTTTGCGCTTAGGTTCGGCAATTCGCCTGAACTTGCCGGCGAGGCTTATTCCGGATTGCCGACCAGTTGATTCCACGTGTTCTGACGGCATTCATCGCCAGCCGGAACTATCATACCATATACAATCCATTGCTCACACTGCCACCCCACAGCGCCGCGTGGCCCGTCTGTATTTGACTGCGAGGTTTAATCGGGATATGATTTACTGCTGTAAGGTGTCATACCGCACCCACCCGGGAGGTTCCATTGAGCGATACCATTCTAATCATCGAAGACGACGCCGCCATCGCCGAATCCGTGGCCTATGCCCTGCGAGCCGAATGCTTCGAGGTTCAGGTTGCCGGGGACGGACTCACTGGTCTGGCGACAGCCAGGTTGTTCGGCCCCAGTTTGATCATCCTTGACCAGGTTCTGCCCGGATTATCTGGCACGGATCTCATTCGCCAGATACGCGATACATCGGGCGTCCCCATCATAGTGCTCTCGGTGAAGAACGATGAGATCGACAAGGTCCTGGCCCTTGAACTGGGTGCAGACGACTACGTGACCAAGCCATTCGGCGTGCGAGAACTAGTCGGCAGAGTCAGGGCTGTGATTCGGCGCGCGGCCAAACAGTCACGTTCCGAGCAAGCGCCCCCCCATCTCCTGGGCAGCGGCGTGGACATTGACACAGCGCGCCGAACTGTGAAGGTCAACGGCCGGGAGGTCCACCTGCCACTCAAACAGTTCGAGCTACTCAAGCTCCTGATGGCCAACAAGAACCGCGTTGTGCCCCGGGAAGAACTCAAGATGAAGGTATGGCAGGAGTCCCTCGACCCGGAATCCGGTTCCCTGGATGTGCATATCCGGTGGCTTCGCGAGAAGATAGAGGACGATCCAGATCGGCCTGTTCGCGTCCGCACGGTTCGGAGTGTTGGCTATCGGTTCGTGGACGTGGACGGGGAGTAGGGTGCGGTACACGTATTGCACGATTGTGAGGAAGCTGCCCGTGGCGTTGGGGTTGGACGGGTCCGTTCGTCTTTTGCGAGTGCTGCGGCTCACGCGCCAGCCTAGGCCATACTCCCTGGCGACGGACCCGATGGGATTGCGTACAAAGACTTTAGCGTGGGCGAGTTCACCGAGCTATGGTTCGAGCGTAGGGTCAGAAATCTAGAGGGCACCCGATGCTAAGAAAGGTTCGCTTTCCCGGGAGCGCGCTTACGCGCGGCAAATGCACCGAATGCCCTCAGTCTACTAGTTATTAGTAGCGACCGCCACCACCGCCACTGCGGCCACCACCGTAGCCACCGCCACCGCTGCGACTACCACCGCCGCCGCCACTGCGCTCGGTCCTGGGCTTGGCTTCGTTGACTGTCAGCGTTCTTCCGCCGACTTCCTTGCCGTTGTTAGCTTCGATAGCTGAAGCCATGTTCCCCTCGGGGATCTCTACGAACGCGAAGCCCTTGTCACCGATGACTCTTACTTCAGCGATCGGCCCATAAGGCTCAAACAGCGAGCGTATGTCGGCCTCTGTAGTGTTGTAGGACATGTTACCTACGTAAAGTGATTTGTTAGCCAATTCAGTGCCACCCTTCGAATGTTGTTGAGATTCGCAACGGGAAGCACGAGGCGTAATTGCCGCTGGCGGGGGATTCGGTCATTCGCAGAAGATGGTAACGATCCACGGGGGTGACGAAAGCAAACCGGTGCCGAACGTTGGTTATCATTGGCCTCAGTATGCGCGCCTTTTGAGATAGATGCAAGTATTTCTTTGAAATACGATGATTGTCAAACCTGAGGATGGTGCGGCAATTCTGGCATCCCGGGAACGGATCGTCCGGACAATGAGGTTAGTCGGTTTCGTGAATGTGGATGTCGGCGAGCAGTGGGGCGGACGTCACCTCGAGAACCTGCACACGTTCAGGACCTGCGAGGTTTCCTCACGACGACCAATTCCCCTTCTTCATAGTATGGAAGCGATACCGCATTACCACAAATGCTTTCGATTGTTCTGCGCAGATACTCCATCCGCGTGCCGCTCATTGTTTCCAGACGCAAGCATTGTGCCTCTTTGATATCCACGTCTCCGAAGCTCACAATGCCGTACTTGTGGATTTGTGGCGGAACATCGAGAAAGAGCCAGTGGGGTTCTTCGTGGTCAACCAACCTGAACCTGGGGTCCGCTTGCAAGCGCTCGACAACCAAATCCCTATCTGAGATAACATATGTCATTGATATGGGCCGCATGAGATCATATCCGTCAAGGCCTGGGTTTGGCACTAAGACATCCCACTTCGGCTTCCGAGAGCAGCAATCCTTGAAGCGTTTCGTGCTACCGCACGGGCAAAGATCGCCAGCCTTGCGTGGCAAGAAGATCGACACGTGAACCTTTTCTCCTGAATCAAACCCCTCAGCATTGGCTTTGGGCCGCCAGTACATGGTCATGGACATCACGCCCGTGTGCGGATCGATTTGCCTGGCTGCTTCCAGATCTGCCTCGGGATTCGTGAAACGTCCCTGAAAAGGCCAAGCTCCGTCACCTGGCTGGCTTTCGGCCCCATGCTGGTGGCCGCCCTTTCTATTCTCATGGCTTTCGCCGTCGCCTTCGTTTCTACTTCGGGGTCTACGCACTGGTTCTCTCCTATTGTTATTGTGGAATCCAAAGAAATGGTCACCGGACGTCCCGCTCCTGAGTTCAGCGTCGCTTTGCCCTCTCCACCAATCTCTCGATTCTCTCGCAAAGATCGTTCAGCACAATCTGCTTCCTGCCTTGACTATGGTTTACCTCGAATGCGAGATTGCCCACGAGTGTGTCGAAGTCTGCGCGTGAGGCAGTGAGTAGGACTTCATCCCCAGTCCAGACTGCGCCGGCAACAAGCGCGTCCTGTGCAAGTGTGTACATCAATACGTTCTGCAGAGCCCGATACTCGTTTTCTGGAGCATAGAGCATCAGCAGGCCGGATGCATCCGAGGCGATGGCATACTCGCTCATGTCGGAATCGCAGCCCCGCCATCCGGTTATGATTCCATGCGACTCGCATCTCGTGCATTGCCACTCAATATCCTCAGCCCTCGGAGTGATCTTGATCTTCCCCGTGCATAGCCGATTGTTGCGACGCTGTCTGCACCGGATTGGCGAGAGAAACTCGACATCTGTGGGGCGGACTGAACCGGCGGCGATAATAGCTCGCAGATACTCCGACATCTTGATCGTCTCGGGATGTATATCAGGGTTGTTTGTCTTCATCATTCACCTTTGCCACGACTCTCGGCGAAAGCCCTATGTTCGCCGCGGCTGCAGCGTCCTACGGCCCCACCACAATCTCCGGACCACTCCACCCTGCGGGGGCTGGGCCGGTGACTCTGCCGTCTGAGGAGAACTCCAGTATGATGTACTGTCCGGCGTAGGTGGATATGTCCGTATCGAAGGGCTGCATGCTGTATGGCTCAGCTCCCGGGGGGACTCGGAGAACCTCTGTGTCGTTGATCCTCACTACCCCGTCGCCGAGGGTCATTGGGCGGTCGAACATGCCGTAGGCGCCCTTGAGCCGAATGCTCTTGGCCCGAGGCAGATTGCCGATTATGTAGGCTCTCCCGCCGACGTGGTTGTAGAAGCCGTCGCCCTGGGCGACCACGTAACCCGCCTCAGATGCGGCAACGGCCATTTCCCACGGGAGGCTTGTCCACCTGCCCTTCAGTTCCACGTCCGACCGTCTGAACGCCAGCAGTATGCTCGGCTGTTCTGCAGATGCCGATATGGTGACTCGTGCTCTCTTGGAAGCGCGGTCAACAGGAACTTCCCGGC
>CAZTAO010000117.1:0-7662 GCA_964611645.1 uncultured bacterium | reverse complement strand
AGTATCGCTCAAGTCAGGAAGCCAAACAAGGTGGGGGTGGTTTGACGCTTACCATCAAACTCATTATACTCACTAGAACTCACCTGGAATTGGCGTCCAAGAGCTCAAAACAGTCCACAATGAAGCCCTATTATGTTCACCCACAGCGCGTGATATAATCATCGCATGGCGACGTTTGCTAGAACCATCACACCTAAAGAAGTGGCCCAACTCAGATTGCTCTCCCAATCACAAGACGGAGCAACCCGCAGACGAGCGCTTTGCATTCTTATGTCCTCGCAAGGCAAGAGCACTGCCCAGATCGGCGTGGCGCTGTCAGTGTCCGAGCGCGCTGCCAGGAATGGCGTTGCTGCTTTCAACAGAACAGGCATCGAGTCTGTGCCACGCGCAAAGGCTACCGGGCGTCCCCGTCGCCTTGCCGATATTCCCACTGAGGCCATCGACCAAGTCGTGGCAGACTCTCGAATATTGACCGTGCGGAGGCAAATGACCTTCCCGCGCGTCACTACTCCTGTTCGGACTTGGACGAGCGAAGCGCCATTGGGATGAGCGCCGCCGGTCCAAGGATGAAGCCCAACAGAGTCACGAGGGTGAAGCCGACGCCAAGCCCCTCGGATTTGCCCAGTGCAATCAAAGCGGTCTGCCAGATAGTGTACGCAGATATGAACAATATCCAGCACTTGATGGTACCAAACGCCCAGCGAGTCAGGTCAACCGCTTTTCTTGCCTTTGGATGAGCCGCTGGGGCTTTGTTGATTCTTGAGATGATCGCGGTCATCGCTGTCAATACCACATAGGTTACAAGCGCCATTCCTGGCAGGATCAGTATCCTACTCTTCGGTCCCCACGAGTCGGGCTTGCCCAGGAACCCGAAGTGTGTGGGGACGGTCTCAGGAAGCTTATCCCAGAAGTGGGCGGTCAGCGCGAAGCAGACTAGCAGCAGAGCCAGCGAGGCAACCTCAATCACCAACTCCCCAGGGCTGAGCGGCGGTCTGTAGGAGACGGGTGGCTGATCGGTTGTTTCCCTTTCCTGGACTTGCACCCCCGTCCGGCTGCCCAGTTCCCGCAGGAAGTCGGTGGGATACTCGGGGGAAATGACCAAGGGGTTTCCGTGTTTCATCCTCAGCACAACGACCGGGCCGTCATTGGTTACCGACGCTCTGAATGAACCCAAAGCCCCGCCGCTGAACCTGCCATAAGTGCCGTAATAGCCGCCGGAACCCATCACCTTCATCGCCCCTGCAAGCACCTCCCGGCTGTCCCGTATCTCGGCCGAAGCAATCTCGTCGAAGGATATCTGCTCATCCCCGACCCTCTTGCGGATGACGACGGCATTGTCAGTGATTCGATAACCCCGCGGCGCCCACAGAGGAGTCAGCAACATGACCACCGGAAGCACACCGCATGAAGCCATCGCCACCCAACCGCCCGGGTCGCCGAGGTTAACCCGGTATAACCCAAACCAGACCATTCCCAAGCAAAGGCCACCCATCAACGCAAGAACCAGCCGCGTTGACAGCTTCAGCGATCTCGACCACGGCGCGCGATAATCAGTCATCTTAGCAAGCTCCTCTCACTGTGCGCCAATCCACGTGGCCAGGTCCTCTACTACCTTCTTAGATATCGGGCCGTGGTGAGTTTGGTGAGTTTGACGAGTTTGTCCCCGTCATCTGTCACTTCGTTTCCACGTGCGGGCGCATGAGCACGCGCACATGCACTCTTCTGAGGAGACTGGACATGAAACTCACCAAACTCACCATACTCACCCGGAGATGGCTTCGAGGAGCTGGGTCCCGAATGTATGGCGTGTGAGTTTGGTGAGTTAGTTCCTGGATGGGTTTGGCCGTGACCACTTGCTGAAACTATCCAAGAGATAATGCCCCGCGTACTCTACGGGTTGTCCTTGTTGATGAGGTTGACTATCACCCTGACTATGACGTCTTTGTGCTGCGGCCTGCTCTCAGCTATCATCAGAGTGAGAGCCACCAGGGTGTTATCACCTAATCTCTTCCGTCCGTCTTCGGTATACAGCAGTCCGTTTGCATTGAGGAACCACAGGAAGATTGCGGCCGCGATCCGTTTGTTCCCATCTGTGAATGAATGGTTCTTTGTCACGAAGTAGAGCAAGTGCGCGGCCTTCTCCTCGATACTCGGGTACAAATCCTCTCCGCCGAACGTCTGGTATATCGCTGCAAGCGAACCTCTGAATGAATCGTCCTTCTCTCTGCCGAACAGACCGGGTTGCTTACCATCCTGTTTCATTCGTTGAGCCATCGCATCAATGGCACTCCGCGCGGCTTCGTAAGTTATCTCGAATGGCTTTCTGCTAGTGATGTTCCTTATCGTAAGCTGCTGGTGATCGTAGTCATCAAGTACTGAAAGCGCGTAGGCGTAGTCGGTAATAACGTGAAGGAGTCCTTCGGCCTGCGGGGCGTTCAAAGCCTGCTGAGTGAGGACCTCTCCGATGAGACGAACGGCTTCTTGAAGCTCCTGGTAATGCTCGGCTTGTTCAGCGAGTCTGCGCTGGTTGATAGTATAGCCTTTGATGATGTGGTCGCGAAGAATGCTGCTAGCCCAGATTCGAAACTCGGTGCCACGGCGTGAGTTCACGCGGTAACCAACACCAATGATAACATCGAGATTGTATAGGTCCATCAGACGCGTTTTGCCGTCCTGGGCAACCTGTGCAAATTTTGCACAGGTTGATTCCTGGCTGAGTTCGCCTGTGGTATAAATATTACGTATGTGCTTCAGGATGACAGAGCGATCGCGTTGAAACAGATCCCCCATCTGGTGGGCATCAAGCCAAACGCTCTCCTTTTCCAGCCGAACCTCTACACGGGCACCGACTTCCGCCGACTCGTATATGACTATCTCACCTCTAGGTTCGTCCATTGATATTTCCTCTCAAGTCGCACGAGACAACAGCATAGCCCTGCCGACAGCGCCATCTCTTCGCAGACATAGTGTACCTCACCAAGGCATAGACTGACAAGGCGATGGCTGCAAGGGAGAATGCGGCATTGTAGGAGATTGTGGTTGTGTTTTCGTTCAGTCCGGTCCGGTATCAGTCCGGTGTCATTCCGCCTGGGTCATACCGGTTAGAGATCAGTCCGTCCGGTGTGTCCCTCTTTAGAGGGACACCGGACTGATCTATCCGGACTGACCTGCGGCGACTGGAACGACCGGACTGATGTCATGGATGGAGAGATGGTCCAGAGATAGTAGCGCCGTCTCGAAATGCATTCGGCCTATGGTAAGTTCTTCCGGCACCGTGCATTGACTCATTCCTTCTTTCACGCAAACCCTCGCCGCCGTCTGGCACAGGTATTCCAGGTCCGCACCGGACGCGCCATCGGCCGCCGTGGCTAGGTCGGCAGCCAGAGCAAGAGGATCAATGCTCGAATCCAGCTTCAGCGGTTTCAGGTAGTATCTCAGTATAGCTGCCCTTCCCTGCTCATCTGGCAGCTTCATCCAGACCACCCGGTCGAACCTCCCCGGCCTTCGCAGCGCCGAATCAATGGACTTGGGTCGGTTGGTAGTAGCCAGAACGAACACCCCTGCGCGTGACTCAAGTCCATCCAGCAAGGCCAGCAACTGCGCGACCATAGACTGCTGGTGGTGGGCGTCGGCTGTAGCCCGCGATGGCGCAATGGCATCCAACTCATCGAAGAGGATGAGCGATGGCGTGTTCCGCCCGGCACGTTCGAAGACTTCACGCAACGCCTGTTCGGTTGCGCCGACGTAAGGGCTGAGCAGTTCAGGCCCTGACACGATTTCCAGATGTGCACCGCATTCGCCGGCAACCGCGCGTGCCAGCAGGGTCTTTCCTGTTCCGGGCGGGCCCGCGAGAATCACGCCGCTGGGTTTCGCTGTTACACCCACTGCTTCAAACAGCCGGCCGTGTTTCATCGGCAGTTCAATCAGGTCTCGCACCGCCTCTACAGCCGCCTCCTGGCCGCACACATCGCTGAACGTTGCGGGTGGAATGTGGTGAGGTCGCGTTGGCCGGGCGGATGAAGCCGATACTGTTAGCCCCATACCGTCGCTGCCCGCCTGTGCATTGCGGGGTTGCGCGCCACGTACCCCCAGTCTCGAGGGCAACGGTGCATGTTCCGGCCAGACCCAAGCGGCCAGTCCATCGTCCCGTTTGTAGACGAGTTGGTGACCGGGTTCATCGGGTGACAAGACATCCGGCAGACCCTGTATCTCAGTGAGAATGGCATTCTTGTCGAAGCACGGGCAGCAGTCCAGAAGTCGGTTCCTGCGCCGGTCGATCTGCGCAATTAGCCCGGCTTTGTCCACTGTCACACGCCCGGCGTCGAACGTGCCGACTGCATACCACTGTGGCTCCGTGATAAATGCACCCTCCAAGAACCGCTGCGATGGCGTGATGCACAAAGCCCGGCAACCGAGAGAACAGTCGCGCCGGCACCCCGCAGGACCGCTGGCCTTTCGTCTGCTCCAACACTGACGGATTTCCTCGATTCGATTCAAGACATTGTCGACAGCGTACTTGTCGAGGGTCTCGCCATCAAGGGATATCTCAGTGGTCTTCCATCGGCGCACCAATGAAAGCAGATTGGTAATCCGCCGATAGCTCTCCACCAGCCCACCAGCAATGTGCAGTTCGAACCAGACTTCCTTTGGTGCATCGTCGGTTGTGACGTTCAAGGTGCCGAGTTCAGCCAGAGCATTCAGTCTCTTGCGAACAATGGGGAATGTGGGCGAGGTACTTCGGGCGAATGAGATGGTCATGCTGTGCGAATCGCCTGTACCGTGGAGTGGACTGGTCGCTTGTTCTGGACATGTGGCCACATCGCCCATCTTGGCAGCGCAGTTCCATCCCCGTCTGACGTTTTCCGCGAGCCAGTTTTCAGCGATGGCTGTTATTCGTTCAACACTGGAGGCGACACGAAGCTCAGTTCGCATGGGATCCTGACGAGCCGGCGAGTAGTCAGTGAACATAACGGCGTATGCCGAGTAGCGCGGGTCGATATCTTCCTTGTTTGTTTTCCATGCCATAAGCTTGCGAACTGCGACCCCACAATCCCGAACCCGTTTGGTGTAGACGTCCCGACGGATTACCTCCGACTTGGGCAGATCGGCAACATCTACAGTCGTAGCGGGCAACGCAACGAGGTCTGTCACCTGCGACCAGCGCACGTCTGGCAGGGCTGCAGTCTTGTCCTCGCGCACCTGCACAAATACCGCGTCGCGCATGCTGATGCTCGGAGCTTTACCTATCGGCTGCCAACCAGACTCATTGTGGATTACACGCCATCTGCGGATAGGTTCCCCGTCGCTGTTGGCGGTGAGCAGTTCGTGGCATGCGACCTCAACGACCATCTCGGGCCGAACCCAGTGATATGGCAGACCACTTCTGCTGGATAGACTGAGAGCACATTCGCATCGCATCGGCGCGAGGCGCTGGGCAAGTTCAGACCTCTCGTCCCGGCTGAAGCCGGTGTCCACGCGGCCTATGAGTTGCATCGCCTGTTGACCGTCTGCTCGGTCGTTGGACATGAGTGCCAGCAGTGCCTCGCCGATTCCTGACGCCGATTCCGTATACGCCACAACGGCTGCATCAATAGTCACTCTGGGCTTGATCTTGAACACCCTCCCGTCGTAGCAGCGGACAACAATGCCCTCCTCGCCAGCCTGGGTTTTGCTGTCGAAGAATGCGGCCAGCCCAGCAACTCCGTCCACTTCGGTGAAATCTGCAGGATGAACCGTCCTGCCCGAACCCAACAACTCAGCAATCCGCTTGGCTCGGTCCGGGAATGGAACCTCCCGGCAGTCCCGGTTATCATCCCTCAGAATATCGAACGCTGCAAAACGCAGCCGGTCTACCTGCGCACTTGCCCCGCCACCCATCGCTGAGTGTAGGTCGAACACGCGCGGGCGGCCAGAATCCACTGTTGCATATAGCTCACCAGCAAGGACTCCGGTCCAACCCGCCAAAGCGCTGTTCGCTTCTTCGGTGACCGGAACGCCAGTTATGACCTTGCCGTTGGGAGAGATGAGTAAGGTGCCATCGGCGTTCTTACACAGGAACCATTGCTCGCCATCTATCTTCGTGGAGACAGTGTGGAGTCCGGCGGGGATGGTCGCGGCGATGGCGTCCGGAGCTACGCTTGTATATGCCCCTGCAATGTTTTGCTTGTAGGAGGCAAGTAGCGAAGCGAATTCGGCATCCCGCAGCGACCCTGCTGGATACATCATACCAGAACCGAGGGGCCTGCCTCTACCGGCGATCACCATGCTCATGACCGCTCCTCCGGCATCGCGAGGTCGAACGCTGCAAGGTACAGCACCAGCCGCATTGCATCATCCTGCACTCTGCCGTCTAGGAACCCGCGATACTTGGAGCCGTTGCGCTCTGGAATCAGTGGGCCGTTACCGCGCCTGCCAGAGCCGACCCGAGCCATAGCCTTTCGTTCATCAAGGTAGGCTGCCATCGCATACAGGAAGTCGAATTCCAGGGCGTTGGAGTGCATCACCTGATATGCACGAGTCAGCGCGTAGGTTCGCAAGACATCGGAGCGTGGCAACAGCATGCCGGACCAGGCTGGGGGCGCAAGCAGATTCGACGGGCGAACAGTCAGCGGCCGCCTTTGCTGCTCGATGCCGTCAGAGCCATGTTGTACTTCCAGGATAGACGGCGCGTGCAACACCTGCCCGTCGCCGTCGATGTGAATGCGGTCGCATTGTCCTGTGGCCCGACCCGTCACCTCAACGTCAGTCTCAGGATCCTCGGCAACAAGCGCGCGGGCCAGTTCGTCAGGATCAGGGTACCGGGCAATCAACCCTTCCGCACTGCTCGTCTGTGTCGCTCGAATCCTGCGCGTATTCGTCACAGGCTTGCCCTCCAGGTCCTGATGCCGATGTTTGGTAGTCTCACCGACTGGAACTAACAGCACGGTTGCGTCACGGCCCCCGTGGTCGGCCAGCCGGATTCTACGAAGCCTTATCACGAGTCACCTCCGATGGCATCAACGCCGGCGTTCATCTGCCAATCGTCCCACTGGTCTTCTTCTTCGTCCATCTCATCCTCCAGAACAATGGGCTGGTCGAGGCTTACGAACTCAACGAGGCAGGGCCTGCACTGCAGAAGGAATATACCATTGTGATTGGAGAACAGGAAAGCGGGGTTGTCCGCGACCGATGCGCGTGGCCTGAATGCGACGCGGTAGATGTCGCCGTCAGCAAGGGAGTCTCTCAAGTCCCGAGCCATTGCTATTGGCAGAAGAGCATATGCTTTCAGAACTGTATGCTCCAACAGTTCGTCCGCCAGCACCGGCCCGACTGGTCGCTGTGGTCTACCGACCGTTGCCGCGAGGTTACGCAAGGTCGCGCCCTTTTCGTCAGTCTGCAGGACATCGCCGTGCTCGACGCTGTTGCCGTCCAAGTCCTCATACAGTTGCGCAACAGCGCCTGAATGAAGAACCAGTCCGTCGTATGTCAGCAGCGCCCGGCTGCATTCCCGGCCCTGGGAATCTACCGCCAGTTTCTTCGTGATGCGCTGACGGCTCTTTCGATCAACAGGGTGCAGGGCGAATTCGGAAATGCCGCCCTCTGTTTCCAGAACGAGTGTCAGCGGCATTGCTTCTTCCTCCCAACGACGTGAGGGATGGGATACGCTGCCAGTGAGATGGCCTC
>CAZTAO010000116.1:0-7994 GCA_964611645.1 uncultured bacterium | reverse complement strand
CTGTGGGGGAGCGGCGGATCAGGGCGGCAAGCGCGTCTCTCTGTTCTTCGGTGACCGACAGTGGTCGGCCAGGTTCCCCTGCAGTCTAGCTCCCAGACCAGACTGCTCGGAGCGCCACTACTTCTTCTTGACCTTCCACGTGCCTTCCATCAGGCCCCGACCCGTGCCTTTGCCGGTCGTGATGCTCACAGTGCCGCTGCCCACGATGCTTGCGCCCTCAAACTTGAGTTTGCCGCTCATGGTGGTCAGCCTATCGCCCTCGCGTGTTTCGTCGCTATCCAGTGACCCGTACAACTCGGAGTAATCGTAACGCATCTTCATGGGTTGGATTTTGCCGATGCCGGTGTTTATGGACACCACGACCGTGCCGCGACCGAGGTAGCCATCTGTGAAAACCATGGTTGTAGGCAGTGCGCGTCCCTTGAGGCCGACCTGCGAGCCGCTCACGGTGGTGAATGTAGTGGTGCCAGTCCACGTCCCCTGCAGATCGTCCGAAAAAGGAACCATTACGAGTCCGCAGACCTGGCCGCTGCCGCCGCAGTGCTGGGTCTTGTCCCCGAATCGCGCCGCGGGCTTACCGTCAATCAGCACGTCGGAGTCGCCGGCCACGATCGTGAACGTGTTGGGGCCGCAGCAAGAGTGAATTGCGGCGATGCTTCCCGTAGTCGTTCCCACATCGCCGACGCGGGCAGCGGGCTTGCCCCGCACGAACACGTGAGGGCTGCCCTGGATTATCGGGCCGGCGGTTAAGTGCGGGCACCCCGGGCATCCGTGCGCGTCCGCCCGACATTTGGAGCCGTCTCCCACAGCCGCGTAAGGCTGGGGCGATACGGCGGTGACTCTGAACGACTTGCTGACCTTCTGCGCGCCCGTCCCTATCGTTAGTAAGATCGAGTTTGCTCCAGCGCGAGAGAAAGACGGGCGACTGGTGGCGCCGACCCTCGGCTTGAACGTGCCGGTGCCGCCCCAAAACACCTTACTGGAAAGGTCTTTCCCATCTACAATGCACTTCGCGCCGAATATCCACCCCGTGGTGAATACCTTGGGACTTTTGCCCGCCGGATATGTCAACTCGAGGGTCACCTTCGGTTTGTTTGGCGCCTCTCGTTCGGCCCACCAGCGCTGGGTAACCTGTATCCCTTTGGTGTCCACCGGGTGAGTGAAAGTGCCGCGGATGCTGGCGCCGCCCTTAATGGTCCCGGAGTATCGCTGGACTTTGCCCCCGCCTATAGGTCTGTTGAACTTGACCGACGTGTCGGTGATCTTGACGCCGGTCAGGGTTTCCGGACCCTGGTTGAGGCTGAAGATGGCATTCTGTCTCCCAGCTTCCACGGCCAGCCGCAGAGACCCATTGTACAGTACGCTGTTCTCCCCGGCGCTCCCCACCACACCACCGATGTGCAACGACCATTGTCCAGCCACGCCACCTGCAATGGTACCCCCCGCAGATACTGACATCGCCATACAGACGAGGACTGTCGCGGCCAGCAACACCCTGGATGCGAACCTCCTGCGAGTTCTCATAGCCACATCTCCTTCGCTGCGTTGGTCGGCGCAAAATCAACCTACTCATCTATTCTTCTTCCGTGAAGGATTGTCCTTCGTGCTTGACTGTGTACCGGGATTTGAGCGTTAGGGTAGTCAAAACAACTGCAAGCATACAACGGATCCAATAGTTCCTTCTGGCCATCACTCCACTCTCCCTGTTGTTGCTTCGGATTCCTCCGGCTTCTTCACGTCTGCCTTACAGACTCATCCCAGCGGCGTATCCGCCTATATTCGACCAGGGATTGTCGGTTGAAGAGGTTGCCATTCAGGCCAAACTATCTCAGCGCCAGGTGTACCGACTGAAAAAGACATGGTCGGCAAATCTCTGGCGGCGGCAACTCGGGGAGCCAGTCCAGCGGGGCCAACAGGATGTCCCGGTGCATCACGAGCCAGCTAAGCCCGCATCCATGTGGAGACAGTGTCGTGGATGTGGAAGGCATGTACTCGCGCCAGGACAGAACTATTGCAGCTTGTGCAGGACCGTTGTGGACCGCGCCGACGGTGATGTAATAGTGCTGACCAACTTGCCGTTTGCATCACTCGACGGCGATTTCTGATGTGTAACGTGCGATTAGTGCAAAAATGCCACTGACATCACATTTACATCCACTTCCCTAGTTTCTATCCACTTCTCTCCCACATTTCCTGTCCTCGCAACCACTGTTTTAGCCTCAAAACACTACCCTCAGGCTCAGTGGCAAGTATTCTGATAATTGTGTCGCGCCTTGCTGAGATGGGCGGAGAAGACAGATTTGGGCAGGCTTCATCGTCGATGAGGTGCCCGGTGAGACTGGCACGGGAGGTGACTCCTAATGCGCGGACAGAGCACGAAACTACTGAAAATGAACGGCGAAGGCAACAGGGCAGGTTCTGAGTATACACTTCTCCGGCTGCGTTATAGCGTAGATATCTACCTGGTGCGCACTGTGCATACCTCGCTGGCCGGACACCTGACCATTACCGAGGACGCTTTTCCAACCGCCAGCGAAGCGGTCGACTATATGGCTGGTGAAGCGCTGGTCGGCAAGGGAGGTAATTGACCTATGTGCGGACTAGCAGGTACAGTGATCTCAGAGCTTCCGAGGAACGCACGAGAGTTGCGCGAGATTGGGGAATTGTTCGGCAGGCTCTTGGTTGGCAGTGAACACCGGGGGCCACATGCAACGGGCCTGGCTCTGATATCGGCCACTGCAGAGAGTTATGTTGCCAAGGCGCCGGTTCCTGCCTCTGCGTTCGTGCGGAGTCGGGACTACCGTGCGGTTCTGGAGAGGCTCGATAGTGACACGACCTTGCTGATGGGCCACACGCGGTGGCCGACGCGGGGGAGCCATCTCGACAATGCCAACAACCATCCGCTGTGTTCGGGTGGTGAACACCAGAGTCACGGAATCGGTCCGAGCCGCGGCGTTATTTTGCTGACCCACAACGGT
Source organism: uncultured bacterium (assembly GCA_964611645.1). GTDB lineage: Bacteria > Armatimonadota > UBA5829 > UBA5829 > UBA5829 > CAZTAO01. The sequence goes on along the minus strand of CAZTAO010000116.1, from coordinate 5,016 downwards.
ACGGTGACGAACCACCATACCCTGTCGCGCCTGATGGGTCTGAAGCGAGAGGCGGAGGTGGACAGCGAAGTACTCCTGCGTATGGCTGAGAAGAACCTGACAGGTTCAGCCATCGACCCGGCAGGCTTCGTCAGTGACCTGTCACTTTGTCGCGGGAGGCTGTCGGTCGTAGCCGTGGCCACAAGCGACCCGACTAAGATACTGCTGGTGAAGGGCAACCAGCCGCTGGAAGTGTGGCGGCATGAAGCTCGTGGACTCATTGCCTATGCATCCGAATTGGCGATACTGGATGACGCCATCGGGTTGGAAGCTGGTTGGGAGGAGATACGGGTAAAGCCGTGGACACTCGTGGCAGTGGAAACACACCCGGCCATGTCCCTCACGTCATGCCCAATCCCACATCGGGCCGACCGCGACGGGAGGCAGAAACCGTGAGCATGGCGATACTTCTCGAAACAGACGGCGGCATCTCCGAGTTTAGCATGCACCCGATTAATCGCAAGACCCGCCAGAGAGTTACCAAGAAACTGGCGGTAGACTCCCTGGGACGCGAATGCAGTCGGGCGCTGTTAACTTATGATGGGCTGGTTCTGCATTCTGGGGCGGTCGCACAACTGTACGAAGACCTGGACGGCAACAGCGTCGAGCATGGCGATGTAATGCAGACCGACGAAACTGGCGCGACCCTGCGCAACCTGGTGGCAACGGTCGGTAGACCGCAGAGGCCAGTCGGGCCTGTGTCCGCAGATGAAATGCTGGAGCATACGGTCTTGAAAGCCTACGCTCTCATTCCAATGGCAATGGCTCGGGACTTGAGAGACTCACTCTCGGACGGCGACATCTACCGGGTCGCCTACCGACCGCGCGCATCCGTAACAGACAACCCAGCATTCTTGTTCTCCAACCACAATGGAGTATTCCTGCTGCAGTGCAGGCCATGCCTTGTTGAGTTTGTACGCCTCGACCAACCCATTGTCCTGGAAGATGAAATGGACGATGAGGAAGACCTGTGGGACGATTGGCAGATGAACGCCGGCGCGGATGGGGTGGGGGGTGGATCGTGGTAAGGGTTCGTGGAATCCGGCTGGCAGACCACCGGGGGCGTGACGCCACGGTTCTGCTGGTTCCGGTGGGTGAAACTACCAAACGGCTGCACCAGGACCTGGAGGGCAAGCCTGTGCAAAACACGCGCAGGATTCGAGCCACACAGCGCAACAGCGCGGAAGGGCTGTTTGCACGGTACCCTGATCCTGACGAACTGGCCCGTGCGCTAATTGCCGAGGATCCCGAGACTGACATTGAGATGACCGGTCGGGCTACCGGGCAGTGTGATAGGGTTCATTTGGATGGCGACGGCAAAGTTCTGTACGCCCCGTCCGTTGTGGAAGTGAGGTGCGGTTCGGATGGCTTGGAAATGGACCGCAGGCCACTGACAGTCCGCCCGTCGAATCTTCTTGCGTCCCCGGTCTGGTCTGGCGCGCTGTTACCACGTGCCGATGTCTTGCGAACCTACGCGCTGACCAGGGCCTACCAGGTAATGCACTCCAACGCGCTTGAGTTCGATTTCCTGTATGGCATGGCTTCCTTTCTCGCCGAACGAAATGCTATGGCGCGGGTCGGCTCCGGCAGGCGAGGCAATGGTCCACTGATTCTGGAACGCAATGGTTCCAAGTATCGCGGGTTTCTGGACGGCAGAGTGCAAGATGATTCAATGCGGTTGGTGGTGTATCTTGCAGCGTTCGAACTCGCGATGCCGGAGGAGAGGTTGTGAGCATAGTAGCTGCCGGCAGAGGCAGGCCACTTGGTTCTGGAATGATGTATCCCGCGGGCTCGCTGAAGGACGCCGAGCTTGCTGCGGTGCTCGCATCCTACAAGCAGAATGTCGCCGGGGCATACACAAGCGCGGCTCCGGACGCCATCGCCTCGACAATCCCCGCCGGACTCCATATCGCATCCACCAAGATTGACGGCGAGCAGTGGTTTCTGTGCAGGGATGTCGATGGCGCTTTACTCGTCTCTCCCAACGGTAAGGTCATAACAGGCGTTCCAGTCACCGAAGAAGCCGACAGGGTACTATCTGGTTGGACAGGCGTCCTCGCCGGTGAACTATATGCCACAGTGGATACAGGCCGCCCGCGCGTCTTCGACCTGCACTCAGCGCTGGGTGGCGGGGCTGGCGCGCAAGTAGATCGGCTGCGGTTTGCAGCGTTCGATATTCTGACGGATGGCGACCGGGACTGCCGGGAGGTTCCATTCCCGGACCGAGCCAAGCGGATTGCTGAGTTGTTGAGTTCTGGCAGGACGGTTCATCCTGCAGATTTCACCGAAGTGGACGGAGCCGCTGGCGTAAAAGCGTTCTTCGCAGGGAGAATGGACGCTGGCGAGGAGGGCATTGTCGTTCGCTGCAGTGATGGGCGGGTGTTCAAGGTCAAGCCTCGGGTGACGATAGATGCGGCGGTTGTGGCGTATACGGAATCGGCGTCAGGAATCGGCGAGGTACTGCTGGCCCTGATGTCAGAGCCGCACACGTTCCACTTCATCGGTCGCGTGGACATCGGCTTCAGCCGCGAGGAGAGGACGGAACTTGCCCAGCGCCTTGCGCTTTCCACATGCGAATGTGCCCTCCATCTTTCCAGCCGGAGTGGGTTGCCGTATCACTGGGTACGTCCGGAGATGGTTGTTGAGGTGGCCTGCCATGAATTGCTCACCGCCAACAGCGACGGCGAACCAATCCGCCGATGGCGTATAACTCACGGGGAGTCAGGTTGGCAGGCCATCGGCAAGGCAGCAAGCATCAGCATGCGGGACACAGTATTCCTGCGGGTCCGCGAAGACAAGACTGCCGCGCTACCAGACCTCCGGTGGTCACAGGTGACAGACCTCGTTCCGTTGCCCGCCCAGACCATAGATGCTGCCGATCTGCTCAAGTCTGAGGTCATTCGCCGGGAGGTCTACACCAAGGCCGTCCGCGATTGCGGCGTCGCCGTCCGGAAGCTTGTTGCCTGGAAAACAAACAAAGATGATGTCGACCCGCGCTACCCCTCCTATGCAGCCATGTTCACTGATTACTCCCCGGCCCGTCAGGACCCGATCAGGACCGAGCTTCGGGTCGCCTCCACTATTGAACGGATCTTCAGCATAGCCGAAAACTGGCTTGCGGAACATGTCAGGCGAGGATGGGACTGCGCAGCCAAGATGGGCGATGTAAGTTCGTGTCCGGAACAACAAGACAGGCCACTCCGCGCCACAGGGGGTTCGCACAGTCTGACCGTATCATTCGCGCGAAGCACTTCTCCCACATTCCCAATCGTTCGCAAGAGGCTGAACGCGCTGGCTGAACTCGGCAACCTGAACGTCACAACCGACGATGCAGGAAAGGAAGTATGGTTCGAACTGCATGTGGCTGGCGGGCTGGTAGAGAACTATCGACGGATTATGAATCTGCTTTCACTGGTGCGCCGTTGGAAGACGACGGAAGTAGCACTTGATGGCGAAAACTTAGACAAATACGCCGCCGACAACGTCTTGAACCGTATCGAGGAAATCCGCCAGTGTTGGAGCAGACGCAAAGCCACAGGTCCAGCAGGGTGCCGCCGCGGTTGTGCCCTCGGCTGCCGGACGATATGCATCACCCCGTCGCAAAGGTTTCTGGAGGGAGCGTTCATCACCGAGCCACAGTGGTATGGCGTCGGAGAGTATAAGTCTGGATGTGTAATCATAGACAAACCTGGACTGATAGCCCAAGCGGACCGGCGCAGGAACCGACTCCTGGACTGCTGCCCGTGCTTTGATAGGAACGCCATACTCACTGCGATACAGGGTTTGCCGGATGTCCTGTCACCCAACGAAGCGGGCTACCAGCTTGTGTACAAACGGGACGATGGACTCGCCGCCTGGGTCTGGCCCGAACATGCACCGTTGCCATCTAGACTCGGTGCACGTGGCGCGCAGCCACGTAATTCACAATCGGGCAGCGAAGGCACGGGCGTGATGATATCCGGAGTACCGGCGCGGCCAACGCGACCTCGCCAGATTCCTCCCGCGACCTTCGGCGATGTGTGCGGCCAGGAGGCTGCTGTAGAGGCGGTGCGAGACCTGATTGAACTGCCGATGAAACATGGCCGCCTATTTGAGGCAGTAGGGGTCACGGCGAAACCCAGCGGCGTGATTCTAGCCGGACCTCCCGGAACAGGAAAGACCCTGCTGGCCCGGGCCGTTGCCGGTGAATGCGGTGCGCATCTCGAAACTGTCTCTGGCCCGGAACTGCTGAGCCCTTACGTCGGCGCAACCGAACAGGCGTTGCGTGAAGTCTTCGAACGGGCAGGCAAGAACACTCCGTCGCTCATCCTATTCGACGAGCTGGACGCAATAGCTCCATCTCGAGCTACGGCCGATGCCCATCATCAGCAGTCCATGGTCGCGCAGTTGCTTGCCTTACTAGATGGACTTGAGTCACGCGCGGGCGTGTTCGTCCTCGCAACTACTAACCGCCCGAAGTCTATAGACTCTGCGCTGCGACGTCCGGGGCGGTTCGACCGGGTGGTCTGGATGAAGCTACCGGACGAAAACGGAAGAGCGGCCATACTGCGGCATTATCTGAGACCGCTCAAGTTGGACCCGAGCATGGATGTCGATACGCTGGTCGCCGATATGTCCACAGCCACCGACGGCGCGTCCGGGGCTGATCTGGAGTACCTCTGCCAGACGGCGGCGAGGATATGTGTCAAAGAAGGAATGAGCCGCAGTGCATTGCCCGATGAGCTAGCCATTGGCCGAAAGCATTTCGAGACGGCGCTGGTATCGTTGGACATGCCGACTACTCGCTGTATAGTTCCGGTCGTGACCAGCGGAATAAGGGAGAAACGGAGTGAGCGCAATCTCAGCGGTGCCAGATCATTGTGAGTTTGGTGAGTTTGGTGAGTTAGATTCGGCCAGAAGCAAAGTTCAATTATCCTGTATCTATGGTAAGCGTCAAACCACCCCCACCTTGTTTGGCTTCCTGACTTGAGCGATACT
>CAZTAO010000115.1:0-8036 GCA_964611645.1 uncultured bacterium | reverse complement strand
GTATCGCTCAAGTCAGGAAGCCAAACAAGGTGGGGGTGGTTTGACGCTTACGTTATTACTATTACCATGATCATGCCTTCTTCCTCGCGCGTAGGAAGGTTTAGGCAAAAAGGGTGCTATGCGCCACAACAGTCACCCCGACGGATACCCCGTGGAGTCTACTGTTTGGTGCGGAGGGTCATTCAGCACGCTATTCCCCGGGCGAAGCCGATTGGCCGAGCAATAGGTGAACGACCAACGAGCGATTCTGCCTGCCGCCGTAGAGATTGTCGAACGGCAGACTCACGACCTTCCGTGGTCGGATGCACGCCAACTGATGTGAGAGGCGTAACCGGAGCCTATGCACTCTCCAGGGGGAACATCCGGGACTTCGACTAACATTTCCGGATAGGTCTTCATGCGCATGTGCGCGCGCATGCATGCGCCCGCCCGCGGGGGTAGTGTGAAAATGTTCCCTTATGTCCCGGATGTTCCCCCCTTCGAGGCTAGGCTAGTTACGACACTAACACTGCCTCGGACAACTCGCCCTAATCTGTCCGTGTTCGACTACCGATTTGCGCACACGCACCAGCAGGCTGCCCGAGTTCCTGAGATGGCTTTTCTACCTGGGTGATATCTCCAGCCGAACGACTGTATTCCAATGATACCATCGCCAATTCAAAATGTCGTCTGCTTACTGCCAAAGCTGCGAGCGACGTACCGTGGTTCCTTCCCTCTTTCACGCAGATCCGCGCGGCCGTCTGGCACAGGTATTCCAGGTCGGCACCGGACGCGCCGTTGGTGGCTGTGGATATATCGGCGACCATTGCGTCAAGATCAATGCTAGCCCAAAAACGTCTTCTCCGCCTATCTCAGGTTTGCCGAATCAAAGGCAATAGTTTCTTCCAAGTGTGGCGCTACAGCCTACCCGTGGGCCATTTCCGAGCCTGACGCAGCAACTATTTCCTCTGACAGATCCCCCCAGCCGACTCTAGAGCCACCGCGCAGAATGCATTCCTCGGGAGCGCAGAAGTAGCTGCCGCGCTAAACACTTTCCACGCGGTGGGTGTGCTATAATCGATTCATGCCTATATTTGCCAGATCCATTACCACCGAAGAGAATGCCGAACTCACCGCACTTACTCAGTCGGACGATGAAGTAACCCGCCGACGAGCTTCCTGCATCATCATGTCATCGCAGGGCCAAACCACTGCCCAGATTGCTGGGGCACTGTCGCTGTCAGAGCGCACGGCTAGGAACACTGTCTCCGCTTTCAACCAGCAAGGTATGCAGTCAGTGGGACGCGCTGCGGTCCCGGGCCGCCCACGCCGTCTATCGGATGTACCCACTGACGCCATCAGACAGCTACTTTGTGAGTCGCCACGTGAACACGGGATCGATTCCGACTACTGGTCGCTGGAGAGCTTTGCTTCTGCTTTGGCCAATGCCTTCGGGTTGGGTGAGCTATCCCGAGACACGATAGGTAGAGAGTTGAGAAGGCGCGGTGTGGACTGGCTGCAGGAAAAGCAGGCGTATGTGGTTACCCCGCATTCGACAATGGGTGCCCGACCAGGCAATCTGGGTGCGGCACAGGCTGCGGTCGAAAAGCACAACGAGACTCCGAGCCGCTCCGGGAAATATCTCTACGCAGACCGACTGCTGGGTCCAGAGGAACAAGAGTCCTATGATGCCGTCATCAAGAACCTACGGAGCGAGTTCAGTGTTGGTGGTGGTATTGAAGAGATGCACATCCAGCTTGCGGCGTTATACTTCATGAGGCTTGTTCAGGCTCAGGCAGATGAGGACTGGGACAAAGCCGAGCACATAGACCGTATGCTGAAGAACCAGATGTCGGAACTCAGAGCCATGAAGAAGAAACAGGAATCCCAAGTTTCCCAATTGAGTGGACTGTCTCCTGCAGAATGGGCAAGCGAACTGCTTGAGCGCTATAGGGCAGCCGTAGCGGATGGCTATGTAGAGGACACGGACGTCTCAATACCGGACATGTCGAATGAAGAGGGTCGTGCCCTTCTGGATGCGGGATACGCGAGGTGGAGGAGAAACAAGCTGGCCCAGCGCGGAGGACAGTCTGTAGACGAAGAACCGGAAGAATGAGATTGCCTTTGTTTGTGCGCGACAGATTCGTTTCACTGCCCTGCAATTTGACAGTATTACTTGGGACTTCAGGGATGGCCCATCGTCGTCAGCGCAGTATTGAAATGTTCCCAGCCTATGGCTAACGCTTCCGGCACTATACCCTGACTCATTCCTTCTTTGACACATATCCTCGCCGCCGTCTGGCACAGGTATTCGAGATCAGCGCCGGATGCGCCATTGGTGGCCGTGGACATATCGGCGACCAGTGCATCAACATCAAGGCTCGCGTCCAACTTCAGCGGTCTCAGGTAATGCCGCAGTATCGCCACCCTCCCCTGCTCGTCGGGCAGCTTCATCCAGACTACTCGGTCGAACCGCCCGGGCCTTCGCAATGCAGAGTCAATGGACTTCGGGCGGTTGGTGGTAGCCAGAACGAATACGCCCGTGCGTGACTCAAGCCCATCGAGCAGGGCCAGCAACTGCGCGACCATAGACTGCTGGTGATGGGCGTCGGCGGTTGCGCGGGACGGCGCTATGGCATCCAGTTCATCGAAGAGTATCAGGGACGGAGTGTTCTTCCCTGCCCGTTCAAAGACCTCACGCAGCGCCTGTTCAGTCGCGCCAACATAAGGACTGAGCAGTTCCGGACCGGATACTACTTCCAGATGTACGCCGCATTCGCCTGCAACCGCGCGGGCCAGTAGTGTCTTGCCTGTTCCGGGTGGGCCAGCGAGTATCACGCCGCTGGGTTTTGCAGTGACCCCTACTGCTTCAAATAGCCGGCCATGTTTCATCGGTAGTTCAATCAGGTCGCGCACCGCCTCCACGGCCGCTTCCTGGCCGCACACATCGCCGAACGTCGCTGGTGGAATATGGCGAGGTCGCACCGGACGTGCAGGAACTCCGGATATCACCAGGCCGGTGCCGTTGTTGCCTGCCTGTGCATTGCGGGGTTGCGCGCCACGTGCCCCCAGTCTGGAGGGCAACGATGCATGTTCGGGCCAGACCCAGGCGGCGAGTCCATCGTCCCGTTTGTAAACCAGTTGGTAGCCGGGTTCATCGGGTGACAAGACGTCAGGCAGACCCTGTATCGCAGTGAGTATGGCATTCCTGTCAAAGCACGGGCAGCAGTCCAGAAGTCGGTTCCTGCGCCGGTCGATCTGCGCTATCAGTCCAGGTTTGTCTATTATTACCCGACCAGACTTATACTCACCCACACCGTACCACTGTGGCTCCGTGATGAACGCTCCCTCCAGAAATCTGTGCGACGGGGTAATACATAGTGCCCGGCAGCCGAGGGCACAATCGCGTCGGCACCCCGCTGGACCTGTGGCTTTACGCCTGCTCCAACACTGGCGAACCTCCTCGATCCGATTCAGAACATTGTCTACTGCGTACTTGTCGAGAGTTTCGCCATCAAGGGATACCTCGGTCGTCTTCCAACGGCGCACCAGTGAAAGCAGATTGGTAATCCGTCGATAGCTCTCCACCAGCCCGCCAGCGATGTGCAGTTCGAACCATACTTCCTTTCCCGCATCGTCGGTTGTGACGTTCAGGTTGCCAAGTTCAGCCAGCGCGTTCAGCCTCTTGCGGACGATGGGGAATGTAGGAGAAGTGCTCCTGGCGAATGATACGGTCAGGCTGTGCAAATCCCCTGTGGCGCGGATGGCCCTGGTTGCTTGTTCCAGACCCGTGACCACATCCCCCATCTTGGCGGCGCACTCCCATCCCCGCCTGACGTTCTCCGCAAGCCAGTTCTCGGCCATGCTCGTAATCCGTTCAACGCTGCAGGCGACGCGGAGTTCGGTTTTGACGGGATCCTGCCGTGCGGGTGAGTAATCAGTGAACATGGCGGCGTAGACTGGGTACCGCAGGTCAACATCATCCTTGTTGGTCTTCCAGGCAACAAGCTTTCGGACGGCGACGCCGCAATCGCGGACGGCCTTGGTGTAGACCTCACGGCGTATGACATCGGACTTGGGCAGATCAGTAACATCAACGGTGGGATCGGGCAACGCAACAAGGTCAGTCACTTGTGACCACCGGACGTCCGGCAGGGCTGCAGTCTTGTCTTCCCGGACCCGCACGAATACGGCATCGCGCATGCTGACGCTTGGAGCCTTACCTATCGGCTGCCAATCTGACTTATCGTGAGTCAGGCGCCATCGGCGGATCGTTTCACCATCGCTGTTGGCTGTCAACAGCTCATGGCAGGCAACCTCGACAACCATCTCGGGTCGGACCCAGTGATATGGCAGACCGCTTCGGCTGGAGAGATTGAGGGCACATTCGCATTTCAGCGGCGACAGGCGCGTAGCCAGTTCAGTTTTCTCCTCCCGGCTGAAGCCGATGTCCACCCGGCCGATGAGTTGCATTGTCTGTTGGCTGCCTGCTTGATCGTTGGGCATGAGAGCCAACAGCAACTCGCCAACACCCGATGCTGTTTTCGTGTACGCCACAACCGCCGCGTCTATAGTAACCCGGGGCTTAATCTTGAACACCCGCCCATCTATGCAGCGGACAACAATGCCCTCCTCGCCGGCGTCCATTCTCCCTGCGAAGAACGCTGTTACGCCAGTGGCCCCGTCTACTTCGGTGAAGTCAGCCGCACGAACCAGTCTGCCCGAACCCAACAACTCAGCAATCCGTTTGGCTCGGTCCGGGAATGGAATCTCCCGGCAGTCCCGGTCACCATCTCTCAGAATATCGAACGCGGCAAACCGCAGCCGCTCCACTTGAGCACTGGCCCCACCGCCCATCGCTGAGTGCAGGTCGAACACGCGAGTGCGACCTGTATCCACTGTGGCATATAGTTCGCCAGCGAGCACGCCGTTCCAACCAGATAGTACACTGTCGGCTTCTTCGGTGACGGGAACGCCAGCTATGACCTTGCCGTTGGGCGAGACGAGCAAGGCACCATCGGCGTCTTTGCACAGAAACCACTGCTCGCCATCTACCTTGGTCGAAACAGTGTGGGTTCCGGCGGGCACTGTCGAAGCGATGCTGTCAGGCGCCATGCTTGTGTATGCGCCTGCGACGTTCTGCTTGTAGGAGGCGAGCACCGCAGCAAGCTCGGGGTCACGGAGCGAATCCGCGGGGTATATCATACCAGAACCAAGTGGCCTACCTCTGCCAGCAACTACTATGCTCATAGCCTGTCCTCCGGCATAGCAAGCTCAAACGCTGCAAGGTACAGCACCAGCCGCATTGCATTGTCTTGCACCCTGCCATCCAAGAACCCGCGATACTTGGGACCGTTGCGTTCCAGAATCAGTGGACCATTGCCTCGCCTCCCGGACCCGACCCGCGCCACGGCATTTCGCTCGCCGAGAAAGGCAGCCATGCCATACAGGAAGTCGAATTCCAGAGCGTTGGAGTGCATTATCTGATAGGCCCTGGTTAACGCGTAGGTTCGCAGAATATCGCCGCGTGGCAGCAGCTCGCCGGACCAGACCGGGGGCGCGACCAGATTCGACGGGCGAACAGTCAGCGGACGCCGTTCCTGCTCGATGCCGTCAGCGCCATATCGCGCTTCCAAGATTGACGGGGCATATAGAATCTTACCGTCGCCATCCAAATGAACCCTATCACACTGGCCTGTGGCCCGACCCGTCACTTCAATATCAATATCGGGATCCTCGGCAATGAGTGTGCGAGCCAATTCGTCGGGGTCGGGGTATCGGGCAAGCAACCCTTCGGCGCTGTTACACCCTGTGGCGCGAATCCTGCGCGCGTTCTGCACCGGCTTGCCTTCCAAATCCTGGTGCAGCCGTTTGGTAGTCTCACCCACCGGAACCAGCAGAACCGTCGCGTCCCGGCCCCGGTGGTCGGCAAGCTGGATTCTACGGACTCTTACCACGAGTCACCTCCAATGGCATCCGAGCCGGTGTTGACCTGCCAGCCGTCCCAGAGGTCATCTTCATCATCCATTTCATCCTCCAAAACAATGGGCTGATCGAGCCGTACGAACTCTACGAGGCAAGGTTTGCATTGTAGGAGGAATACGCCATTGTGATTGGAGAACAGGAATGCGGGATGGTCCGCGACCGAGGCGCGCGGCCTGAACGCAACCCGGTAGATGTCGCCGTCAGCAAGGGAGTCTCTCAAGTCCCGAGCCATTGCTATTGGCAGAAGAGCATATGCTTTCAGAACAGTATACTCCAACAGTTCGTCTGCCACTATCGGCCCTACTGGTCTCTGCGGCCTACCGACCGTTGCCGCGAGGTTGCGCAAGGTCGCGCCCATTTCGTCGGTCTGCAGTACATCGCGGTGCTCGACGCTGTTGCCGTCCAAGTCTTCGTACAGTTGTGCAACAGCGCCGGAGTGCAGAACCAGCCCGTCATATGTCAGCAGCGCCCGACTGCATTCGCGTCCCAGGGAGTCTACCGCCAGTTTCTTGGTAACTCTCTGGCGGCTCTTGCGATCAACGGGGTGCATAGTGAATTCCGAGATGCCGCCATCTGTTTCCAGAACGAGTGTCAGCGGCATTGCTTCTTCCTCCCAATGACGTGGGGGATGGGATGCGCGACTAGTGCAATTCCCGCCCCAACGTCTACAACCACAAGAGTCCAGGGGGGAATGCGCACCTCTTCCCAACCGGGCTGGGAGCCAATGGCCTCGTCCAAGATCGCCAATTCAGATGCGTAGGCAATAAGTCCGCGCCTCTGGTTACGCCAGACCTCCAGCGGCCGGTTGCCCTTCACCAGCAGGATTCGGTTCGGCTGGCTGGTAGCTGCGGCAATGACAGACAGCCGCCCCCGGCACAGCGCAAGGTCATTGGCGAAGCCGACCGGATCGATGCCAGACTCGGTGGCGTTTCTCTCAGCCAGGCGAAGGATTACCTCACTGTCTACCTCAGCCGCCCGTTCTAGCCCAAAAGCCTGCGTGAGCAGCTCGTGATTTGCGATATGGCCATTATGGGTCAGTAAAACGACGCCGCGGCTCGGGCCGATTCCGTGAGTCTGGTGTTCTCCACCCGAACACAGCGGATGATTGTTGGCATTGTCCAGATGGCTCCCCCGGGTCGGCCAGCGGGTGTGGCCCATGAGCAGGGTTGTATCATTATCGAGCCTGTCCAGAACCGCGCGGTAGTCTCGACTCCCAACAAACCTGGAGGCTGGTAAGGGGGCTTTGCTGACTAAGTAATCACAGTTTGAACCCACCAACGCAACGCCCGTGGCGTGCGGCCCCCGGTGTTCGCTGCCAACCAAGAGCCTGCCGAACAATTCGCCAATCTCCCGCAACTCTCGCGCGCTCCAAGGAAGCTCTGAAATCACTACACCTGCCAGTCCACACATAGGTCAATTACCTCCCTTGCCGGCCAGCGCCTCGCCAGCCATATAGTCGACCGCTTCACTGGCGGTCGGGAATGCGTCCTCGGTAATGGTCACGTGTCCCGCCAGCGAGGTATGCATGTTGCGAACCAGGTAGATATCTACGCTATAGCGCAGCCGGAGAAGCGTATACTCAGAACCCTCGCGGTTGCCTTCGCCGTTCATTCTCAGTAGTTTCGTGCTCTGTCCGCGCATCAGGAGTCACCTCCCGGGACCGTGCTGTCAAGAATATGATGTGCCTGGAAACCCACGAAGATTCCCGCGGCGAATTCCCTCCTATTGTCATACACCCACAGTGCCGCCTCTACGTGCCCCATCTGGAGGGCAATCTCAATTACCCTGGGAGCATCAAGCATGTTGGTTTTGCCAGAGAGCCTGACTGCTTCCAGGCCCTCCAGCACTTCGGCGGTGACTATCACGGGATTGCCCTTCTTAGTTCGTTCCACAGGACACCTCCGTGGTGACCACGGTGTCGGCTGCGGGCTTTTTCACCTTGGCGGGTCGTCCGTTCTTCCAGGCAGCATCCCCAGGCATAGCGTTCAGAAGATGCTTGCGAGCCGATTTGAACTCATCTCCTATCAGCCCGAGGTGGAGCAGGAAGACCCGGAAATCGTACTTAGCGCTCC
>CAZTAO010000114.1:0-8058 GCA_964611645.1 uncultured bacterium | reverse complement strand
TCCCAATGGCGGCCTACGTTTTTGGTGAGACCACGGACGCGACTATCCTGCCAGGTTACGCTTACGGGACAGTGATGCCGGATAAGTCGAAGCCCTGGTACATCGGCGAGTTCGGACCTGGGGCCGTTCTGGGCAATCCGCAATACCTGTCATTCCTCAATGGTGATGACAGCTACAGGGATATCTTCGGACAGGCCACCGGCCTGATGACAGCGATGGGTATCAACTACGCACACCAAATTGATGGCTACCGCTACTTCGACTGGATCTGCGGCATCGCGCCGTGGGCTACCTACTCGGGCGACCCAGCCATTGGTGACGGGCCGGAGATTGCTAAAGCGTTCAAGCCCGTTACCACGCGCATCAAGGAATGCACTCACAAATTCTTCGCGGGCGACACTATCAATCGAACTCTCACAATCTACAATGACGATGTCACCTCAACCTCCAACTTCAATCTACACTGGAAACTGGTAAACGGGGCGGATGTTCTACTTTCAGGTACCGTGAGCTTCACTTCGGAACCAGGGTTTTACCACCGCGAGACACTTTCTTTCACAGCACCCTCTGTTGCCACTCGGACTTACGCCACACTTGTGCTGGAACTCAAGCGCAACGGCACGTTGGCGGACACCACCACTCAGGATATGTCCATATTCCCCGCGAGGGCTAACCTGTCGGTGCCGAGCGGGCTGAAGGTGTATGTGTACGATCGCAATGCGCCCAATTACTCCTGTATTCCGGAGGCCTTGACCGCTGCAGGTGTCACCTACACGAGACTGACCAGCCCCAACCTATCGGGCAAGGCTGTCGGGCTTCTGTTCCTCGGCCACGGCGCCTATCCGTCCGGCGGATTCTCAAGTTCCCAGCTTGACGCTCTCAAGGCGTGGATACGTAACGGCGGGACAGTCGTTGTCTACTCAGACCAGTGGACCGCTCCGCACTGGCTGTCAATCTCTGGCGACTCCACCTACGGCATTCAAAACTGTTGGTATGACATGACCATCGGCTTCCTGCGCGCGCCCAATCACCCGATACTGGCCGGTATGCAGCCCGACGACTGCAAGTTCTGGGCTTCCACGAATCCCACCTATAACCACTACATCACCTGGACCGACATTCCCGGCGGAACAACCGGTGGTACCTGGTACAAGCCGGCGGCGGGGCTGATGAACGTGATTGTAGACACAGGTGGGCGGAACCAGGGGCTTGGCGACAGCCCGCTTTGCGAATACCCGGACGGCAAAGGGAGCACCATAGTCTGCCGGCTGAGGTTCTTTGATAGGATGACTCAGGAACCTGCCGCCCGTTTGATGGCGCAGAATCTGCTCAACTACGCTGCCGCGGCGGTCGGCAAATCTGTTCCCAAAGCGCTTGGCGCGCTCACGGGTTCGGGCAGCCAGACCCCGACCGTTCTCACCAGAGCCAAGCTAGCCTACACTCCTTTGAGCGGTTCGCTTGCGTCTTACACATCCGAGAGTCTGTCCAGCGCTTTCAGCTTGATTATTCTGGACAATGATGATGCTGTCTGGGCTGAAGTGGACGCCAACAGAGCCAAACTGCAGACGTTCGTCAGCAGCGGCGGCAAGATAATGCTCCGGAAGCTGGACGCCGGCAGGGTCGCGCAAGCCAACGCGCTCACCGGGGTTTCCATGTCCACCAAAGCTACCCAACTCAAGCATCCGCAGTTGGAAAAGAAGACGTTTGACCCGTTGATGGATGGCGTCAGCGCGGACGATGTTTGGTGGGTGTACACTGGCGATGAAGGGTCAGAGTGGTACAGGAAGCAGAAATGGGCGTCCGCCATTGTTGACAACGTGGTGTCTGTCCCAGAGTCGGCGGGCGTGAGGGGTCTGCTGATCGAGCCTAGTCGGACCGGTACGCTCCAGTCCGATTCCGGCCAAAGCTACGCGTTAGGCGCAGGTAACCGGGATACTGGAACGGCCATCAGCGATCCTGGTTTCGGGCTAGTTCGCATCAACTCCGGCTCGGGGTTCTACCTGGTCGACCAACTGCTGTGGGACGCCTCGCTAAGCACACAATTGAATCAGAAGGCCCAGCGGTTCCTTTGCACCCTCGTAACTCACTGCCTGGACACGCTGCCGGCCCCTCCGCCCGATACTCTGAGCCCATCTGTGACCATCAACCAGGCAGTCGGCCAAGCTGACCCGACCCCGGATTCGCCTGTTCTCTTCACTGTGGTTTTCAGTGAGCCGGTGGCTGATTTCACTTCTGCGGACGTGACGGTGTCAGGTTCGGCGGGCGCAACCACGGCGGTCGTGACCGGCAGCGGGACGACTTACGGCGTAGCTGTGACTGGGATGAGCTCTGTCGGCACAGTGATTGCTTCGGTTCCCGCGGGCGCTGCACACGATGCGGCAGGCAACCCAAGCAACGCCTCCACCAGCACAGACCACACTGTCACATTCGACATTGCGGGAAGCCCTCCGAAGAATGTCAGCGTCGACCCTCCCTTCGGGACCTTGACCACCACCGCGACCACCCTACAGTGCGTCTACCGGGATACGGACGGTTATTCGGATATCCGGAAAGCCTACTTCTTGATCAACGACTCGCTGGGACAGGCTAACGCGGCGCTGCTGATGTTTGACCAGGTCACAAACAAACTCTACATCAAGAACAACCCCAACACAGCCTGGAGTACTGGCTATACCCCCGGATCGGACAAAGTTCTGGAGAACAGCCAGTGTTTTTTCTATGTGAAGGACACGACGGTGACGGTCGGCGGCAATGACCTTACCATAACCTGGAAGGTGGCCCTGAAGAGCTGGTTTGTGCCCCTCAAGCTCTGCGGCTACATGTACTGCCAGGACTCTACCGGCCGGACCGACGGCTGGGAGCAGATGGGGCTCTATTACAACGTCAAGCCGCAGGTCGTGAGCGTCGATCCTGCCGGACCGCCGATGGAAGCCTCGGTCACAAAGACTCTCACCTCGGTCTACAAAGATCCCAATGGCGCGGTGGACCTGCGCAAATGCTATCTGCTGCTCAATAATACCATGCTCCAAAGCGGGGCGATGCTGCTGTGGTATGACTGTGCGGCGAATAAGATATACCTCAAGAATACCGCCAATACCAGTTGGGGCACAGGCTATGCTCCCGGAACCAACATCACACTGAGCAACGACCAGTGCAGCGTGTATGTAAAAGACACGATGGTAACCAAAACCCAGTATGACGTGACTATAGCGTGGTCATTCAGCATCGGCCCGACGTTCGCTCAGAAGAACCTTTACAGCTACATGTACGCCGCCGACTCCAAGGGGTTGTATGACGGGTGGAAGAAGATGGGCACGCACTTCACTCCGCTTGCGCCTGTTTGCGTGAGTGTAACTCCTTCCACCGGCAAGGTAACGACCGGCGTGCCGCTGGTTTTCAACACCGTGTACAGCGATGGCAACGGATATAACAACATCTGGCAGTGCTACCTACAGATCGGCCAGACCGGCAGCCTCGCCAACACTATCTGCGTGCTGTACGAAGCTCAACAGAACAAGATCTTCCTGCGGGACGACGGCCACACGACCTGGGGAACAGGCTACGCGCCTGGAACCAACATAACCCTCGAAAACAGCCAGTGCAGTGTGTCGGTCAAGGACACCACAGTCACCCCGAGCGGTTCCGACAACCTGATGATAGACTGGAAGATAACACTGAAGACGAACCATGTTGGCAAACTGCTCGGAGAGCGAATGTACTGCCGGGACTACGAGTGGCTCAACAGCGCCTGGAAGCTGAAGGGATACGTGAGAGGGCAGTAGATGGACATCATTGATCTCGAACGCGTAACGCCGGCAGACTACTGTCACGATGTTCGCGACCAGTTGAAGCAGCACGTCTATGGGCGCTCGGTCGCCGCATTCCGATCAGGCGAGGCTTTGCGTGAGACGGTGAAAGACCCGAAGTCGGTCGAGTCCGATAAAAGGCGGATGCGGGAACGGCTTCTCACCAGCCTGGGCGGCCTTCCGGACAGCGGCGTCCCGCTCAATGCAACGACCGTAGGCAGTATCATGTGTCGGTCTTTTCGCGTGGAGAAGATCATCTATGAGTCTCGGCCAAGTGTCTTCGTAACCGCGAACCTCTACCTGCCGAAACGGACAGACTCGCCAGTTCCAGCGATCTTCTACATGCCCGGCCACAACCGTGAGGCAAAGCACTCGAGCGATTACCAGATCGTCTTCCACTATCTCACGAGCGCGGGGTTCGTGGTCTTTGTACAGGACCCGGTTGGACAAGGCGAGCGGCTCAGTTACTACGAGCAGTCCATCGGGCAGTCGACGGTGGACTGGGGGACCGTCGAGCACGACTACGCTGGCACGCAGTGTCTGGCGACCGGCTTCCCAATAGCCCGCTACTTCCTGCACGATGCCATGCGCGGGCTGGACTACCTCTGCAGCCGCTCGGAAGTGGATTCGACTCGGATCGGCGTGGTAGGTACGAGTGGCGGCGGCACGATGACGTCGCTGCTTATGATGACTGACCCCAGAGTAGCCGCAGCAGCGCCGGGGAGTTTCATCACGAGCCGCGAAGTGTACATGCATACCGGTGGCGCCCAGGACGCCGAGCAGATATGGCCGGGAATGACCGAATGCGGCTGGGAGCACGATGATATCCTCAACCTGTTCGCCCCGAAGCCGGCGCTGGTGCTTGCAGCCAGGCACGACTTCTTCCCCATTGACGGGACGAGGGAAACCGTCCATCGTGCGAAGCGTTTCTACGAACTGCTGGGCGTTGGCGGTAACCTGGAGTTCTTCGTTGATGACAGCGCTCACGGTATGAACCCCAGCATGGCCCGCCAGGCGACTCGCTTTTTCTCCAGGCACCTACTCGGGCACGATTACCATCCCAGCGACGAAGGCTTCTCGCCGATTGTGCCTCAGGAGCTGTGGTGTACGAGTTCCGGCCAGGTCCGTGGGGAGTTGGAAGGAGCGCGATTCGTCCACGAAGAGAACCTGGACTTGCTGACAGCGATCGAATGCAGCAGGCGCATAATCCCGGAAGACCAGCGCAGGACTCGCGGGCTGGAGTGGCTCCGCGAGAAGGTCATGGCTGATCGAAAGCGGTGTGACCTCACAGTCCGGCGTTACCAGGCTGTCCAAGCAAACCGACTGACCTGCGAGTTCGTCATATGGTGGAGCCAACCCGGAATGATGAACCACGCGTGCCTGGCCAGGGATTTGGCTTTTGCCGGTAAGCTGCTCCCGGTTACTATCGCCGTCTGGGATGGAGGGGTCACGAGCATCGGCTCGCATTCGGATTGGCTTCGCTCGGAGACAGGTGGTGGTCGCGCGGTAATGGTGCTTGATGCCACCGGCGTCGGCGCGATCGCTCCTCACCCACTGAGTGCCTGCCCTCCGACCGATTTCTACGGCGTGATCCACAAGCTCAACGACGACCTCATCTGGCTTGGTGATTCGATAGCGGCTTTGCGCACATACGACGTGCTCCGGGCTCTGGATGTGGTTGATGAACTTTGGGACGTCGACACATCGGATACACATCTCTATGCGTTCGGTAGGCAGGGAGTGTACGCTCGACTGGCATCGGCGCTGGACGAACGAGTGAAGAAGACAGAGGTCGTGGGCGGGATGGGGAGCTACTCGGACTTCGTGAGAGACCGATGCTACGATCCGCACGACATACGCAGTGTGGTGATTCCCGGAATCCTGCAGCATCTGGACCTGCCGGAGTTGACGCAGAGATAGCATCGACGACATGAGGAGTATGATAATGAGAACCTTTGTAATGCTGGCCCTGGTCGTCATATTGGGCTTGAGTGTCTCGGTAAATGGAGCCAAATCGGATGGAACGAAGCCGGACGCGGGGCGTGGGCCGGTATCCGTGAAGGATTTCGGTGCGGTAGGAGATGGTGTTGCGGACGATACCAAGGCGTTCCAGTCTGCAGTCACCGCGCTGCAGAAGGCGGGCGGGGGCACTTTGCTGATCCCTACAGGCGCATACATGCTGAAGGGTTCGGTTTCATCTGATGGTTACAGGAACGGCGTCGTAATCCCCTTTACAGCACAGCACGGCGGCAAGAGCGTGCATATTGTCGGCGACTCACGGGGCGGGTCGAAACTGATCTGCGGCAGCCCTGACATGATCGCTATCCGCTTGTCAGACAGCTACTGCTCAATCAGAAACCTGCAGATAGAGGGGAAGAGCCTTTCCAACGTGATCGGGATTGCCCTTGCTCCGGAGGTAATCGACGGAAACAAGGAGAAAGTTGCCCAGCAGTTCAACTCGATAACGGATGTGTATATCAACTATTGCACGGAAGCTGCCCTGATGCTCACTTGTGGAAACGGAGGCACCCACTCATCCGGCTGCTACTACAATGAGTTTCGCAATGTCTCAGTCCTGGGCGGCAAGCGCGGGGTATGGCTGCGGTCCGGCGGCAAGACGCCTCCAACATCAAACGCAAATCGAAACCAGTTCTACTCCGTGCGAGTTACGGACGTCAACACCGCCTTTCACATTGAATCGGGCGACACAAACATATTCGTCGGCTGCTCCGCTGAAGGCGTGACGGGCACCGGCGGGCCCAGTGAGGTTCCCACTGCGATCTCCATCAGCAACCTGGACGCCAACGGGCACGCCAACGATGAGAACAGGTTCTTTGGTTTCACAGCGGAGTCGTGCGTAAGAGACGTCTTCAACGCTAATGCCCACACTGAGTTCCACGGCAGTCTTCTCAACGGCAAGAAATGCATGTTCGAGGCGATACCGCTGGTTATCAACGGGGGCTATGACGGCTCGTATCTCCCGCAAGTGTTGCCTTTTGGGATATACCAGGCGAGCGAACTTGTCGATGGCTATGAACTGGGCTTGAATGTGAACTGCGAGGTGTTCGACACAGGCGGGAGGTTCAAGAATTGGGACCTGAGCGGCAAGGGAACGACCGGCAACATAACCAGCTATCCGATCAACTACGGCTCCTCGGTTTCAGCGAAGTGGCAGCAGTTGGGGAGAGTCGCCACGGTGTTCCTGCGCATGAAGTTCCAGGTGATGAACCCAGCGGAGGCCGTTACACTGAAACTCCCCAGAGGCGCCGATGCCGCAACACACGTGACTTACGGCAACGTGAAGCCCACTCGCTTCCCGGTCTATTCAGTTGGAGTCTCCGGCGAGTCCCTCGTCTTCGGATACTTCTCCGCTGCTGACACCTTGACCATTCCCGCGCCGTCCGGAGGCTGGCACGCCGGCCCGGATAGTGAGATTCATCTGACTGTGCAGTATAGAGGTTCTTAGGAACCAGAGGGGTGGCGACCTTCAGCCTAGATCGTCGCCGGCCCAGCAGGCACGAGTGGCTTCAAGGATTCTCATCGATCTGGTTGAGGACAGGAAAGTCGACCGTCCGAAAGTGCTGCTTCCGCCAACAGTGTACAACCCGTTCCAAGGAATGGATAATCTGCGTTCTCGAAAACGCTGACGCTGTGCGCGCAAGTGGAAGTGCTATGAACTGTGAGTATAATGAAGCGGCCAAAGGGAACGCAGACAGAGGATAGAGATGCTACGGTTATCCCGCTCGACTGGTTCTTTGAGGAGTGATGGGGGCACCGCCGCTTTTCATTGAGATGGACATCGACTGCCTCCGGCCAGCCCATATCCACGGCCGGTCGATGTGTTCTACGCTGCCACCGGCAAATGGACGCGGAGCGTGAATCGCTCCGAAACGAGGCTTGCACTTCAGCCAGGGGGCGGGGTTCTGATAAGGTTGAAGTAGAGCAAGAAGAAAGGCGACAAAGACAATGAATCATCGTATACTGACATGCATCCGGATTGTGCTTGCGATTGGCGGCTTGACAGAGTGTCCGTACAAAGGATCCAGTCCACAATGATATGTTCTGGCAGAATTCAGATGGAGAGTGTTATTGATGTATAGACGTTACCATGGTCTTGTAATGAACCTGGTTCTTCGAGTATCACTGACGCTTGCCACGGTTCTCATCGCGCTTCCCACTTGCGCGGCGGTGAGAACAGTCGGCAACAAGTGCGTGCTGGTAGACGGCAAGCCGTTCTTTCCCATCGGTTTGT
>CAZTAO010000113.1:0-8064 GCA_964611645.1 uncultured bacterium | reverse complement strand
TTACTGTGACAACATCTGTGCTCTCATTAACAATCTACGCCTTAAGTGTGAACGCGGAGCCTGGGCCCCGATAGGCTCAAATGACGGGATACGCCGGTATTCTTACACTAGTCTACATTGTCCCACGACAATGCGTACTTCATCTGTTGTGGCGACGCAAAGATGCTACTACATATTCGGTTGAATAGTCAAGCAGTTTTGAGTGCTTTCTTGAGTGTTTTTCAGATTAGTTGACATGCCTTGCGGAGGCGTTTTCACAGTATATCATCCCTCTCGCCTGCATCCAGTGAATCCGGACAGTCAGAGCGTGGCGCAACAACACAAGCCCGCAGAGGGCTGCACGGAAGAGATCGACACCGAACACGCACGCAGAGGCACCCCATCCCAGACCTGTAGGCATAAGCATTTGGGCACCCTCGGCCCGACTTCGTTAAGACAACGTTGCAGCCTGCTGCCGCTTGGTAGTCTTGCTGGGACGAGCCCTGAGTGCAGAGCGGTTCGCCCTCTATCCGTTCCTTTCGCAGCCGTAATGCCTGCGGGATTGGGGCCGGGTCGCCCAATATCGTATCATGAGATGAATACGAATCTACCCGTGCGGAGGTGCAACTGATGAGCCGGAGTAACCGCTCGAGCGACAAGGTGCAAAGGGATATGGCGAAGCTTATTGCTATAGTCATCCGTAATGCGATGGAGGACTTCCACTGCGCGTATCTGAACGATACGCAGATGCGGGAACTCAATCCCATTGTCCGAAACGCGATCTACACGGTGCTGTATGCCTGCGAGCATCACGAGTCCGAGGATTGGTGTGAAATGTACCTGGAGGCCCAGCGCCGTCACATACCTGGCTACTGGGAAGAGCCAGAGCTTCTGGATGGAGTCAGCAACTTCAATGCCCGTCTGTTCGCGAATGAGACCGAACCCGAGTAGCAGGCGGATTGAGGAGTTCACGCGGACGCAAATGTCGCCATCGCCTCGCTATCCGAGGCACGCTTGTCCCCAGCGGGTCAGACCCGTGGGTCTCAGCATCCCCGCAACCCCTGGTCCGGCCACGTAGCACCACGCGGTGGTCACGCTTGCATCGGCGGTCAATATCACCGGCACCAGCACACGCCTGTAGAAACACACGCCCCGAGGTCGAAACCCCTCTAGCCGGTCTACGGGTGGGACGGTTACTTCGGGGCGGGGAAGAACAATCAGTTCGCCCTCTATCCATTGCCAATCCTCCCCGTCACATTTCGGATGTCGCACCGACTCTGCCTCCAGCCGGCGCTGCATGGCTAGGTCACCCAGGATATCCGAGGAGCCTACCCCGACAATATCCTTTGCCGGCACTTCCAGGACGGGTATGCCGGAACCCAGTTCATATAGTCGGCCACGCACTGTAGCTGGCTCAATGGATATGGCCTCTGAGCAGTACGGTGCGTGATTCCAACTGCCCCTCTGGAGCGTCCCATAGACAAATAGAGTCGCCGTGCCTGTATTGTCTTGCTGCTCGGTCATCGTCCCACCTTCACCGTTCGCCCCAGGGGCACGGTTTCCTTGATGTTCAAAACAGTGCTGTCCACCACCACCAGCGTGTTCCAGGGGATGTCCACGGGGAGCCACTCGTGCGGCCTGTCGAGTATCACGTTCAAGTAATTTAAGTCGGATGCGTAGAACAACACTCCGTAGCGCTCATTGTACACCATCTCCAGAGGCTTGTCGCGCTTGACCAGGACTACGCACTCGGGGTCGGTTGTCGCAACTACTACGGCTGCCAGACTCCCTTTACACAGGGTCAGCCGTTCAGCCAGCACGTGAACATCAATGCGATTATCGGCGTCCAGGGTTTGTCCTGCCATCCGGAAGATGACCTCGCTGTCCACCTCGGCGTGCCTGGGTAGCTTGAACTTCCTGAATAGCTGATCGGCGTTGGTTATGGTGCCGTTCGCCGTACCGACTACTACCCCGGCTCTTATCGGGTGCGCGTTCTTTGGGTCCTCCGCACTGCCCACCGTCGCCCAGCGCGTGTGCCCCATGAGGACTGTCGTGCGGTTATCCACGGCGGCGATGCATCTTGTATATCCTACCTGACGGATGAGCATGTTCGAAGGGACTGCCCTCTTGTACACTGCGCTCGTGCCATCGTCCTGCACCCTGGCAACTCCCGTGGCGTGGCGACCGCGCTGCTTGCTCATCCAGAGCACGGCACCGAACATATCAGTGAGGTAGTCGAGTTCGTCGTGGGTGCGTTCGCGAGGCGCTAGTATCAGACCAAGTTGACCACACACGCTAGCCACCTCCCTTGCCGGCCAGTGCTTCGCCAGCCATATAGCCAACTGCTTCGCCGGCAGACGGGAAAGCAGGTTCAGAAATCTGCTGGTATCCTGTCTCCGATGTCTCCACCTGACGCACCACGTATATATCTGTATTGCAGGGCAGTCGAAGAAGCGTATACTCAGAACCCTCGCGGTTGCCCTCGCCATTCGTGCTCAGTAGTTTCGTGCTTCGCCCACGCATGTGTCATTTACCTCCCTGAAACGTGTCGCTGGGTTCACCGGCATCGGGCGGTTGCTCGGCCTCGTGGCCACAGGCGGCAGGTTCGGCAACGTCGCGCGAACCGTCGGCGTCCCCCGGGACCGCGTCTGTAGCGAAGCCCGCGAAGATTCCGGTGGCGTAGCTCCGTCTCTCGTCATAAACCCACATGGCAGTATCCACGTGGCCCATCTGGAGCGCGAGTTCAATCACCCTCGGAGCATCGAGCATGTTGGTCTTGCCGGAGAGCCTGACTGCTTCCAGGCCCTCCAGCACGTCGGCGGTGACTATCACGGGATTGCCCTTCTTAGTTCGTTCCACAGGACACCTCCGTGGTGGCCACGGTCTCGGCCTGTGGCTTGGCGGGTTTCGGGGTTGGCCTTCCGTGCTTCCAGGCTGCGTCCCCGGATACGAGCGCGGTTAGGTGCGCTCTGGCACTCTTGAATTCTGGACCATTCATCTTGAGGGCAGATATCAGGAAAACGCGCATGTCATATTTACCGCTGGCGGGGTCGTATTCCCGTTTCTTTGCGGATGCCCCACGGCAGTTCATCGCCCGGGCCAGCAGCGCCATGCTAAAGAGGATTACGGCTTTTACCCGACCGGCGTGCAAACTTCCCGCATAGGCTCTTAGCTCAACAGCCGACCGGACGAAAAATCCATTCAAATTCATCAGTACGTAGCGGGATTGGTCGTACCTCTGGGGATTGGCCTCGTATCGACCGTACCACTGCTTGTTCAATGTCCTGAACGACGTGGGCGGGTTCTTGGTAATACGCTCTATGAAGCTCGGGTCTATGGGTTTGCAGTATCGCTCCATCCTGCGCTCGTTCACCCCGAGGGCGGCGTAGATGATGTTCTGCTGCTTGTAGATGAGCTTGGCCAGGTTCGCCAGCGCCTTGGGCGTGATATCCGGGTGCGAGATGTGAACGTGGATGCCGGTGCACTCGTCCGTCGTGGCTCCGCAGGCACGTACCGCTCGGACTACCTGCTGTAGTTCCGGGATATCGTCATAGGTGAGTATCGGGCTGACTATCTCCGCTCTCAGGTGCGCCGCCACGCTGGTCAGCGAGGAATCGGCTACCACTTTCCAGATGCGCCCGAGTCGGTCCTTTACTTCCCAGGGGTCGTAGACTATCGGGTTGTTGATGTGCGTTACGTCGCCACCCACTACCGATTGTATGGCTTTGGCCACGGTGCCTCGTTCGCGTTTGATCGTCTCTATCTCGATTCCGAATTTCACTTCTCTCAGGTCTACCACTTTGTCTTCCTCCAGTGTTCTCTGCCGAACAGCGCGTGCGTGTTCGTCGGTCACCATTAACGCTCGGACTCGCATCGAACATCAAGGAGAATCAGGCATATTCTGGAAGAATGTTGGGTTTATTTTGAATCACTCGGAAACCACTGGTTTTCCTGCCCTATGGGGGTCGACATCGTAGCAGATGAGGCCATCGGAACCGGAAGTGAGGGCCAGAGAGAACCCGGTGTCGCCGCCGGCAGTTGCTGTGATTACGACCTCGGTGAAGCTATCGGGGTCAAGCTCCACCTCGTACCTGTGGCCACCTGGCACCGTTGGAGGATCGTTCTGGGTGTCCACGCGCTGGATTCGCGATCCTGTCAGTATGGTTACCTGGCCGGTGATATGGTATAGTTCGATAACCAAGGTGACGGGGGCGTCCTTCGCTCGCAGCACGGCAGCCAGCCTATGATAGTAACCCCCATCGCAGGTCCGTTTCCACCCCATGCCCTTGGGACCCGATAGGACGTCATAGGGGAGTAGCGCGGTACCCTGCCCACCATAATCGTAGGAGCCGTTCCAGCGGATGAGGCTGGAGAGGAATCCAAAGGTCTCGCTGGCCAGGAAGCCCGGGGCAGCCTCATCAGCCAGCGCGTGGGCATTACCAGCCGAACCAACGTGAGCAATGGGGGCGAACCGACCGTCTGACTCAGTCTCCGTGAAATACCGCCCATCGTGATCTGCTGAGGTCTTGTGGGTGTCGAGAGCGCCTGCGGCCGTAACAAGACCATCTTCCACCCCGGCAATCCGTTCCTCGTGATCGGCAAGTGTAGCCGCTACATTACTGCCAAGCGGGGCGGATGGTGTCAGCTCGCCGGTAGTGGGGTTGAAGATGTATACTGGAACGACCGTTCGGGATATCGCACCATCCGGAAGCGGGTCGCCAGAAGTATCACGCCCCTGCAGAGTAGCGATCCATTTCTCCCGCTCAGCAGTCGGCTCACCCGTCAGGGGACTGACCAGAGAGGGATCGTCCGAGGCAGTCACTACCCGGCGAAAGACATCAAGATATATGGTATGCAGCCCTGGTGTGGGAAACGACAGGCTTGCTTCCGGCACATTCACCGCGTAGCCGTCTACGTATACCACGCCGTCAGCAATTGACACATTCCCGCCGTTGACAGTCCCATCCAGCCCGGAGATGATGGCGCCTTGGGAGAAGACCCTGTCCAGCAGTACTCTCCGTTCGTACCCCTGCATGTCCTGCATCTCGTTGAGTTCGGTGTCCAACAAATCCCGATCTGCCTGGTAGCAAACCCGTTTGTAGTTCTTGGCTGCGTCAAATGTGTTCTCATTCAACTCGGATCACTCTCCTCTCCAATCCATACTATGGTGCCGGCTGGCTGGTGGCGGGCGACGGTCTCGTCAAAGGCGCTGCTATCTACCAGTGGCTCGGTAACCCCATATATCCCGTGGTTGTACCGGTGGCCGGGCAGCTTCTGGTGATTGAGCCGGGAACGGTAGTTCAGCCGGCAGACCAGCCGAAAGGTCTCGACAATCTCGCCATCCCAGCCGAGCCTGCGCAGTTCACGGTCCAGACCGGCCAGCGTGCCAGTCCGCCGATAGTATTCAATCGCCTCTCGTATCCGTTGCCGCTGCGGACCGGGACTTGCCTTCGGGTCATAGGTGGCACCGACCAGAGCAGCAAGGTGACCCAGAAAGTCCGGCGGGCAATCAGCGGATGACGAGAGGCCGGGTATGCCAAGAATGCGATCCTGCAGATTGTCCAAGGTCGGGCCGACCACAGATAGAAACGCACGCAAGTCGCCTGACGCGTCGGACTCGGCGTACACATCCGGAAGCAGTTCGAGCAGACGATCCACCCAGCCCATTACCGCACCTCCGATACAGTGAGCGTGGTCGTGCCCAGCACCGGTATCTCACGCTGACCGAGAACGATATCTACCAGCGGCTCCCGCAGCGCGACGTGGCTAACCCCCTGGACACCGTCCAACAGAACCACAAGGTCGGACGGATAGACCGCCATCCCAAAGTCCTGATTCTCAAAGGCAAACTGACTCATCAGCGCGCCCATTGCTCGACCGCGAACAGTGTTGGGGTCCTCACCCGGGTAAAGGAACAAATCGGCGTTCACATCAACCGGCACATACACGGGATCTACAATGCCGGCGTCAATGGTAAGGAGCCTCCGGGCCTCCAGGTAGTCAGTGAGTGCAGCCTTCAAGAGCGGAGACGGAAGCCCACCACCCTCTGGAGCGATACACACTCTCACGGAATACATTCTCAGGCTCGTGTCATCATTGATATCGATGATCCTCGCCTTAGCCACACCCGGAAATGCGAGACACAATGACCGGTAGTCTTCCCTGGTGACCGCTTTCCAGGTCGAACGAACAGTTGCCGGCGCGACAAGTCTGGCGTGCTCAAGGGATTCCTTGTCGGCCCCGCCCGTGGCAGCAATGGAATTGTCCACAGTGAACGCGGCCGTTGAACCAATCGTGCTGACCAACTGCCCGATTCTGTGCGGCGCGATGTTGCCCGCCGCGCCTTGTGTCGAAATGTAGGATACTTCTACCAACCTACCTTCATTTGGTAACATCCCACATGTGCCGTCCCCGAAGACAATGGAGACAACGTCGAGGCCGTCTGTGTCCACGCGGTAGTGGGGGGCGTCTGGATCGCTGTCAGCGAAATGCTGGACCTCCGACCAGGGTATCCCACCGACGCTCACGCGGACAGAGCCGTGGGCAACATCCGTTCGGTTCAGAACGAGCCGGGCACCGACGCCTCCGGTCGCTGCGAACGATTCGGACACAGGCTCGCCCTGAACAGCATCCACTTCAGCAAACAATTCACCGGCGAGCAGCATAGTGTCGCTGATCGTCACAAATGACAATGGCGTTTCCTCATCTGCCGCCCGAACAATGGTGCCCGAGGGGATGATCACGTTGGCCTGCTGTGGCTGCGTGACCGTGAACCTGACGCGCGTGCTTGCGGCGACCGGGCCGTGCAGCCTGTAGCCTATCAAGGCGCACAAGTTAGCGATGTTGGGACGCTGTCGAGCAGTGGGTAGGTAGCATTCGGCTGCCTGCGCGTCGATGTAGTAGGCCAGCATATCCGCAGTGCCGGCGAAGAGTTCGAGCAGCACCACGCCCAGATCGCTGGGGTTCATATCAGTCCAGCGGTCGGTAAGCTGCGGGATACGGGCGATTAGCTCCTCCCGGATCGATTCGTAATCTTTGTCCACATACGGAAGTCTGCCGCGACGAACGGTCATGGTATAATCACTCCAGTTCCCGGTAGAAGGGGTAAACAAGATTGCCCTCCACCTGGGATGATATGAGGCGGTAGTCAATGCGGACCAGAACCATGTGGCCGTCCGCGCCATCTGCTGCACATGACACATCGGTGATAATGACCCGCGGCTCCCACTCCTCCAGGGCTTCGATTACTTCGTGCCTGAGAAGCCCATACAGCAGGGAGTCATTGGGTTCAAACACCAGCTCGTGCAGACGCGTTCCGAAATCCGGCCGCATAAGCCGCTCGCCTTTCCTGGTCCCCAGTATCTGCCGGATGCTCTCGTGAATGTGGGCGTGGTTGGAAGAAGTGGCGGTGGATATCTGTGCCCCACCGGACCGCCTCTGGAACGCAAATGGGAACCGAAGCCCCTTACCCAGGAAATCCAGACCGGGTTCTTCGCGCCTGGTAGGTGAATCATGTTCGGCTGTTCGGATGACCAGGAGCGTGTCGAAAGTGAAAGACATAATGTCGGAGATTGCCAGTCGGACATCCGCGTCGAGCGAAATAGGGCGAAAAATGACAATGCTAGTATCCGAGTCTGCGGAGTACTCCCGGCTTACGATCAGCCGCGAATCGGCATCCCCGGAGTAGCCACGGGTGACTACCTGACGTGTATCGGCCAGCAAGGTGACTGCTCGGGTGACTCTGAGCAGCCCATCCACCATAATACTCACAGGCGTGCCGATCACCTCGGCGTACTCCACCTGCACGACCACCGACGCTACACGCGACTGAGCCGCCTCGGTGATCTCCACCTGCGCGAGCGCTGAGGCTACACGAATGTCATTGGCCACGGATTATCACCCACTCTGAGATGCTCACGGTATGATGGACTCCACCCCTACGAGCAGTTTGTCGAACTCAGCCCAACTGAGCGTCTGTCCGGTATTGAGAGGATCCTCACCGCCACTGAGCATCTTCATCATCCCGGTGTAGTTGGCGGTCCCGGGCACATTAGGATTGGGAGTGCCGCCAACGTCCCAGGCAGC
>CAZTAO010000112.1:0-8149 GCA_964611645.1 uncultured bacterium | reverse complement strand
ACAAACCGATGGGAAAGAACGGCTTGCCGTCTACCAGCACGCACTTGTTGCCGACCATCGTAACCGCCGCGCAAGTGGGAAACGCAATGAGAACTGTGGCAAGCGTCACTGATACTCGAAGAACTAGGTTCATTACAAGACCATGGTAACGTCTATACATCGATAACACTCTCCATTTGAATTCTGTCAGAACTGGTTGCCATATCATTGTGGACTGGACCCTTTGTACGGACACTCTGTCAAGCCGCCAATCGCAAGCACAATCCGGAGGCATGTCAGTATACGATGATTCATTGTCTTTGTCGCCTTTCTTCTTGCTCTACTTCAACCTTATCAGAACCCCGCCCCCTGGCGGCATCTCCAGCTTCGCCCTGGAACCCGTCGCACTTCGTGTCCATTTGCGCGTGGGAGCGTGAAAGATGTCCATCGCTCCTGGACCTTTCAGAGTCGTAGTCACCGGATTCTTGTAGTCCAGGTTGACCACAAGGACGTGACTCGCCGGTCTTCCGGACTTGCCGAAGCAGCCCAGCAGAATGTTGGGACTACCGGACGGTGACTCCACCTGGAACGGGCTGTTTTCGGGCGATGTTACTCCTCCCAGCGGCAACGGGCCGGTCTGGTAGGAACCCACCTTCTTCCATCTATCATCAGCGGGACTTCCGGCCTTCTCATGTGGGCCGACGTGATAGGCTGCGAGTGATTTGAGTGGCTGAAGTTGGGTGGCAATGGCTACGAAGTCGCGGTTGGTGCGGGATACCGCCCAATACTGCGGTTTTGGCACAGTGCTCTCCGGACAGTCCTTGAAGAAACCGCTGATCCCGCAGTTCCGGCAGTTGTAGATGTACCAGCATATCCCCTGCCCGCCGTACGCCAGGGTGGTGTAGGCGAGCCATCGCATCTCGTGCTCGGTCGGCCATCGGTACCCCATGTCCTCATGCGCAATCGCCTGGGTGACGTTGATGAAAGGTATGCCGGCTTTCAGAGCGGCCTCGCGCACCATCATCAGATTGAGGAAATATGTTGACATGTCCCCACGCTTCATGAACGGGTAGTAATCGTAGCTGAGCGCATCCGGTTTCACCTTCTCCGCGAACTGCCGAAGATGCTCTCGGTAGGCCGTAACCATGTCACCTTCAGTGCCCAACTGACCATCCAATCCGGTAGAGGCTTCCACAGGATAGAGGTTGATGATAGTAGGTCGGGTCGGGTCGAGTTTGCGCAGGTGGGCTACGAATCTGCCCAAGAAGGAAAACCTCGAGGCGTTCGGCTCGTCCCACAGATAGTAAGCATACAAGGCAGGGTGGTTGCGAAGCCGGTCGATCAACTCGTCGAGTTCCCTGGTTTGCTCCTGGTCATTGAAGTCAAAACCAGGTTTGGCCTCCCATTCCTCAACGAAACGGCCCAGGTTCAGCATGACTCTCATACCGTGCCTGTGGTAGAGATCAAGATACTTGGGTTCCTCTGTTTTCGGCCAACCGGTGTCCCACGCCATTGTCCATCCACCGGCGACAAGCTGGGATACGGTGGTATCGTTGACTTCGTTATGCGACCCCGGCCCTGCCCAATACCAGACAATCGGTTCCCCGATTCTCCACTTGGAACCTTTCGGCGCAGCGAACGCGCCGGACTGAATCAGGCACAGGATCATCGCTACAAAAACTACGAGACTAACTCTCATCGTGATTGACCACCTTTCCGTTACTTACTTCACCTCTCGACTTCCACCTGTACCGCAGCCGGTCATCTGGGCACGACTTTGCGTTATGCCGCTGCTAGTCTTGGGCACTCGTCTTCGCAGCGCTGCCGGGCTTCCGGCAGTGCCATAGCCCAGCTGTCCCAACCGTCATTGGCGGTTGTATTCCTGCTTCCGTCAGTAACCGCACCACAGCAAACCTACTTCTTCGACCAAACCAGCATCCTCACCGGCGAGTCCTTCAGGTGGATGCGGAAATCCCACTGACCTGCGGCGAGGGAGGCGACCGTCTCCCCTGTCGCGGCATCTTTCAGCACCATCGGACCGGGAAACTTCAGTGAGCGCTCAACCCACACCGGGGTCCCCTCCGCCCATCAATCGGCTCACAACGCCAAGCTTGCGCCCGGCAGACCATCGCTGGCCATCCGCCAAACTACCACCTGCTGTGCTCTTCGCCCCTCCGGTCGCGCTACGCGCTCCCTCCGGGGCTCCTTCCACACCAACTCTACCATCATAATGCTTGCTTTCCATAGACACAGTTTACCTCATTTCTGTGTACAAGAAAAACCGGGGGCGGGGCAATGAATGGTAACCACCCGGTTGTCTGGACACGGCGATGACGCGGTATCATCAAACGAGTAACTGTGGATTGGGCAAGAAACGTGGATGGCTGTTGGACGGCAGTAACTTGAGATGGAGATCTCGACTTGCCTGGGAAAGCATGCTCAAGAGCGTTGTTGCCTTTGTCGTTGTCGAGGCAGTACATCCGTTCACCCAGAAGCTTGCCTAGGTGGTTCGAACTCCAACTTGATCACCCATCCGACGACGCTTTGCCGGTTGACCGGCAATCTGCTTATGCGGAGGCTTCGGTTGGGTGACTGGTCGTGCAGAGATGGCAAGTCTATCACGTCTACTTGAACATCCTGCCCCGTGTTCAAAACTGTGGCGCTGTTGGGCAGGTCTACGATTGGATGCAGGTACACGGCATTGATGATCGGCTGCTGGTGGAAGTGGACGTATAGAGTGCTGCCGCGTCGTGTAAGGAGCACCGAGTGATCAGAGATCAGTTCGTTTGCCGGTTCGACTCCAATCAGCGACTCCCGGACACGCCCAAACCAATCGCCGATGCGTTCGAGGCGCTCTTGGGCTTCCGCCGGAATGGACCCATCTGCCTTGGGGCCAATATTGAGCAGGTAGTTTCCACCCTTGGACAGGACCTTCTGAATACTGCTTACCAGGTGAGCGTCTGA
Organism: uncultured bacterium; assembly: GCA_964611645.1. Classification (GTDB taxonomy): domain Bacteria; phylum Armatimonadota; class UBA5829; order UBA5829; family UBA5829; genus CAZTAO01. The sequence continues at coordinate 5,206 of CAZTAO010000112.1, read as the reverse complement.
GTAGTAATCCTCATCATTCCGCCAGCCCCAGCTTTGGTAACCGATGGATTGGCACGCCTCGACACAACCGGAGAATGCCAACTCCGTATCAACGCAAGCGTCCCAGTCTCTTTCAGGCGTTCCGAAATCGCCCTCGTCCATCCCGCGATCATTTATGACCATGCCGGGCTGCAGTTCACGAATCGTGGCGTTGATAGATGGGTCTCGCAGCTTGAGCACATTCCCGTCCCACCAGAACCCGTGGATTCTGCCATAACGGGTGCAGAGTTCCCGAACCTGACCCTTGAGGAAACTAACGTACTTCTCGAGGTCAGGCTCATCGCCGGACTGCGATGTCTGAAACTCGTACGATTTGCCTGCGTGCGGGTAGTTGGGCTGATGGCAGTCTACCACGGAGTAGTAGATGCAGAGCGGAATGTTTCGTCGGTGGCACGCATCGGACAACAGCGCAACGATATCTTTGCCGTACGGTGTATTGGTGACTTTGAAGTCCGTGAGGTCTGAGTCCCACATACAGAACCCATCAACGTGTTTGGCTGTGAGACATATGTAGCGCATGCCCGCAGCCTCCGCCAGGTCCAGCCACTGATCGGGGTCGAACCTCGACGGGTCAAACTGCTTCATCAAAGGTTGATACTCGGCCCGGCCTAGTCTCTTGCGGTAGATATGCTGCTCGTGCCATCCGGGAATAGCATATATGCCCCAGTGGACGAACAAGCCGAACTGCGCTCTGGTGAACCAGTCGCGGTCATCGCCGAACCGAAATGCAGGGGTCATGCTCGGATCGCCTCCTCGTTTCTGACAAGACTTACTGCTATCACCGCTTCCTCACAAGCAGTCGCGCCTCAGTACTTCTTCCAGAGAACAGTTCGGTGGCGCGGATCGTCCAGCGTCCGGGAGGATCATTGAAAGCAATCGGCAGAGCCAGTTCGACCGGCTTCCGACCAACAGTCAGTACCTTGTCCAGCCAGTCGGCGGGCCGTCCGTCGGGAGTTGATACCCTTACCCGCACGGCGTGCAGCCCCGCCGAGCCCGGCAGGCTCAGACTGGCCGTTACCAGCTCTCCCTGAGCCACTGAGGTCTTGTCCAGTATCAGTTCAATTTTTGGCGACTTCGCCGGCAGGAGGGCGAAGAAGCTGGCCCGGCAGGGGATGATATTGGTCTTGAATGTCTTCACCAGCCCCAGCGCTTTGCGGTTGCGCATATCATACACGTACCGCGCCTCCGGCAGCGTCACACGCACCGGCTGCGGCGTCAGATCGTGGGGAACGTCCATCCAGGACAGTCCCATACCCACGTTGAACAGCGAAACCAGTTCTATGCGCTCGTTCTGCCACCGGGTGACCTCAGCATTCCTGGGCCTGTCGCCCTTAGCATCCACCACCGAGATAGCCGGCGAGACGCCTGCGTTTGCGAAGACGCTTCCGAGAAGCCTCCACGCCCCCCTGGCCTCAACCGGGTTTGCCGATGACCGGTGAGGCCAATCGGCGGCGAGGTCCGGGAAGCTGGTCATGGCAAAGTTGAGCAGGATGGCGCGGCCTTTGCCGGTTTGTTTGACGATGCACACAGGCGTCTCCCCGGCTGTTCCCAGCGCCTTGCCGTCCGTGCTGTGTACCGATGGGTCCACTCTGGCATTCTGCCAGCCAATCGCCAATGGGGTTCCGTCCACCCCGCTGCTCACCTTGACGGCTGACGCTGCAGCCTTTGCCTGTGCTCCCCGCGCTATGCCGAACAGGTCGTCCAGATAGCCCTTCTTCATCGGCTTACAGTGACCGTCGTACGACCCCGGCCGCACGTCGGCAATCACCGTGCCGCCCTGCTCGACGAAATCCCGAATCACCTTCGCCTCCTGCGGCCCGATGGCCTCGACTTGCGGTAGAATGAGCACTCTGAAGTCCTCAGGGCGGAACTCGCCCAAACGGAGCATTCGATCCGTGACGTATTTGAACTGCAGCCCAAGATCACGGATCAGCAGGGGCCATACCGTGTTTGCCTCCTCGCAGGCGCTCTGGTAGTTTCCATAGGTCGGCCCCTGTTCTACCCTGCAGGAGTACATAGACGGCAGCGAGTATAGGATGGCGATGCGGTCGTCGAGCATCTTGGACTGCACAAGCAGTGTTCCCAGCCCGTCCCTCACTACCCTGGTGTCTTCCAGCATCTCACGGATGTGCGGATAGGGAGCCAGGGTGGGTCCCAACAAACCTTCGTATGTTCCGCGTCCCTCCCACATCCACCACCAGACGGAGTCGCAGCCCAGGTTAATCGTACGCCAGTAGCGCGCCAGTAAGGAGTCGGCATCCTTGGTGTAGCCGATCCAGTTGCTGCGCAGGAGGTCTCTACCGGCCACGGAGCGAATCACTTCATCGTGCGCACCCCCGTAGGGCACCCAGAAGCCCATAGCCCGGCTCATCAGGTCCAGATCGTCACCGTGGTACATACTGGCCGCGCCCTCGAATCCCGTTCTGGCCTGAGGGTCATTGTTTACGACCTTGAATGCTTCGTCGAAGCGCTTGAAGTGCTGCACGAAGTTCCAGCACTGATAGGCCTGCCGATCATACCAACGGGCATAGTCGCCGGCAGCCAACGCGGTCTTTTCGTCATTGTCGTCAGCTTTGGATAGCCCGACCTCACTGAAGCTGGCGAACTGCGTTCCCCAGGAGTTGTTCAGAGCGGCGATAGTCCCGTACTCCTGGCTCAGATAACGCCGGTATACCTCAAGGCACTTTGGATCGGTAGATGATCCTTCCGGACGGATCTCGTCACCCAAAGAGAAGGCAAAGGTGCCGTGGCGTCGCGCAGGCTCGAAAACCTGAACCACGTAGTTGATGTGATTCTGGATCGCCGGCTCGTCGTTCCAGAATGCCGGCTTGTCTGGCCGCAGGTGCGTCGTATACGGGACCCACGCCATCTCGTATGCCGCGTGCACGGGAGCCGGGAGTTCATTGCCCAGTATGAGAGTCACCCCCTGTTGAGCGAGGCTGTCCAGGCCAAAGGGGGCTAGCGTGCCGTGCGGAGTATCCCACACCAGGAAGTTAAACTGCCCGCGGTTGCGTCTTGTCACGTTGAAGAACCGATAGGCCGAAGCCACCTCGTCAGGCCCCGACCTCAAGAGCGCCTCCACCCGCAGCAGCATTGGCATCCACGGTTCAGTTGTGAATTCGAACTTGCCTTCTTCGTCCTGCATAGTGACAGGCTTATGCGCCAGGATTCGTCCCCGGCGGTCTATCAGCCGCACTTCCAGTGTCTCATTGGGCGCCGGCGCTCCGGAAAGCCGCACTTGGCCTGATATGCGTTCCCCGATCTCGCCCCAGACGCTGGCATTGAGGAACTCCAGTTTCCTGGGACAAGCAATGGTGAATGCCGCTGTCGTCCAAGTCTCCACACCACGGTCACTCAGCGCCCGGGCTTCAATGTGGTAGTCACCGGCGCGCAGGTTGGAAAAGGGGCTGAGGTTGGCGTGACCATTGGTTGTGCTGCAACGGATATCAGGGAGCCTTTTTGTCCATCCGTCTTCACGGCGGAGAGTTAGTTCAAGCCTTGTCTTGCCGGCTCGAGCGCTGCGATAGGTCACGCTGCCGGCGTCTAGCGACAGTTCCATCTCCGGCTCCCGGCCGGCTGCCCAAAGGACCGCTCGCCCCAGCCGTTCCTGCCAATAGTCGTACTCGACCTCCCAGCCGACGCGATACGGAATGTCCGGATGCCCCAATACCCGCACCCCTCGCCCATCGCCAACCGAGAAGGCCTCGCAGACCGCCCCTCCAGGAGCTAGAAGAGCCGGTAGCTTGGCGAGCCTGGTCTTCGTCTGGAACAGCCCATCATCCAGCGCCTTATCGCTTCGGAGCCTCTCGATGAAGACAATCCCCGCACCTTTGGCCACCCGGTCGAGAACCTTCTGCCGCTGTTTCGCGCTAAGCAGTGACAGCGGAAGTTCGAAGAACACGTACACTTCATAAGGACGCTCTAGCAGTCCCATCATGCGTTGAATGCCAAGGTCCTTGCCGACCCATTCGACAGTGCTTTCGGGCGAATCAGCGGCCACTCGGTCGTGGTAAACGGCATCCATAACCAGGTCGAACCGCTGCAGCAGCTCTACCGGCTCGCGACCCTTTGTGCCCATGCATCTGCCGAACCACAGCACCCGCACCTTACCCTTGGCGTAGGGCTGCGCCCAGTCGGTGTGCGGTGTCCTGAACTCCGTCGAAAGCGAATGCTCTGTCTCGAGTTCGTATGCGGCGCCACGGGTGGTAATCGCCACCGGGCTGCGACCTCCCTTCCAGGTCACCTGGGCCTCGAGCACATTCCCCAACTTCTGCAGAGGGACAAACAGCCGCCCATCCACGACTATCTTCTCTTCCAGGCTCACCCGACGGTCGGTGCGCTGCGCGAAGCGAACAATCACCTCGCTCTCACCATCCTGCCAGTCCACCGTAACACCCCAAGGCCATAGTCTGGCCTCAGCCGCCTGGCGCAGAGGAACGTAGGCGAACCCGTTCCGCACCAAGGCCTGAAAGCCCTGTCGAACTCCGTTGATCCGGATCTCCACAGATTCGTCTGCGCTCACTGCGGTTGCGGCCGCCAGCAAGACGACCAGGCTCAGTAAGGTATTTAGTCGCATCTGGTTTTCCCTACTAGACTCTCGATCTAAGGAGGGATTCTCGTTGGCCGGAGTCGCCCAGTTCGGGCGCATTCGTGACCCTCCCCTGAATCAAGTCCTGAGTGACGTATGCCATCTACCGACAGCGAACTACTCAGGAACCCCTATACTGCACGGTCAAATGAATCTCGCTGTCCGGGCCGGCGTGCCAGCCGCCGGAAGGCGCGGGAATGGTCAGGGTGTCCGCAGTGGAGAAGTACCCGAAGACAAGGGACTCGCCCGAGACTCCGACTACATAGACCGGGAAGCGAGTGGGCTTCACGTTGCCATAAGTTATGTGTGTTGCGGCATCGGCCCCTCTTGGAGGTTTAAGTGTAACGGCCTCAGCGGGATTCGTCACCTGAAACTTCATGCGCAGGAATACCGTGGCAATCCTCCCCAACTGCTGCCACTTCGCTGAAACGGAAGACCCGTAGTTGATGGGATAGCTGGCTATGTTGCCTGTCGTCCCTTTGCCGCTCAGGTCCCAGTTCTTGAACCTTCCGCCGGTGTCGAATACCTCGCAGTTCACATTCAAGCCCAGTTCATAGCCATCGACAAGTTCGCTCGCCT
>CAZTAO010000111.1:0-8238 GCA_964611645.1 uncultured bacterium | reverse complement strand
GCGCGCTGTTCGGCAGACGACACTGGAGGAAGACAAAGTGGTAGACCTGAGAGAAGTGAAATTCGGAATAGAGATTGAGACCATAAAACGCGAGCGCGGCACCGTGGCCAAGGCCATACAATCGGTGGTAGGCGGGGACATAACCCACATCAACAACCCGATCTGCTATGACCCCTGGGAAGTAAAGGACCGTCTGGGACGCACCTGGAAAGTGGTGGCAGACTCCTCCCTTACCAGCGTGGCAGCGCACCTGAGAGCGGAGATAGTAAGCCCGATACTCACCTATGACGACATAGAGGAACTCCAGCAAGTAGTAAGAGCGGTCCGAGCCTGCGGAGCGACGACGGACGAGTGCACCGGCATCCACGTGCATATCTCGCACCCGGATATCACGCCCAAGGCGCTGGCGAACCTCGCTAAGCTCATCTACAAGCAGCAGGACATCATCTACGCAGCCCTCGGGGTGAACGAGCGTCGTATGGAGCGATACTGCAAACCCATAGACCCGAGCTTCATAGAGCGCATTACCAAGAACCCGCCTTCGTCATTCAGGCTACTGAATAAGCAGTGGTATGGGCATTACGAAGCCAACCCGCAGCGCTACCATGTCAGTCGCTACGCACTGATGAATTTGAATGGATTTTTCGTCCGGAGCGCCGTTGAGCTAAGAGCTTATGCGGGAAGTTTGCACGCCGGACGGGTGAAAGCCGTAATCCTCTTTAGCATGGCGCTGCTGGCCCGGGCGATGAACTGCCGTGGGGCATCCGCAAAGAAACGGGAATACGACCCCGCCAGCGGTAAATATGACATGCGCGTTTTCCTGATATCTGCCCTCAAGATGAATGGTCCAGAATTCAAGAGTGCCAGAGCGCACCTAACCGCGCTCGTATCCGGGGACGCAGCCTGGAAGCACGGAAGGCCAACCCCGAAACCCGCCAAGCCACAGGCCGAGACCGTGGCCACCACGGAGGTGTCCTGTGGAACGAACTAAGAAGGGCAATCCCGTGATAGTCACCGCCGATGTGCTGGAGGGTCTGGAAGCAGTTAGGCTCTCCGGCAAAACCAACATGCTGGATGCTCCCAGGGTCATCGAGCTCGCGCTCCAGATGGGCCACGTGGACACCGCCATGTGGGTGTATGACAATCGAAAGCTTTACGCTCAGGCAATTTTCGCGGGCTTCGCTACTCAGGCAGTCCCGGGGGACGCCGATTCTTCGCACCACGTTGCCGAACCTGCCGCCTGTGGCTCTACTGTCGAGCAATCGGTCGATGCCGGTGAACCCAGCGACACGTTCCAGGGAGGTAAATGACACATGCGTGGGCGAAGCACGAAACTACTGAGTATGAACGGCGAGGGCAACCGCGAGGGCTGTGAGTACACGCTTCTCCGGCTGCGCTATAGCGTAGATATCTACCTGGTTCGCGATGTGCATACCTCGCTGACCGGACACCTGACCATTACGGAGGACGCATTCCCGACCGCCAGTGAAGCGGTCGATTACATGGCTGGCGAAGCACTGGTCGGCAAGGGAGGTAAGTGATAGTGTGTGGCCAGCTTGGAATATTGCTGGAGGAATCAGACCGTTTCCCGGAGCAGCTTCGGAGGCTCAAGCGCATCTTCACCGATCTGCTGGTCCTGAGCGAAGCCCGCGGCTTCCACGCCACTGGAGTCGGTTTGGTGAATCGAGAGGGGGAACACCGGGTCTACAAGCAGCCGCTGCCAGCGCAGGAGTTTGTTCAGGAGCCGGGTTACCGTGCTATACTGGGTGGGCTGGACAGCCGGACTACCGTCCTCATTGGTCACACTCGCTGGAAGACCCAGGGGACGCAGTACCTCAATGCGAACAATCACCCTTTGAGAAGCCGGTTGTGCCTGGGAACGGCCAACGGACACATCGGCAACGCGGGCTGCTTGTTTCGGACGCTGAAGCTGCCACGACGGGCGCAGGTAGACAGCGAGGTCATATTTCGCATTGCTGATAGCGCCGTGGTGGATGGTCACATCGATACGCAGATTCTAGCGGAACGCCTGTCGCGGTGCAAGGGGCACATGAGCACCGTCATATCGACGTGGCTCGACCCTGAGACGGTGCTTTTCGTAAAGGGTGACAGACCGCTGGAGTTTCGGTATCATGCTAATCGCCGGGTGATAGTATATGCATCAGAGAGTGTGTTCCTGGACTCGGCCCTCGCCGGCGAGCGTGGATGGAAGGACATACACATTCCTGAGATGAGTTTGGTTATATTCGACTGCCGCAACCTGATGGGTTACCGCGTGATACCGTTTGACTTTGGAGTGGTGGGTCGCCCAGGCAACACGGAGGTGCGGTGTGGATAATGTAGTCTTTGGCATGGTGGTCTACGGTACTTTGAAGTTGGGCTACTGGAATCACGCACCTTACTGCTCTGAGGCGCTATCCATTGAGCCAGCTACTGTGCGCGGTCGGCTCTACGAACTTGGCAGCGGTATCCCTGTGCTGGAAGTGCCGGCTAAGGACATCATCGCTGTTGGTTCTGCTGATATCGTTGCCGACCTCGCTCTGCAGCAGCGCCTCACCTCGGAGGCCGTACGACATCCGGAATGTGACGACGAGGATTGGCAATGGATAGAGGGCGAGCTAGTCACATTGCCCGACCCCGTGAGAACAATGCCGCCGATAGATCGGCTCGAGGGGTTTCGGCCTCGCGGTAAATCATTCTACAGGCGCGTGCTTGTCCCGGTGATACTCGCAGGCAAGCGCGTGACCACTGCCTGGTGCTATGTGGCCGGACCGGGTGTTGCCGGTATGCTGAAGCCCACGGGATTGACACGGTGGGGGTAGGCTGGCAATGCCCTCCCCCTATCCCTCCAGGCTTGTTGAGTCCACGATCTGCTGAAATGCGTTGATCACATCTGGGTGGCCACTGGATAAGAACCGCACGACCCTAGCCGTTCTCGATCAGCTTGGCGAGATATCCGCGAACGATGCAGTTAGTGCCGGCGGCACCCTGGTTCAGTAACCAGGAACGAGGATATTGACACAGAACTGTTGTATACTAAGGTAAGCTGAGAAATCAGCAACAGACGGATATGCGCGAATTCAGATGGTTTATCCCGGATTCATTTTCCCGTGGCTTAGGGTCGTAGGAATCTGGGTAAGCGTTCCCAAGAGGCTTGGATGTGGCAAATCAGGAGCACGTGGCAATAGTCAAGCAGGGGACAAGAGCCTTGCGGGAGTGGAGGCTGGAAAACCCCACGGCTGAACTGGACCTTGTACAGGCCGACCTCAGCATGAGCAGCCTTGCAAGGGCCGATCTGTCGCGCGCCAGCCTGTCCGGAGCCAACCTCACAATGGCAGATCTCACCCGGGCAGATCTCACGAGTGCTGATCTTTCCGGCGCTAACCTGTCAAGGGCGGACCTTTCGTACGCGAAAATCGAGGAGGCCATTTTACCCAAGGCGAACCTTCTTGCAGCCAGCCTGACGGGCGCGAAACTTGCCTCCGCATTTCTGATGGAAGCGGACCTTACAGGCGCGGACCTTGCGTGGGCTGACCTAACCGGCGCCAACTTCAGCGGGGCAAGCCTCATCAAGACTTCGCTGGCGGGTGCCAAGGCGCGCGGCGCTGACTTTGTCCACGTCAATTTCACCAAAGCCGACCTCTCCGAGGCCGATCTCACAGACGCAAGGCTGAATAGGGCTACCCTTACCGACGCGAATCTGTCTGAGGCCAACCTAACCGGGGCCGACCTGACCGATGCGGTCATTATCAACACAAACTTCACCAATGCCCAGGTTACCCATGGCCAGTTGGGGCAGGCGGATAATCACTTGGGGCGCGCGATAGGGTTATAGCGCTAGTACCTCGGGGCGAACGCGGATGATCGGGGAGGGAGTCGTGAGCCAGATTCTCGGGTGGATCGGAGCGGTGATTGCAGCATTCCCCACATGCGCATCAGGCACGATCCCGACCATAGACTGCCTGGAGGGCTTGCGGCCGCGCGGCGAATCATTCTACAGGCGACTACTTGTTCCTTGGGTGTTGCGGCGACCAGAGCCTGCGCATATGCGTAGGAGTGATTTGCCACCCGGTTCATCATGTCGGCGATTTCAACTTGACGGGGGGGGCGACTTTTTGCAATTGGTGCAGAGCCTGGACGCCAATTGGAGAACCCTTAATCATGGCCACCTTCATAGCCACTCACTGGGAGTCGATTAGCCACGCTTCCTGACACGCCCAAGCCCCACCTAGCAGGACATTCTACCCCCCGCGAAGAATACATATGTGGATACCTGGACTTCTTGTCGACAATAAGGCGTGGAACACACCTTGGATGATGATTGCGTATGAGGAATGACATAGGGCGGGCGACAACCTCAGATGTGGGCTATGAGGGAACGCGAGTTTATGGCGGCCAGCGTCTCTTGCGAGTTGTGATCGAGACTCTTACTGCAGACGCCCGCAATCTGATTCGCAGAGCTCAGATCCATGACTTATCAGGCTTCTTGTCGCTTGGAGCCGAACAACTGGTTTCGCTTCCATGGTACGGACTCGAGGTTGCTGAGGAGATTCTTATAGCCCAAGACCGTGTGGAATGCCTCATTCGGCAAACCATCCGTAAAAAGAAACGTCTGACCGCTCGACAACTCCGCACTCACCTGCCTCGGGACGCGACTCGTAGCTCTACCGGGCCAGGGCTCCCACAGAGTCTTCAGGAGTCTGCTTGGGAATCTTTCGCCAACTTGAGCGCCATGATTGAGACGCTTGTTGATCGGGTCTGCATAGTCCCGCGGGAGAAAACTGTGCTGGTTGGCCGTTTGGGCTTATCCGGTGGTCGTGTGCTGACTCTCGACGAACTGGGCACCCAGTTGGGCGTGACGAGAGAGAGAGTGCGGCAGGTTGAGCAACGGGGTCTGAAAGCGCTAAGGTCGCCAACAATGGCGGCAAATCTGAGTGACTTCTGGCAGGCGGCAAGAGAAGCTCTCGCCAACTCTTGCGGCGTATGTAGCCTTGAGGAGTTGGCGGAGAGATTGGCACAGATACTCGAGTGGGACGTGCGGCCAGACACTCAAGATCTCATCTCCGTCCTGCGGCTCTCGGAAGACTTTGACGTTGACAGGAAGACCAGACTGGTGTGCGATGTGCGGTCCGCGTGCGTGAGATGTGATGCCGTTGTATCACGGCTGGAGGAGCTTTTTGCAGTAGGCGATTCGGAGCGACAACTGCCCCAAGTCCTGACGCTTATTCGTTCTGGTTGTGCGCGTACAGCGGAGTGCCATGACTACTCCCAATCATTGTACTTGACCGCAAGTTTCCTGCACTTCGTGGCCAGCAAGACCGAACGAATTCGGGTGAAGGATAACGTGGTCTATTCTCGCGACGCGTGCAGCGCACGGCGCGGGTCGTTGAGGTATTTGGCTGAGAGAATACTGAGGGATGCGGGGAAGCCGATGTGCATTCGCGATATATATGGGCGGATGCGAGAACTGCGCCCCAACGATACCCGCGTAACTGAACGCAGCGTCCGGCAGTTGGTGGAAAAGTCAAAGGTGATCATGAACTGGGATCGCGGGACTTTTCTCCACAGCGCATTCGCCACCATTCCCCTGGATTTTGCGAACATGGTCGAATCCTGGTTGTTTGACAGGCTGGGAAATGGCGTTCCGTTCGTTTGTGTGGCCGGTGCCTTTGCCCAATTCCGGACGGAGTGCCACGCGTTGTGTATCACTTCCGAGAGTGCTCTTTACAACTGTCTGCGCCATTTCGGCAGCCCTCAGCTATGCTATCCTCGATGCCCTCAGGTCTATCTTGCTGACGGTTTTGATGCCCGGGTCCCCGCTGTGGCCGCTCTTGAGCGGTATATCCTGGACTCAGGCTGCGAAGTTGCCTTTGCGGCCCTACGTGATTACGCTCTGAATGACCTCTACTTGAAAGGGTTTCAGTTCAAGGAATGCCTATACCTTCACGCCGTCGACTTAGCGATAGCCGAGCGAGGCGGCTACGTCCGTGCTGACGTGCTTAGGCTCGATCCCCTGAACTGCCCCGACTAGAACACCGAGAATACTGATAGCGGAGCGCAACCTCTGAAATAACTCCGCAACAGCGTTGATATGTCCCGGACAACCACACGGAGCAGTGACCTTCGTGACGCTGATTCATTGCGGATGCAAAAAACCAACAGCCGCAGTTTCTGTCCATTCCTCGGCCTCCGAGGAACAGTCGCAAACGCTCTGTGTTGCCTGCCATGAGAACATTATCTGCCAAGTCGGGTCGGTAGCCTCGGAATCTTAACTGAAGTTGACAAATGGCATTCCAATCGGCTAGTCTATCTCTGGTAGAAGATTGTCTGGCGCTGTCTTTGGCAAGGGTGCGGAATCGGTCGCTAAGGGTTTATGAATCTGCTGTGGCCGTGTGGAGTTGTGCGTCGGCGGTGTTGGCGGAGCAAATAGGTGGGCATAATGCTAGTCTCTTTTTATGAATCGATATCGAAGTTTTCCATCTCGACCCGGCGAAGCGTCCTATGGACGCTTCTTGCCTGTGTCTTCGCGGTTGTTATGGTTTCAGGCGTTTGTCTTGCGCAGACGCAGGATTACCTGCTTGGCCCCGAGGATGTTGTGACAGTTATCGTGGTTGGTCATGCGCAATATTCTGGAGACTTCTATATATCAACTGACGGCTTTGTGGACTTCCCAGGAGCCGGGCCGATCAAGGTTATCGGGAAGACGCTAGCCCAGTTGGCCAATGAACTCACCTTTAGTCTCAAGAAGAAGCTCGTTGAGCCAGATGTTGCCGTTACCCTTAGGTCCCCCAGGCCTCAGGCGATTTATGTATTGGGAGATGTGGGCAAGCCTGGCAACTACGCAGTCAAGCCGGGCTGGAGAATAACCGAAGCGCTCAGCGCCGCCGGAGGGCTTGCGAGTGGTATTTTGCCCGCCGACGTTTCCGTGACTTTGCTTCGGGCTTCTAACGGTGAGAGAGAGACTGTCCCATTGTCCGCCGTGTTGACCGGAGGTCCCTCTAGGAACCTGGCTGTGTTTGCCTCGGACGTCGTCACTCTCAACTCAGTCGAACTGATTCCCGTCTATGTGATCGGGAAGGTGAAGATGCCTGGCCTATACAGGCTTAGAGGAGACACGGCGGGCATAGTCGAGGCCATAGCAGTTGCCGGAGGCTCTCTGCCGGACTCCGCGCTCAGCAGAGTGACAGTGACTCGGCTTTCTGGAGTAGTTGAATCTGTAGATTTGTCGGCGATAATGGTCGATGGTAAGCAAGTAACGCCGTTCAGGTTGGAAGCTGGAGACCTCATCACTGTTCCTGAATCGAATCTGAAATTCGCTGTTCTGGGTTGGGTGAAAACTCCTGGTGTATACAATCTCACTGAGACAAAGGTAATATCCTTATCCGAGGCTGTTGCTCACGCCGGCGGGGTGGACACCAAGCGTGGCGAGATGAGACATGTTGCTGTGCTGAGGACCGAGAATGGCAAGCAGGAGCGCAAGATCGTAGACCTGAGCAAGTTCCTGAAGAGCGCGGATGTCACACAAAACCCAACAATCCTGCCGGGAGATGTGATCTGGGTACCGGAGACCACGAGGCCGGATTGGGAAATCATATTCCGGGCACTTTCCACTACCGCGCTGCTGATTACTCCGCTGAATAGACTATAGGCGGTCGCGGTCTGATTTCTAGACGAAAGGCCCCGCAGGAGCCTGGTAATCGAGAGCTATAACCTATCAAAGTTGGAACGCAACCGGTACTAACCACAAGAATAGAGTTTCGGGTGGGTAGTCTGGGCGAAGGCCCGGAGCAATGAGGAAGCGACGTTTCCGTTGACACTGACAAGGTGTACGTGAAGCGATACGGGATCCGGCAGGGGGTCAAGCGTGTGGGCTTTAGATGTATTGGCGGGCACGAAACTTCGGTTGTGCGGGCATGATCATGGATGTACGTACCCTTGCTGCGGTCTTGGGCATTACCCACCTCGTTCAGGTCATGGTCTTCACGCTCCACTCCTCGGCCAATAAGACCTACAAAGGCGTCAAATGGTGGCTTTTGTGGTCTATCTGTGCGGCTGCCGGGTTCGTGTTCGTGCTACTGAGGGACATTCCCTCGCTTCACCTCATCTCGATAGTCTGCCAGAACTTCCTGATTACCCTCGCCGTCACATTCCTTTACGTCGGGATCCTGCGCTTCCTCGACAAGAGTAAGCGTCAAACCACCCCCACCTTGTTTGGCTTCCTGACTTGAGCGATACTAT
>CAZTAO010000110.1:0-8417 GCA_964611645.1 uncultured bacterium | reverse complement strand
ATAGTATCGCTCAAGTCAGGAAGCCAAACAAGGTGGGGGTGGTTTGACGCTTACCTATGAGCGGATGGAAGACGAAGTGAAAACAGGGCCGGATGGCGGGAAAATGGGCTATGGCAGAGTATGCCTGCAACAAGCCCAGAGCGTGGCGGCGGCTGTGAGAGATGGCGACCCGGAGAAGTATGAGCCATTCCTGGTCAAGTAGGGTGTTATGTTCGTCCTGGTATCCTATGACGTGGTGGATGACAAGCGCCGCACGAGGATAGCGAAGTGCCTGAAGCTCTTTGGCGACCGTGTACAGTTCAGTGTCTTCGAGTGCAATATGGAGCAGGCGGAGATGGACAAGATGCTGGCGAAGCTGCGGAAGCTCGTCGATGAGAAAGAGGACAGCATGCGGATATACATCAACTGCGCGAACTGCACGAAGCGGCTGACCATTATAGGGCTGGGAGGCGTAACGCAGGACCCTGATCTTATCGTTGTGTGAGAGTTCGTCCGGTTGGCGTGTGCAAATCGAGACGTTTTCCGAGCGACTCAAGAATGCCGAAAAGGGCCGTCTCGCTCGGAAAGGGGAACTAGCCTCGGAAGAAGGGATTTCCGGGTTTGGGATTGAAGTTGTTAGTGTTGTCCAGGGAGTCGCTCGGAGATACGCGATTCTGAGCGTGAGATTCGAGCGTGGCCAGGGACTGCGGTCGGAACGGGGACTAATGCCGATCAGGCTTTGAAACCAACACGCAGAACACAACGCTCTGGCCCAATAGACTCTGTCGGAACGGGGACTAATGCCGATCAGGCTTTGAAACGCTACCAGCTTTGCTCTTGTAGTGTTCTTCATCTTATTGTCGGAACGGGGACTAATGCCGATCAGGCTTTGAAACCTTGATAGCATAGCGGCAGTTGTCGTAGTTCTGCTTAGGTGTCGGAACGGGGACTAATGCCGATCAGGCTTTGAAACAAAATCCGGGATCAGGGGTCGGCGTGAAAGTCTGCGGTCGGAACGGGGACTAATGCCGATCAGGCTTTGAAACGTATCCTCAAGGGCTTTCTCACGAACATCACCATCAAGTCGGAACGGGGACTAATGCCGATCAGGCTTTGAAACCTAGCGGGAATGCATATAGATAACACACTTACTGATAAGTCGGAACGGGGACTAATGCCGATCAGGCTTTGAAACGGCCAGCAGCATAGAGCCACTCTTGGGCAGCATCAGCTAGTCGGAACGGGGACTAATGCCGATCAGGCTTTGAAACCCCTTGTTGCTCCACCGCTCCCAGTTCAGCCTGTGTGTGGTCGGAACGGGGACTAATGCCGATCAGGCTTTGAAACGCTACCAGACATCAGGATTGTCGCTATAAACAGCATCGGTCGGAACGGGGACTAATGCCGATCAGGCTTTGAAACCTCTGATACCAAGATAAGCAAATAGCCCACTCACCAGGCCACGTCGGAACGGGGACTAATGCCGATCAGGCTTTGAAACCGGATGGACGGCCAGCCGGGTTGGGCGGGCGCGTTGACCGTCGGAACGGGGACTAATGCCGATCAGGCTTTGAAACCCATTGTGTCCTCCTAAGGACTTTGTTTTATTTAGTATACGTCGGAACGGGGACTAATGCCGATCAGGCTTTGAAACCAGACAACAGCAACGTTGACACGAACACAAACAGTACTACGTCGGAACGGGGACTAATGCCGATCAGGCTTTGAAACGCATTGACTTCCATACAACCAGGCGCATACGTAGGGAGTCGGAACGGGGACTAATGCCGATCAGGCTTTGAAACACGGTCAGGCCCTGTGCCTTGGCTTCAGCCTTAGCTGCGCGTCGGAACGGGGACTAATGCCGATCAGGCTTTGAAACGCTGCGGCGGGATGAAGGTAGACAGCCAGCCCTCGTGGGTCGGAACGGGGACTAATGCCGATCAGGCTTTGAAACTTTATACCATACTTCTGTTCGGTCTCTTCCAGACTTCGTCGGAACGGGGACTAATGCCGATCAGGCTTTGAAACGGCAATCTCCTTCCAGGGGCAAGCATTCACGGGTGTACGTCGGAACGGGGACTAATGCCGATCAGGCTTTGAAACTGTACTAGTTGAGCAACGCTTCCAAGTCGCTATTGAACTGTCGGAACGGGGACTAATGCCGATCAGGCTTTGAAACCTGGGATGAGCGTCGCCGAGCCGGAATATCGGACCCAAGTCGGAACGGGGACTAATGCCGATCAGGCTTTGAAACTCATTGACGAGTATGGTCCCCATTGCGATTGGGGTCCAGTCGGAACGGGGACTAATGCCGATCAGGCTTTGAAACAAGTGGTTACAGATTGTAACCGACTCACCCTTGCCACTGCAGTCGGAACGGGGACTAATGCCGATCAGGCTTTGAAACGTGTTAACCATGTAGGTCCTCATCTCGGATTTCGGGGCGTCGGAACGGGGACTAATGCCGATCAGGCTTTGAAACATAATCCTAACGGAAGTGAGACATGCTACCATGTTGGTGTCGGAATCCGACCCAATGCCGATCAGGCTTTGAAACCAGTCATATTGGTAGTTGCCAGCAGTCGGGATGGTGTAGAGTCGGAATCCGACCCAATGCCGATCAGGCTTTGAAACCAGTCATATTGGTAGTTGCCAGCAGTCGGGATGGTGTAGAGTCGGAATCCGACCCAATGCCGATCAGGCTTTGAAACCCGCCGATCTCGTTCGCAATGTCCTGCTGCGCAAGACCGTCGGAATCCGACCCAATGCCGATCAGGCCCGTCTAGAGGTTAGAGGTTGGAGGTTAGAAGTTAGAGGCGGGTAGTCCGAGGTTGAGGGGCTGATACGCGAGGCGGTAGCACTCATGAACACTTATGTGCCAAAACCCAACACCCAGCCACCATAACCTGACACTACTCAACGCGAATGAACAGGAAGGGATACCAAGACAAAGCGGCGAAGCATTGTGTAGCAGCGCGACGATCAGACTTCGGATCGGTTCGCGCAAGCATAGGAGCGACTCGCGTGCTTCATAAGCTGAGAGTTGTAATCGCCTCCGACCAGCCAATCGGGCCACATCAGTACGCCTACAAGCTGCTCTCAGCGGTCTATCACGGCCTGGGTTCGGCCGGCGCGGAGGCTCACGATAATCCTGCCCCGAATCCCTGTGTGGTCAGCCCTGTCCTACCCGCGCGCGATGAGCCAGGGTTGTACTTCTTCGATGTTTCCACTCTTGATGACGAATGCCTCGACCCTATCACCTATCGCCTGAGGCCGGAGAAAGCGCCCCTGGTTCTGGGAGATGCGGGGTTCCCGATAATCGAATGCGGGCTGCTCTGCTCTCTGGACTGGCAAGAAGCGATGACACCCAGCGGGGAGATGACGCAATTCGATTTCCTGCTCAAGTCCCCAACCCAGCACCGCCAGGCTGCCGGCAAGAAACGCCGGTGCATCTACACCCCGGACCCCCGGCTGTATTTCATGAGCTGGCTCAGGAGATGGAACGCTTTCTCGGACGTGAAGTTTCCCGCTGAGACCATCGATGAGTGTCTTGGCGAACTGTCTGTCACGAGGTTCAGGGGCGGCACCGAGAAAGTGAATTGGGACATCCCCCGCCCATTCGTGGGTTTCGTCGGCTCGGTTTCCTTTGGGATACTCGATCCTCGCGCCGTGCCCGCCGAGGTAAAAGTAGCGCTTCTCGCCCTTGCCCGCATCTCCCCCTACTGCGGCACAGGCTGCGAGACAATGTGGGGAATGGGACAGACGGAGTTTGTGGAGGGCAAACGCTCTTGAGGACCCGCTCGACTGTAGGTATGGGCGGAGAGGCGCCGATGAAAGCGTTGTTGACCTGGGTAGGACTAAGCGATCCGGATTCCCCGGACGAACAAAACGGTCGTGTAACCGGCCCCATACTGACACTGCTCGAGGAACTTCCGTTCGACCTGATCTACCTCTTCCACCAGGCAACTCCGGCGATGAACAGGAGAGCTTCCCACGTGGCCGCGAAGGCTCGAGAGCTGTGTCCGGGCGTGTCTGATGCTGCACACGTTGCTCTGGACGTGGCCGACCCCACGGACTACTACAGCCTGCTTCGAGCGATGCGCAGCGAGGTGGACCTCATACTTCGCAGGCACCATGCGGAAGACGTCGAATACGCGATCCAGATGCACAGCGGCACTCCGCAGATGCAATGGGTCTGGCTGACCCTCGCGCAAAACCGGGTCATTGAGGCCACTCTATACGGGCTTCATCCGCGATATATGCCCCAGTTCCAGCCTCCGTACAGATACACAATAGACCTTGCAGATGTTGGCATAAACGCGTCTCCGGAGATGGAGCAACTGCGTGAGGAAGTAACCTCGCTGGAGGAAGAAGCGCGGCGTCTTCAGACGGAGAACGCGCATCTCAGACTGGAAGAGCAAAGTGTCTCCGGTGCCATGACTCTGGAGCAGTTGCCGGACGGCTTTCGACTTCTTGACTACCTCAAGACAGAGAAGGCACGGCTTATAGCTGAGGCCCTGTCGAAGTTCCCCGACAACGCCGCCGAAGCCGCCCGGGCCGTGGGGATGAATCAACCAGCATTCCGCAGAGCAGCCGCCGACCTGGGCCTCCGCCCACGGCAGCGGAAGTAGAAGCGAGTTGCGGAAACTATCTCGCTTTCTTGGTGCTATGCGTTTTCCATTCCGGCTAACCCAAACCTCGGGTCCAGGCGTTTCCTCTCCCTAAGGACACTGGCTCTAGCCGTAGTGATGCGTAACCGCCGTTACCGTTCTCACACGCTGCCGGCGCACTGTATCATGATGTCACGCAGAAGTTAACGGGGTAATGGAGGGGCAGACATGGGAATCGTAGATAGTGCGCTGGAATCCGTCAAGCGAAACGTGACGGAGATAGAGAAACGGACCGATATCAATGATGATCAGAAGGTCGCGCAGATCATCAAGGTATTCAGCGCCACTTGCGCCGGCGTGGCAGTTCAGCCGATTCCGTTCGCGGATTTCTTCGTTCTCACACCCATCCAGGCCTACATGGGCACGCGTATCGCGGCGATTCGCGGAGTTCCAGTGAGCCGAACCCAGGTTGAAACGGTCATCAAAGAGATCGCGGGTGTGGTAGGGCTGGGCCTGCTTGCGCAGCAGTTGGCGATAGGAGCCTACAAGACATTCATCCCGTTCCTTGGGGCGATAACCACCATACCTATGGTTTTCGGGCTAACCTACGGAATCGGGCAGATCATAGACGCCTATTTCATGAAGAAAGCGAAGGGCGAGAGCCTCAGCAAGATAGAACTGAAAAGGATGTGGAAGACTGCGCTCAAAGAAGGTACCGAGATCGGCAAGAATGAAGAGGGAGCAATAGCCGATAGGGCCAAGCAAGACACAGGTTCTGGAAAGGAGTAGTCCAATTGGGCGCGGGGGTTCGGTACCTGAAAAAGAACTTCGACGAGGCGGCCATACTTGCAGTCCTCGTGAAGATGAAGCTGGAATCAGCGGCTGCGCTCTCCGTCGAAGACGAAACCGTATTGGCGGCGCTGCGGCGCTCCAACGGCGAGCTTGACGGCGCAAGCATCGAGCAAATCCAGGAATACGCGCAAAGCCTGGACGAAGAACAGATCCCAGGGCTTGTGAACAACGTCAAGGGCATACTCCACGAGATGGAGTTCGTGGAGATGGAGAACGCGGACGGAGACACTATATACGCAGCGCTGTTTGCAGACACCAATCATCCAGGTTATGACGTAGTACTCACCGATTCGGAGACCGGCGATGTCTTCGACCTTCAGTTGAAAGCCACGGATAGTGTCAGCGACGTGGATGACTGGATATCCGACCACCCAGACGGGGAGATCCTGTTGACCTCGGAATTGGCAGACAAACTCGATCTGCCATCATCGGGAATCAGCAATGAACACTTGACATACAGGGTGGAAGACGTGGTCGACCGGTTACAGGAGATGGACGACACGGATTCCATATGGCACCACTTTCCAGCCCTGACATTAGCATCGGCGGCGGTAGTCGTCTGGGCCCTCTTCTGCCGCTATCGCCGTGGGGAATTGACGCTGGCACAGTTCAAACTCAGGGCAGCGGCCGTCACAGGAATGAAACTGGCAAAAATCGGAGTACTGTCACTGCTGCTTTCGATCCCGGGCGTAAACGTCGTAACGGGATCGTTGTTGGTGGCGAAGATGATACTATCGACCGACGGCGGGTTCTCGAGAATAGCAGGGATAGTCAGGCGTGCAAGGCATGCGAGAAGTCTCAGCAGCGTGGAAATACAGCGGCAATAACGCTATCGACGACACGTAACTGTGCGGCTCAGTCGAAACCAAGCAGGAGGACATAGTGATAGACGGGCAGAAAGCAAGAGAACGACAGATGTCTCCACAGCGCGAGGACATCCCAAAACTTCAGACCCCGCTGAATGCCGGAGAGCAGGCGGTCTTGGACTGCCTGGACAAGCATCTTCCACTCGACTGGGAAATCTGCATTCAGCCCCATATGAACGGGTACAGGCCGGACTTTGTTCTGCTGCATCCACTTCACGGCATCGCTGTGGTTGAAGTCAAGGATTGGCACGATAACGGCATCCGCTACTGGTCGGTCGAGAACACTGTGCCGTGGGTAATGGGGCAGAGGCAGTCGGGCCCGACTTTCCCGGTAGACAACCCCGTCGAGATCATGGCCAGCTACCTTGAGGTTGCGGCAAACCTCTATTGCCCGCGGCTCGCGTGCCGGCTGCTGGAGATGCCGCGTTCTCTGCCGGCCGTGCGTGGATACCTTGTGATGACTGGAATGAGTGACCAGAGAGCGGGGCAACTTCTGGGCACCTCCCTTGCTCACTGGTCGAAGAAGACCGACTTCCCCATTGAGGTTTGTGGCCAGGAGGCGCTTGATGCTGGGCGTCTCGCGGCAATGCTAGGCGAGGCAACAGTGTGCACTGAGAACACCAGTTTGGGCGGCGAACTGCTGAAAGACCTAAGGAGTTGGTTGTTGGAGCCGGACTTCTCCTCTACGCAGCGCGCTCCGCTCGATCTGGACGAAAACCAGGCCCGTCTAGCAAGCAACAGGACAAGCTCCGGCTACAGGAGATTGCGAGGACAGGCGGGCTCTGGGAAATCCGTTGTGCTCGCACAACGAGCTGCGAATCTAGTATCCGAGGGGAAGAGCGTATTGGTCGTATGCTACACAATCACTTTGGTTCATTACCTACGTGACCTGATCAGTCGCGGGCTGCGGCAAAAGCTACAGGTTCGATGGCGTCGCCCCGGGTCTCTTACTGTCGTCCACTTCCACGGTTGGTGCAAACAGGTCTGTGAGCAGGCTAGCCCTCAGTATCAGCAGGAATACGCCACTCGGATGGGACAATATGAGGACAGAAGTGGTACAGACAAGAAGCTCGACGTTGATCTGCCGGCACTCACCAAGAGGGTACTGGATGATCCCTTTTCTGATCCCACTCTCTACGACGCTATTCTCGTAGACGAGGGCCAAGACTTCAACCTGGACTGGTGGCAGATGCTTCGCAAAGTGCGCGAGGCTGCGGGAGAGATGGTTCTGGCAGCGGACCAAACTCAGGATATCTACGGGCGCTCGTCCACCTGGACCGAAGAGAAGATGATCGGATGCGGGTTCAGCGGGGCCTGGTCGGAGCTTAGAACTTGCTATCGAATGCCGCAGGAACTGGCCGGCGATACGTATCGGTTTGCGACAATGTATCTAGGTCATAATGAAGCGCCCCCCTTGCCGCGTGCGCAGGATGCCCTCCCGTACGGTCGAGTGCACAAACGATGGATTCAGGTTTCACAAGGAGATGTCGTGAGTCGCTTTGTTGAGGAGTTCCTGCGGCTCCCTGCTTCCGATGATGGCACAACAGAGCTTCCGTATGCTGACGTCGTCATGCTCGTGCCCAGCCACAGTGCGGGAGTAGATGTGCTAGAGGAGATGCAGCGACGTAGCTGCGGGATCAACCTGTGCCGTACTGTCGACAGAGACAAGAGGACTGCGCGCAAGCTCAAGTGCGCATTCTGGGGCGGCGACCCACGCGCCAAGCTTACTACTCTGCATAGCTTCAAGGGGTGGGAGTCCAGGGCCGTGCTTGTGCTCGTCAATAGGGACACTCCCAAATCGCTGCGGGAGTTATACGTTGCTCTCACACGGTTGAAAGGATGTGTAGGCGACAGCTATATCACGGTTGTCTGTTCGGCTCCCGGTCTGCAGGAGTATGGTCGGGGGTTCAGTGAGAGCACGGTTCAGACTTCTGATTGGGGTCGCTACTACGAGGTCTAGGGGCGAGTCCACATGTTTTTTGCACCCCAAAGCCCCATTTTTCAGTGGAGGGCATTTCGCATCTGGTATATCTTGGCCTGCCATCATACTACAATCTGATGACCCTCTCTACTACTCACGGCCCGCCAACCCATCGGCGGGCTTTTC
>CAZTAO010000109.1:0-8423 GCA_964611645.1 uncultured bacterium | reverse complement strand
TATTCGACGCCGATTACCCCCGCATGTGGGTCATTATTGCATGCCGATTCACACCCGCTGTTCTCCAGTGATAACTATACCCTTGCCAGTACCTCCAGGCCATTCTCTGCGTTTGTCTCGTCGATGGTTCTGTCCCCCACACCGCCCCTCAGCTCGGCAATCAGCGTGTGAATTCCGTCTGCGCGCATGCTGATATCCAGATCGCCGTCGTAGACCGTGACTTTCTCGACCAGTTGTCGGACTATCCTCTGGCGCTCCAGCAGCAGGCGAGTCAAGGGGAATGTAAACCGCAGAGACTCCAGGTAGATCGATGGAGAGGGGCTATCGTGGCAAATGCATTTTTTGGGTGCGCAGGCAATTGATAAATAGCCTACGCTTGACAGGGATAAGCACGGACAACAGAGAGGAGCCATGCGATGGAACAAGCCGAATCCCTTGCCATGCACGAGCATGTGCGCGATACCGTCTATGCGCTGCTGATGAGTCTGGAACTACACGATGCCGTCGTCTGCCGCCACAGCCTGGCCATGCCGTGGCTGACGGACCGGTTCGCGCAGTATCTGGACCTGCCGCACGCAAACCTTGTCCGCCTGCGTCGGACCGACCTGCGAGTATCACGCCGCTGGGTTTTGCGGTGACCCTACTGCTTCAAACAGGCGGCCGTGTTTCATCGGCAGTTCAATCAGGTCTCACACCGCCTCCACGCATTCCTTACAGCCCTCCTGTCGATTGTTCGGCCCGCCGCAGCCTTGGCTCTCAGGGAAAGCGAACCTCGGCATCGAGTTCGTAGACGTAGACGTAAGGGTCGCGCTCGTGGGGAAACTTGGGCATCTCGAAGGCCAGCGTATTCACGCCGTCGACGATCTCGCTGCCGGGAACTGTTATCTTCACGATCTCATGTCTCTTGAGCAGGAATCCGGACCTTATCCGCCCGCCGGGCGCCGGAGTTTTGGTCATCGCGGAAGGGCTGATCTCGGCATCGTTCAGGTAATATTTCAACACGCCCGGTTTCACAATCGGGTTCTGCCGGAACACTTCGTCCGCGTGCGGATTGCGTTCCGCGATCTGACGAAATCGCAGCGTCACATTTCCATCCCGGACATCAGCGCCCCTGATGGCAAACGGAATGGTCTGGTGGAACCGGCGAGGCCTGTTTGCCTCGATGTATATCGGCAGGTCGCGGTAATACGTGTAGGCTTTGTCTTTGCCAGCCAGGGTCTTCAGGCTGCCCATTTCACTGAGCACGGATGTCACCTCGCAGAACGTTTGATCGTCTGTGTGCATGATGTTCCTGCCCTCGGCCAGGCCGCACGGGAAGTTGAACATATACACGCCGTCGGGCTCCTGGGCGAGGTAGTTCTGCGCTGCGCCGCGCTGCATCCGGGTATTCTCACCGGGAGCAAGGGGGATGTTGCCATCGTGCCGGGGTCCCAGCGGATTGCGGACAAGAGGCGTACAAAAGTCAGTCCTGTTGTAAGCAGGGCCCGCCTCGACCGCCGGATACAGCCAGACTCCCGCCTCACGGCACAAGGACCGCCACGATTCAAGCTCCTGGTTGAGGTTGTTCACAAGCTCACTGATCACCAGAATAGGCGCAAGCCGTTCCCTTATCCACTGCTTCGCATCCACCCCGGCCGTGGTCAGGGCCCTCTCCAGGCAGGCTATGCGAAGGATGAGCGTCAACGGACGTCCGCGCTTGGAGCCTATGTCCTCAAGCATCGCCTTCACGTCACGGACAAACTGGGTCAGGATCTCCCGCTTATCCCATGCCTCTGACGGCTGGAAGAAGTAGGGGCTGCGGGTGAAGTCCAGTTCAATGCCATCCACATCATACTCGGTGGCCATCTCCCGAATCTCCGCGTGGTAGCGATTGCGGACTTCCTCAAAGGAATAGTCGAGTGCGGCATTGTAGTAGCTCTTGCCGTCAGTGGCGTCCCAGATGCGATAGTGCTGGTGTATTTTCCAGAAGGGAGGAGACACGGCGCTATTGGGGTAGGATTTGATGTGAGTGTCGTTCATACGAAAACTGGCCACGAACGTCAGTCCCTGTGCTTGCGCCCGACGGATCAAATGGGGCAGATAGTCGATCCCCTGCTGGTGCAGAGTGGTCATTATATCCGTGCTGGTTTTCCATCCGGCAGCCAAAGGAACACCGTCGGCCTGCAAGTCATACATGTTCTCAATCACCTTCGACGGCCACGAATAGGCGATCTGCTCGCCCACAAGCCAGCAAAGGCAGTCCACCTGCGTCCCCTTCAGGTAGTCGAGAGCACAGTTGATGCTCTCCAAGGTATGCGGCTGCGGAGCCGTTCGAAGCGTGCAGCTATCGTCGTTGTAAATAATGCGCGGCTTTTTCGATGCTTCCATGTTCACCTCTCCTAGATTCTTGGTGTGCCGGTCGCTCCGGCTACGTTAGTTACAACACTTCTCGGAGAGTCTCCATCAGAAGGCTGTAGTCCGCATAGCTGACCGTGGGCGGGACGGAGTGGTCTATGTGGTATATGTAGCCGCCGCCCTGCTTCGCCACGGTTACCTTGGAAATCACCTCGTGCCTGATCTGCTCTCTGGTGCCGTTGGCGATCACGTCCGCGTTGATGTTGCCCATGAATGTGATCTTGTCTCCGTAGAGCGGCTTGAGCAGCCGGACGTCGTTCCCGGCCCTCGCCTCCAGCGGCTCGATCACCTCGAAACCCGACTCTATGATGAGCGGAATGAACTCCCGCACATCGCCGTCGCAGTGCAGCATAAGGAACAAACCGTGCTCATCGCAGAACTTCCTGTACTCCCTGTGGATCGGCTGGATCACTTCCCGGTAGACCCTGGGGGAGAAGAGCATCCCGTTCTTGAAGCACAGATCGGCGGAGAAGTACAACGAATCAAACCTGATACCCTTGCTCTCGATAAGCCACTTCACGTGCGCCAGGCTGTGGTCCATCAGCCTCCTCATCGCCGCGCCTATCTCATCGGGGTACTCGACGAATGCAGTCAGCCCCTGCTCAAACCCCAGCAGCCTGCTTATCACAAACCACGCCGGCTCCAGCGGCGACACCATCACAAAATCGCCGCGCTCGTTGGCATCCCTGTATTGTGCGAGCCTGGCCTCGCTCACCTGGTCTGCAGGCAGGCCATCGTAGCGCCGCATGTAGGACTCTACTTCGGAGATGTCGTTAGCGGCGTAGGACAGATGCACGGGTGGCGCGTAGCTGTTCTTCCAACTCCTGACCACGCAACCGTAAGTGTCGCGTACGGTGACAGACTCCTGGTCCTCATCCAACACCCTTTCCTCAAGCCGAGGAGAATCATCGGTGTCCCAGATGAACACACGGTCCAGCCCGAAGTGCTCATACACGTCCGCCCCGGCAGGCAGCCCCTCCCGCTCCCACCTGGCGATCGTCTCAGGCCAGAAGCTCATGTCCGTGAGAGCAATACGCTCGGCGGGCAGCCTTCTAATCGCCCTGCTTATCAATTCCCTTGAGGTCACTGTTCGCCACCCCGGATATGTTCCACAGTAGTAGTCATTGAAGGTCTCGCGCAGGTGCAGGTGGTTTTCGATCTCATAAAGCGTCGGCCGAGCTCAAGCCGCACATCCCACTCTTCCAGCGAATCCTGTCAATATCGGACCTCGAGATCCAGTTCAAAAACGTAGACATAGGGATCTCGGTCTGTGGGATTGTGCGGTATGCTGAATGCGAGTGTGTTTATACCGTTTCTCAGCGCCGTGCCCGGAAGCCGGATCTGAATTAGTTCGTGAGATTTGAGCCTGAACCCGGACGGGATCCGCCCGGCAGGTTGCTTCCGACGTGTAATCGCGCTTTCCTCTACCTCAACCTCATTCAGTGTGTATTTCATTACCCCCGGCGCGACGGTAGTTGGCTGCCTGTACTTCTCCACATGCGGGAACGCAATAGTCGATTGCCTGAAGCGCAATGTGACGATGGATTCATCCGTCCCTATGTCTTCGCCACAAACCGGAAACTCTATGGTCTGGTGGAATCTGGCGGGCCGCAGCGCCTGCACGTATGTAGGCAGGCCCTTCCAGAAGTGGTAACGCTTATCCGCGTGCAGGAAATCGAAAAGTCTGACCAGATAATCCGGCGCCGGAGTACCATTGGGCCTCACAAACATGTTGAATAGATAGAGGCCTGATACTCCTTGCGAGCAGTAGTTCTGGGCTACCGCGGTAACTCCCATGGTATCCTTGTATACGACTCCCGATTTCTGCGTCTCCATGAACTCCTGCTCGTAAGGAACCGCACATATCGACACGTTCGGCATTGCAAGGTAGTTGTGCGGGGGAGCATCGGGGTTGGGAAATATGTCATAGAAATTGCGCCGGTCAACGTAGAACCCCGCCTCGATTGCAGGGTAGAACGGTATATCGCGCTCCTTACACATCGAGAGCCACGGCTCCATGTCAGCCCTGAATGTGTTGGTCAGGTCAGTCAAGACAAGTATGTCGAGCAGGCCTTCCTCTATCCACGCTTGCAGGTCCATGCCGCCGTGCCGGAGCCTGTCCTCAGCAAACACAGTCCTAAGCATTACCGGGATTGGTCGGCCTCTTCGCTGGCCAATCTCCTGAAGCTCAGCGCGCACTTTTCGAAGGAAATCGGTGAGCAATTTGCGGTTGCTCCAGGCTTCGTCCGGCTGGAAGAAATATGGTGTTCGAGACATATCCAGCTCAATCCCATCCAGATCGAACTTCTCGGCAGCCTCGATGATTGTGGCTAACTTGCGGCTGCGGACTTCTTCGAAAGAAAAGTCGTATCCCGCGTCATAGTAGGACAGGGCGTCAGTCTCTCCCCACAGCCGGTATTCCGGGTGTGCTTTCCAGAACAGCGACGCCAACGGCCCATCCGGATGCGACTTCAGGTGTGTGTCATTCATTCGGAAGCTGCCGAAGAAATCGATGCCGGCGTCGTGAGCGTGGTTGATCAGGAGCGGCAAATAGTCGATTCCCTGCTGATAAAGGGTGTAGCAAAGGTCACTCTCGCCACACCCAAAGCCCGGCAGCGCCTTGCTGTTCTCGTACCGATCGTAGATCGTCTCCATGGTCTCCGATTGAAACGAGGCGACCTCGTCGGCAATCAGGAATGAGACACAGTCAACCGGTGTTCCTTTCAGGCTGAGAATGGGGCCTGCCACCTGGCTTATGTCGTGCGGTTTGGGGCACACTTTGAGACCGTCGCCGTCATCATTCAGCACACACCGGTAGTCTCTCATCGCGCAAACTCCGTTTCTCATAGTGAGGCGCTCGCAAGTAGCGGCGAGCGCCTGGAAACCGGACTCCCAATAGCCCAACGGCCACAAGCGCAGTGCGCGCTTGTGGCCGAATGTGAGTTCTGTTACATCTACAGTTCTACCACTGGCTGCTGAGGTCTTCGAAAACGTTGGACCTTGACCAGAGATTGGCTCCGGACTTACTCGGATCAGAGTTCCATTGCAGTTTGCCGCCCTGCATGAACTTAACGTGACCGTCAGCGAAGGCCACATTGGCGTCCCATGAGGCGATTCCATCTCCGTGGTAGGAACTCGAGCCGTAGCTTATGTCGGTGCAGGAAGCGAAATTGTAGCCCAGGTAGTTGGGTTGTGCAGCGCTTTCCGTCAGAAGAATGAACTCTGCGGGGACTTTGATCTGTGGCAAACTGGCAGCCTTCCACGTGTACCCGGCGTCCAGCCATCCGCACCTGTGCGACCAATGGCCACGATTCGCCGCGTATGAGTTCTTGTTGCCCCAGTTAAGCTTGCCATAGTCGCTCGGGCAGTGGAACATCGATGACTCATACTGATTGCCGTGTCCAACATACTTGCCATTGATAATCTGAGCCGCCCAGTCCGGTCCATACGCTGGGTCCGCTACATTCGGGTTGTCCCAGGGCAGCGTCTCGTCGTAGTCACCAGCGTACATGATGCAGCTCAAGGCCAACTGCTTTATATTGCTTGTGCACGACGCCTTGCGGGCCTGCTCTCGGGCCTTTGCAAACACAGGAAAAAGAATCGCTGCGAGTATAGCGATAATCGCTATGACTACCAGTAATTCGATAAGTGTGAAACCTCTTTGACGCATTTTGTTCCGTCCTCCTCAGACATACTTTGCCATCACGAAATGGCCAGAAGAAACAACCAGGTTATCCGCCAATTCACTTCTCACAACCATAGGCTCTTACTCCCTGGACTCCTCGTTTTAGAGAAGCCATCTTTTCGAGTGAACACAGATTCCGGACACGCAAAGCCACTAGCTAATCGCGTTTAGTCTAGTCACCATCGCGAATATAGCACAGTGCCGGATGATTGGTCAACATTCTTCCAGGCAATTACCTGGGCGCGTTTGCATCCGGCACTATGATATTGGATTGCCCACCGCCTGTAGGGGGTGGTAGCTGATCCCCCTTGATAACCGTTGCCGGCGGCTTTAGAAACATGACGTAGCCAACAACGAGAACAACTATGATCACCACGGCGATCACTACCCCGGCCATCCATCCGCTAAGCCCCTTTTTTATTACGTCTGCCATTCGCAGTCACCTCCTTTCCGTTGTGATTATTACCACCGTGCCCGGATATCATAGTATTGGCGTCAGCGCTACGGAACCATCCCGATCTCTGACCATCGCCCACGACCTCTGCAGGCAGTAGTCCATCATGTAGAAATCGACTGTGACTGTGTGCTTCCCTGCCTCAAATCTGCACGCATCGAGCAGCAGTGTGCCCGGATCGTCAACCAGCATGTCCCCGAAATCCATGCCTAGCTTCATAGGCGCTATGCCTACTATCTTAGCCTCTTTGCCGTCGACCGTCCACCTGACAGTATCCACATAGAAACTCGGCTCCGATACCATGACATTCAAGCGCAGGTGGCCGTCTTCCTCCTTTACTGTAAGAGCCGTTCCTATATCATCAAAATCGATGCCCGCAGGCACAAATGGTTCGCATTCCCTGTAAAGTTTTATAGCCCGGCGGAGCAGTGGGTAGATATGGGCTGTCTCGTAGAAAGAAACGCCCTGGATGCCCAGGCTATCGAAGTCCCCGAACATAGAATAGAACTCACTGTCGGTAGTAAGTCTCTCACCCCAGGTGTGGTAAGGAGCAGGGTCGTATATCTGCATCAGAACGATCATATCCAGCGGCACACGGTTGCCCAAGCGTGACTGCCAAGCCGCCGCCCAATCTGAGTAGCTGCTGTGGCCATACCTTTGGACATAGAACGGGTTGTTGATGTCGAAAATGAGCTCACCGAAGAAGAATGGCAGGTTGTATGGCAGCACGAGATCGACAAGCTTCTGGTCCACCCAACCGTCCACATCAAGGAACACCTTCGGCAGGTTGTCCGCCAGATACACCATCGCCCCCACCTGCAGCCCTGGCATTTGCTGCCGAACCTCCCGCAGGAACTGAGTTACCGAAACATCTGCCCGGTGCTGCACCCACCTTGGGTCGCTGTTAGGCAGGGAGTAGGGGTCCTGACCATACTTCTCCCGGAAGGAGACAACCGCGGGTTCATCGTAACCCAGCAGGCTGACGCCTTCTTTGTCGTTCATAGGGTTGTTGCCCTCTGTCGGCCAGCGGCAGAAGTCCATCAGGAGACCATCGACGCCATACTCCTGAATCTCCTGCATCAGCTCAATCCGGTAATCACGCACTTCCTGATAAGCGTAACTGAGGCTGCGGCCCATTTTGAAGCCGGACCTGCTGGTCCTGAGGAACTCCGGGTGCTCTTTGGCGAAAGCTGTGTAGTATAGCCAGACATCGTCCGGACTGAGTGATCGGCTCATTTCCATCTCGCAGATGACCTTGGAGTATTTGTCTATCTCTTCTTCCGATGGGTTCTCAAACCATTTCGGCAATGACGCTATCCCCGGCTTCATGACCAGGTCGTCGTCACGTGTCCGCAGTTCCCATCCCTCGGACTCATAGTAGGCTTTGATGGCATCCGCGGTGAACTTGAACCTGGGGAACCAGCCCTCATCGAACATTGTAATCCACGCCCACAGTTCCACGCCGTACTTGTGAGCGAACTCTACTCCCAGAGCGAGGCAGTCGTAGTCCCTGGCCAGCACCGGAGGCTCAACGCGCCCCGGCAGCCTGTCCGCTATATCCCTCGTGCTTCGCTCCAGCCTGGTGTGATGCACAAATGTTCCGACTTCCGACAGCCGCCAGTACACGCGGGTGGTGCCATTTTCCTTGCACGTTTTGAAGTAGTCTTCTATATCGGCCGGTGTCTTCCAGCCCATCCACACGATGCAGTCCACCACATCGTTCATATCGCTGAAGCGCAGGTTGTTACTGCTCACGTAAGATCTTCCTCCGAGAGTTGCTCGTAAACATGATTCTATTGTGCCGAAGCGTCATTGTCAAAGTGGCCGGAGTGTCAAGTGGTGTAGTCTTTTAGTGTGTAAATTGTGAATGATGCTCCCAATCTCGTAGAC
>CAZTAO010000108.1:0-8676 GCA_964611645.1 uncultured bacterium | reverse complement strand
AATCTTGGACATCTCACGCTCTGATCCCTTGGGCCTTTGGGCTTCATGACGCCGCTGGAAGCCCGGCAGCACTACGAAAACCAGCGCTCACAACCTGCTGCGGCATAACGCAAAGCCGTGTCCAGATAACCGGGTGCGGTAAAGGAACAGGCGGACTTCCGGGATTCGGTGCGCTGATTGAAGAACTGTTCCCATCCCAATTCTTGCCCGATACTGCCGCATGCTTGAATTCACGTATTATTTACCCAACAATCCGACTACATACGCAGGACACTAGCTACTGCAACAGGAGACACCCATTATGAAACGACAGTCCCTCGTGAAGTTCCTTGTTTCCGTACTGGCAATCCACTGTACAGTAATGATTGCGAACGCCGCGCCACGGCCTTTGACCGTGGTGAAAGAGGGTAGGCCGGCTTCCGCAATCGTTGTTCCGTCCGCGCCCAACGGAGCCGCGGTGTTTGGGGCGAAGGAACTGCAGTGGCATCTCAAGAAGGTTACGGGTGCGGACGTGCCGATCATCACGGACCGCCAGAAAGTCGATGCCGAAAAGGTGCGGATAATGGTGGGCGAGAGCCGCGCCACTCGGACACTGGGAATCACGGCCAAGGGCTTCAAGCGGCAGGAATACACCCTGCTGTCCAAGGGCAACGCGATCATTCTTCTGGGGCTCGATTCCAGCGCTTACCCGGTTGAACTGGGTGGCAATGCCGTCGTGTGGCCCAACGGCAGGTTCGGAAAAGGATTTGACGGTTGGGCGTGTCTCTTAGCAAAAGATCATAGCTTCAACGACGAGAAAGGCACAATGGAGGCCTTTATCTATGTGGCGCAAAGGAAGAATGAGAACAGCACCGGAGGAATAATCTTCAAGATTGGCGACGACAAGAACGGCCACTGTATTCGCACAAAGGATGACGATGCCACCAAGAAGCAGTTTCTGAGCTACCAGACTATTGCAGACGGCCGGTCGCAGGAGATTGCGGTCGTGGGTGAGTGGGCCAAGCGTAGCCCGGGCTGGCACCACCTGATGGCGACTTGGGACGCTTCGGCGAACAAGGCAGAGGTCTTCTTTGATGGCAAGTCCGCCGGTGTGGCGCCGTACTTGAAGACAGCGTGCGCCAACGCGACACATTTCGCGATCAGGGGCGAACCAGTCGGGACAGCGTGGTGCTGGGGACCGATTGACGAGGTTCGGCTCTCAAGAACGGTGAGGCAGCCCGTTGTCACCTCCAAAGCATTTCAGACGGATGACGATACGCTGCTGTTGATGCACTTTGACGACCCGGCTTGCTTTGCGCGGGATGATTCTGAATATCCCAGAGTCAGTCCGATTGAGCCACAGGCTGACGGACGTAGCGCCACGCTGTATGCCGTTTACGATTTTCTGGAGAAGTATTGTGGGGTGCGCTGGTACGCGCCTACCGAAGAAGGTATGGTTTGCCCCCAGAAGAGCACACTCACGGTCACGGTCAACGATCTGCGCCGCGTTCCGGCTCTGGAATCTCGGGCATCCTATCTTCCCGCCACGTGGGGATTAGTCGGGAATCCCTCTTCGCAGGATGATCAACGCCTCCTCAACTTGCGGCTGAAGTTGGGCGGAAATCGGCTGACAATCAATCATTCGCTGGAGGGTTTTCCGGATCGGTTTTGGGAGAAGAACCCGAGTTGCCCTGGGGTGTTCGAAGAACACCGTCCTGACTTCTTTGAAATGCAGGAGGATGGTTCACGTAATCCTCGACAGATATGCTTCTCCAGCAAGGGGCTGCTGGCGCAAGTGATCAAGGACGCGAGGGCCTATTTTACGAATGGCGCAGGCACCCATCGGGCTATTGGCGGGGAGGACTACTATGTTGTTGCTCCGCGTGACGACAAGTCGAATCGCTGCCAGTGTCCGGATTGCAGGGCTGCCGTTGCCAAGGCGGGAACGAACTGGCCGAACTTTTCCAGCGGGAGTGCAAGTGAGCTTGTCTATGGGTTTCTTAACAAGGTGCAGGCCGCCGTTACAGAGAGTCACCCCGGCAAACACATCGCTTGTTTCAACTACTACGACTACACCTATTATCCGAAGACTATCAAGGTGGATCCAAACCTCTATATCGGGCCGGCCATTGGGGCAGGCTGGTTCATGCCTGACGCAAAGGTAGCGGATAGACCGGAGGCAATCTATCAGGAATGGGTGGACAAGATGCCGCGTGGCAGCATCACCAGCTTGTGGATGTACCAGTGTTTTCCGTGGGAGACAGGCCAACTTCAGGGATATAACGTGTTTCCCGACTGGAATGCGCACCTCATCTCCCGTGACATGAAGAGGTTTGCGAAGGACGGTGTCCGCGGCATTTTTCAGTGCGGTCTAACGCCATACATTGATGGCTACCTAACAGTAAAGATGATGGATGATCCCACAATCGACATCGACAAGG
This sequence comes from uncultured bacterium, assembly GCA_964611645.1. Classification (GTDB taxonomy): domain Bacteria; phylum Armatimonadota; class UBA5829; order UBA5829; family UBA5829; genus CAZTAO01. The sequence continues at coordinate 6,256 of CAZTAO010000108.1, read as the reverse complement.
AGCTTGACTATTTCTTCACCAGCTACTACGGAGCGGCAGCCGAACCGATGAAGCAACTGTATCTGGCCATTGAGCAGACATACACGACTGTAGCCAACTATCCTCCCTTGGACCGGGCTGGCATTGGTGTTACAGGCAACAGCGACGAGTTGTCGTGGTATTGGCTCGGCCGTCCCAAGCGGATGGAGCGGTTTGGGAAGCTTATGGAGGAAGCCAAGACCAAGGCGGACACCGAGGCCGCGAAGAAACACGTCGCCACCTACGAAAGAGACATCTGGAGTTACATGCAGGAGGGCTATAGGACTTACGTGGCCAAACAGCCAGGCGGCAGACACCCATATCCATTCACTCCGGAAGTCCGGTCTGCAAAACCTATGAAGTGGTCACCTCCTGCAAATGCGCCGTTCTTGACGAATCTCCTCTTCCGAGACGGTGCGAACGGGTTTGGCGTGTGGGAGACTGGGTTTGATGACGACAAGGGCACTATGGAGGCTTGGATATGGTGCGGCCCGGCGGCTGCAGATTTCTGTCAGGGCGAGGGAATCATATTTAGAATCTGCAACGCCAAACCGGACAGTGGCCACCGTGTGTGGGTCGATGTGGATGTTGACAAGGGCGTCTTTATTCCGAAATATGAGACTTTTGTCGGTGGCAAGACCAGCCTGATCACAGGCAAGCCGCTGAAGGCGAATCAATGGCACCATATCTCGGCCGCGTGGGAGCGCAGTGGGAAGACCGGCACAATGAATCTCTATGCGGACACCGAGCTATTGGGCACGGCACCGTACCGCGCTACAGGGTGCAAGGCAGAGTGCTTCTATGTTGGCGTTGACTACGTCGGTGCCAGAAGCCGGCCAGGCACGTCCTTTGGCCCGATTGACGAGGTTCGCCTTTCGAATGTGGTCCGCAAGCCAACGCGGCAAAAAGAAGCCTACGAGCCTGACGCCAAGACGCTCTTGCTCTTGCACTTTGACGAGGCCGAGGGAGAGCCTATCAAGGATTCGAGTATGCGAGGCGACCCTAAGTGATGCGATGCTACGATGCCAACCACAGCGGTCTTTGGTGCGTCGAGAGGCGAAGCGTGACAGTACAAGACCGAGGATTGGACTGCTCAGCAGCAAAGCAGAACTGGCGAGGCGCTCGCCGTGCCGATGTCGGCTAAGGAAAAGTTATATGAGTCAGAGCCGGTGGATAGCGGGACAATGGTACTAGTGCGGAAACCCCAACCGTTCCCTCTGCTGGTTCCAGTCCATCGGCGCAGGCTTGCACAACACTCGCATGGACAATCCGTCTGGTTCCCTCCCGTCGAGTATCGCTTCAATGATGTCTGGTGCCAGGTATGTAAGCCGATAGATTCTCGCGGCGTAGGAGAAATCCAAGCCTATCTTGGTGGCAAGCTCTGAGACGGAGGCAAACTTGCCTGAGTCTATCAATTCCTTCCAGTGGTGGGCCCGGGCAATGGCCAGGGCGAAAGACTCCGCGTATGTACGGCTACTTTCTGGCACCTGCTCCGGGACAATGATGCGCCGCCTGCCTCCACGCCTTCTCACCTGCACGGGCACCGTCACCGTAATCAATCCGTCATTAGTCATATCATCAATCCTGTTCATAGCGCCCCTCCCGCGTGGACAACATTTTCACCAGTGGTCGCACCCCTCATCTCCGTAACCAGTCTATGTAATCCTCCCGCCTTCACCGTCACGGAGATCCCCCCGCGCGTGACCGTCACCTGCTCGACAAGCAGATGAACTATTCGTATCTGCTCCGGCGGGTAAAGCTCATCCCACACGGTATCCACATCCTGGAGCGCCTGCCGAACATCAGCCTCGGTGACGCACAGAAAACCATCACCCGACTCACCAGCCTGTGCGCATACTGCCCGGTATGTCTGAGCCACCATCTGCGGCGATGTGAAGATTCCCCGGAGTTGCGCCATGACCGCGCCTTCGACTTCCCCGGCAGGCATCGATCCCACAGGACATGTATCGGCTCCATTCTTCGATGCTTTGCCACACGTGTAATATCGATAGTACTTCCCCCGGCTCTGAGATGACACTGGACTCATGGCGGCGTCGCATGCTCCGCACCGGATAATTCCCGTAGCAAACCTGGCTCCTTGGCCCGTGCGTGCTGCGCGTGGGTCTGCACGTTGTCCTCTATTACCTGGTGTGCCTTCCACCAGGTCTTCTCAGGGATAATGGGGTCATTCTTCCAACAAAAGCTTGACACCCACCCCTTGTCCACCCTAAACTTGTGGACATTGCAGCCACTGTGTATGCATTGGCTATTGGAGGTCTCAAAGAATGAATCATCCCGTGAGTTTGAGAATCGGTGACGGCAGTAACTGGCATTTCGTGAATGGCCCGTGGCTGGACGGCGAGGACGGCCTGGTGGCCGTGGAGAAAGATTCCGTTATTGCAGACGGCGAGGCAATGCAGTGCAACCACTGGGCATTCAACAAGGCCCTTTGCTACAAGGATTGCACCGCGCGCTTTGAGATCAAGTTGAGTGGTCATACCGACACCGGCATAGTCCTGCGAGCAAAGGACGAGGGGCATTTTTACGTCCTCCACTTCCCCAACTGCGGGCAAGCCTTCAGAGCGCAGCACTTCTGGGTCGCTCTTTCGGTTATGGATGACTGCGGCTATATCAGGAACATGAAGCTGGAGATGGTGCGGCGTGTGCCGAGCCAGGGAAACATCTGGCTACCGGTGGAAGTGACTATGCAGGGCAGCAGGTTCCTGGTAAAAGTTGGAGACTACGGGCTATTCGAGGCCGAGGACCATACCTACCCCGGCTTCGGGCATATCGGGATGCACCAGAGCCTCTCCGCCCAGATTCGCAACATCACAATCCAGGGCGACCCCGCGCCTTTCACAGTGTGGAACGATAACGTGAAGCAGCGGGTCAACTGGTTCCACCCGATCCCCGAGTCAACTAAGGTCTGGCAACAGCCTATGGATGTAAAGCGGTTCCCGGATGGCGAGCTTCTGATGCTCCTTGCGATATCGGGCGACAAGAGACAGGACGACGACGCGAAGTCGGTCCAGCATCTCAGCCGCTCGTTGGACAATGGCCGCACCTGGTCAACTCCTGAGCAAATGAACATAGGCGATTCGGGCAGTTCCTGGGGCGGAGCTAGAATGCATATCACCCCCAACGGCAAACTGATGGCCATGCTGGGCGGCACCGACCACAAGGTCGTGCGGGAGTCTAGCGACAGAGGGCGGACGTGGTCTGACCCGGTGAAGGTCAAGTTGCATGTCGGCCCGAAGATGGAGAAACCCGGCCAGCAAATCTCGCCACAGGGCTTCCTGAACCTCAAGGATGGCGGTATGCTGGCCCTGATGCTGACCCGCCACTCACTCAACGACCCGGCGCTCAACATCTGGACATGGGGCAGTCTCCACTGCCAGGGCTTCTCGGCCAGGAGTGATGACAGCGGGTACACGTGGACTGACCCGGTCAACCTGGATACCCCGGGGTTTGATGCTGATGGAAAACCGCTCGAAGGCAATCTGGATCTCACCGAAGCGTCGGCTGTGCAGTTGTCGAGCGGCAGGATAATGGCCTTTATCAGGCCGATATACTCACCGTGGATGTGGGAGACGTGGTCGGACGACGGCGGCAGGAGTTGGGGGCCGTGCGTTCGAGGTCCGTTCCCGGGATACGCCGCGCCCAATATGGTACGCACTGCTTCCGGCGCCATTCTGATTGCCCACCGGATGCCGTCGCTGTGCGTGAACTGCAGCCTAGACGATGGCCGAACCTGGGACCAGGGAACGACTATCGACACAGGCCTGTGGGCGATGGGGAGCATGGTGGAAGTTGAGCCTGACGTTGTCCTGTACGTCTATTGGGACACCATCTCGACCCAGATGAGGGCGCAGTATCTGCGGGTAACACCGAAGGGCCTGCGGCCTGAGCGGATAGTGTAAAAGAGAGGTGTGTATGAGAAGGTTCGTTCTTTGTGTGATTGCTCTTGTGCTGCTGAGTTCGGCAGCTTGGTCGGCTTCCGGGGACCCTTGGCCCAAGTGGATAAAGAATGAGAAGATCCGCGCGGCATACGACTTCGACCACGTCGACAAGCGGGACCACTTTGCAAAACTCAAAGCCCATGGAATCAACACCATATTCCTATCCTGGGACGGGGATGTGGATCAGCCTGAAGCCATTAAGCTTCTGAAGAAGCAGGCGGACTGGTGCGAGGATCTCGATCTACATCTATTCGTTACGGTGAAACTGTGCGGAGGCAAGGATCAGGTCAGATACCTGAAGCCGGGGGGCCGGTGCTATGTTGCCGCAGATGGAAAAGCTCTAACCAAAACCCCCTGCCCGGCTGACCCGGAGTTCTGGGGTAAGGTAGTGACCCGGCGCGGGAAGCTGATTGCCGAGTTCTCCACGACCAGGCCCATTATCAGTGGCTATATCATCGATGACGAGATGTACGGCGCTGACACCTCCAACTACCCGGGGTCTTGCTACTGCGCGTGGTGTTTGAAGGAGTTCGGCATCGTTCGACAGACTCAGGATGATGGAATTCGAGATGCAGCAGGAAAGTTGAAGCCATCAGAGAGATTCGGCTGGCTGCGGGATAAAGAACTGCTGGACAAGTTCCGGACATGGCAGGCTGGGGCTGTGGAGGCCAACTGCAGGGTCACCGAGCAGACACTGCACAAGGTAGCCCCTGGGCTTGTAATCGGAGTATTCCATCTAGACCAGTTGAGCTTCCCGCGCCCATCATGGGCTAGAGGACTCGGCACAAAGAAGATGCCGGTATTGGCGCTTCCTGAAAGCACCTACTCAACCGGCGCTGATCCCTACCTGCTTGCCATACCCACCAACCTGGCGGCTGCCGGCGCTCACGCGGAGTTTTGCCCCGGCATCTGGCCTAGACAGTTCCCCGTGGAGACCCTTGCGGGACAGTTGTTCTACACGGCTCAGGGACCGGCGGGAAAGTACGGACCACAGGAATCGGTGGGCTACTGGATGTGGACAACAGTCGCTCTGGCGCTGACCCCGGAGGAGCTGGGTGGACCCGACAGCGGCTACTCCCTCCCCCTGCCTCACGAACCGTGGTGGGAAGCCATTAAGGCCGCCAACGACGAGCTTGACCGGCAGGCGCGTGAGGGCGATGGCTTTGTTCCAAAGCTGGAACTCAAGCACAAGCAGGATCCACCGCAGGTGGCCCTTGAGAAGATGAAGCTATGGGGACCTGCCAAGGTGGAGCTGAAGCCGCTGGCTGAGAGCGGAGAGCAGAGAGCAGAGAGCAGAGAAGAGACGGAACACGCGAGACTGCGCTACCAATCCGTGTACTATATCCTCGCGAAGGCTGGTGAACCGATTCGCGTCGCTATGAAGTCTGCGCGGGTCGGCTACGGGCAGCAGAAGCCAGTCTACGCGCTTACGGCTCCAAGCGGCAAGGTGGTCGCTCAAGGGAACGTCGAACCGGACGCCTCCGAGTCCATTGACGCCGCGGCTCCGGAGGCCGGTCTCTACAAGCTCGCTCTGAGCATAGAGCAGCACGCTACCTCGGTTGCGATTGAGAATCAGTATGCCGTGATCAGCCTGGCCGAAGAAGTATGCATGATACGCAGTAGCCCGCGGCTCTACTTCTACGTCCCGTCGGACGTGGAGCAGTTCACTGTACAGGCAGTTAGCCCTGACGCCCTGCAGATCAAGCTGGTTATCTTCGCGCCGGATGGGTCAGAGGCCGTGACTGCGGAATCTCTGGACCTCGCGCCCGCGAAGGCTGTGGTTGACGTGAAGCCTGAGCAGCGGGGGAAAGTGTGGTCGTTCCAGCCTGTGCCCGCGAGTCGTGGGACGTATTACTCGGCAAACGTGACTCTGAGCGCCAACTTGCCTCAGTACCTGGCGCAAAGTCCAGAAGCCCTGCTTGTTCCGGTGAGCAAGTAAGACAAGCATGGGCGCCGGATTGTGGACATCCCGTTTTGATGCATGATAGTAAAGGAAGATGTGAGCAGAGATGAGAATCAAACCGCAGTTGTGTGTTGGATATGTGGAGTGGGCGTCCGGATGGGGGAGGGCACGCGTCTATCGTGAGGGGTCGACACGGGGCCGCTGCGGTGCGGCTGCTGACGGAGGCGGGAATAACAATCGCCAATGGCGGTTGGTAAGACTGGGCATGACGCCGCTGGAAGCCCAGCAGCACTAAGGTAACCAGCGCTCACAACTAGCTGCGGCATGACGCAAAGCCGCGTCCAGATGACCGGGTGCGGTACACTCTGTATCTGTA
>CAZTAO010000107.1:0-8682 GCA_964611645.1 uncultured bacterium | reverse complement strand
CGTTCAAGCTGTCGTTCTTCAAGGGGCCGGTGAAGCGCAATGTGGATTGGCTGCGGTCGCTGGTCTACCCCGAGCACCAGAAAACGATGATGAGGAATGCCCCGCACCGAGTCCTGTTCTTTTTCGGTGATCTCTACCCGGGTCTGACTTGTGTGGTTCGCCAGGTGAATGCGCGGTGCTTTGATATCTTTGACCCTGCCACCCTGCTCCCGCAGCACGCCGAGGTAGACCTGACGCTGGAGGAAGTAGTGGAACGCTCCGTTGACTACAGGCAGGTGCGTAGATGATAGGGCAGGATTCCAGGTATGCCGCGTGCGTCCTGTATGTGGACGGCTCGGACGAGTTTGTAGGGTCCCGGCAGAGAATAGACACAACGCCCCGACCGGATGATGTCTTTCACAGCGTGGTGGAGGGCGACAGGGTGGATCTCATTGCCTACCGCTGTTGGGGCCGCGCGGAGTTGTGGTGGGTGGTATGTGATTACAACGACATCGCCTGTCCGGTGGAACTGGTGCCTGGGACAGTGCTGAGATTGCCATCTGTGGAATACGTGCAGATAAGGGTTTTGGGTTAAAACCGTGCAGCTTGACGTCTACCAACCTACGTTCGTGATACAGATCGAGGGACACCGGCTCTCCCGGGATATCACCTCCGAGATCACCTCGTTTGTTTTTGAGGACAACGAAGATGAAATGGACCTTATGGAGATCGACCTGACGGACCGTAACCTGCAACTGGTAGACGATCCGCTCTTCCAGGAAGGCAATGAAATCGTCGCTCGGTTCGGCTACGTGGGGGATTTGTCCCCCCGCAAGGTGGCGACCATCAAGGAGGTGGAATACGACTACCCGGAATCAGGTGAGCCCACCATCAAGCTCAAGGCATACGATAAGGGTCACAAACTGGCCGGTCGGCAGATCCAGCGGGTCTGGCAGAAGCCCGCCCCAGGGATCCTGTATTCCGAGATTGCCCAGCAGATCGCAGCCGAGCACGGGCTGACCCCTGTGGTGACGAAGACCGTCGGCAGGCATCTTCGTGTGGCCCAGGGTGGCACGTCCGACGCCCACTTCTTGAGGAGTCTGGCGGCCAAATCACGCGCCGGCACCGGGGTGGCGGGGTACGTGTTCTACATTCAGGATAATGAACTGCACTTCCACCCACGGAAGCTCGAATCGCGACCAGGGCTGGCGCTGGAGTACTTCACGGATCGGGAGGGGATGCTCAGATCGTTCACCCCCAGCACTCAGTCGCAGGGCGTGAAAGGGGCGGGAACGGAGACTAGGGCGGTCGGCGTCGATCCACGCAAGAAGCGATCTGTTTCGCATTCTGCAAACAATGCTTCGACGCCTGATAGAACGTCCCTGGGGAGGAATACCAACCTGGTTGGGGATGGGTTTCGCACTCAAGAGTCGGGCCGCATAGTGCCGACCAATGAACGTTCAGAGGGTTTTCACGAGGAGCCGGGGCACGAACCTGGGCAGGACGCCGCCGAGAGTCATTTCAGTAGCGCCGAGCTTCGGCAAGTGGAAGCCACAGCAGTGACCATTGGCATTCCGAGCCTGGTGGCAAAGCAGAATATCGAGGTTCGCGGGGTCGGCAAGAAGTTCTCAGGGGTGTATTACTGCACCTCCGTTCGGCATGTCTTTGGGGATGGCTACTCCTGCGAACTCAAGCTCAAACGCAATGCTGTGGGCAAAGGGGTTGCCAGAAAGGCAGTGGAGAGCAAGGGCAAGAAGAATGTGCAGTCGGCTCCGAGCAAGCCGAAACGGACTGTGGCCACATCGGCGGGCAAACGTGCAAGTGGGACTCATACGGCCCGGCCCGTGAAGCCAGAGCCAAAGATGGTGCGTGTAGACGCAAACAGCGGCCGAGTAATCGGCAAATAGAAAGACAGGAGAGTGGTAGAAGTGGTAAATCAGACGATTGGATTCGTAGTGGAGAACAGAGAGGCGATTATCACCCTGCTTCTCGCGCTCATAGCGATGCTCAAGCTCACGGCTTGGGGGCGCGCCCAGGCGGCTGCTCTGGACGCAGTAGTCGGGGCCATTGAGGTTCTCGGGTCAAAGACGGTGAAGAGCCTGGTATCACAGACTCAGAGCAAACTTTCATCGGGGGCGCAGGACGCCATCGTCGACGCCGTGGCTAAGGCCGACCCGAAGAAGAAGACTCCGGCAGCGATCACCAAGATCGTCCGGGAAGCCCTGAGAGGACTGTAGGATCGTGGAACTCCAGGACCAGGAACAGACAGCGCAGTGGTATGGGAAGTACCGGGCCTTCGTCCGCGACAATCATGACCCCGAACGGCTGGGCAGGTGCCGGTTGGAAATCCCAGCCGTTCTCGGGGTCGGTAGTGACAATTGGTCGGACTGGGCTTCACCCTGCTTCCCGTTCGGCGGCACTGATAATTGCGGGACGTTCCTGGTCCCTCCGGAGGGGGCTTCGGTCTGGGCAGAGTTCGAGGGCGGCAACCCACAGTTCCCGATCTGGTCGGGAGTGTGGATCGCTGGCAGCAACCCAGGCGAAATGCCGGACGAGGCTACACGACTGTGCAGCGGCAGTGAGTGTGCTGTTTGCGGAGATCGGGATGATCATGCATCGAACCGGGCCGACAATCTGGAGCATGGCAAGTTCCACGCTCATCCGCCGTTTTGGTGCCCGAAGGTGTATGTGCTCGCGAAGTCACCGGCGGGCCACGTGATATTGCTCGACGACCGCGACACTTCTGCCTGCGTTAGTATGCTGGATTCTAGCGGTCAGCAGGTCATTATGGAATCCGGCCAACGCATTCACGTTCGGGACGCCGCAGGCAGCACTCTGACCATGGATGCGCAGACCGGAGACATTACCATCCGTTCGGCAGGAAAGGTGTACATCAACCCATGAGTGAACACGAAGAGCAGGTTCAACAGCCCGGCGAGTGCCAGGGACCGACCAAATGCGGATGGGTGGAAAGTGAGCGGCTGCTGGCAAAGACCTTCGACCAGTGGCGGGCGGAATTCCGCACCATACTGGAGGATCACCGGCGCGACATACTTACACGCCTGGAAACCATTGAGCGCCGGATGGAACTCAAATCTGACAAAGAGAGCGTGCAACTCATCGCCAAGGCCATAAACGATGAACTCGAACGCCACGGCAACGAGATAAAGTGCCTGTGGTCGGAGCTTTCCAAGAAGGTTGGCAGCGATACCCTTTGGAAGACCGCGATGCTTGTGGTAGCACTTGGCGGGATCGTCAGCGGAGTGATCAGCGCCGTCATCAGCTACTTGGGGAAATAGCATGGCCAAGATTGCGAGGCTCGGAGATAGTTCGTCCCACGGCGGGGTGATAATTACGGCTGCTGATCGCACATACGCAGACGGCATTCCTGTGGCCAGACGGGGCGACCTGCATTCCTGCCCCATCCCAGGCCACGGGGTAACGCCTATAGTCACCGGCAGTCCCACGGTCGATGTTGAGGGATCGCCAATAGCGCGGGTGGGGGACGTAGCCGGCTGCGGGGCAGCGATAACAACTGGTAGTGAACAAGCCGAAACGGCAGGAGGATGATTCTATGTCTTTGCATCTTTATATAGACGCTGCACTTATCCAGCCCATTTCAGAGGGCGATATGTCCAGTCCGGACGTCGCACAGTTGGACGGCCCATCAGGCGGCAGCGCAGACAGGCAACTCCATCTCGCCAACGAACAGTCTCCGCTTGCCGGGGACATCGATGGCGTAGTTACTGCAGTCACCCTCGCCCGCGCTGCCTTTGCAGACGGCGATATCATAGTGGTCGATTCCGAGATGATGACGGTTGTCTCAGGTGGCGGGACAACGCAGCTTACCGTGGCCAGGGCGGCGCTTGGCACTACCGCCGCAGCACATCTCACCGGAGCAGTGGCATACGCTGCGTTCGAGTATGATGGGGTTACCATCACCCCCACCGATGCCGTCGCTCCGGACGAGTCGACCTGGTGTGCGCTCGCCCTGACCCAGAACGCCCTGGACGCGGCTGTTGCCGGCGCTGCGCTTCCGCTTGGTGATAAGGCCCACAACGCCACACTTGCGTTCTGGCGTAGGTATACGGTGCCCCCTGAGACAGCCGTCCAGAACAAGTCAGATATAAAGCTTCGGATCACCGGCACCGAGATCCGCACGAGCGTGTAGGAGGCAGACCAATGGCCTGGCGTAGAGTACTAACAGACGGCTTTGAGACTGGACTACCGGAGAACATAACGCATGTCGAGTATGGACTCAGTGGGGTCAAGAACGGGTCTATATATACAATGCATTCAATTGCCCACTACTCCTACATCACTACGATGGGCGTTCTAGCTACTGTCGGCAGGAATGGCGGGTATGCGTTTTGCAGCAACACCACGATCTCCGGCGGTACATCGGGGAAGGCACACTCCCTAAGATACACCATCAACAACGGGGCGCGCAACCTCACTATTCGACTGTACGTATGGTCGTTGGGCAATAACGTCGCGACATTCATTCCGGTGAAGTTTGGCAATGGCTATGTATCGCTCAATCCCTCAGCACAGACACTTTCGTTGACCTGGAGCAATCCGTCAGTCACCATCGCCACCGGGCCACTGGAGATGGCCAACAACTGGCTCTGCATAGAGATCAAGATAAGGATCGATGGCGCTAATAGTCTTCTGAGCCTGCGAGTAAACGGCCAAGTTATCGGCAGCAATTCAACTGCGGACCTGGGCAGCGACGCTATTCCCTACGTGGATTACGGCCAGCCGGTTCTTCCCCTGGTGGTAGCCAAGTACTATCTGGACGATATCGCTATCAATGTGGGGGAACTGGAAGACGATGTGCCGTGGTGCGGTCTATGCACCCGGATAGTGGCCGATCTGCCGGTCTCGGATTCTCCGAGCATCAACGACTGGACGCCTTCCACCGGCACCAGCAAGTTTGCGATTGTGGATGATGTTCCCCAGAAGTGGACGGGCACGCTTCCCTATATTGCCAGCGGCGTGAATGGCAACAGACAGGCATTGAAGCTAAAGACCCGGGCACAACTGGGGGTGCCGGAGAACAGCACACTCAAGGCAGTCTCTCTCTTTGCCACGGCCCAGGACGGGACGGCCGTAGGAGCGGGCTGCAAACCCGTGGTGACGAAATCCGATGCTGCTAATCCAGTGGTATATGCTGCCTGGGACGTGGGTGGCACACCTGATCCCAATGTGCCAGGGACCGCCAACTACACCGGTATGATGAAGGTGCTCAGTGGCGGTGAGGATCCTCTGGACACGGGTCAGGCTCTCAGTTGGGCTGAGTTTGATAAGCTGCTCGTAGGTGTGGAGTCGATAATACCGTGATGGCAATGAAGCAGGTAATGCCAAATGGCAGATGATATTCGCGTAGCCTCAGCACTCGCGCAGGTGGAGATAACCGAGGCGGCTCAGTCCCGTGTGGCCTCGGTGGTCGTGCAGGTGGAATATGCCGAGATAACCGGCACGCCTGTGGATATGCTCTTTGACGGGCTGCTAGAGGTCACCCAGCCCGTCGCCTTGCAGGCCGATACGCATCAGGCTGTCACGCGCGCCTTCTCCGGGGATGCTGATCTGCGACTGGTGGTGAGCCGGGAATACTCCGAGGACCCGGACACACGGATTGTCGTAAGTCGCCCGATCTCCCTCGATGCCGATGTCCGACTGGCAGTTTCCGACCTTATGACCGCAACCATCGATACGCTGCTGGTCATCCGCACGGCCGAACGAGAGTCGCTTGCCCGGCGCGAAGAACCCGGGCTGGATTTCCTGGGCAAAGGTCTGCGGTTCCCGTTCGCGTTTCAGAGGCGGTCCGGTGGCGCGCAGATCTCTACCGCCACGTCTTCCAATCATGCTCACATTCACGAGAGCATCCGGCAGATACTTGGGACCAGGAAAGGCGAGCGCCTGATGCGGCCGGACTTCGGCACCAGGCTGCACGAGCTGGTCTTTGAGCCAAATGATTCGCTACTGTATGGGCTTCTCCGACACGAGGTAATCGAGGCCCTGGAGGAGTGGGAGCCGCGGGTCATTATCAGTGACGTAAGCTGCGGGCCGGACGGCACGGACGGCCACCTCGTATTGGTCCGCATAGACTACCGTCTCATATCATCCCAGGTGGAGGGCAATCTCGTATACCCCTTCTACCGGGAACTGGAGTGATTATACCATGACCGTACGTCGCGGCAGACTTCCATACGTGGACAAAGACTATGAATCGATTCGCGAGGAGTTGATGGCCCGCATTCCACAACTCACGGACCGCTGGACGGATATGAACCCCAGCGACCTAGGAGTAGTGCTCCTGGAGCTATTTGCAGGTACCGCTGATATGCTCGCCTACTACATCGATGCGCAGGCTGCCGAGTGTTACCTGCCCACGGCTCGACAGAGGCCCAACATCGCTAGCCTGTGCGCCCTGGTCGGCTACACGCTGCACGGGCCGGTCGCAGCCAGCACGCGCGTCAGGTTCACGCTCACGCAGCCGGAGCCGACAAATGTGACTATCCCCGCGGGGACGCTTGTGAGGGCGGCAGACGAGGAAGTAGCAATCTCCTTCGTGACGATCAGCGACGCCGTTCTGCTTGCGGGTGATATATCCATTGAAGCGGATGCCCTCCAGGGGGAGCTTGTTTCAGAATCCTTCGCCGCGACCGGAACCGTCGGGGCTCGCCTTGTTCTGAACCGAACGGACGTTGCGCATGGTTCAGTGCTGGTCAAGGTGGGAGGGGTTTCCTGGGAAGAAGTCCAGCATTTTGCCGATAGCGATTCCAACGACATCCACTACCGCGTGGACACAGACGGCCTTGACGTAGTCTCCATTGTCTTCGGGGACGGCACATGTGGGATGTTACCAAACGAAGGTAGGTTGGTGGAAGTTACCTATATTTCGACACAGGGAGCATCTGGAAACATCGCGCCGCATCGCGTCAACACCGTCGCATCTGCCGTTCGCGCACCGGATGGTCGGACTGTGGGCCTCGCTGTGGATAACTTTCTCGCAGCTACGGGCGGAGCCGATAAGGAAACCCTGGAACATGCGCGCCTGGTTGCTCCCAGCACTGTCCGCTCTACCTGGAAAGCCGTGACGCGGGAAGACTACAGATCGCTGTGTCTGGCCTTCCCAGGCGTGGCAAAGGCTCGCATAATAGACGTGAATGATGATGTCAGCCTCAGAATCTACTCCGTTCGCGTGTGCATCGCCCCCGAAGGCGGTGGTTTGCCCTCCGATCTGCTCAAATCCAGCCTCTGGGAGTATCTGGAGGCCCGGAGGCTGCTCACAATCGATGCCGGGATAGTGGACCCGGTGTACGTGCCGATAAGCATCGATGCGCAGATTTGGGTTTACCCCGGAGAGGATCCTGAGACCGTGCGGCGACGAGCTGCGGACACTCTCGCCGAACACTTTTCCTTTGCAAATCAAGACTTCGGCCAGCGGGTGTACCCATCAGATCTGGTGGTTCTGCTTGACGGTGTCGAGGGGGTGAGCCACGTGTCGCTGCGAGAACCTTTGGGAGACATCGTCCTCGGCCAGCGTGAGATACCGGTGTTAGGCACTATCACCCTCACCATCTCGGAGGTGCGGTAATGGGCTGGGTGGAACGCCTGCTGGAACTGCTTCCGGATGTATATGCCGAGTCCGACACCTCTGGCGACCTCCGCGCATTGCTATCTGTCGTTGGCCCAACCTTGGACAATCTGCAGGAACGTATTGCTGACATTCCCGGTCTGGCGTCTTCAGCGGACTGCCCGCCTGACTTCCTGGGGTATCTGGCCGCACTGGTTGGCGCGACCTACGACCCGAAGGCCAGCCCGGGACCACAGCGGCAACGGATACGCGAGGCTATTGAGTATTACAGGCGCACGGGTACGCTGGCGGGTCTGGATCGGGAGCTTCGTCGGCTCGGTTGGGAGGGCGAGATTATCGAGACCTTTCGGCTGGTCTGCCGACTGAACTACCGGTCTAAGCTCAATCACCAGAAGCTGCCCGGCCGCCGGTACAACCACGGGATCTACGGCGTGACGGAGCCGCTGGAAGATAGCAGCGCCTTCGATGAGACCGTCGCCCGGCACCAGCCCGCGGGCACTATAGTTTGGGTAGGAGAGGAGAACACCAATTGAGCGAAAACACCTTCGACGAAACCAAGAACTACAAACGGGTTTGCTACCAGGCTGACCGGGACCTGCTGGACACCGAACTCAACGAAATGCAGGATATGCAGGGGCACGAGCGGCGAGTGTTACTCGACCGGGTATTCTCCCAAGGCGCCATCATCTCCGGACTGGCAGGAATCGTTGCTGGCGGCGATGTGACTATTGCTGACGGTGTGGTCTATGTCGATGGGTGTGCCATGAACGTTCCCGGGGCAAGCCTGACATTCTCCGGCTCCGGGCTGCATACCATATACCTTGATGTCTTTCGTCGGGTAGTGACCGCCTCGGATGATCCGTCCCTGGTCAGTCCCCTGACTGGTGAACCGACTGCCGAGCGCGAGAAATGGATAGCCACGCTGCAGGGGCGGGATACCTCAGCCGACCCGCTGCCTGACGGCGCGATATCCCGCACGGTGGTCCCCGTATACATCTTCAACCGCACCACCGGGGACCTGACACCATCCGCCCCGCTTGGCAGTAATGTAGCGGCTACACTTGCCGATCATGAGGAACGGATTGCTGGCGTGGAAGATG
>CAZTAO010000106.1:0-8791 GCA_964611645.1 uncultured bacterium | reverse complement strand
ACAATTGGTCATCCGCACTTTTTTTGTGTGCCGTTTTTGGGGTCCGAAAGCTGTGAACCCACCGTCTTTTCCAACCTCGTCTTGCCGCTTTTGCGACCTGTCCTACACGGGGAGTGGACGGTCTTTGTAGACCACGCCTGCTCACTTTCCGGTATCACCATGAATGGCGCTCCGTTACGCTTGCTTCGCTGCTGAGAATTCCAATGCCCAGTCCGGTACCATCACATTGAGACTTTCGACGCGCCAACATCGCTGCGGTTGCCATCGCCGCCTGCCCAACCCAAAGCGCACACCATCCGGGAAAGCTCACAGACGCACGGCACGGCGGTTTTGCGATCCACAGGTTCTTGCGACTGACAGCCTCTTGTAGTCCACGGAAACATCTCGTGATACATTGACAGTGCCGTAATGCGTTAGTATACTAAATGCTATGGATGTCGACATATAGTGTGTTGGTATACCATAATCTTCCGGATGAAGCCAGGATAGAAGGTTAGTGTCCTTGTAGTGCAACAACCGCCGAAGTAGACGTGAGAAAGTGTGGCTCCACGGGATGAACGAATCTAGCGGAAGCGCGAAATCTGATACCGCGTATTGCTTTCTGAGAAGCAAGCTGATTACGGGCGGGTACGCGCCTGGGGAGCGGCTGGTTGAATCACGAATAGCCAAGGAGTTGAACCTGAGCCGCGTGCCGGTGCGAGAAGCCCTGAAGAGGCTGGAGAGCGAGGGTTTCGTGGCGAACCCCGGCGCCGGGCGCAGCATGACCGTGCGTTTCATCGAGGAAATGTCACCGGAGGACGTCATCGCCCACTATGAGATCCGCGAAGCAATCGAGGGGATGGCGGCCAGGCTCGCGGCAAAATACATGACCGGTTGGCAAATCGACGGCCTTCGGGACATCGCGAGACAGTACGAGGCGGCGGTTTTGGAATGCAGTGACGAGGAGAGAGTGCGCCTTGCCCTCCGGTTCCACAAGTACTTGCTTGCCAACTGCGGGAACGCCAGGCTGCTTGCCATCTGGGAAAGCCAGGACCTCTCGCTGCTTTCAACGCAAGATAGCGTTCTCGGTCGGATGATACTGGCAGGGCTGCCGGTCGGTCGTGATGTGCGGCTGGAGTTCTTGCCGATAGTAGAGGCCATTGCCGCGCATGACCCAGACAAGTCGGAGCGCACTATGCGGGAGTTCATATGCGGCATGAAATCAGCAGTGCGGCAAGCTTTTATGGAGATATCCGAAAAGGAGAAAACGAGATGATTTGCAGGCCAAACCTACTGGCGAATGCTCTGGCCCTCTTGGTAATCGTGGGGAGTTCGGCGTTTGCCGGCGTGCAGCAGGGGGTGCAGTTCGACGGCAAGTTCTACTCCTGGCCGGGCTTTGACGATCCGCTGGAAGCGAGCTACATCACCACCATCACTTGCGACATCACCACGCCTCACATCCCCACAGCCCTGCCCTATCACCTCGGACGCACCAGAGTCCTCTTCATCTGCCCACGTTATTCTGCCCGGCCTACCGTGGAGTTGTGCCAGCGGTTCGATATCGAGGAGAAGCACTCGCTGGTCGCTCGTCGGCGTGACCTCACCCACCTGCCCCGGGAGGATTTCTTCGGCTCGCCTGGGGACAAACTAGAGGAGGTGCGGGAGACCCTCCTAGACGGTCTGGCATGGAAGCCGGACGTGATAGTTATTTACGATTTCGCGTGGAGCCTCTTGCCGGCGGATGTGCTTGCGCGGATCGCCGATATGGCGAACTCGGGGGTCGGGATGGTCTTCTGGAATCTCGAAGAGGGCAACGCGCTCCCGAAGTCCATGTCGTCATTTGTAGCTGATGCTGAAGCTGCAGCCTCGATACTCTCGTGTATTCCGGAGGAATCCCGGTACTGCTTTGATATGCTCAAAGCGTTCTCTTCTCCGCAAGCAGGGCGGGTTGCTGCATTCTCTACTCAAGCGGCGAAAGGGATGTTCTCTTACCTGGATGATGAGGACTCGTACGCAGTGGCTGGCCGGGCGATGCTTTGGGCAGCCAAGCGCGAGCCCGCGACAAGACTTGATGTGACGATAGAACCCGGGGCGCTGCGCGCTGATTCTCGTGGGGACAAGTTGCCTGGCCTGACCGCCGACATCGCAGTCTACGACCCCACAGCCGTTCTGCGGCACGAGTTGGAGACCTCGGCCAGGATCAGGCTTGGGCAGGTCTGGAAGTTTCCACATCTGAAAGCCGGACAGCATTGGGCGCGGGTGACGCTTCGCCGGGGAAAGACCGTGGTCGACTGGAGAACTCTCATTGTGAACGTTTCTGCTCCCGTCGGGGTGGAGAAGATCACGTTTGTGCGGGAACACGAGCCACAAGATGGGACAGTCCGGGCGAAGGTCAGCCTGTCCGGTGAAGGGCTTGATGATTACGAACTTGAATACCGTCTGATGGACACTTACGACCGAATAGTTGGCGAGGGCAAGGCGAAGCCGGCT
The DNA here is from genome assembly GCA_964611645.1 of uncultured bacterium. GTDB lineage: Bacteria > Armatimonadota > UBA5829 > UBA5829 > UBA5829 > CAZTAO01. The sequence continues at coordinate 6,322 of CAZTAO010000106.1, read as the reverse complement.
CGTGAAGTGGGTATCAGCGCACCAGTCAGAGACTGCCTCAGCCCGATGTGCTTTATGGTGGTGGCGCTCACGCGGAATGGGCGCACGGTGGCGGAGAACCGGGCGTGGTTCACAGTCGCGCAGCCGCCGGTTGACGCGGATGATTTCCACGCCATGCCGTGGCCATCGGGAGGGACCGGGAGCATCTGGCAGAACAGTCTCACGACGATGCAGAAGCAGATGGGCATAAACTTCGCAATGACCGATGGCTCCCCGCTCTCTGAGAGACTCTGGCCGAAGCCTGTCCTGAACGTCCGGCCGTACGTCTATGCGATCAACCACGGAAACCAGGCCGGGGCGGCGCAAGTCAACGGTGGGCCTGCGAGGGTACCGTGCCTGACTTCCGAGGAGTATTCCAGGGAGTCGGATCGCCTGCTTACTCAACACACGGAGAACTCTGTCCGCTTTAGCCCGATGGGTTACACCGACTGCGGCGATGCCCGACTGCACCGGGATGGCACGGATGTGTGCTTCAGCGATACATGCCTCCAGCACTTCCGCGAGTACCTGAAAACTCGCTATCACTCTCTGGACGACCTCAACACGAGTTGGGAGACCGGCTACAGGGATTGGGCAGAGATTGTTCCGATCACACTGGCGGAACTGGAGGCGTGGAAGACAGATTCCAGCAAGCCCGAGCCTAGTCCCGGCCAGTATGCCCGTTGGGTGGAGCACCGGATGCACATGGAGAGTGTGTGGGCTGGTCGTCACAAGCGTGATCAGGAAGTGATACAGGCTGTGGACCCTGGCGCCAGAGTAGGGCTGGATGCGCTCTGCGACTACGGCGGCAGTTTCGGCGGCTTTGACTTCTCCAAGATGCTTAGTTTCATGGGTGTGCTCGGACCTTACGCCAATGAATATACCCTCCAGGTGGCGCGGTCGCTTGCTCGTCCGGACACTATGCTTGGCTGCTGGGTAGGTGGCGGATACCCTCACTACCGGACACCGCAGTATGCCTCGGCAACCGCGTGGTGGCTCCTGTTCGGCGGCTTCAACATGCAGCTCTTCTTCGCCGAATATGCCGGATCGGGGGACCTTTGCCCGATGTTCGCACCGGACCTGCGACCTTTCCCGGTGATGGCTGAACAGGCGAAGCAGCTACGTGAAGTCCAGTCGGGGATTGGCAAGCTACTGCTGTCGGCTCGTCGAGAAAACGACGGCATCGCGTTCTTGTACAGCCCGGCCAGCGTTCATGCCGCTACGCTGACTCGCGGCATGCCCCTGGCTGAGTTTGCCGCGGCGCCAGGGATCGACGCGCCGCCCAGCGACGTTTTCTCCAGCCCGTGGGTGGAATACGTCGCCGCCAACGAGGCCATGTCCCGCATCTTCACCGATCTTGGGTTCCAGTATGACTACGTGACCCCGGAGCAGGTAGCTAGGGGGCGGCTTAGGGAACAGGGGTTCCGGGTCCTTGTGCTGCCCTATGCTCAGGCGTTTTCATCCGAAGTGTCGGAGGCTATTCGGCGGTTCACAGCTTCCGGAGGAGTTGTGCTGGCTGACCTTCGGCCCGGGATCTTCGATGGGCATGGTCGCCTGCTGGGCCGAGGCCAATTGGACGATTTGTTTGGCATCAAGCGTTCCAGCGGATTCCCTGAGCCGCTGAAGTCCCAAGTACCCGTGCTCGCCGCGGGAAATGGCAAACTGCCCGAGATGCCGGTGGACCACCAAGTCAAGGCCACCTCCGCCAGATCGCTGGCGCAGGCCGGAGAGGCGCCGGTACTGCTCAGCAACCAGTATGAAAAGGGCCAGGCGATACTGCTCAACTTCTACCCCCGACGCTACGTGGCGCTTCGGACAAAGGGCGCTCAACAGCCGCTGCTGCAGCCGATTCGGGCAATCCTTGAAGCAGCGGGCATCAGGCCGAGGGCGCAGGCAAATGCGGATGGAACCGAGGTGCCGGTTACGGAGATTGTACGCTTCACTCACGGCAACAACGAATATGTGGGCATTCTGCGGGACCATCGGATGTTCTATTCCGAACCCGTGCCCATCCTCAATCAGGCTCCTTGCAAGGCTGAGGTAGACTTCGGCCGTACGGCTCACGTGTACGATTCGCGCGCCGGTCGCTACCTCGGCCGTCGTCGCAAGATCAGCACGACAATAGTTACCGCAGAAGCACAGCTATACGCTTTGCTGCCGTATCGGGTCAAGTCGGTAAGAGCAGTTGAGACAACACAAGGTGTAGGAAATGTAAAGAGCTTTTCCCTGCAGGTGACTACCGACACGGACAAGCCGGGAACTCACGTGCTGCACGTCGAGGTAAAGGATGCGAAGGGGCATGCGCGCCCGGAGTATTCTCAGAACGTGATGATAGAGAATGGAACCGGAACCTATCGGCTACCTCTGGCGTTGTCTGATCCTGCTGGCGAGTGGAAGCTAACGGCGCGGGATGCTGCTACCGCTATTGCAGGCCAGACTCGCTTCCGTGTCCAGTCCAGATAAGGCCGGCATAGTAGAAGGGGACTAAGAGTTGATGCAGCACAGCAGCCTGGATACATCGCTTGCAAAATTGGGGAATGGCGACCTCAGGATCGGAATAGATACTCGCACGGCCACAATTGCCTCGCTGTCTGTCCGAGGCCACTCTATCCTGGTTGGGAGACAGGGCTATCTGGCGGTGGAGGACCGCACCACCGGCAAGTTCCACTTCAAGCCGGGAGAGACTCCGGCAGAGTTCGAGCAACAGGGCGAAAGCGTAGTTCTGAGGCAGACTGACGAAGCCGCCGATATCGTCGTCGTTCAGAAGTGGTCTTCGGTCGAGGACGGGGTGGAGTGGTCAGTCGAGGTATCTACCGGTCGCGCCGATGTCCGGGAAATACACCTGCACTTTGTGGTTCCCGTGTTCGGGCCGGACAGCCACGGGTTCACCGCACACGCCAGGTGTCCCATGGCCCCGGGGACAGGTAACGACCACATGATGGTGGTCTACAGTCCCGATATGTGGAACGAGGAATCCTTCCACTGCTCTGTGCTGCCGTTGGTGAGTTCCTACGATCCGGTGACGGATGCGGGGATAGCGATAGTCCAGCCGGCGGCTGTGGCCAAGCCCCGAATGGAGTTCTTTTTCGTGCGCGAGCAGCCGGATATCTCGTTGGTGGTTCGGTGGACCCACCTTCGGCTCGTTGCCGGACAGACAACCAATGCCAAGATGCTTCTTGCCCCCATCCGAGGCTGCTGGCGGGATGCGCTGAGGGTGGTCCGCGATTTGCATCCCGACTACTTCAGAGTCCACGAACCGTCCGTCCAAACAATGGATGGCCCGGCCGCATCCGCGCCGATTATCCACGGTGATGGCGTGGACAGGCTTGTGGATCAGCAGAGTCTCTCGTGGCTATCGATCCACGCGCGGGTTTTCAGCAGGTTCGGAGAGTACGCGCCGGAGGAGGAATCGTGGCCGAGTTGGGTCAGGCACTGGAGGCTGGAGCATTTTGACCTGGAGAGACTGAGCCGCACTGAGTTTCGCTGGCTGCGCTACATGGTCCCGGACAAGAGTATATGGAAAGAAGAGACCATAACCAGGCAGATGCTCAACGACTACATCGCCCGCGTCCGCGCAAAGGGTGTGGGGGTCTTGCTCTACTCTAACCCGGTAATCGCCAGCATAGACACTACAGAAAGCTACCCCGGCAGCCTGGCCACGAGCGCTGAAGGCACGCCACTGTTTCGCGACTACCACCGCACCGCCCCGTTCAACCCCGCCTCTGACACAGCGTGGGGCAAACATCTGGACGCGATGACCCGGCGGCAGTTGGAGGTATTCCCGGAGATCGATGGCATCTTCCTCGACGAACTGCACTACAACCAGTTCGACTTCGCGCACGATGACGGCGTCAGCGCGAGGGGCGACAGATCGGTGGCGATGCTTGGTTTTGCGGTTCAGGATGCCGCCCGCAGGATCTGCGATATTGTTCACCGGCACGGGAAAGTGGTCTGGTCGAACGGCACCAACACCCTTGAGGTTGCGCGTTACGTGGATGGATTGATGGCTGAAGTCAGCTCGGAGTGGCTTGGCTCGCTGCTCTACTTGAGCCTTGAGAAGCCGCTCTCGCTACTGTTTGGGAAAGGGCCGTGGACGGTCGAGCAACTGGAGAACGACCTGGGCGTTGCCCTGTTCGCGGGTGCTCAGCCAAGCGTCCTGCACGATTCCACCTGCGTAGCGCCGCAGGTTGCGCCCGAACTGCTGGCAGTCCGCGACCGCTATCTGCCACTTTTCCGGATTCTACGAGGCAGGAGATGGATTCTACACCCGCACGCGATTGCTTGCAGTGACAACGAGTTGTGCGCGAACTGCTTCGCCCTGCCGGATGGCGATTTCGCGGTCACTCTGAGCCGTGGAAAGCAGAAAGTGGAGAATGCAGAGCAGAGGAAAACCGTGAGCCTGCGGTTGTGTTGGCCGGGGGTGGACGATGTGCAATCCGCAGTCCTCCACAATGCCGCCGAGCCGGCTCACCCTGTGAAGCTGGATATTCGGCGTGAACAGGATGGCCTGTGCCTGGAGGTACCTGCTGGCGGCGCTGGGATCGTACGGCTGGCAGTCTTCGCTGCAGGCGCCGGGAGAGTGAGAGAGTGATGCGCTGGTTGGCTGTGATCGTGCTGCTGCTGATACCGTGCTGTGTCCTGGCCCAAAGCGTGGACTTTGATGGGAAGACCTATCCCCGGCGGGGCTGGGACGACCCCACGGAAGCCGAGTTTGCCACCAACATCACCCGCGATGTGATGACACCTCATATTCCGACAGCGCTTCCCTACGCCAAAGGACCGACGCGAGTGCTCTTCATCTGCCCCAGGTATTCTGCCAGGTCAACCGTCGAGGTGTGCCAGCGCTTCGAGATTCGTGAGAAACACGCTCTGGTTTCCAGGCGGCGGGAGCTTGCAGGGCTGTCCAAGGCATATATGTACGGGCTGCCGGGCGACAGCGTGGAGGAAGTGCGCGAATCGCTGAGCCAGGGTCTCGCGTGGAAGCCGGAAGTGATCGTCGTCTACGACTTCGCCTGGAGCCTGCTGCCGGCGGATTTGCTCCAGCAGATCACTGATCTGGCCAAGGCGGGTGTAGGGTTGGTCTTCTGGAACCTGGAGGAAGGCGCCGCTCTCCCCAAAGATTTGGCATCCTTTACCCCTGATTCCGCGGCGGCATCGGCACTGCTTTCCTGTGTGCCGGAGGAGTCTCGCTATCGGTTCGAGAGCATAAAGGCTTGTGCTGCTCCCGAGGGTGGGCGAGCGGTGGCACTGTCCACCCAGACGCCGAAAGGACTCTTCTCCTACCTGGACGATGAGGACCTGTACTCCATCATCGGTCGTGCTGTTATCTGGGCTGCGAAACGGGAGCCTGCGAGCAGAATTGCAGTAGAAACACAGCCAGGAGCTCTACGGGTGGACGTACAGGGGGACAAGCTGCCGGGTGCGAGTGCGGAGGTGGCGATATACGACTCAGCCGCCGTCCTGCGCCACAGACTGGAGCACAAAGCCACCATCAAGCTCGGATCAGCCTGGAGGCTTCCTCATCTCAAGGCCGGAAGGCACTGGGTGCGAGTGACTCTTCGCAACGGAGCGAAGGTCGTGGACTGGACCACTCTCAATGTGACGCTGTCTGCTCCGGTGGCGGTTGGAAAGATCTCCTTTGACACAGAGCACGTAGCCCAGGGTGGTACGGTCAAGGCTAAGGCCAGTCTGTCGGGGGAGCGGCTGGGGGACTATACGCTGGAGTATCGCCTGGTAGATACCTATGACCGGGTGATAGGCAAAGGGCGATTGAAGGCGGCTGGGAAAGTGAGCATCAACGCCCCAGTCCGCGACTGCCTCAGCCCGGTGTGTTTCCTGGAGGTGTCGCTGCTGGACAGGGGACAGATTGTGGCAGAGAATCGGGCGTGGTTCACGGTTGCTCAGCCACCGGTGGATGCCGAAGACTTCCACGCCAGTGTTTGGCCGTATTTCTCCACGTCGAACGGTCCGATCTGGCAGAACTGGCTTACCGTGATGCAGAAACAGATGGGGATGGGCTTTGTGCTTGGCGAAGGCTATCGCCCAACTGATGACAAGTGGCCGCTATACTTGCTCAATGTCCGGCCTTATGTCTATGCCATTAACCACGGTCCGCACGGTACAACGGACGCCGTAGGAGGCCCTGCCCGAAACCCCTGCCTGACCTCAGAAGACTACAATAGAGAATCCGATGCAACGCTTACCGAGCGGGCTCGCGACTCCTACCGCTACAGTCCCATATGCTACACGGACTGCGGGGACGCTCTCCTGCATAGAGACGGCGTGGACATCTGCTTCAGCGACA
>CAZTAO010000105.1:0-8896 GCA_964611645.1 uncultured bacterium | reverse complement strand
TATTCCCCGACTTGATTTATCTCCCCACTTCGAGCATTCATTGTGATGAAGTCTCTGGGGGAGCGCACACGCATGCTCTTACCGGATACTATCCCACCATGAGGAGCCAACTATGGCCACAGACGAACCACGCGCGCCCTACGAATCCGGCCTCATCGACCCTCCCGAATCGCCACCGCGAACCCGGGCGGTAATCTATGCCAGGATGTCTACCGAACATCAACAGTATTCCACGGAGAACCAGTGCGACGTCATCATGGAGTATGCTGCAAAGCAGAATATGGAGGTCGTCGCGACGTATCAAGATGACGGCAAGAGCGGCCTACGGCTAGATGGCCGCAACTCCCTCAAGCGCCTCATTGAGGACGTCAGCGCCCCCGACCACAACTTCACCGCCATACTTGTCTACGACGTCAGCCGCTGGGGTCGCTTCCAGGACGCCGACGAGAGCGCCTACTACGAGTATATCTGCCGGCGCGCCGGGGTCGATGTTCATTACTGTGCCGAGCAATTCTCCAACGACGGCAGCCCCGTGTCGACCATTGTAAAGGGCGTCAAGCGCGCCATGGCCGGCGAATACAGCCGTGAGCTATCGGCGAAGGTCTTCAAAGGCCAGTGTCGTCTCATTCAGCTTGGCTATCGGCAGGGCGGCACAGCCGGGTATGGGTTGCGTCGGGTACTCGTCGATATCAACGGCATGGTCAAGGGAGTGTTATCTATGGGCGAGCACAAAAGCATCCAGACCGACCGGGTTATACTCAGCCCTGGCCCTCCCGAGGAAACCGACAACGTTCGCTGGATGTACCTGCAGTTTGTGGTCAGCGGCAAACCCGAGCGGGCCATCGCCGAAGAACTCAATGCCCGCGGCATCCTGACCGACTGGGGACGGCCCTGGACCCGCTCCACTGTACACGAGGTGCTGACCAACGAGAAGTACATCGGCAACAACGTCTACAACCGCCGGAGCTTCAAGCTCAAGAAGAAACGGGTACATAACACCCCTGATATGCTCATCCGGATGGACGGTGCCTTTGAACCGGTAATCGATACCGACCTGTTCATCCGCGCGCACGAGATTATAGCTGAGCGCAGCCGCAGGTTCTCAGATGATGAGCTTCTCAATTGGCTCAAGGATGTATACCAGCGCCGCGGGCGACTCTCGGCCCTTATCATCGATGAGTATGAGGGGCCGTCCAGCAGCGCCTTCCAGGGCAGGTTCGGCAGCCTCATTAGAGCCTATCGGATGGTGGGGTACATTCCAGACCATGATTATACCTACCTGGAGATAAACAAACAACTACGTGCGCTGCACCCCATGATAGTCGACCAACTGATGAGCGGCATTCATGCCGTGGGAGCCGATGTGTCCCACGATAATGAAACTGATCTGCTCACAGTCAATGATGAATTCACGGCGTCCATAGTCATTGCGCGGTGCCTCCAGAGTCCCGGTGGCTCCTATCGCTGGGTCATTCGCCTGGATACGGCCCTGGACCCCGACATTACGGTTGCTGTGCGAATGGACGGGGCCAATGCCAGACCGCTCGACTACTACGTGCTGCCGGCGACAGACATATCAGGCGAGAAGCTCAGGCTCGCGGAGGTCAACGGATTGTTCTTCGATTCCTATAGGTTCGACGATCTGGATTATCTCATGGACATGTCGCGGCGTGTCCACATTAGGGAGGTGGCTTGATGACTCAAGAGATACCGCAAATCCACGGGGAGGTCAGGTGGTTTACGGAAAGGCTGGAACCCGGGCAATCAGAAGGACCGATACACAAGGGAACTGACCTGCCTGCCTCGGAAGACCATCCCAGCGGCTGCGCCACGGTAGTTCGCCAGCCCACAGACATTGTTCCATACCTCGCTGGGGATTACGGGGTGCAGGCGGCCGGGGTTCTCATCCCGCCCACCGAGCGCTCACCTATCCAGGTGCCCGATGAACAGCCACAAACGGACGACACGCTGCCTTCCGAAGTTCGGCTCATCCCCATAGAGAACATTCACGTGGTCAATCCACGCGAGCGTAACAAGCAGAGGTTTCAGCAGATTGTGGCAAACATCAGCCGCATTGGCCTCAAAAAGCCCATCACTGTCCGGGAAAGGAAGAACGGCTTGTTCGATCTGGTCTGCGGGCAAGGCAGGCTGGAAGCCCTCAAGCAGTTGGGAGAGACCATGGTGCCCGCTATCGTCCGCAAAGTATCTGCCGAGGACGCAATGATCATGGGGCTGGTCGAGAACATTGCTCGACAAAAGCCTCGAACAATGGAAACGGTGCGCGAGCTTGTTGCGCTCAGGGAACGCGGACACAACCATCGGGAGATAGGCCGCAAGACTGGCATCTGCGTTTCCAACGTCGCTTCGTTGCTTATCCTGCATGATCGCGGCGAACAGACATTGCTCAACGCGGTCGATTCTGGTCGAATTCCGCTATCAGCCGCCATGATAATAGCACACTCGGAGGACAAGGACATACAGTCGGCGCTCACACGGGCGCTGGAAGAGAAGAAGATATCGCATACCGAACTCAGAAGCGCTCGCAGAGTCGCTGATTCCAGAAAGGCAAATGATGGAAGGAAGCGCCAGGGAAAGGGCAGTCACAAAGTCACGGCTGAGAGCGTTGTCAGAACCTTTAGGCGTGAGCAAGAGAAACAGCGTCAGGCACTCAAGAAGGCGGAGCTTTGCTCGGCTCGACTAGTGTTCACGGTCAGCGCACTCAGGATGCTATTGCGAGATGATAACTTTGTGAATCTGCTGCGGGCAGAGGGTCTGGAAACCGTGCCTGAGTACATAGCAGAACAGATAAAGAAAGGGGAGAATCATGGATGATGTCAGGAATCAGCCTTCTGGTTATTGGAGTGGAGACGATGACTACGAGGCCACTGCAGGCAGGCCAGTGCTGCTGGGATTTGAACTAGATAGCGTGACGGTCCCGCTAAGCCAGATACTGCCGGCCAAGCCCTTGGACGAACGGGTAAGAAAGAACGGGAAATACAGTTCGATACTTGCATCCATCACAGAGGTAGGAGTGATAGAGCCGCTGGTGGTGTATCCCTTGAAACGAGGGAATGGCCAGCCCAGTTCAGCAGCACAGTATCTACTCCTCGACGGCCACTTACGACTCAAGGCGCTGATGGAACTGGAGCAACCGGAGGTCTTTTGCCTCATTGCCAAGGATGATGAAGCATTCACCTACAACCAGAGAGTAAATCGACTCAGCCCCATCCAGGAGCACTTCATGATACTCAGAGCACTGGAGCGGGGCGTCTCTGAAGAGCGTATTGCGCGGGCGCTGAAAATCGACATTCGTCTCATCCGGCAGAAGCGTGATCTGCTGCGAGGTATCTGCCGCGAGGCCGTCGATCTGCTCAAGAACACCACTATCCCAGCCGAGACACTGCGTTATCTACGGATGGTGAAGCCGGTTCGCCAGGTAGAGATAATCGAGATGATGGGCATGGTGGCCAACTACGGGAGTCCCTACTGCCAGGCGCTAGTGGCGGCCACACCACACGACATGATGTCCACCGAACGGGTAAAGACCAGAGTTACGCTGAGCGCCGAGCATGTGGCCCGCATGCAGCGAGAGATGGAGACTTTGCAGCGAGACATGCAGACTCACGAGGACACCTATGGTCAGAACTTCCTCAACCTTGTTGTGGTCCGGGGATATCTAGCCAAGCTACTGGACAATGGGAAGGCAGTGCGGTATTTGTCGAGCGGACATCCCGATGTGCTCAATGCATTCCAGCAGATCGTGGACTCAACTAGCTTGGAGGGATAAAGTAACGCGGTCATGGCTCATCTAGGAATTTGATGATGGTTGGCGGGCCCAGTAGAATATAACCCTATGTATCTCCATAATCAGGTGCTGAGTCTGGACGAACCACGGGCTGGACAGAGAACATCCCCAAAAAGACTTCAACAGAAAACGTAATACATGTTGATCTAGAGGCGTCCAATAATGTAGTTGGAAGTAACTATATTCAGGAGGATGAGATGATGGAGACGCGGAGGACACTGCGCATACCAGTTAGCGCGGCGGCACTGCTTGTATTGACGGTAGTTGTTGTTCTCGGATTGACAGGCACTGTATCGTCCGCTCGGCCATGGGATGAGCAGTGGAAGCTGCGGGCTAAGAGATATGACGTCAAGAGGAAATTTCCGCGCACTGACCTCGGCACCATAAATACGCCCGGCACCAGGAGTGCTGCCCGGAATCCCACATTTCTGTGGAGTTTTCTGACTTCACCAGACACGCCTTACCTCGAGCGGATGGCAGTTGCGCATAACCAGCCTTTCCCGCCGGAGCTTCTGCCGAAGCTGGTCTCAGCCCGCAAGCAACTCCTCAGAGAACAAAAGCTTCATCACTGGGCCATGATGGATAATCCGTACAGCGCTAGAGTATATGACACTAACGGCCTTCGTAGGCTGAGACAATCTCCGAGACTCCGACAGAGAAACATTCTGGGACGTATCTGGACAGTTCCAATGTCCGATATAGAGTTCCCCGCATGTGAGGCGGACGAGAAGATCGCCCCCTGGCCGTGGCAGGTGCAGGAAGCATTGGGGCGCGTACTGGAGAGAGCGGGGCGTCAGATGGAAGATGACAACTACGCCAAAAGATGGATTACTGAAGCGGTCAAACTGCCATGGCAGACCGATGAGGATGCTCAACTGGTGCGGAGGGTGATGCTAAGCTACAACATATTCCGCTCTCCGGCGAGTCTGGCCCGGCTGATGGATATCACCAAAAGTCCAAAGTGCCCTTACACATCACACCTAATATCGTATATGGCAGGCGGCGGCAGGGGTGGACCTCTGGCACACGCTATGCTCGTGGATATTATGCAGAAATGTCCTTCCGATGGGGCGAGGAGGGATGCTGCATACCAGATGCTAAGGCTTCGACAGCCGTGGCGAAAGGAACGAGGACAGCCACTGCTTTCAGAACCGGCAACCGCGATAATCGCGGCCTCAAGACTGGCTCTGGCCACAAAAGGAAGCGATTCTTGGGACACCTGGAATAGGTACGCGGGTTACGCGTCCAGCGTCTGTCGTACTGTGGACAATCCTCCGTTTGACCCCAGACCTCAGATCGATCCGGAGTCACCTCTCGTAAAGCAACGTCTGAAAGATTTTCACAAGTGGTACAGCGCCAACCGCAAGCGGCTCGTGGCAGCAGCGGAGAGGGAACGGCCAGGCATCGAAGCAGCCAGGGCATATATACGGTCCCGTGCGATCCTTAGTCCTGAGCCGAAACACCTGCTCAGCCCGTTGAAAGGAATGTAGGGGGTGCCTGAGATCGGCGCGGCTGCCTACCCCCAGCGGATCAGTCCCGTGGGCTTCAGCATACCAGCTACACCCGGTCCGGCCACATAGCACCACGCAGTGGCCAGGCGCTGGTCTGCGAGTATCACCGGGACCAGCACTCGCCTGTAGAAGGATTCCCCACGCGGCCGAAAGCCCTCGAGCCGGTCTACGGGAGGGACGGTTACTTCAGGGCGGGGGAGAACGATTAACTCGCCCTCTATCCATTGCCAATCCGCGCCGTCACATTCGGGATGTCGCACCGGCTCGGCCTCAAGGCGCTGCTGCGTGGCAAGGTCAGCCAGAATATCAGAGGAGCCAACCCCTATAATATCCTTGTCCGGCACTTCAAGGACGGGTATCCCGGAGCCCAGTTCGTAGAGCCGACCGCGTACCCTGGCTTCCTCGATATATACGGCTTCCCCGCAGTACGGCTCGTGATTCCAGAAGCCCTTTTTCAAAGTACCATAGGCTACCATGGCAATAGTCTGCTTATCCACGCCGCACCTCCGTAGTGCCCGCGCGACCCACTACTTCGAAATCAAAGGGTACAACGCGGTAGTCCATCAGGTTGCGGCAGTCGAATGTGACCAGGCTCATCTCAGGAATGTGTATGTCCTTCCAACCACGTTCACCGGCAAGAGCCGAGTCAAGGAACACGCTCTCTGAGGCATATACTATCACCCGGCGACTAGCATGATACCGAAACTCCAGCGGTCTGTCACCCTTAACGAAAAGCACCGTCTCAGGGTCGAGCCACGTGGATATGACGGCGCTCATGTGCCCTTTGCACCGCGACAGGCGTTCCGCTAGAATCTGCGTATCGATGTGACCATCCACTACGGCGCTGTCCGCAATGCGGAAGATTACCTCGCTGTCCACCTGTGCCCGTCGCGGCAGCTTCAGCGTCCGAAACAAGCAGCCAGCATTGCCGATGTGTCCGTTGGCCGTTCCCAGGCACAACCGGCTTCTCAAAGGGTGGTTGTTGCTGTTGTTGTATTGCGTCCCCTGGGTCTTCCAGCGAGTGTGACCCATCAGGATGGCAGTGCGGGGGTCTATCTCACCAAGTATAGCACGGTAACCCGGCTCCTGAACAAACTCCTGTGCCGGCAGCGGCTGCTTGTAGACCGGGTGTTCCCCAGCCCGATTTACCAAGCCGACTCCCGTGGCGTGGAAGCCGCGGGCTTCGCTCAGGACCAGCAGATCGGTGAAGATGCGCTCGAGCCTCCGAAGCTGCTCCGGGAACCGGTCCGTTTCCTCCAGTATTATTCCAAGCTGGCCACACACTATCACTTACCTCCCTTGCCGACCAGCGCCTCGCCAGCCATATAGTCGACCGCTTCGCTGGCGGTTGGAAAAGCGTCCTCGGAGATATCCTGGTATCCTGTCTCAGATGTCTGGACCTCGCGCACCAGGTAGATATCTACGCTATAACACAATCGGAGAAGCGTATACTCGGAATCCGCTCGGTTGCCTTCGCCGTTCATCCTTAGTAGTCTCGTGCTCTTTCCGCGCATGTGTCATTTACCTCCCTGGGACGTGTCGCTGGGTTCACTGGCATCGGCCGGTTGCTCGGCATCGTGGCCACAGGCGGCAGGTTCGGCAACGTGGTGCGAACTGGCGTCATCGCGTGGGACCGCCGCAACAGTGAAGCCCCAGAATATGGCGTGTGCGTAAAGGCTCCTGTTTTCATACACCCACAGGGCCGCATCAGGGTAGCCCATTGAGAGTGCCAGTTCAATCACTCTGAACACGTCGAGCATGTTGGTCTTGCCGGAGAGCCGGACTGCTGCCAGGCCCTCCAGCACGTTGGCCGGTACCGCCACGGGATTGCCATTCCTAGTTCGTTCCACAGGACACCTCCGTGGGGGCTACGGTGTCGGTCGCGGGCTTCTTCACCTTGGCGGGTCGTCCGTTTTTCCAGGCAGCGTCCCCAGACATCAGGCTGAGCAGGTGCGCTCTCGCGCTCTTGAACTCTTGACCATTCATCTTGAGGGCGGATATCATGAAGACGCGCATATCGTATTTTCCGCTGGCGGGGTCGTATTCCCGTTTCTTAGCGGATGCCCCGCGGCAGTTCATTGCCCGTGCGAAGAGCGCCATGCTGAAGAGGATTACGGCTTTAACTCGGCCTGCGTGCAAACTTCCAGAATAAGCCCGAAGCTCTATAGCTGACCTTAAGAAATACCCATTCAGGTTCAAAATGTTGTAGCGGCTTTGGTCGTACCTCTGAGGATGCTCCACAAATCGACCATACCACTGCTTATTGAGTTGCCTGAACGAGGTGGGCGGGTTTTTGGTAATGCGCTCTATGAAACCGGGGTCTATGGGTCTGCAGTATCGCTCCATCCGCCGCTGGTTCACCCCGAGGGCAGCGTAGATGATGTCCTGCTGCTTGTAGATTAGCTTCGCCAGGTTCGCCAGCGCCTTGGGCGTGACATCCGGGTGGGAGAGGTGCACGTGTATGCCGGTGCATTCGTCCGTTGTGGCTCCGCAGGCTCGGACCGCTCGGACCACCTGCTGTAGTTCCGCGATATCGTCGTAGGTGAGTATAGGGCTAACTATCTCCGCTCTCAGGTGCGCCGCCACGCTGGTCAGTGAGGAATCCGCCACTACTTTCCACATACGGCCGCGCCCGTCGGTTACTTCGTAAGGGTCGTAGCAGCTAGGGGTGCCTACGTGGGTTACGTGCCCACCAACCACACTCTGTATGGCATCTGCTACCGTTCTACGGTCGCGTTTTATGGTCTCGATCTCTATTCCGAATTTCAGTTCTCTCAGGTCTACCACTTTATCTTCCTCCAGTGTTCTCTGCCGAACAGCGCGTTCGTGTTCGACAGACACATTCACGCTCTTTCAGGAGGAAACATCAAGGCTATTCCGGCAGATTATCAAAGATTCTTGTGTTCTTTTTGGAATCACTCGGAAACTACCAGTTTGCCTGCCCTGTGGGGGTCGACGTCATAGCAGATGAGATTATTCGAACCTGACGTGACGGCCAAGGAGAACCCAGTATCGCCGCCAGCGGTTGCGGTAATCACTACTTCGGTGAAGCTGTCGGGGTAGAGCAGGATTTCATACCTGTGGCCGCCTGGTACCGTTGCGGGATCGTTCTGGGTGTCCACGCGCTGGACCCGCGAGCCAGTCAGGATTGTTACTTGTCCTGCCAGGTGGTATAGTTCGATTACCAGGGTGACAGGGGCGCTCTTCGCTCGTAGGACCGCCGCCAACCTGTGGCTGGAACCCCCATCGCAGGTTCGCTTCCAAGACATGCCTTTGGGACCGGATAGGACGTCATAGGGGAGGAGCGCCGTGCCCTGCCCACCATAGTCATAGGTGCCATTCCAGCGGATGAGGCCAGATAGGAACCCAAAGGTTTCGCTGGCGAGAAACCCCGCCTGTGACTCGTCGGCCAGCGCATGGGCATTGCCAGCCGAACCCACGTGAGCAATGGCGGCGAATCGCCCATCCGACTCAGTCTCCGTGAAATAACGCCCATCGTGGTCGGCGGAGGTCTTGTGGGTATCGAGGGATTCTGAGGCTGCGACTAGACCATCTTCCACGCCAGCAATCCGTTCCTCAT
>CAZTAO010000104.1:0-8977 GCA_964611645.1 uncultured bacterium | reverse complement strand
TGAATTGGACGGCACATAGAGAGTTCGCGACATAAGCACGCTCAGCGCATAAGTCACCGCCAGCCAAGCGTGAATGTGTCTGTCGAACACGAACGCGCTGTTCGGCAGACGACACTGGAGGAAGACAAAGTGGTAGACCTGAGAGACCTGAAATTCGGAATTGAGATCGAGACCGTGAAACGCGACCGAAGGACGGTAGCAGACGCCATCCAGAGTGTGGTGGGTGGGCACGTAACCCACGTGGGCACACCTAGCTGCTACGACCCGTACCAAGTAACCGACGCGCGTGGCCGTATGTGGCGGGTGGTGGGTGACTCCTCGCTTACTAGCGTGCCCGACCACCTCAGAGCCGAGATAGTTAGCCCTATACTCACCTACGATGATATCGCGGAACTCCAGCATGTGGTGAGAGCGGTCCGAGCCTGCGGAGCCACAACGGACGAATGCACCGGCATCCACGTGCACCTCTCCCACCCGGACGTCACGCCCAAGGCGCTGGCGAACCTGGCGAAGCTAATCTACAAGCAGCAGGACATCATCTACGCTGCCCTCGGGGTGAACCAGCGCAGGATGGAGCGTTACTGCAAACCGATAGACCCGACGTTCATAGAGCGCATTACCAAGAACCCGCCAACCTCATTCAGGCAACTCAATAAGCAGTGGTACGGTCGATTTGTGGAGCATCCTCAGAGGTACGACCAAAGCCGGTACAACATTTTGAACCTGAATGGGTACTTCCTGAGGTCCGCTATTGAGCTTAGAGCCTATTCTGGAAGCCTCCATGCCGGTCGGGTGAAAGCTGTAATCCTCTTCAGCATGGCGCTCTTCGCACGGGCAATGAACTGCCGGGGGGCATCCGCTAAGAAACGGGAATACGACCCCTCCAGCGGCAAATACGACATGCGAGTCTTCCTGATATCCGCCCTCAAGATGAATGGTCAAGAGTTCAAGAGCGCGAGAGCGCACCTGCTCAGCCTGATGTCTGGGGACGCTGCCTGGAAGAACGGACGACCCGCAAAGGCGAAAAAGCCCGCGACCGACAGCGTGGCCACGGAGGTGTCCTGTGGAACGAACTAAGAAAGGCAACCCCGTGATAGTCACCGCCGATGTGCTGGAGGGTCTGGAGGCTGTCAGGCTCTCTGGCAAGACCAACATGCTGGATGCTCCGAGGGTCATCGAACTCGCACTCCAGATGGGCCACGTGGATACTGCCATGTGGGTGTACGACAATCGAAAGCCGTATGCCCAGGCAATTTTCGCGGGCTTCGCTGCTGAGGCGGTCGCGGGGGACGGCGACGGTTCGCACCACGTTGCCGACCCTGCCGCCTGTGGCTCCGATGTCGAACAACCGACCGATGCCAGCGATTCAAGCGACACGTCCCAGGGAGGTGACTTCTGATGCGCGGAGGAAGCACGAGACTACTGAGGATGAACGGCGAGGGCAACCGCGAGGGTTGTGAGTATGCACTTCTCCGGCTGCGTTACAGTGTAGATATCTACCTGGTGCGGAATATGCATACCTCGCTGGCCGGACACGTGACCATTACGGAGGACGCATTCCCGACCGCCAGCGAAGCGGTTGATTACTTGGCTGCCGAAGCGTTTGTCGGCAAGGGAGGTGATTAGCATGTGTGGTCAACTGGGGATTTTGCTGGAGGAGACTGACCGCTTTCCGGAGCAGCTTCGGAGACTCAAGCGCATCTTCACCGATCTGCTGCTGCTGAGCGAAGCCCGCGGCTTCCACGCCACGGGAATAGCCACGGTGAATCGGGACGAGGAACACCGGGTCTACAAGCAGCCGCTGCCGGCGCAGGAGTTTGTTCGGACTCCCGGTTACCGTTCTGTTCTTAGCGGGCTAGACAGCCGCACCACCCTGCTTATGGGCCACACGCGCTGGAAGACCAAGGGGACGCAGCACCTCAATGCGAACAATCACCCCCATAGGTGCCGATACACACTCGGGACGCACAACGGCTATATAGCAAATGCCGACGAACTGTTCAGCAGGTTCAAGCTGGTCCGGCGCGCGCAGGTGGACAGCGAGGTAATCTTCCGTATTGCAGACAGCGCTGTTGGGAACAGTCGCATTGAGACAGAGTTCTTGATAGAGCGCCTCTCACGGTGCAAGGGACATATGAGCGCTGTCATCTCCACGTGGCTCGACCCTGAGACGGTGCTTTTCATAAAGGGTGACAGACCGCTGGAGTTTCGGTATCATGCTAAGCGCCGGGTGATGGTATATGCCTCAGAGAACGTGTTCCTGGACTCGGCTCTTGCCGGTGAAAGAGGTTGGAAGGACATACACATTCCTGAGATGAGCATGGTCACATTCGACTGCCGCAATCTGATGGACTACCGCGTGATACCGTTCGACTTCGAGGTCACGGGGGATCCGGTGCCAGCCACGGAGGTGCGGTGTGGATAATCTGACGATGGCGACATTCACGTACGGTACTTTGAAAAAGGGCAGTTGGAATCACGCTCCGTACTGCTCCGAGGCGCTATCCATTGAGGAAGCCAGGGTGCGCGGTCGGCTCTACGAACTGGGTTCGGGCATACCAGTCCTGGAGGTGCCGGACAAGGACATTATCGCGGTGGGTTCCTCTGACATCCTGGCCGACCTTGCTATGCAGCGCCGCCTTGAGGCTGAGCCGGTGCGACATCCCGAATGTGACGACGAGGATTGGCAATGGATAGAGGGCGAGCTAGTCACATTGCCCGACCCCGTGAGAACAATGCCACCGATAGATCGGCTCGAGGGGTTTCGGCCTCGCGGTGAATCATTCTACAGGCGAGTGCTGGTCCCGGTGATACTCGCAGGCAAGCGCGTGACCATCGCGTGGTGCTACGTGGCCGGACCGGGTGTAGCTGGTATGCTGAAGCCCACGGGACTGAACCGCTGGGGGTAGGGCGACGACTGCCCTCCCCTTACCCCTCCAGGCTCGTCGATTCCACTATCTGCTGAAATGCGTTGAGCACATCCGGATGGCGGTTGGACAAGAATCTCACTACCTTGCCATTCTCCAGCAGCTTCGCCAAGTAACCGCGCACGATGACCAAATTCAGGAAGTTCTGGCCGTAGGTATCCTCGTGGTTTTGCATGTCTCGTTGCAGGGCTTCCATTTCGCGCTGCATTCGGGCAACGTTTTCGGCACTAAGAACGACCCGGTTCTTCACTCGTTCATCGGTAAGCATTTCTTTGGGGGTAGCCGCCACGAGTGCTTGGCAGTATGGGCTCCCGTAGTTAGCTACCATACCCATCATCTCAACAATTTCCACTTGGCGGCCCGGCTTGACCCTGCGAAGGTGACGTATGGTTTCGGCGGGCACGTTCGTGTTCTTCAGTAGGTCGACTGCCTCCTGACAGATGCCGCGAAGGAGATCACGCTTCTGTCGGATTTTGGATACGTCAACTTTGAGTGCCCTAGCGATACGTTGCTCATCTACCCCGCGCTCCAGCGCCCTGAGGATCATGAAGTGCTCCTGTATGGGCTGCAGTCGGTTTACCCTCTGGTTGTAAGTGTAAGCTTCGTCGTCCCTGGCAATCAGACAGAATACTTCCGTCTGTTCCAGTTCCATCAACGCCTTGAGGCGTACGTGACCATCAAGAACAATGTACTGCGTCGGCGGCTTAGACTGGCCGTTCCCATTCTTGATAGGGTAGACCACCGGGGGTTCGATCACTCCCACCTCTCTAATTGATGCCAGGATGGAATGGTACTTGGTGCTGTTTGTCATCTTTGTGTCCATAGGTTTGGCGGGCAGCAACTGTGCGATAGGAATCGTCACTCCGTCTAGTTCAAAGCCCAGACTGACAGGCCCGTCTTCAATGGCTTCTTCTCTCTCGTCCTCAATCCACGATTGGCGAGATAGGGCTTGGGCATTATCCATGATTGTCACCTTTCTTTATCTGCTCGGCAATGTACTCCGGTACCGTATCAAGTCCCTCTGCCCGAAGCAGATTGACAAAGTTCTCGTCCCGCAAGAGCATTCGGAGCGCACTAATAGTGAATACCAGCCGCGCCGCACAAAGTTCGGCTTTCTTCAGCGCCTGGCGCTGTTTCTCCTGTTCACGTCTAAATGATCGAACCACACTCTCCGTGGTGACAGAAGATCTGCCGCCGCGGCCACCGTTTCGGCTCTTCCCGAAAGCTCTTCTGGTATCAGCAATACCGCGTGCTCGCCTGAGCTCCGAGTGGGTAATCTTGCCCTCTTCCACGGCCTTGGTGAGTGCCGCCTGGACATCTTCGCTCTTACTATGGGATATAGCCATTGCCGCTGATAAACTGATTCTACCTGCGTCCACTGCACTAAGCAGCGCCTCCTCGCCGTGCTCATAAAGTATGATGAGATGGTTCACACTGGAGCGTGACATCCCGGTTTTGCGCGCGATCTCAGTAATGTTGTTTCCCCGTTCCTTGAGCGCGGCAAGGTGACGTACCGTATCCATCGAAGAAGGTTTTTTCCTGGCCAGGTTTTCCACCAGGCTCATTAGAAGCGCATCTTCCGTCGAGACCTCACGGACGATGGCCGGCACCATCGTCTCTCCCAATTGCTTCAGCGCTTCCAGGCGTCCCTGCCCACAGACTAGATCGTACTTCCCGTCCTTCCTCTTGCGGACGGTGATGGGCTTCTTCAGACCTATACGGCTGATGTTGGCGACAATCTGCTGGAACTTCTGCTTGTTGCGCTCCCGGGGGTTAACAACATAGACGCAGGACATGGGGATGAGCCGAACGTCTGAAGGCAACGTATCGGACACCGCTGAAGTATCGACCAATCGTTCAGTGTCTTCACCGGGATTGTTCGAGGCCGGTCGCTCCGGAAGCCCGTGCCATTCTACCTGCGGCAAAGCATCATCTTGTCCAGCTAGCTGCGATGTCGGCGTCACCACCCGTGACCATCCTCCCTGCATATCGTATCCCATTTCATCGTTCATCATGCCACCTCCCTGATATCCACGCGCCTGGACAGGTCGAGCAAATAGTCGAGATCGTCGAAGCGATAGGAATCGAAGAACAGGCCGTTGACCTCCGCCAGCCGCAGCTTCTCGCCTGATATGTCAGTCGCCGGCAGCACGTAGTAGTCGAGCGGTCTACTATTTGCCCCGTCCATGCGCACGGCAACCGTAATGTCGGGGTCCAGGGCCGTATCCAGGCGTATGACCCATCGATACGAGCCGCCCGGACTCTGGAGGCAGCGCGCTATGACTATCGACGCCGTGAATTCGTCGTTGACCGTGAGCAGGTCGGTTTCATTGTCGTGGCTCACCGCCGCTCCCACGGAATGTATGCCGCTCATCAGTTGGTCGACTATCATGGGGTGGAGCGCGCGCAGTTGTTTGTTGATCTCCAGGTAGGTATAATCATGGTCGGGAATGTAGCCGACCATTCTGTAGGCTCTAATTAGGCTGCCGAATCTGCCCTGGAAGGCGCTGCTGGACGGCCCCTCGTATTCGTCTATAATCAGCGCTGAGAGTCGCCCGCGTCGTTGGTATACGTCCTTGAGCCAGGAGAGCAGTTCGTCATCGGAGAACCTGCGGGAGCGTTCGGCGATAATCTCCTGGGCGCGGATGAACAAATCAGTATCAACTACCGGTTCAAAGGCGCCGTCCATCCGGATGAGCATATCGGGGGTGTTATGCACCCGTTTCTTCTTGAGCTTGAAGCTCCTGCGATTATAGACGTTGTTGCCGATGTACTTCTCGTTGGTGAGGACCTCGTGGACAGTGGAACGGGTCCAGGGACGGCCCCAGTCTGTCATAATGCCGCGGGCGTTGAGTTCTTCGGCGATGGCCCGCTCGGGTTTGCCGCTGACTACAAACTGCAGATACATCCAGCGGACGTTGTCGGTTTCCTCGGGAGGACCGGGGCTGAGTATGACACGGTCGGTCTGGATGCTTTTGTGCTCGCCCATAGATAACACACCCTTGACCATACCGTTGATATCAACCAGCACGCGGCGTAACCCATACCCGGCCGTGCCGCCCTGCCGATAGCCCAATTGAATGAGCCTGCACTGGCCTTTGAAGACTTTGGCTGATAGCTCACGGCTGTATTCGCCGGCCATGGCGCGCTTGACGCCCTTCACGATTGTGGACACGGGGCTACCGTCGTTGGAGAACTGCTCGGCACAATAATGGACGTCTACGCCGGCGCGTCGGCAGATATACTCGTAGTAGGCGCTTTCGTCGGCATCCTGGAAACGACCCCAGCGACTGACGTCGTAGACAAGTATGTTGCTGAAGTCGCGGTCAGGCGAGCTTACATCCTCAATGAGGCGTTTGAGTGAATCGCGGCCGTCCAGTCGTAGGCCGCTCTTGCCGTCGTCTTGGTACGTGCGAACAACGTCCATGTGTTGTTTTACGGCGTATTCCATGATGACGTCGCACTGATTCTCCGTGGAATACTGCTGATGCTCGGTAGACATCCTGGCGTAGATCACCGCCCTGGTTCGCGGTGGCGATTCGGGAGGGTCGATTAGGCCGGATTCGTAGGGCGCGCGTGGTTCGTCTGTGGCCATGGTTGGCTCCTCATGGTGGGATAGTATCCGGTCGGAGCGTGCGTGTGCGGCTCCGCCAGAGACTTCATCACAATGAATGCTCGAAGTAGGGAGATAAATCAAGTCGGGGAATTGGGGGGGTGCTGGTACCAACGAGTTTGACGCGCTGGGGCTAGAACTCAGAATGGCGGGTCTGCCGCCGTTTATTTCCCGAACCACCATCGCCGCAATCTGCAGGAAGGATTCACTGTTCTCTAAGCAGAAGGTAGCACTGAGCGTTCTCCAATGGCCTCTTGTCGCTGACATATAGTGTCACGGCTCGGTGGTATAATGCTGTCGAATCCTTTCGCAACCGACTTCTGACTCCGAGCGCACGCAGTTGACGCACGAATACCTCTACACAACGAAGGTGAAAAGCATGGCGGTTGGGAGTAATCAGCAGGCGATTCTGGACTTGCTTCGTGGGCTTAGCGGCATCGAGCCGCTCAAACAGCTTTTCTGGACGGAGCTGAACTACGATAGGGCCAATCAAGCCATTCCAACCGGATCGTGGACGGATGCCGAACGCGCGTCTATCGCAAGCGATCCACTTCTATTCGCGACGACCGGCCAGGGCGACTTCCACATCATCTACTGCCGGCTGCATTCAGCCCACCAGCTTCACATCACGGACGAACGCGTTCTCATCAACCGCCTGATCCGGGATCATCTCTACAGCCTATTTGTGTTCTCTGACGCCGGCCAGGAAAACTGGCATTTCGTGAACGTCCGCAACGACCCCGACGTGACCAAACGCCGCATCTTCCGCAGGATCAGCGTCGGACCCAGTGAGCGGCTTCGAACCGCATCCGAGCGGATTGCTCTGCTGGACGTTGCCGTGATGAGCCCTGGCCTCTTTGGACTGTCGGCATTGGACATCCAAGCCAGTCACGACGAAGCGTTCAATGTTGAGGCAGTCACCAAGCAGTTCTTCGATGGCTACAGGGCAATCTTCAACTTGCTCCAGAGAGATCTCCATACTCAGATAGCAGACCAGGCCTGGGTGCATGACTACGCCCTGGGGTTTCTGAACAGACTTATGTTCCTGTACTTTGTCCAACGCAAACGCTGGCTGGGAAGTGATACCGAGTTCATCAAGTGCTACTGGGAGGCCTATTCAGACTCCGAGCAGCCCAAAGACACATTCTTTGACAACTGGCTCAAGCCACTGTTCTTCGAGGCGTTCAATAATAAGAAGTCACTGTTCAACACAGTGCAGAGACAGCATATACCGGAGAACTTGCGCGTCGCGTTGATTACCGCGCCTTACCTAAACGGCGGTCTCTTCCGCGAGAACCGACTGGACGCCCCCGGCACGCCATTCATTATATCGGACAACCGCCTCAAACAGGTCTTTGAGTTTCTTGAACGGTACAACTTCACCATCGCCGAGGACAGTCCGTTGGATCAGGAAGTGGCGGTCGACCCGGAAATGATCGGAAAGGTATATGAAAGCCTCGTCAACGTGTCGGAGGAGGCCGATGAACGCGGTGATGCCGGTATCTTCTATACGCCGCGAACAGAGATCGATCTTATGTGCCGGTTGGCACTGGTGGATAACCTATCCAACAGGATCGGCCAGGAGTACCGCGAATTGCTTTACGAACTGATCTTTGCCCTGGAACCCGACGAGAAGAGAGCCGCTGACCAACGGGTAAGCGAGGTTGGGTTGTGGGATGGTATCTACCAAGCGTTGCAGTCGACGAGCGTAGTTGACCCTGCGTGCGGGTCCGGGTCATTCCTCGTTGGCATGCTCCGTATCCTTGACGATTTGCAGACTCGCGCTCAGAGGGCTTTGGCGATAACGGAAGACTCCTACAAACGCAGAAAGCGAATCATTGGCCAGAGCCTATACGGTGTGGACGTGATGGATTGGGCGTGCCATGTCGCTGAGTTGCGGCTCTGGTTGGCCCTCATCATCGATGCCAAGTTCACAGTGGAGGAGTTGGCGGCGCGAGACGAGCCGCTACTGCCGCATTTTACGTTCAACATCCGCCCCGGAGACAGCCTTGTTCAGGAAGTCGGGGGGATCGACTTAGGACATCTACATGAAAGCCGCCTGTCGCAGGCAATGAAGACCCGGATCACAAAACTGAGCAGGCAGAAAGCCAAGTTCTACAACTGTGAATCGGATTGTGAGTTCAGAACCGTCGAAATGGCTCGGGACGCTGAACGCAGACTATTCAATGATATTATCCAGGAACAGATAAACACGCTCCAGCGGGAGATGGTGTCTTTCTCTCAGCCTCCGACCAACCTTACCCTTGACGGAATTGGCGGTAGGCCTAACCAGAAGACGCTCGCGGAAACCGAGTCCTGGCAGAAGGAAAAGGAGACAAAGCAAGCTGATATAGATGCGTTGCGGCGCGCGCTGGACGCTTTGTGTGAATCGGCATGCAATAATGACCCACATGCGGGGGTAATCGGCGTCGAATAT
>CAZTAO010000103.1:0-9014 GCA_964611645.1 uncultured bacterium | reverse complement strand
ACAACAAGGATACTCCCCAAAATCAATTTACACACTGATAGGGTACACCACCCGAGACCGCTCAGAAGTTTACACGGCGAGCGTGGTTGTGATATTCTAGTGAGTGTGACTTTTTGACCGATTGGTCCTACATTCTCAGGAAGGCGGTGTCACTCGTTGATAGTTGTCCAGAAATACGGCGGGAGTTCCGTGGCTACAACGGAGAAGATCGCCGCAGTGGCCGCGAGGGTTGCCAAAAGAGCAAAACAGGCTCGGGTGGTTGTGGTTGTCTCGGCGATGGGAGATACCACCGATGAGCTTATCAGCATGGCGAAGGCGCTCTGCGTCTCGCCGGATGACCGCGAGCTAGACAAGCTGCTTGCCACCGGCGAGCAGGCGTCCAGCGCGCTGATGGCGATGGCACTGCACCAGTTGGGCGTGCCGGCTGTGTCGCTCACAGGTGGCCAAGCCGGTATCATCACCGAACGGACCGCGGGCAAGGCTCGCATAGTAAAGGTAGATGCCAAGAGGCTCAGCGACGAACTGGAAGCCGGCAATGTGGTCGTTGTGGCCGGGTTCCAGGGCATTACCGAGAACGCCAGTTGGGCTGACATCACAACCTTGGGCCGAGGCGGCTCGGATACCACGGCGGTTGCTCTTGCGGCTGCTGTCAAGGCCGACACCTGCGAGATATATACGGATGTTGACGGAGTGTATACGGCGGATCCTCGGGTGGTGACGGATGCCAGGAAGCTGGACACCATCTCATACGAAGAGATGCTGGAAATGGCAGGGCAGGGCGCAAGAGTGATGCACTCCCGGGCCGTTGAACTTGGGCAGATATACAGAGTGGAAATACTGGTCGCCAATAGCTCGGCAGATGTGCCCGGCACCCTTATCAAGGAGGAGAGCATGGAAGTAAGAAACCCCGTCAGAGGGATTGCGCACGATACCGACGTTGCTCGGTTTACGATAGTCCACATCCCCGACAGGCCGGGAGTCGCGTCTAAGCTGTTCAAGGCGTTGGCGAAGGCGAACGTGAACGTAGACGTGATCGTGCAGAACGTCGGCGCGGCCGGCTTCACTGATCTGTCATTCACGGTCGGAGATGCCGACTGCGACAAGGCCAAGGCTGCTGTCGACCCCGTGGTCAAAGAACTTGGGGCGAAGGAAGCGCTGGTTGACCAGGATGTTGCCAAGGTTTCGATAGTGGGCAGCGGAATGCGCTCCAGCCCCGGCTATGCCGATCGAATGTTCAGTTGTCTCGCGGACGAAGGCATCAACATAATCTCCATAACCACCAGTGAGATACGTATTACCTGCCTGATCGAACGCGACCATGTGAAGACGGCCGTCCGTGCGCTTCACAAGGCATTCGAACTAGAGAAAGCCCCGACTGCCTGAGTCAGTAATAGAACGTAATCACGAAAGCACGAAATCGGGAAAACACGAAAAAGGAATTCCCGTTTTCGTGCTTTCTATCTTTCGTGTTTTAGTGATGAGACTTTGAAAATGTCCAAACCTGCAAGAACCATCCCTCACTGGATACGCGCCAAATCTCCTTCGGGGCCTAACTTCGAGCACGTGAACGCTTTGGTAAAGGATTCCAGCCTGCATACTGTCTGCGAGAGCGCGGACTGCCCTAACCGGGGCGAGTGCTGGAATCAGCTTACCGCGACTTTCATGATACTCGGAGGGGTCTGCACGCGCGGCTGTCGTTTCTGCGCTGTGACCAAGGGATGCCCAAGCCCACTGGACCCCGACGAGCCGAGGCGGGTGGCCGAAGCTGTGGCGAAGCTGGGGCTGAAGTATGCGGTAATCACTAGCGTGACCAGAGACGATCTCCCGGATGGCGGCGCAAGCGCGTTTGCGGAAGTGATCACCGGGATTCGTTCGCTTACTCCGGAGTGCAAGGTGGAAACCCTCATACCGGACTTCGGCGGAAGCCGCGAGTCTCTTGAAGCTGTTCTCCACGCCAGGCCGGATGTCCTCAATCACAACATCGAGACCGTCAAACAGTGCTATCCAACGGTTCGCCCGCAAGCAGTCTACGAGCGATCCCTCGATGTGCTCCGGACTGCAAAGCGTATCGGCCCAACGGTGGTTACAAAGTCCGGCCTGATGGTGGGGGTGGGGGAGACCTGGGAGCAACTGCTCGGTGTCCTCACAGACTTGGTTGAGGCTGGCTGTGATTCGCTCACGATAGGCCAATACCTATCCCCCTCGCCGCAGCACCTGCCGGTAGACCGGTTCTACGAGCCGGAGGAGTTCGACAGGCTAAGGGAGATCGCCTTGGGGATTGGCTTCAAGCAAGCGGTATGCGGCCCACTGGTACGAAGCTCCTACCACGCCGCCGATAGTTGGACCCCGAAATCCGAACTCTGAACTCTGAACTCTGAGATTTGAGATTTGAGATTTGAAGCGGCTCGGCGGGAGCCTCGCCCTCCCGCTTCCCACCCCACAGCCCGAACCGTCAGCGCGTCGCGATTATCCTCTGCGCCATAAGTATCCCGCAGATGCTCTTGGCATCCTTGATCTGCTTCCGGCTTACCATCTCCACGGCCTCGTCCAGCGGGATCGTCACGATTTCCAGGAACTCATCCGCGTCAGACTGCCCCTCCGCCTTCACCAGGTCCTCCGCAAGATAAGTATAGAGCAGTTCGCTGGAATACCCGGGGGCCAGGTATGAGGCGAATAGGAGGGTGAGGCGGTTGGGGGTGTAGTTGATCTCTTCCTGTAGTTCGCGTCGCGCGCACTCGACGTGGTCCTCGCCGGGCTCAAGTGTGCCCGCCGGGAGTTCCAGCAGAGTCTCTCCAGCGGCCTGCCTGAACTGCCGCACCATCACGACCTGGCCATCGTCCAGCAGTGGGACGGCCGTTATCGCGCCTCTGTGGACGACTACTTCCCTGGTGGACTCTTTGCCATTGGGCAGGCGCACACGGTCGACGCGAAGCGTGAGTATCTTGCCGCTGTATATCTCACGGCTCTCGATGGTCTCTTCTCTCAGGTTCATACCGTTTCCGCAGCCAGTATTTCCCCAACGGTGATCAGCGGTTCCCTGATCTCAAACTTGTACCCCACGCCCCATATAGTGGTAATGCGGCAGGGGCTTCCCAAGATCTCGACCTTTCGGCGAAGCCTCTTGATATGCTGGTCCACGGTGCGTTCGTCGCCGCTGAAGTCCTGATACGCCCAAACCTGCTGAAGCAACTGCTCGCGGGTGAAAACCCGGTTCCGGTGGACTGCGAGGAACCAGAAGAGGTCGAACTCCCTGGGGGTCAGGTCGACCTGTGCGTCCGCCACTATCGCCTCTCTGGCGGCCTTGCTGATGCTCAGGCCGGGGATCGAGATCGCCTGGTCGTCATCCGGGCTTGATACATACGCTGCCCTGCGCAGGACTGCCTTGACGCGAGCCACGAGTTCCCTGGGGGAGAATGGCTTTGTGACGTAGTCATCCGCGCCCATCTCCAGACCCAAAACCCGGTCGACCTCGTCGATGCGGGCGCTGAGCATAATAAGGGGGACATTGCTCCAGCGTCGGACTTCCTTGCATACATCGAGGCCGTCCATTCCGGGGAGCATGAGGTCGAGAATCACCATGTCCGGCTTCAGCGCGGCGATCATGTCGAGACCCTTCTCGCCGGATTCGCAGCACACAACATCAAACCCCGACTTGCTGAAGTAGAGCTGGATCAACTCGCAGACGTTGGACTCGTCCTCGATGACGAGGACCTGGTGGCGGACTGGGCCGGATTCGGTACTTCTTCGTAAACCGTACTCCATACTGATCACCCACCTGTCGAGATGTGAACAACCATCATAATATCGCCCATTCGGCGTTGACGAATTAGTGTATCACCATAGGGAGACTGTGTCAATACTGTAACAAAGTGCGTCAAGCAGTTCATATATGCTCAAATATCGACCCCGTGCCCGTAATGGAACGCAATTGCTGAACCAAACGCGCGAGACCATTGCTGACTTGATAATGTTCGTCGTAAACACTAGAATCTATGCAGAGGCTCAATTGGTTTGTGCACATCGAGTGTCTGGAGGTGGGTTAGTTGAGAGTAGCTAGATTCGAGCGCGAAGGCCGCGCGCATTACGGAATTGTGAACGGCAAGTGTGTAGATGTGATCAAGTCCGTGCCATGGGAAGCAGTGGAGTATACGGGAGAGGCCGTTTCGCTTGATGGACTTCATCTGCTCGCGCCGGTAGAGCCGCCTGTAGTCTATGCCATTGGTCTCAACTACAGCGCACACGCGGCGGAAGTCGGCAGGGAACCCTCGAGTGTTCCCAACGTGTTCATCAAGGCGAGCACATCCGTGGTGGGACCGTCCGACCCGATTTCGCTGCCCAAATCCGCGCCCGATGAGGTCGACTACGAGGCGGAACTGGTGATTGTTATAGGCAGAACCTGCAAGGACGTCACCCCGGAACAGGCGCCTGACTATATCTTCGGCTATACCTGCGGCAACGATGTCAGCGCGCGGGACTGCCAGTTCAACTTCAACACGCAGTGGGCAAGGGCCAAGAGCTTCGACACATTCTGCCCGCTCGGTCCCTGGATCGAGACGGACCTGGATACCAGCAACCTTGCCATCTCTTCCAGGCTCAACGGCCAGGTAATGCAGGAGTCGGACACTAGCCACCTCATCTTCTCCTGCGCCGACTTAGTCAGCTTCATATCCACCTTCGCCACCCTTCTCCCCGGCACAGTGATAATGACCGGCACCCCGGAAGGCGTAGGCTGCAAACGCACCCCGCCGGTATATATGAAAGAGGGCGACACTATCGAGATAGAGATAGAGGGGATCGGAACGCTGGCGAACAGTGTGGAGAGGAGTAGACTCGGAAGCGGGCCAACATTCCCCCTCCCGCCAGGAGGGGGCTAGGGGGCGGTTCCTTCGACCTATCGACATAGCACGATTGTGGAGGCTACAACAAATGCCTGAACAACTATTTGACGGAATTGATGTCACACTGCCGGATGAGCAACTGGCGGAATGGCTTCAGTGGGTATTGGACAAGCGCGTTGAGCTTGCGCCGGATGACGAGACCTACATAA
Source organism: uncultured bacterium (assembly GCA_964611645.1). GTDB lineage: Bacteria > Armatimonadota > UBA5829 > UBA5829 > UBA5829 > CAZTAO01. The sequence continues at coordinate 3,967 of CAZTAO010000103.1, read as the reverse complement.
TCAACCTCTCGGAGGCCGAGGTCCGAATGCTCCGGGAGTGGTCACGCACGGCTGGCCCCAAGACGCGTGAGGTGGTCATAGAGCACTTGGCCCACCACGGCCCGTGCGATTGGAGCGACCTGGAAGAGTGGGCGTTGGATCCCGCAACTGACGTCAGGAATCGGCTGTTCAGTGAGATAACGATGTTCGACACCCTGTACGCGTCCGGGGCGCTGTGTTTTGCCGACAAAGAACGCTGTGTCGCGCTGCTATCATCAGCGGCGGAGAAGTACCCCGAAGACTCGTTACCATCCATAAGCGCGATGTGTGATCTCTCACAGAAGGGTGAGGAGTGGCTTGGGCCCTGCTGGCGCGAGGCCGACCGCCTGCTGGATATCGACGATGAAGAACTGAACTCACACTTGGTCGCGGCTTACTTCGAGGACGTGGTCTGGTTTCTCAGACTCGGACCAGATGACCAGCGAGTCCGTTCCTGGATCGACGGTGACGACAGTTGGAGGCTGCTCAAGATCGCCACATGGGTCGGCTTGGACGAGGGCAGGCTTCGCGAGATCGTGGAGGCTCTCATCAAAGTCAAGACCAAGGTGACCTATCTCAGGGAAGGCGGCAAGGAGGAAGATGTGCTTGTGGCAGACCTTGCCAAAGGAGTCCTGGCGGGCACGGTCGGCTACAATGATGTCTAGCTCCTACCCCTCTACCAGCCCCCCATACAACCCCGCCCTCCGATGCCTTCCCAGCATATCGCAGCGCGGCGCCTGCACGAGCCTGTCTTCGTCCAGATCGATGGTGGCGATTACTCCGCCGATCCTTCTGCCGACCTCGGCAACCACTTCCGCCTTCCAGTTGACCACGCAGCTTCTGCCGAGGATGGTGTTGCCGGGCGCGTTCATGTCGCTGCCCGAGACCAGCGCGGAGGATACCAGGAAGCAGAGGCTTTCACTTGCCCTGGCCCGCATCAGCGCGTCTTCGTAGGCTTCAAACCCTGGCGCTCCCCATAGGTTGGGCCAGAAGATGATGTCCACGTCCTGGATCGCCAGACACCGCGCGGCTTCGGGGAAGTTGAGGTCGAAGCAGGTAAGTATCCCACACCTCACGCCCTCGGTCTCCATCACCGGGTAGCAGTCCCCGGCAGTGACCAGCGCGCATTCCTCCGGCGCGGGGTGGGTCTTGCGATACTTGCCCAACAACTCACCGCGTCGGTCGATGATCACGCCGCAGTTGTAGATGCAGCCGCCATCTCGCTCCAGAATGGTAGCGGTGATGTGCGTGCTGAACTCTCGCGCCTGCTCTGCCAGGAAGCTATAGATCGGTCCATTCCCCGGAACCTCTTCGGCCATGTCCTTAGCTGGGAGAACCGACTCCGGCACCCCGAACGACCCGAACCACTCTCCCAGCGCGATGAAGTCCACTCCCTGCTCGCCGAACCCGCGAATCATCGGCTCAGCCTCCGCCAACAGGTCCTCGGGCCGCTGTGGGCAGATAGCCGGATCGAGTTCCAGCCCATAATGTCTCAGTTGCAGAGTCGCTATTTTAACTGCGCTTCTATTCATTGGCCTTTTCGTGTTTTCCCCATTTCGTGTTTTCGTGATGAAAGTCTCCGCGCGCCGGCGTAGGCTGGAGCCTACTTGAACTCCGGTAACTCAAAGCCGGCGTCCCGTTCGGCTGCCAGTTCTTTGATCTTGTTGGTGTCGGCATCGGGAGGGTAGGTGGGCAGGTCCGGGTTCCACATCAGGTCGGCGCAAAGCGGCAGTGCGGCCCACCGGTTGCCCCATGTGGTCAGGAACAGCCCGAGGAACTTGTCGGACGCCTCGGACTTCCTCGCCACCTCTCCCCAGTAGTAGGTGTTCGCCAGGTCGAACCAGGGGGAGATGGTGGTGTCGAAGCCGGCCTTGATGAGCGGGTCGGAGATCGCCGACAGCCACGCCAGTTCGTTGTTTCTGTCGCCACCAACCGGGTCATACCACCACCCGCACATCACCACATCCTTGGGTATCAGCTTCACTGCCTCGTCAAAGGTGCATCTCTCGGTGGACTCGAATGCGAACGGCAGCAGGTTTCCGCTGCGCAGATGGAGCACATCCGCCCACATCATTATTCTCACCTTGGGGTCGATGCTTCGGGCATATTGCCTCAGGCGACGGACATCCTCGGTGAATATCTCGTGCGCCCGCATGTTCCTCGACTTGCAACGGCCGTCGCGGTTGATGATCCTGGGTTCGTCGTGGCCGATGTGCAGGTATTTGGGCTTCACCAGCCGCATTGTCTGCGTGATTGCCTTGCGCATTATCTGCTGAGTGCGCCGCTCGGACGGGCAGTATGTGATCGAGTCTTCCGGTACCCAGTCGCAGGTTGTAAGCACCGTCGCGCCCGCGGGAATACGGCCGGAGGGTATGCGGGTCAGCTTCCAGGGCACGGCCTCCGCCGGCTTGTAGGGATACGGCGCGAGTTTGCCGGGGGTGAGCTTGTAGTCTTCGCCCTCGCGATAGGTGGTCTTGCTGTCGACCGATTTCACCACAAACGGCTGCCCGCGCTCGACTATCAGGTTGACCAGGTCGAGGGGTTTGGTTGTGTGGCACTCGACATTGTCGAACCACGCCTTGCCGACTCCCTGCCCGATGCGGAGGTAGACGGTCACCGAGGTGCTTTCCCCTGCCTTGAACCGCATGGTGCGGCGTTCCCAGCCGGTGGTGGTAGTCTGTCGCTGGGCTGCATCGAGCATCTGCGCGCCTTCGTAGATCTCGAAGTAGGCGACATAGTCCGGCCCGGCCTCGGTTTTCATATCCAGGGAAAGCTCATACATCCTGTGCGGTATCACTTCGAATGTCTGGGCAATGCGCGCCATTCCAGGATACTCGCGCGTCAGGAGAGCGCAGCGTGAACCATCCTGCCCCGTGCCCGTTGAGAGGCCCTGGTCGATGTCGGTCCAACCGGCGAACTGGTTCCCCTGCCCAAGCTCGAATCCGGGGTTGGCGATGGTCGCCGTGGTCGCCAGCAGGCTGTCCGGTGGGATTGCGAGATCATCCGGCCCGAACGCCATCGGACGGTCTTTCCACGGCACGGCCTCCGCGCAAGTCGGGTCAACTTCCAGCACCGCAGTTCCCCACCCAAAACTCTGGATCTCAGGGATGGGCTCGATGCCTACTGATCGGCAGTAGTCGAAGTCTTCCTTCACGCGCTTGGCGATCTCGGGGTCGGAGAGTTTATAGTAAAGGTTGGCCTCGATGACCACGTAGTTGAGCTTGTATCTGAACAGCGTGTCTATGAGGTTGCGGAACTGGTCGGCAGGGAGGTCCGTGGTGTATGCCGCGCGAAACTTTGTTGCGGGCCAGTCTCGGATTTCCATCGCTGGAATGAGCTTGCCGGTGCGAACGAGTTCCGCTAGAGTCTCCACTCCGTAAGCTGTCCCGCGAGCGTCTTTCCCCACGATCCAAACTCTGTCTTCTTTTGCCCGAAGGAAGTAGCCGTCGGCGGGCATACTGCGCGCGGTGTCAATATCGTCTTCCGGAAGCCTGAGGTCTCTCGACAGCTTCGCCAGCGTCTTTTCGGAGGACCAATCGGCGACAGAGCCAACAACCACGCGCATCGCTTTCGCCGGGGTCTGCTGCCTCCGCACTGCGTTGGCGAGTCTGGAGACTGCGGGTCCAACGGCAGTCTTGCTGCCAGACAGGTTGTAGACCACCAGACCCTGCGAGGCGTCCAGTGGCGCGAACTTCGCAAGCAGCCGAATCTCCCGAGGTTCAGGGCACAGATGCACACGCGGAATCTCCGCTTTGGCCGAACTGACGGCACAGGCACACAAGACCAGTAGTCCTATCAAGCACTCGGTAATAGTCTGCACGGTGATCTACCTCCCGAATCGCATCGTTGGTGGTTCACCCGAAGTATATCACCTGAAGCCGCCAAATGGCTACCGTGTACACTTGTCAATGATGTGTTACAGCACATGCTGGTAGCTCTCTAGCATTTG
>CAZTAO010000102.1:0-9291 GCA_964611645.1 uncultured bacterium | reverse complement strand
TTTCTCTCTGAAAGCTGTGAACCCGGGGGGGGTGGGTTCACAGACGACATCTAGCCTCAGAATTGGATAGAGAGGGTTTGATTCTTGATGAGTACGCCAGGAGTAGGGAATGTAGCGCTGAGGTTTTGGAATGGCGGAAGCTTCGGCCCAGAAACATTTCTCAAAAATACCTGAAGAATTGGCCGACTTCCAGCGTCTAATTACAATGGTAGTTGTGTACAATAGATAACACCAGCAGTACGAAGTTGAAGGTACGCAGTTGGGTTCCGCAGGTATCGCTTGCGGACGCGTCTGACAAGGCGAAGGAGAGTCTACTATGGCGTCATCGACACGTTACCTGTTGTTGGTTTTGCTGGCTGTTGCATTCTGCGTTGGCAGACCAATATGCTGCGATGCCCTTGCCGCGGTCGCGCGCCCTCCAACCGTCGTGGCTCGGAATGCGCCAAGTCCACCTGACAAGAACCTCCCAGACTACATTCCGCCCACCTACACTTTGGGCGCGCCGCTGAATGATCCGAAGTCATTCGATGTAGACGAGTTCGGCCGCATGTATGTGCTTGATGTAGGGCGGTCTGCAGTGCTGATCTTCGGCCCTGACGGCAAACTGGAGTCGATGTGGCGTGATGGCGACTTCGTGGCGAGTAATCCTGTGGTGCGGCTGGGTATACACGTGGTTGCCAGCGATCTCATATTCATCAGCGGTCAGGGCTGGGAAATGGCCTGTGAATCGGTAGATTCCACCCTCCGGATAAGTCCCCGCGACAAAGACGGTGTGACCGTTCTGCCGAGCACCCAGCGCTATGGTCGGATCCTTGGACGACCTGACGGCGGCTACTACGAGCTCTACAGCCACGACCAGATCGAGATTAGGTTTCACAACCCCGACGGACGAATAATCGCGACCACGACTCTGGGTTCTCCAAACGATTACTACTTCGCTCCTGCAGGCATCGACGGAGAGGGCAACTACTATCTGTTCGAGCCGGGCTGGAAATCAAGTAAGCCCAGTGCGATCCATGTGTGGAACAGTGGAGGAGAGAAGATAAGGGACGTGGAACTCCAGCCCCTGGCATCCGGACCACCCCCGCAAGTTTGGCCCCAGAGTCTCAGGGCGGCGGCAGTGGATGCCAATGGGGACATCTACGCGTCCGACGGCAGTTGGATTCTGCGCTTCGATTCGTTTGGCAGGGAGATCAGCCGATGTGCGGCGTGGGCCGACCCGAGGGAACACCCCAGGGAGCGTGGGTTCAAACCACCGGTCAGTGTAATGACCGTGCGCAACGGGATCATCTACGCGTCGGCCGGGGGTGAGGGAGCATCTTCTAGTCGATCCGGCGAAATCCAGGCGTTTACGGCCTCGGGCCGATGCATTGCCCGTTATCGTATCCCCAAAACGCGGTTCAACTGCCCGACTGCTTTGGCAGTACAACCCAATGGCAACTTTGCCGTGTCTCAGTACGGGATCAAAAACGGCGAGGCGTGTATTCTCATGAAACCGGATGGCCTGAGGATCGCAACTCTCCCCTTTGGGACCGAAAGACTTCAGACGCTCCCCGATGGCTCCTACTTTGGGCTGGGTCTTTTCTCGTGCGCCACGATTATTGACCCATCGGGCACACCGCTGCGAAAGTCGGATTGCGGCAGCGTGCCCCTCTTTCCGTGCTTCGAAGACTGCCGGGTGGGATCGATGTGCGCCTACCCGCCGGAGAATGGCCTCCTGGTGAACACTCTGAGCCCAGTTAACCCACCTGGCGGTGTGTATCCGGATCCTGAGATGTATGTGTTGGACCGCGACGGCAAGGTGCTGAGGAAATTCCCTTCGTATTATTCAAGACCCAATGGGATGTCCGCAGACAAGCTTGGCAACATCTATATGGCAATCGGAGACGTCTTTGGGCAAAGCGAATTCGTTAAGTTTGACAGCCAGGGCAAGCAGTTGGCGAAGCTCGACCGCAAGGGATGGAGACTGGGGGAACTGGTATGGCCTGCAGCGGTGCTCATCGATGACGCCGACAACCTCCTGGTTCTCGACTCGGGCAACTCGCGAATCCAGGTGTTCAATACCAATCTCGAGCCGCTCGGTGTGTGGGGCAAGCTCGGAGGTGGCGACGGCGAACTGGACCACCCGCGTGATATGTGCTTCGGCCCGAAAAACACACTCTGGATAGCAGACACCCGCAACGACCGCATCGTGTGGATTCCGCTTGAGAAGCTTTGGCGAGAACTCACCCGAGAGGCATCGCCACCGAGACAGCCAATAATGGCTGCCAAAAGAGAACCCTTACCTGCGAATGGACGCGTCGCGCTGAATGGAGTGATCACTTCGGATTCCCGTGACGGTGTAGTTTATGCCCAGCACTCCACCGGGTCTTGGGGAGTGAGGCTGCAACTGCCGAAGGGCCTGTCGGTGGCGCGGGGCAAGTCTTACGAGATCGTAGGAAACCTGGTAGCAAAGAGCGGCGACAACCTGCTGACTGCGAAGTCGCTTACGCCGATCAAGAAGACCGCCAAGACAAGGCCAATCGGGTTGGCAAATTCGTTCCTGGCGAAGCCCGGCAAGAATCCGACGGTGCAGAGCGGCGTGCTGGTGGCGACGTGGGGCCAGGTGATATCAACAGACAAGGCCGCCCGAGCGTTTACAGTCTCCGACGGCAGTATGGGCAGTGGCGGAGTGAATGTAAGCTGCGGCAATCGGGTCAAGGGAACTATGCCGGTGAAAGTCGGCGAATATGTTGCGCTGACAGGCATAGCAGTTCGCTCAGGTGCAGGCCACGGTGTCCAGATCCGCGAGAGCGCCGACATCCGAGATCTCGGCGCAGTCAATCCAAAACCGTCGGCGGTCGCGCAAGCAATGGCAGAGTGGAGGTAATTGTGAAGAACGTCATCTATGGAATCCTGCTCTTCGTGCTATCGGCAATCGCAATGCTGCTGACGTCGCCTGCGGCCAGGTGCGCTGATGCGGTCGTTCGGGATGACGCTAATGGAGACTCGTTTGTGCCCGCCGTAGAGTTTTGCGGTGACGCGTTAGATGACGGCCTGTACCTGAGCGTGGGGCTGCTCCATTCGGACTGTCACTATAAGGCGGAGGAACCGGTTGATCTGCTGCTAAGCCTCCGAGATCCTTCGGGTATTCCCCGCCGATCGTTCACTGAACGGATAGATGACGAGTACCAGGTGCGGATGGCAACACAAAGAGGTGCACCCAAGTTTATGACAGAGTCGGGGCGGAGGGTTGTGGCTGGCTACGAAGAGAGCAAGCCTACAATGCTCCATTCAGGCCAATCCGTTGCAGAGATTTACCACCTCAGCCGCTATTACTCTTTCAGCGATCCTGGCACGTACGCCCTGTTCGTCGTTCGCACGATCCGCTGGAGCCCTGGCAACTCAGGCTCCGGAGGATCCGTTGTGTTGAGGCATGAGGTAGGTCCGATAAACATAGTAATAGGGGATGTCGGTCAGCAGGAGATCGCGAAAGCTAGGGCGGCAAACCGACAACAGGGAGGGCATGTCCCCGATCCGCCAGGAAAGGGATGGACCCTGCGTACTACTCTACTTCCAGACAAACCCGACGAGCGATGGCTGCGCGAATCGCATCAGCCAGGGATCTCGCCGCTTCAAAAACAGGCTTATGAACAGCTATCTCGGATCTGCCTATGCGACCATCCAGGCTTGCTGGTCTACGGCGGAGTCTTGGATCTAAAGGCAGGCAGCGAGTCGCCAACCAGGGCCTTATACAATATGGGGGTGGATGCGGTGCCAGTCCTCGCGGAAGCATTGGAGGATACTACCGTGACGAGAGTTGTCCGAGACTCCGGTGGTCATAGAGGACCATATGATGTATGGAAGGTGAACGGCCTGGTAGCGCTGGTAATCCGTTGCATTGCGGGAAAAGAGTTTCTCGTCGGCGGGGATAAATACGAAAGCGGATTGTTGCTTTTTGGAGTGCAGGAATATCCGAGGATGATTCCCGAAGCAAGACAGCAGGTTCTGGATTGGTATGAACATAACCGTGATAGACCCACCGAGGACGGACGGATCGCTGATCTGAATGACGCGTATCCTCCTAACAGAATAGACGCGGTCAAATGGCTTGGTCTGCACAAGATCACACAGGCCGGACCAGCAATCGTCGATTATATCAACAGATCATTGGCATCTAGGGTTCATTCGTCTCTGGAGGCCACTGAGATGGCAGAAGGCTCTTTGGCGCTCGGCAATATCGGCGACGTCAAGAATATCGACGCGGTCAGGAGAGCCTGCAAGTGGTTAACCTCAAGCGGCCTTGGGTTCAGGAATTACCTGTTCAAGGCATATCACGGCCTGGCCCTCCTTGGCGAGAAGACGGAAGCGTTGAAGGAGCTCGAGGATCTTTATAATAAGTCTACTGATCCAAAGAACCCTAATGCCGTTCCAGAGGGAGCCGAGCGCAAGGAATTCCAGCAATCGTTGGAGGAAGCCAGGAGTTGGTAGTGTTAGCGTCTGGCAAGTGCAGTACATCTGCCTTGATCGACACTGCGGCTTTCTGGTGCCGGCACATTCCCCAACGGGTCGGCCACCCCTAATCCTACACCCACACCATCTCCCCGAGCCTCCCATGTGTTCACAGGTGTCGCGGGTGGTCTCCCGTCGGATACTTATCAGACTCCCAGTTCCGAGTCCCGTCCGGTTTGAAACGACTGATGAGGAAATGTGAGTTTGAGGCTGAATGCGGAGAATGGCCTGGTGAGTCCAAAGGGTGGGAGAAGGGATTAGGCGTCGATTGGAGGCAATCACGCAACGAAGGCACACGATCACGTGGTCACGGAATGTTCGCGTCTGGCGGCTGAGGTGTAGCAACGGCGTGAGCCCCACGAAGATTACTCTCAGATATCCTGCGATGCAGAGCCATCCCACGACACGGGGCGCGCGAACTAATGCTAGTGGGCTGTCGCATGTCCCGGAGCGTTGACGCCCCAACCCCGCTAGCGTATAATCCACGTGAGATGAGTTGGGGCGCCGCCGAATAGCCCGCAGGACTCCTCGGCCTGAACGGCGAACAAGCTAAATAGAACATCCACAAAGGAGCCTCACAATGCAACAGGAAAGGCCTGATCTGCCCGAGTTGGAGGAGGTGAAGTCGACGCGGGCCTTCGACGGCAGTATGTTCGCGCTGGCCGTCCTGTCCGCAATGGCGCTCGTGATCTTTGCCGGGCTTGTCGCCAGATGGCTCGCGCCGTCGGCCGGCGCAATCCACCCCACGCATATCCAGCGTATCTACTTCATAAGATTGCTCGTGCTGGAGGGAAGCGTCGCAGCTATCCTCCTTTTCATCCGCACTTACATACTAGACTACTCCTGGGAGACCAACAGCGAGGGGCTGAGGTACTGGAGATGGCTTCTTCTCTCCGGGTTCATACCGTGGAATGAGGTGACGGGCGCTGAGACCAGGCGGGTGAATCTGCTGATGGGCAAAAGGCATGTCGTCTACGGAAACGGCAGGGCCACCGCGATACCGACAAGCCAAGCGGTGCTGTCAGCCTCGATATGGCAGCACCTCCGCGCGGTCGGCAAGGCTGACGGCCTCACGCTTTCCGATGAAGCCGACGCTCTGTGGACACCATCGGCATATCTGCCGGAATCCGCCGACTGGAAGGGCGGCAGTTGGCTTGTCAACAACATGGGCATGCTAATCTTTGGGGTAATGTTGCTCATCTTCTGGCTGCTAATCACAACTACGAACGATGTGCCGAACAGGTGGGGTGGGTTAGTCATGCCATTGGCGTTTCTGGGCAGCGCCTTCAGGGGCTTGTGGGCGACACGGTGGGCCAAGGCTGGACCGGAGAAGCTCGAAACACGAAACTGCTGGCGGACCAATGTCGTAAGGTGGGATGAAATCCAAGCAGTCCGGTGGACGGACTTCAATCTGACACTGAGCATCCGCATCAACTGGTACCGTTCGATAAACATACCCTGGAGCAAGCACAACACGGACACCAACGCACTGATCCAGTGCATAGCACGAAATCTACACAACCGCCCCAATCCCATCCTGCTACCGCTGCCAGGGTCGCTGGCAAGGGCGGATAACGCTGAGAAGGAGCCGCACAATGCAGCCGGAAAGACCTGACCTGCCGGAATTGGAAGAAGTGAAATTCACTGACGGGAGCCGTTTGTGCACAGCGCTGCTGCTGCCGGTAGACTGACCCCAGGAGGCCTTGCAATGAGAAGACTACTTGTTGTAGCACTGACTCCACTCGCACTGGCTGTTCCCTCCATCACAGTGTGGCGGGTGATGGTGGATACGCAGGCAGGCAGGCCAAGCAACAGCGCCTTGTCGGTCGAATTCAAGCCCCAGCGGGGCGACCTTGCCGCGTAGACCGGCGGGGGAACCGTGCAATCCCACCCCCGCACCATCTCCCCAGGCCTCCCACGTGTTCACAGGTGTGGTCTTCCATTGATCGGTTCAAACCCCAACCATTTCCTCTGCTCATCCCATTCCATCGGCACAGGCTTTCGCAGGACCCGCATCGACAGCCCGTCCGGCTCTCTTCCATCGAGTATTGCCTCAATGATATCCGGTGCCAGATAGGTAAGCCGGTAAATCCTTGCGGCGTAGGAGACGGCCAGTCCTATGGCGTTGGCCAGTTCAGACAGGGATGCAAACTTTCCAGAGTCTATCAACTCCTTCCAGTGGTGGGCGCGGGCAATGGCCACGGTAAATGACTCCGCATAGATGCGACTATCTGGCACCTGGTCCGCGACGATGATACGCCGTCTGCCCCCACGCTTTCTCACATTAACCGGCACAGTAATTGTAATCAGGCCGTCATCAGTCACACCATCAATCCTGTTCATAGCACCCCTCCCGCGTGGACAATACTATTACCGGTCCCCGCACCTCTCATCTCTGTAACCAAACTATTTAGCCCCCCTGCCCTTACGGTCACCGAAATCCCACTGCGCGTGACCGTCACCTGCTCGACAAGTAAATGAACTATTCGTATCTGCTCCGGCGGGTACAGTTCATCCCACACGGTATCGACATCCTGGAGCGCCTGCCGAACATCAGCCTCGGTGACGCACAGAAAACCATCATCCGACTCACCAGCCTGTGCGCATACTGCCCGGTATGTCTGAGCCACCATCTGCGGCGATGTGAAGATTCCCCGGAGTTGCGCCATGACCGCGCCCTCGACTTCACCCGCGGGCATCGATCCCACAGGACATGAATCAGCACCGTTCTTCGATGCCTTGCCACACGTGTAATATCGATAGTACTTCCCTCGGCTCTGAGATGACACTGGACTCATGGCGGCGTCGCATGCTCCACACCGAATAATTCCCCGCAGCAGACTTGGCTCCTTAGCCCGGGCGTGCTGCGCGTGGGTCTTCACGTTGTTATCTATTACCTGGTGCGCCTTCCACCAGGTCTTCTCAGGGATAATGGGGTCATGCTCCCCGGGATATGTCTTGTCTTTGTGAATGACCTCGCCGATGTAGGTCTTATTGTTGAGGACCCTATGAATGTGGAGCCTGTGCCAGGGGGTGCCCTCGCGAAAGACCCCTCGTTTGGTCATCCAGGATTTCGTTGTTATGCCCTTGGCATTCAACTCTCGGGCCACAGTCAGTGGTGAGCCCGTCTCAGTAAAGCGTTTGAAGATGTGGCGCACGACCTTCGCTTCTTCCGGGTTCACTACCAGTCTTCTATTCTCGCTGTCCACATCGTAACCCAATGGTGGCGTGCCGCCAGTGAACTTTCCACGCCGCTTAGCCGCCGCCACTTTGTCTCGAATCCGCTCTCCTATGATCTCCCGCTCGTACTGGCTGAACGACATCAGCACGTTGACAGTCAGTCGGCCCATGGGAGTCGAACTGTCAAAGTGCTGAGTCACAGATACGAACGCTACTCCGCGCTCATCGAACACTTCCATGAGTTTGGCGAAGTCCAACAGCGACCGGGACAGGCGGTCAATCTTGTACGTCAAGATAACGTCTATCTTGCCAGCTTCAACATCGGCCAGTAACCTCTGCAATGCCGGCCGTTCTACGTTCGCGCCGGTGTAGCCGCCATCCGAGTAGTCAGTCGGCAGCATCACCCACCCGTCGTGCTTGCGACTTTGGACATACAATTCGCAGGCTTCCCGCTGCGCGTCCAAGGAATTGAAATCCGTATTGAGATTCTCCTCGGTGCTCTTGCGCACATAGGCCGCGCAGCGGACCTTCGGAATGGTCGGGTTCGTGTTCATGTCAGTGGCTGTCTTGCGATTCAATTGCTACTTCTCCACCCTTTCTCTTCTTTGTCCCTGATTTGGCCAGCCCGAAGAATGCCCGCCCGTTCCAGTGTGAGCCGGTGATTGCCTCGGCGACGGCGGTGAGAGATCTGAATAACCTCCCCCCATACTGGAAGCCGCCGTGAACCACAATCACCTCGTGGGTCTGTCCGTTCCAGTCGCGGACGATCCTCGTTCCTACGACCGGCTGATCTTTCCGATCAGTGCCCCGCCGCCGTTTGGCCCTCTGTTCTCCCCCGTTCTCATCAAGCCCGCTGGCCTCCATGATTGCCTTCATCTTAGCCTTGGCAGCCTCCGATATGCCCCCGTAGGTCAGTTCCTGGACTCTATACGCAAGTCGGCTCACCAGGTGGAGCCGGTTATGCGCCGGCGGCTCAGTGCCATACAGCGTTCGCCAGAGGTTCTTCAGTTCCTCCTGCGATAGGTTGTGCAGGTCTGCCACCTGCCGTAGCACTGAGTTATTCGGGGGTGCGGGTTTATTCATTGTTCCTCCGGTACATTTCGGTATTGCTGTACTGCTTGACGGCGCGCTTGATGGCACGACTTGTTGATTGGATATCCATGGTTGTGGGTTCGCAGCAGACGCGAATGTCAACACCGGCGCGGAAGAATGCCAAATGAGCCTTCATAGCATCCACGCCTCGACCCAATCGACTCCAATCCTGTATGATAATCACAGAGAAGGGGCGACTGGGCCTGCCGGCGTCTCTGAGCAAGCGTTTCAGTTCGCTTCCGTCCTCGATACGGGCTCCGCTCATTCCGATGTCGGTGTAGAACCGGGTTATTTCCAGATCATGACGGTCAGCATATTCCCGGGCCTCGACGCACTGATCTTCTACTGAGCATGCCGAATCTGCTCTTGCAGAGCGGGCGTAGACAACGGCACGGGTACGCCCATTGTCCTCGTGTCTTTCGCCCGGGATTCTTTGGTGGTGCGGCGTCATTTATCGTGCCTCCTGAGAGTGGTTTCGTGTCCCAATTGACGCTCGAAGTGGCGTCACAAAGCAAGTCCACAGAACGA
>CAZTAO010000101.1:0-9317 GCA_964611645.1 uncultured bacterium | reverse complement strand
CACCCCAGCCTGACGCCATCCCCCCTGCCGACGTGTCCCTGGTTTGACGCTTACCAAAGATCGACCAATTCGAAGTAATCGTTCACTCCTGCAACTCCGCCTACATAGATAGGCAGGATTACCGGTTCAGCATTCACCTTCTCGGCAATGTCTTTTACTTCGTTCTGGGGGAAGTAGTTTTCTGCAATTAGAATTCTGATCTTCCTCTCACGCATCATCTTAATCAACTCGACAACGTGCTTGGCCGACGGCGGAATACCTGGTTTGGGCTCAACCGTCTCCTCCTCCTTCAGTCCGAATAACTTGCAGAAATAGACCCAGCTCTTGTGGTAGGTGACAACCTCCGTTCCATAGAGCGGCAGCATTTTCCCCATCCAGCCGCCGAGCAGCCCGATCATAGGTTTGCCCTTGTGCTTCTTCGATCTGAGGAATGGCACTAGCTTTCCCTTCTCCGCCAGCGCACACAGAGTGTCACCACCAAGCAGGTCGACCAACTGAGCGCCGAACAGCCTGTTGTCGATCGTGTCGAGCAGTTTAGCCAGGTTCTGCTGATAATACTGTCTGCCCTCCGGGTCGTTCTTGATGAGGCCGGAAGCGATATTTCGGGCAGCTTTCTTCATCAGAACGGGACTGCCGGTGACGTGAGGGTTGCCGTAGACATGCAGGCCGCCCTCCGATCTGGACATGTTGACGGGCTTCTCCAGCAGGGTCATTCCCTGTGACGCGGAAACGTAGCCCGGCTGCCCGCTGCGAACGCTCCTGTTGCCGGAAGTGTCCACCACAGTCGGCAGCCACGTTTCGAGGTCCAAGCCGGTGTCGATGAGAACATCGGCCTGCCTGACCATCTGGGCAAACGATGGCTTGGGCCGGATGAAATGCGCATCCTGATCTCCTCGCACAATGTAAGAGACCGAGACCCGGCTGCCACCAATAGCCTGGGCCATCGTTGCATAGTCGGGCAGAGTGGTTACTACCTTCAGTTTTGCCGCGCTCGCCTGAGCGCAGAATAGGCCGAGCATTGCCAGCCCGGCAAGTAATGGACGCAATGATCTATTCATAGTGTGACTTCCTTGTTATCGTAGATGTTAGTATCTTTCGTGCTTGTGGGGGCCGGCCGCGAATGTACACTGCAGCAGCAGCCTGCTGTCGTCGGGCAGTCCCTTACCCTGGCGGTAATCGTACTCGGCCCGCCACTTCACCCAGGGGCTCTGCCACCAAGTGATGTAAGGTGATATCTGCCACTGATGCGCCCCTGTCGTGGTGACTGCAAGCGGACTCAGTGACAACCCCGGAGTACTCGCGTAGCTCTTGACGTCCGGCTCGTAGTAATCGAACCTCACACCTGCTTCGGTCGTCCGGGATAGCTTTCGCTGAAAGTAGGAGTATGCCCCCCAGGCGTTAAGCGAGTCCTTGCCGGAGCCGTCCGGAGCGAGGATGTTCTTGTGCAGATAGTAGGCCTCGGATCTCCACACCCAGTTGCTGTACCTCATCGCTTCCGTCGGTTCCCACAAAAGGGTTATGTCAGCGCCCAGGACGTATGTCCAGAGGTCACGGTTCTGGGTGAGTGTAGATGCCCCACCTTTGACTTGCCACTGGTCATTTCTGCCGGCCAGGGTGGTCAGGCCGAGTTCAAGGTATTTGTCCTTTGAGAGGTCACGGTAGTTCCTGTAACGCACCAGAGCGCTGGGGAAGTTACGGGTGTTCTGTCCGAATACCCTGGGGTTTTCGCCATTTGTAAGCTCAAGCGCCAAGCTGTTAGAGGTGCTTGAGCCAGGAAGCAGCCAGTCGAAGCAGAAACCGGTCTGGTTGAGATTGCCGGCAAATATCTGCCGGAGTGCGAGCGGGAAATCCACCTGGTCAAGGCTAGGCGTATGCCACCGGTTCACAACACCGAACTGCTGGTTGAACTTCCCCAAAGTCAGGTTGAGGTTGTTGCCCACGTCGTACCGAGTCATATAGACCTCACCCAGTTTCGACCAGTCCTTTGTCACGGGGACCGTGGCCTTCAGCTTACTGTAGGGGTCAAGGTAAGACTCGTAGTGGATGCCTAGAACTCTGGGGTCGAAGCTTGAACGGCGCTGCTCGCCCTCGGTGGAACCACCCCAGTACACCATATCCCCGACCACGCTGATTTCGGGATTGAGAGCCTGCAAGCCGAGAGCCCCGGACTTGAAGACCGTATCTTCCGTGCCCTGCTCGCTTGCTTCTCCCTCGTCCTCGCCCGTCAACGCTTCTTCAGCCATGCGGCGGAGTTCGGAGTCTTCCGTGGATTCCCTGGTCGTGCCGAGTTCGTCTATCTTCTTCTCGAGATCGCTGATCCTCTCTGAGTATTCCTTGCGCAGTTCGTCCAACTGCTGTTGGAGAGCTTCTACTTGGGACAGCGAGGCGGATGACCGGTTTGTCTCATCCGTGGCATCTTCAGCCATCGCGGCCGGCGCTAATAACAGAAAGCACATCAATGTGAGTAGAAATTTTGTCGTGTTCACTGCTAACCTCCGTGTGATTATGTTGTCTGCCAGGCGACAACCACTCTCTCGTCCGCTTGGTGAAATTGCGGATGATGCGGTGTTGTCGGCCGATAGATAGATCAATCGATGTAGGCTAGATTGAAGGGGGCGAACGAGCGGAGCGCTGTCGCACGAAAAAGAGTGAAGGGAACCGCTCCGCGATAAACAGTCGCTCGGTGGCAGTGGATTCACTGCAGACAGCGAAAGGGGTGTGGGCCGGAGTCGAATGGCTCTGCGCCCATGCGCAAGCTACGCATGGGGCATCCCTGTCAGAATCGGGTTTCGTGCAACCAGCGAGGACTTTCGCATCGCAGCTTAAGGAGGCGGACGAGCCTGAAGTTTCCAGTTGTTGAGAGGTGAATGCACAAGTATGCACGAGCGGAGAAGCCGTTGTCATCAGAAGCAACGGCAGCGCGGCCACTAATGAGACGCCTGATTTGATCAACCGTGAGCCGAACAACCCAGCAATCCTCGCGTACCAGACTTGGCGCAGACTAAGTGTATTTTACATGCATGCGCGAATAAATGCAAGTCACACCTATATGGCTGAATGTGGTATGATTATGCAGAACACACTCTCGAACGGATCACGGTTCCGGCGTTGGGAGGTCAGACAACCCAACGCAGTTGCGGTGTCTTTTCCCGAGAAGGAGTTATGATGCAAAGAGGATCCTGTCACAGACACGGCAGCGAGCGCCCGTGCACGTGCGCCATGGGCAATCTCTACAGATATGTCGAGCCGGTGGTTTTGTATCTGCTGGAGAAAGAAGGGCCGGCATACGGGTATGAATTGGCCGTCAATCTGCAGAGACACGCTTTGACGGACGCTGAGATCGATCGCGGCGCTCTCTACAGAACACTTCAGCGTCTTGAGACAATGGGGCATGTAACCTCCACCTGGGACACAAGCGGTCCCGGTCCCGCGCGCCACACGTACAGCATCACCCAAAGTGGCAAGGATCATCTTAGGGAATGGGCAGTCGTGCTAAATAGCCTGTCGCACTCCATGGAGTCATTCGCGGACGATGTCAACTCGCTTACCGAACTAGTTTCGGGATCAGCGGATGTCGCAGCGAGCAAGTCTTAGGGTGAAGATGCCGGTTCGGCGTGCTATGCGTGGTGTGCTCGGCAAGCCGTTAAGAGATGGCCTGTCTCTGGGCGGTATGCCGTGGGTGATCTCGATAAGGGAGCCAAAGACATGAAGTCAAAAGTCATCTTTGTGGCCTTGCTCGTCATTGCGGCTGTGGTTGGGCTCTCGCTGGTTTCCTCTAGCCTATGGCAAGAGAAACCTGAGTCGGCGAAGGAACAGAGTGGCTCCAACGTGACCATAACCGAGGACATGACCGTTCGCAAGGTGGCGGATGCCTATGGCTTGACTCCCAAGGCCCTGAAAGGGCCACTGGGGCTTACGTCGCCGACCGACCTCGACAAGACGATAGCCGAACTCGGACTGAGTGTTGATGAGACCAAGGACCGGTTGCGGAAGGCAAAGGCGCTGGCAGATGAGGAGTCTTCAAAGAACTGGTTCAAGATTCCGCTGAAGTTTGCGCTGTGGATTGCGTTCCTGATCATTGTTTTGCGCCTGATGCTGCGCGGTTCGGTTTCGCCTGCCTCCAGGAAGATATTGCTTGCGGTGGCTGTCGGAGTGTTCGGTATTGCTCTTGGCTCGGACCCGAGTCCCATGGGCACGGTGAAAGACGCAATAGTACTATGGGGCACTCAACACGTGATATTTCCGCCCAGACTTGTCGCATTGGGTGTTTTCCTTCTGATGGTCGTCTTCGCCAACAAGTTCATCTGCTCCTGGGGGTGCCAGTTCGGTGCTCTGCAGGACCTGGTATTGCGGCTAAACAGAAACTCGAAGGATACCGGCGGAGTAATCGGGCAGTGGAAGCCGCCGTTCGCGCTGACTAACACAGTACGTGCAGCATTCTTTATCGCCATAGTCGTCTTCGCAATTGCCTTGACCAGGGATATCGTCTCGCCCATTGATCCGTTCGTCATATTCAAGCCTGCGAAGCTGGGCGCAACAGGCGCTGGTTTTGTCGGGCTGATGCTGGTTGCCAGCCTCTTCATGTACAGACCGTGGTGCCATTTCTTCTGCCCGTTCGGTCTGGTCGGCTGGGTCTTCGAGCGATTCAGTGTTCACAAGATCAAGGTCAACTACAGCACGTGCGTCGCCTGCGAGGCGTGCGCAAAAGCCTGCCCGTCCACGGTTATGGATGCCATACTGAAGCAGGACAAGGCTGTTCCGGACTGCTTTTCCTGCGGGACTTGCCAGGGAGTGTGCCCGACGAAGTCGATCACATTTGGAAGAGGGGCGAGGACAAAACCGCCTGTCGGCAAATTCAAGCATAAGTAATGGAGTGATACTGATTCGGAACCCGGCAGCGGACGCAAAAAGGCCGACCCCAAAGCCTGAATCTCAGGGAATGGAGCCGGCCAAAGTCTTTACTGCAACACATGGTCTCTAGCGAGCTTTTTTCACTACCACCGTGTCCCAACCAATGAACCCTGTTCCGTCCTTGGTGGCGCCAGTCAGAGTCAGAGTTGCTTCAGGAGGAGCCACAAGGGCTTTGATCTTAGCCTCACTGAAGAAACCTACGAAGTCGCCGCACGCATCAGCCTTCACTCTGGTCGCGGCAATCCCGTCCAGCCGCACAGAAGAAGCATTGACCGCGCTGTAAGCTATGTCGGTGTGAACGGCAACTAAGCCTCCCTGACTCGAGCCAAGCAACAAGGTACTTGGGGCCACAACTATGCCGATCACCATCGTGTCGTCGCTTGTGGCCGAAACCGTCAATGCCGCAAGCAAGATCAACCCAACTGCAAGCAATACAATTGTCTTCATTTCGCTGCCTTTTCCTTTCTCTCCTCTTCTACCAGCAAGAGACAGATCCGTGGATCCCTGTCGTAGATGTGAATCACATGTAGTGTGGCGTTCCGAGAGAATGATTTGTTCCAAAATATCGAGGAATACTTCGTCACATTGGTGTACCATGAGCCCGAGCAGAAAACCGAGGTGGGTTCCAAATCAGTCTTCCCCCCATCGCGGCAAAGCGCTGCACAATTGTCAGACTACTTGCCATTGAGCCTGAGAGTAGTGTTGTGAGGCTGGATTGGGGGTTACAGGGCACAGAGAATGTGGACGAGGATGGCAGGAACCAGGGAAGTGGAGGTAACTGTGCTGTCATTGTGTCAATGTCCGCCCGGGTGTGCACCACCCGACCTTCACTGGTGCAGTATAGTCCGAACGGCGACAGTCATTGTGGCATGTTTGCACTTATCACACGTTACACCTCAGAAATCGCTGTCGAATGATAGACGGGAAATCAGTCGGCACCGTCCCAATCGGCATTATGCGCCTTGTATAGGGAAGGCGCTTGACTCGTGGATACTGAGAAGATCGTGATCGTGTGGAACTACGTGCATCGGAGGACGCACTGCGCCCATTGCCAATTCCTGCCTCTGCTCCTCCCAATCCAGCAGCATCACCCTCGTCAGCCTATTGAGCGACAACCCACTCGGCTCCGCACCCATCAGAATGGCCTCAATGATATCGGGTGCCAACATCGTTAGCCTCAGCAACCGCGCGGCGAATGAGACATCCAACCCAATCTCCCGGGCCAGATCCGAGACCGACTCGAACCTGCCCTCGTCCAACAATCCCTGCCACCTATGCGCCCGGGCAACTGCAATGACCAGCGCCTCCTGGTAAGAGACATGTGTGGAGTTCTCGGAGGCAAATGCTCGAGGTAGGATTACCTGCTTCCTACCGGCGCGTTTCTTGAGCACGAGCGGCACGTTGATTGACATGCCGCTGTAATGGTCATCCACTGTGCCTTCACGCCTCATGCCTCTATCCCCATTCCCTGCCGGACTGTTCTATCCCGGACCTCGCTGACCAGTGATTTCAAACCGTCCCCTCGTATCCGTATGTTCATTCCGTCGGTGTTCACTGTGACCCGTTCGACAAGCAGTTGCACGATTCGCGTCTGCTCCACCGGGAATAGCTCGTCCCAGATCGGGTCGAGGCGGCGCAGACATTGCGCAACGTCGCGCCAGATAACCAACTCTTCGGCCCCAGGCTCGCGAGTTGCCTGATACGTCTGGTATAGCACTTCCGGCGATTTGAAGATAGCGCGAAGCTGACCCATCACTGCCCCCTCGATGTCTCCTGCCGGCACTGACTTCACCGGGCAACTGCTGTATCCCGACTTGGAGGCGTGGCCACATTGGTAGTAGCGGTATGTTTTACCCCTGCCTACCGCTGAGACTGGACTCATGGCTGTGTCACAGGTCCCGCAGCGGATGATTCCTCGGAGGAGTGCGGGAGCTTTGGCTAACACGTTCTTGGCGCGATTACCTTTGTTCTCCTCTATAGCTGCGTGCGCCCGTAGCCACAGATCTTTGGCGACTATCGGCTCGTGTTCACCTGGATAGGTTTTGTCCTTGTGGATTACATCGCCCACATATGTCCGGTTGTAGAGCACCCTATAGATGTGAGACTTGTCCCAGGGCCTGCCTTCGCGGAACGCGCCACTCTTGGTTATCCAGGCTTTCGTCGTGACTCCCTTCTTATTGAGCTCAGCAGCAATGGTCAGCGGCGACCCGGTTTCGGTGAAGCGTTTGAAGATGTGGCGCACGGTCTTAGCTTCCTCGGGATTGACTATCAGGCGCGTTTCTTCCGGGTGCACATCATATCCCAATGGTGGCGTTCCGCCGGTGAATTTCCCTTTGCGCTTTGCGGCTGCCACTTTGTCACGGATCCTTTCCCCAATGATCTCACGCTCAAATTGTGCGAACGACAACAAAACGTTGAGGGTAAGCCTGCCCATCGAGGAGGTCGTCGAGAACGACTGAGTCACCGAAACAAAGGATACGCCGTTGTTGTCGAAGACCTCCATTATCCTGGCGAAGTCCAGCAGCGACCGGGACAGCCTGTCGACTTTGTAAACAACGACGCAGTCGACCCTATGATTCTCCACATCTTCCAGCAACCTTTCGAGGGCGGGCCGCTCCATGCTCCCGCCGGAGAAGCCGCCATCATCATACTTCTGCGGCATGACTGTCCAACCCTCGTGGCGCTGGCTGCTTACAAATGCTTCTCCAGACTCGCGCTGGGCGTCTAGAGAGTTGAAGTCGCTGTCCAGACCCTCCTCGGTAGACTTGCGCGTGTAGATGGCACAGCGGACGCGGGGGCATGTTGTCGCGACTGGCGGCTTGTTCATACAGTGGCCCTCGCTTTCTTCTCGTGGGTCTTCTTCAGACCGAAGAACGCACGCCCATTCCAGTGGGTGCCGGTGATAGCCTGGGCTATAGCCGATAGGGAACGGTAGCGCCGTCCCTCGAATTCAAAGCCGCCATTGACCACTGTTACTTCGTATGTGTTATCCTTCCATTCCCGTATAAATCGGGTGCCCGGGACCGGCACGCCAGCTTTGTACATCTTCTCGGGGCGTCGTCCGTTCAATCGTCCCCCGTTCGCGTCGAAGCCATGGGCATCGAGGATGTCGTCCATCGTCTTGCGAGCCGGCTCGGAAAGGCCGCCATAGGCTATCTCCTGAATGCGATATGCCAATCGCTTGATGAGATACGGCCGGTTGCTGGCGGTGGGGTCCTTGCCGAAGAGCGTTCGCCAACGTTGGCATAGCTGGGCGTAGTTCAGATTGTCCAGGTCAGCGATCTGCTTGACCACTGAGTCGCCGGCGTTGGAGTTGCCACGTTGGTGGCCTGCCGTGCCTATACGTGTTGCCAATACTGATCTTCTCATCGATTCCTCTCGTTTCTGCCGCCGATGCAGTCACGGCTCTTTCCACGTGCCGGTTCTCTGCATTCGGAAGCGGTTTGTTGCAATGAACGCTCTTTTCGTCGGAAACAGCAAGTCCGAAGTCGGAGAAGCCATCGCCGGTCCTTGGCGAGGCACTTGCAGGGGATATTGGGTGCAACGGAGGCAGGCGCTGGTGCACTTATCGTACCTGGTGAGACCTTTTCACTCCGTCTTACATGCGCATGCCTGCGCGTGTGTGTGCGCACACATGGGGGGTGTCTGAGAAAGTCTATCTAGGTGCGGTAAGTGCACCGTTTCACTGAGCGAACTGACCCTCTTCTTGAGGGTCCATAGCTTGGTGTTTGGCAGGCAGTCAAGTCAGCAGCGCGACTGCGGCAGTGGGTTTGATGAGGTATTATCGCCAGGGCTTCACGCTCATGTGAGGGCTGGACCCCAAAGGAACTGACGATGCTCACCAGACTCACCGACCGGGGGCATGCTCCGAGCCCGCTTGCACCCGGAGCCCCCTGACCTGTGGCTAGCCGTCCGCTGCCGCCCCCTGTGGCTCACCCTCGCCCGCGTCGGCCCGCGTCTTCATGCTCCTCCCCAACGGCATGTCCTTGGGAATCGGCAGCTTGGCAATGTAGCCCCTGTCTTTGGCCCAGACCAGAAACATCCGCAGCACCCGGACCGTCTTGCGAACCGTGATTGCGGCCCGCTCCCTGCCGTTGGGAAGTTTGAGTAGGGCGTCTGAAGTCAGGAACTTGCTGACATGGGGTGTGAGTACCGCCGAGAGCTTCTTCTCATTACCGAAGAAGCTCAGTATCTGCTGCACATCGCGGTCGTAGGTGTACAGCGTCCTCTCGCTCTTGCCCTCCGTCCTCAGGTGTTCCAGGTATTCGTTCATAGCCTCGTGTAGTGTTTTGTCCGACATCGATCTAGCCTCCTCAGAGTTATGTGTGGACACATTAACGCTTGGGGACGACGGACTTATGCGCTGAGCGTGCTTATGTCGCGAACTCTCTATGTGCCGTCCAATT
>CAZTAO010000100.1:0-9366 GCA_964611645.1 uncultured bacterium | reverse complement strand
GTATCGCTCAAGTCAGGAAGCCAAACAAGGTGGGGGTGGTTTGACGCTTACCATACATCCGCATACACTACATACACTTGAGGATGCCTCCAGCGAAGGTCGTCTTACCTCGGCGGAGGCGTGGCTCCCAAAACTCCGTCGGACGATAGGACATTTCCGGGCGACCCGCCGAAAGCCGCCAATCAGCAGCTTGCGCTGGGATATTCAGGCTAGTTATCGCTTGTGCTTAGTTGCACGTGCTTTCGCGCAGACTAGGAATTCGCATATGCGGGTCTTGCCGGCATACCCCGCGTGACCAGAGGAGTAAACGGATGATACAGGCGCCCGCTACGAGATGGTTGACCGTGGAGGAAAGAATGGCTGAGGTGGCGAGGCTCCTCGCCGCAGGAATACTGCGCGGGAGGAACAGAGAAAGCAACCGCGCCAGCAATGACGGTGACAGCTTCTCTGACTTCGGACTTGCTGTTTCCGTCGAAAAGAGCGTTCATTGGCAACAAACCGCTTCCAAAGGAAGAGCCATTCCTGGGAGCCAAACAAAAGGGGAGTAGATGAAAACCAGCAGCAAAACGAGAACGACGAGTGGAACGAACGTGGCGAATGGCCCGGTGGACTCCGTGCTCAAGCAGATCGCGGATCTAGACAACCTAACCTACCAAGAACTGCGCAGCCTCTGGCGAACGCTATTCGGGAAGGACGCAACCGCCAGCAACCGACCATACCTGATCAAGCGATTGGCGTACCGCATTCAAGAGATTGCCTATGGCGGCCTTTCGGAAGGGGCTCGTCAGACCATGGACGAGGTTCTCGATTCCCACGGCTTCGACGAGAACGGCGGACGGTCAGACCGCCGTCGTGCTGAGAAGAAACAAAAAGCCGGCATGCCCATAGTCGGCACTCGGTTCCTGCGGGAATGGAAGGGACGCACCTATGAGGTAACCGTGGTCAATGGCGGCTTCGACTTTGAGGGCTGCCGGTATAGGTCCCTGACAGCCATAGCCCTGGCCATTACCGGCACCCACTGGAACGGGCGAGCGTTCTTCGGACTCCAGAAGTCCACTGTGAAGAAAGGAATGACAGACATATGAACAGAAGACCAGTCGCGACAACCACCCCGATTATCCGGTGCGCGGCCTACACCCGGAAGAGCACCGAGGAAAACCTCAATACCGACTTCAACTCGCTGGATGCTCAGCGAGAATCATGTGAAGCGTATGTCCAGAGTCGCAAACACGAGGGCTGGGTAATGCTGCCAACTGACTACTCCGACGGCGGTTTCACCGGCGCGAATATAGAACGGCCGGCTCTGCAGAGGTTACTCGCTGACGTAGAGGCTGGCAAGGTCGATGTCATTCTGACCTACAAGATTGATCGCCTCTCCCGGTCGCTGCTGGACTTTGCAAGACTGATGGAAGTCTTTGAACAGCGTGGCGTCTCGTTTGTCTCAGTTACTCAAAGCTTCGACAGTTCCACCCCTATGGGCCGCCTTACCGTCAACGTGCTCATGTCGTTTAGTCAATATGAGAGGGAGGTAATTGGTGAGCGGATCCGCGACAAGGTAGCCGGGGCCAAGCGCAAAGGCAAGTTCACGGGAGGGACTCCACCCCTGGGTTATGATGTGCATCCCCAGGAAACCCGGCTGGTAGTGAACGAAGCCGAGGCGAAGATCGTGCGCCACATCTTCAAACGCTTCGCCCAGATAGGGTCCCCTATAACCATAGCCAACGAGCTCAACAAGAAGGGCGTTACTACCAAAGCGTGGATGACCAAACGCGGCGTTTTTCGCGAAGGCAGATCCTGGGACAAGTCTCACATATACAGGGTGCTCTACAACCGGACCTACATTGGAGAGGTTATTCACAAGGACAAGACATATCCCGGTGAGCATGAAGCGATAGTGACGACAGAGATGTGGCGACGGGCGCATCAGGTCATAGAAGAGAATAGAGATAACCGGGCGAAACACGCGCGGGCGAAGGCTCCGGCCCTCTTGCGAGGGATAATACGATGCGGGGTGTGCGATGCCTCAATGAGCCCTGTGTCCTCGATAAGACGGGATAAGAGTTATCGGTATTACACATGCGGCCACGCCTCCAAATCCGGCCACGATAGCTGCCCCGTGAAATCCGTGCCAGCCGGGGACATCGAGGGTGCAGTAATGGCACAACTGAAAGCTGTATTCAAATCTCCTGAGATGATAGCGCAGACGTATCGGGCGACACATAACGCTGAGCCGGGAAAGGCGGTCAGCCAACGACAGATTTCGAACTCGCTACGTAAGCTCGACCCCATTTGGGACGAGTTGTTCCCTGTGGAGCAGTTGAGAATCGTGAAGCTTCTCGTGGAAGAAGTCAGGGTAAATGTCGATGGGCTGCGAATCCAACTGCGGCCTAATGGCATTCGATCGCTGGTGAGCGAGATAGGGAGTATAGTCGACAATCGCAGAGATGAGGAGTGTCTGGTATGAGAAGAGAAGATGGGGAAACCATGTTCCATACTTACGCCGATTGCCTGATTCTGGATGTCCCATTCCGGCTCAAGAAGCAGGCCGGTCGTAAACAGGTAATCCTACCCCAGGCATTTGCCGGGGAGAACCCGATCTCACCTTCCCACCAAGAGGCCCTGGTCATAGCCATAGCCCGGGCGCATAGGTGGCAGGGATTGTTGGACGAGGGGAGGTTTGAGTCGGTTTCCGACCTGGCCCGCGAGATTGGGTTGGATGTGTCTTTTGCGGCACGGTTGCTGAAACTCACGTTGCTCGCGCCAGACATTGTCGAGGCAATACTGATTGGTGAGGAGCCGAGTGGGTTGTCGCTCAATATGCTGGCGAAGGTGATAACGGGGATATGGGAGGAACAGAGGGGGGAGTTGGGAATGGAACGAATGGGCAAATAGGACATATGAGACAGCCGGCGGTGCCATACTAGGAATGCCAGGCACAGCGTGAACCGTTGGCTACTCGGTGAGCTTCTTCCCCGCCACCAGCGCTCTCCCATGCTCTTTCCACCACTTCTCCCATATCGGCTGCAGGGCACTGGGATCGTTGGGGCCATTGTAGGTGCCCCTGATGCCATCTGGGACGTTTTCATATCTAAACTGCGCCTCTACGATCTTCCTGAGTGCCGAACCCGCCAGTCCTCCTATGTGTGACTCATCCTGGATTCCCGTTAGCTCTATCAGCTTCACGATCACCTCGGCGAGTCTGGGCCTGGCAGATGGGTCGCAGGCTGCAGCCTCCAGGGCCAGGAATGTTCGCCCCGCGTCACTGCATACACGCCGACCGGGCCGTTCATTCAGCATCGCGAGCAGCGGGGTGATGGCCTTGGCCGGAGGGACACAGTCGGAGAAGACCTGCACCGCAGCTTCGCGCTCTTCGGCGACTGGGCTTTTGAGGTAATAGAGGACGCTGTCGCAGTACTCCTCCCCGTGGAATGCTGACATGGCGCGGATCACATAGGGCGTCAGCGCATTTGATGTGGGCTGAGCATTCATCTGATCAACGATAGCTATGCAGTCTCGCCCGCCTATCGCCGCCGCAGCCCCGAGGGCCGCTGCCAGAACCTCCGGATCAGTTTCCGTGCGCAGGACTCTCGCGACCTCAGGCGACAGCTCAGCTGCCTTCTCGGCCGGACAGAAGCGCAGAGCTATGATCCTCTGCTGGCTGGTTCCATTTTGCAGGGCCGAGTGGACGTATTCCAGGACTTTGTCGGAGGCGAGGTTGTGCCAGAGAACCTGAAGGGCGGACATTACGACGCTGTCGTTGTCAGATTTCAGCAAAGCTTCCAGGCTCGCCATACTCTTGGGGTCGCTCAGTCTGTCAGCACGGCCTTGCGCCCGCCGCATTCTACCATTCTCTCCGCTGCCCAGGGCTTCGAGAATCCACTCCTGTTCTGTCTCATTCCGATGCGCCCTCCACCACGCTTCGGCCTGCGCTACCACCTCGTCGTGCGGCCCACCGAAGTAGCGCATGCAGATGATTTCCAGGTCTCCCGTCACTGAGCTATTGTACTCGCGCCGATTGCTCTTCAGCGCTGCTATCAAGTAAGGAACCGTCGGCTTACCCACCTCGACAACCTGAATCCGCATAGAGTCCGTGGATGTTCCGCAGACCCCTCCGTGGTTCACGTCGATCGCGTGGAGCATGTTCCGAACTGCCGCAGCCCCCTTCGCGCTTTCCCCGCGCGGAGTGCTTGCGGTAGCTACCACCGCAAGCAGAGCCAGCAGAACGTAGGCAATGTGGTACCGATTCCACTTCATAGCTTCCTCCCGAGTCGTTACATAACTATCCGCTTGCCGGTGTCTTTGGCTTTGTAGAGCGTGGTCTGGCTTCCATTCAAGCGCAGGAGCACAAGCTCAGTCGACGACCGGATGTACGCCGCGCTCGATCCATCCGGGGAAAGAACCGGGTGAGTGCGATCATCTATATCCGCAAAACGCTTCGCCCGCTTGGCTTGTGGGTCTATAAGGAATGCGCCCCTCTTCAGCCATGGGACTCCCAACGCCACCTCGCGAGTCTGGTCCCACGACAACTCCCAGCTACCCAAAGCGTAGCCGGGCATCATAATCTGTGTGATGCCGGTGGTGGGGTCCATTGACCATAGACCCGATTCCGCCTGGAAGTAGAGCCGCCCGGACTCGTAGCACCGCCAGTTCCCCCGTCCGGAGTCGATGGCTATCAGGTCGACCTTGCCGGTCGCGAGGTCGCCGTCCAAGAAAGCCCCGCGCTTGTTGAGCTTGCCGCGGATGATGAGGTGGCCATTCTTGAGCGGGCTGAACTGGGCGGAATAGGCTCGCCTTAGCCCGGGGAAGGGCAACTTGCGCTGCTGAGCCAGGTCTGAGGAGAACACCCAGCCGTATCCATAGTCAGTATGAGGCGCCCGCGTGCTTTCCAGCACTACCAGCTTCCCGTCTTTCCATCCGGCGAAGACGGCTCTGTCGTCCCCCTCCAGCCTTTTGGAAACGCGCACTTTCCCGTCGAGTGTGATGATCTTGATGGTACTGGGGCCGTCGTATTTGTCCCTGGCAATGCAGGTTATCTCATTTGCGAGGGGGCCTTCAGCGATAGCGTCAATGGGGCTTGAGACGACCGCGATCTCTCGCAACGTGCCATCAGTGGACGCGGCCAGGAGGCGCGAGCTGCCATACTTCAGGGGTTCCTCTGCGATGATGGTGCCATCGGATGTCCACATCGCCACCTGCAGCCGGGGAAGCTCGGGCCCTTGGCAACCCACCTGGGGATGCCGCTTGAGCTGTGCCAGCAGCATCTGCCCACCCTGGGGAAATGCCGACAGAACCACAATCACCAAAGCCGCCACGATCCATACGAGCGTGACAACCACCCGTTTCCACCGCGAGTTCTTCATCCTGCATGGCCTCCTTGCCGTAGTACAGTTGAGTATATGCTACAGCAGATTAGACGCCGCGACCAGGGGTTATCTTCAATTCCCTCTGGTTATTTTGTGCGAGAGTTGTCTTGAACTCTAGATTAGCCTTCTGCGCCCATGTCCGTTTTGCCGATTCCAAGGCAATGGTTGTTTCCAATCAAGCCGATTGAGCTGGCCACTTGATTACGGCGACTCATCTCAATGGAGGGTTGGCTGACCCACGACTGTGCCATGTCAGTTACACTCAGTTCCGCATTTACAGGGACCGTTCACCCACCCGAACCCATTCTCCTAACCCCCGACTTTGCTCTCTCCAGCCTCACACAGGTGGAGGCGGCAAATATTCTGCCAATTGTATCGCGTTTTCGGGAGATGGTCGGAGAAGACGTTTTTTGTATGGGGAGTGGCTCTCGAAGATCCCCTGCATCCCATCAGAGGACACTGAGACAATCTCGGTAATCCTGGTCTGTCGGTCGCGAATGTATATGTCAAAGGTCCCGTTGTTGTCTCCTGAGACAAGGTTGGACGCTTGGGATTGGAACGCGACGTATCTGCCGTCCGCACTGATTGATGGGCTGGAGCTGGTGCTGTCCCCTTGGAATCCGCCGGAAGAGATCGAGACCATCTCGGTAACCCCGGTCTGCCGGTCGCGAACGTATATGTCGAAGGTCCCGTTCATGTCTCCGGCGATAAGGTTCGACGCATCCGATTCGAACGCGACATATCTGCCGTCCGCGCTGATTGACGGCCGTGTGCTGCATGCGTCCGCTTGTTCCCCGCCGGATGAGACCGACACGCGCTCGGTAACCCCGGTCTGCCGGTCGCGAACAAACACGTCCTGCAGCCCATTGGTGTCCCCAGGGACAAGGTTTGAAGCGATTGATATGAAGGCCACGTACCTGCCGTCCGCGCTGGTTGAGGGGTTGACGCTCTGGTTGTTTCCTTCTGCCGGGGAAGTCGAGGGCGCGGTGATGTCGCAACTCCGGAGAATCTTCACATCGCCGCAGATGGTGGCTCAGACATACCGGGCAGTATGCGCACAGGCTGGTGAGTCTGATGATGGGTTTCTGTGCGTGACCGAGGCTGATGTTCGGCAGGCGCTCCAGGATGTGGATACCGTGTGGGACGAACTGTATCCACCGGAGCAGATACGAATAGTTCATTTACTTGTCGAGCAGGTGACGGTCACGCGCGGGGGTATTTCCGTGACGGTAAGGGCTGGGGGGCTAAATAGTTTGGTTACGGAGATGAGGGGTGGTGGTCCAGGTGAGAGTATTGTTGTCGCGGGAGGAGCGCTATGAACAGAGTTGATGGTGTGACTAATGACGGATTGATTACAGTGACTGTGCCGGTGAATGTGAGAAAGCGAGGGGGCAGGCGGCGCATTATCGTGCCGGAGCAGGTGCAGGGGAATGGTAATCGTACTTATGCCGAGTCACTTGCCCTGAGTGTTGCTCGCGCCCACCACTGGAAGCGTCTCATTGATTCGGGTAAGTACGGGTCTATCTCGGAACTTGCTCTGGCCATAGGTATGAACTTCTCCTATGCAGCAAGAATCTACCGGCTCACTTACCTGGCACCGGATATCATTGAAGCGATACTGGACGGTAGGGAGCCGGACGGATTGTCGATGAGGGTGCTGGAGCATGTGAAGACGGTGGTGTGGGAGGAGCAGAGGGCACGGTTGGGCTGGGGTGATCGAAGAGAGAAAGGCGGGTGACCGAGTCGCCCGGCACCGGCTGGTGTGTTCGCTGGGTCCGGTTCACAACTCCGCTCCTGCTACCACACAGATGCCCCCGCCAGAGGCTGAGGCATTGGCTGCAGTTGCGACATACACCGTCGTGCCACGCAACGCCTCAGGTAAGGTCTAGAAGATGTCGAACGGGGAAGTTGGTTACTGGTAAGGGGGTGGCTTCGTGTACTTGCTTTGTTGCCGTATCGCTTTACTCGCACGGGCCGCTCTAGTGCCGTGCCGCCGCTCTAGTCACTTGACACTGCGCAACCCTGGTAGTAGAATCCCTATATCTGGTGATTTCGAGGTGAGTATGATAGAGTCGCTCGGCAGACGCGTATTGGTAGTGCACGTCTGCATGCTTGTGGCCGTTGCTTGTATCATCGCGCTAGTGGGCTCGCCTGTATCCGGTGGAGAATTCAGCGCGACGTTCAACTCTCGACTGAAGTGTGAGTACTCATCCTGGCACGAAGGCAAAGTGGTTGGTGGCTTCTGGCGATATATCAAGATTGAGTTGGTGCGGAACCTGCTTCGGCGCGTTTCGAGGAGAACCGTTTGGATGAAGAAGACTGGACCCGATATGGACAGGCTCAGGAAAGGAGACTCAGTTCTCATCAATATGTGGACAAGACC
This sequence comes from uncultured bacterium, assembly GCA_964611645.1. Classification (GTDB taxonomy): domain Bacteria; phylum Armatimonadota; class UBA5829; order UBA5829; family UBA5829; genus CAZTAO01. Next base: position 1,620 of record CAZTAO010000100.1, on the reverse strand, counting down.
CGAAAAAGTCGATTGGACGAAGATGCCAGCATCTTTTGTCTTCGGTCCGTATTATATGGGGAGAATCGACGGTTCAGGAAGGCAGGTTAGCGGTTGTCCCGACGGCGATCGTGGGAGTAGAATAATAAACTGGTTCTACAAGACGGGCCGCTGGGACGCAAGAGTGCGGCAGATGGAGAGCGTGAAACCTGACGCCGCTGCTTTCTACGCGGTGCTTCCGAATGGACGAGACTATCTGCTGTATGATGAAGGCGATCACTCACTTCCGGTCGAGTACCCTTCACGCTTACGCTAGTGAGGGGACATAGCTCAAACCGTCTACGTGGCAAGATGCGGTTGCAGGTGACACCTGGAATGGGTTCCTAGACCTGCCTTCTGAGTCGTCTTTGTGCCGTCGTACTGCTCATCTCATCGACCTATAGGCCAATCATCCATCAGCCTACACCCTCCCGGTTGTGCAGTAAGCTCCGTTCTCCAAGGAACGTCTTCCCTCTGCAGATAGAACAACGCTTGCCCTTGGAATCCACCTTGGGGCTAGTTGCTGCTCTTATCTCCCTTGTTCTTTGTCGTGTCCACGAATATCCATATGCAACGGTTGGGTCCGGGGCTATACTTAGATAGATCTGTGTATTCACAGTTCTCGTCCTCATCGTGGAAACTATAGGCCTCAACTAGCACTGGAAGAGGTTTGCTGATCTTCTGCGGCAGATTGGATGCGGAGATGATGCCTCTCCACGTCCTAAACTGGATTCCATCAGCATTTGTTGCCCCTGTTCGCCAACCGTTATACCAGCCCGTGTCCGTAACTCCCACGAACGACACCGAGGAAAACACACCGGTCAGCAGACGAACCGAAGCGGCAGAACTGGTTTTCATTCTGCAGTCGAAATCAATTCGTATCTTCAGCTCTGCGTTGCCAGCTTTTTCCTTCCATTGAGCCCCTTTCCAGTTGACTGCTCCTTCCCTCCATTTGTACTTGATGGGTTGCCCACCACTCCATACCTGGATTCCGTAGAGCTGGTCTATCAGAGGTGCGTCTGGTAGATGCACTATACGATATTCATCTCCACCTGTCCCTGTCTTCCAGTTGGGGACTATGCTACTCAGAAGAACGTGCGAGCGATCATAAGAGTGACCGCATATGTACAGATCCTTTGCCCAATAGTCCACTTCGTCGATCAACATCGCATGCCCGGCGTCACCCCCTCCGCCGTTCATCTGGAATATGACGTCCCCAGGTTCCACATGACTCCAAACTTCATTGTTGGGGTCGTCATATGGGCCGGGGTAGAAGTGGCCCCTGTGGGCATCCTCATATAGTATATTGGGCAACAGGCTACGGTATAGGTAGTGGGCACCGCTGATAGTCCTTGAGAACTTGGCGTTCTTGCCAGACGCGGACTCGCGCAAGGCTTTACTGTTGACATAGTAGGGAAACCACATCTCCCAGCCATCCGTGGGTGTGATGTTATCATCTGCGCCAGTGCAGTGACGAAACTTCACTTTGCCAGCAATAAGACACTGGGACACGAAATTGGCGCAGTCGTTCTGATAGTGGAAATAGATGTAAGCGTCAAACCAGGGACACGTCGGTAGGGGGATGGCGTCAGGCTGGGGTGG
>CAZTAO010000099.1:0-9388 GCA_964611645.1 uncultured bacterium | reverse complement strand
CCGCCAGCCCGAACAAGACCTACACCTACGACGACAACGGCAACATGCTTACCGGCACGATGGCTTTCAGCTACTCGCCGACCAATCTGGTAACGGACGCCGGTGGGACGGATATGGCATGGGACTCGATGGGCAACCGCGTGAGCTTCACAACATCCGGCAGCGCCACCTACCAGTTCGTGTATGACCCTTCCGCGAGCATACCGGCGGTGGTGGAGGAAGTGGTGTCAGGCGCGTCCACGTACTATGTCCGCGAGCCGAGCGGCGCGCAGATTGCTCGCATAACTGGGACAGGTGAGAACCAGACAGCCGCCTACTACCACTTCGATGAGCTTGGTTCCACCTTGTTTCTGACTGACCCGGACGGCATCCTAAGTGATAAGTACACGTACGATGCGTGGGGAAATGTAACTTCGCATGTCGGAAGTACGAGCCAGCCTTACCAGTTCGTGGGGCAGCTTGGGTATTACACCCATTACCAGGAATCTGGGTTCAAGTTGCTGCAGTTGGGGGTGCGGCTGTATGACCCAGAGATGGGGAGGTTTACGCAGAGAGATCCAATCCGGGAAGAAACTTGGTGTTCCTATGCCTATGTACGCGATGTGCCCACAAACCTGGTTGATCCGTCAGGCGCATATGTGCGGTGTCTGTGTGGCGGAGTCAGTGGCGGCGCCGTGGGTATTGTTGGGGCACGCTTAGGATACATGAAATGTCAGTGCTGGGATACCGCCGTCAAGACACATTCATTCGAGGTGAGTTGGGTATACGGGTGTTGCTGCTTGGGATGGTACCTGGGAATCAGCGCTGAATTTGGAGGCTGCCTTGCTCGCGCTCTGCAAGATCTGCCAGGAGGCTGGAATGTTGGCGGCAGTGGAATAGTTGGCGCGGATGTCTCATGGACAAAGAGATTCGTGTGTGGCGTTGGCACGCTCGGCATAGGTGCCGGAGGCTACGGCTGTAAGTGTTGGGGGAAAATACTCAACGTGAAGACGTCACCACGAATAGTGAAGTGAGGATACTACTGTCATGGTAGACGATACACTAATGCGCAGAGACGTTCCAGTGTTTTTCCGCAGTCTGCGTGCTCAGAATGTTGCGGCTTTGATGCTGGCGTCTGCCGTCGGGCTTACGTTGCTGATCGGCGACCGGCCAGGCATTGTGGAGATTTCTATCGGTGCGGGCTTCGGGATTGCAGGAGGAAGAGTCTTGGCGCATTTCGGTTTGCACTATCTCCGCAGGATATCGCACCTGACGCGTCAGTACCCTCACCTACTGTGGTTTCCTTACCGGAGTGATCAGACCCTCACGCGGTATCTGGCCGTGGCGGCCGCGGTCTTCTGGCTGGGCAGTGCTGCTACCGCTCTCGCTATTTGGTGCTTTTGGCTGCTGATGCCGAGCGTGCAACACCCTTGGGTCGCCTTTCGCCTCAGTCCTGCTGGTGACCCCCCTTACTTCTCACTGGGTAGTACTGTTGCCACATACATACTTACCGTAATAGTCGTTTTCTGGTTGAGGTTACGGAGTTGGGTGAATGGTTTGCCTGAATGACAATGTGGTACGGTCGCTGCGGCAAACGCCACACACCGGGTATGGCGGGATGACAATTAACTACCACTACTTCGCGAACGGGTGGCTCAGGGACGTGAAGAAGGGTAACGACTTGATATCCGAATACGAGTATGATTCCTCCGGCAACCGGACCCGCGTGGACTTCGGGAACGGGACGTACCAGACCTTCGCCTATGACACCGATCCGAGATACAGGATGGCGAGCATAGACTACGCGTATGGCTGCACGGGTGACGAGGACATAGAGGTTCGTGGAACGCTGGACCTCACCCGCGACAACACCGGAAACCCGCTCACCTGGGGCAACGACGACTACAAGAAGACCTACACCTACGACGATAACAACAGGCTCGCAACTGCGGCGCTGCCGGGAAACTCCACGGCGACCTACACTTACGACTGGGTAGGCAACCGCCAGGGCACAGGCTTCACCTACAACGCCGCTGACCAGATGACCGCCAGCCCGAACAAGACCTACAACTACGACGGCAACGGCAACATGCTTACCGGCACGATGGCATTCAGCTACTCGCCGATCAATCTGGTGACGGAAGCCGGTGGAACATCTATGGCCTGGGACTCGATGGGCGACCGAGTCAGCTTCACCACCTCCGGGAGCGCAACCTACCAGTTCGTCTATGACCCCTCCGCGGGGATACCGGCTGTGGTGGAGGAAGTGACGCCCGGCGGCTCGGTCTACTACATCCGAGAACCCAGCGGCGCGCTGATTGCCCGAATCACCGGCACAGGCGAGAACCAAATCACGACCTACTACCACTTCGACGAGCTTGGGTCGACGCTATTCCTCACCGACCCAGACGGGATACTGACCGACAAGTACACGTATGACGCCTGGGGGAATGTGACTAGCCGGGTAGGAGACACACAGCAGCCATATCAGTTCGTGGGGCAGCTTGGTTATTATACTCATACTCAGGAAAACGGGTTCAAGCTACTTCAGCTTGGAGTCCGGTTGTATGATCCGGGGATGGGGAGGTTTTTGCAGGATGATCCGGAACGACACGGTGACAATTGGTACGTGTATGCAGGCGGACAACCGACTCTATATACCGACCCGACGGGTCTTAGACCCAGGCTTGGCAAACCGCGGAAGAGGCCGCCGACTTACGAGAACTGCAACCAAGAGAACGTACGCGAAGTTCTGACATACCTATACACCGCCCTTGGCGCTTCCGAATGCCAAAGGAAAATACAACGTGCTGGTATTGCGGGTTGCGTCCGGCCAATGCTGCAGGGGAGAACGATCAAATGTGGCGTGCCGGACGATGATGGCAGTGAAGGAGTTTGCAAAGGCGACAAGATCACGCTACTGGATCAATTCGATGCATGGACCCTACTTCACGAAGTTGTCCACGCCTGCCGCAACAAGAGGGGAATCTCGATCATCGGCAAGAACCCACATGACCCCAGTGCTGGAGTTTGGTCGTGTGACCAGTGCGAGAGGATGCCTTGGGGTACCGAAGCGGAGCCGTACGAATCGATCTGGGAAGAGAAGGTCGCTGAAGGAGTGGTCCATGCGTGCCTTTAGCCTAGCCAAGTGCTGCGTGATCCTGCTCACCATTATCTCTGTGAGTGGTTGTGGTCCAGAGAAGCGCACGGTGTCAAGACAACGACCAGCAGGAAAGCTGTGCCGCATCACCGAGTACCGGCAAGGGATCTATACTATCCGCATTGACGCCGACATTGCGCAGGGGACAGTGGATGTGTTCGGTCCACATGTTTCTACCGGGCAGGGTCCTCGTTCGTGGGGCCGGATTCAAGACCGACTGACCGACTCAGAATCGCTACGGCTTGCTGCGCTTGTGCAGCAATGTGATCTGCGAAGTTTCGAGCCTCAGATAACCTGGTTCGATCACTGCAGGCTCCTTGACATCGGCACATACATAGTGGTTTCTTGGGAGGATCAGCAGAGGGCGTTTGCTGTGCCTCCCACAGTCATACGCAAGCGCCTGCCGACGGACGCCGCCAAGGTATATGGGCAAATGGATATGATTGACAGTTGCTTGCTTCGACTGTGGTGGGACCGACGTAGAACCACAGCCATAGTCCGATATCCTAGCAAGGATCCCCAGGTTGACGGTTTTCTGGGGGAATTGCGAGGAATCATAAACGCAAGTGTTCCACACGCAAGACATGGCTGGTGACGCTCATGGTAATCGTACCGCCTGCTGCTCGGTTCAGCCTGTCGAGGCAGTTGAGCACATACACTGCCCCGCAGCCGTCCAATCGGACTGTGGCCTACACATACAATGCCCTGGGCCAGAAGACCAGCGAGGTGTATGGCGGGTTTACGATTAACTATGAGTGCTTTGCGAATGGGTGGCTGAAGGACGTGAAGAATGGCGGCAACACCATAGCCTCCTATACGTATGATTCCTCCGGGAACCGAACTCGATTGGGCTTCGGGAACGGGACATACCAGACGTTCGACTATGACACGGACCCCAGGTACGGGCTGGCAAGCATAGACTACGCTTATGCTTGCGAGGGCAGCGGTGTGCAGGTTCGGGGAACGCTGGATGTGACTCGCGACAACGCCGGCAACCCCCTCACCTGGGGCAATGATGACAAGAAGAAGACCTACACCTACGACGACAACAACAGGCTGGCGACTGCGGCGCTGCCCGGAGGATATAAGTGACACAAGCACCGGATCTGTCGCGTGGTGAATTAGAGATAATGGAGGTCCTGTGGACACAGGGTCAGGCATCTGTTCGCGAAATCCGGGTGGCGCTGGAGCCAACGAAGAAGCTTTCGCGCAACGCGATAGCCACAGTCCTGACGCGTATGAAGGCAAAGGGCTACGTCGATGCTCAGGAGAAGAATTTCGCGTGGGATTTCCGCCCGCTCATCAAGCGCGAAGATGTGGTCCGCGTCAAGCTTGATGACTTGGTGAATAGGCTACTCGGTGGCGAGGTCCTTCCACTTCTGTCCTATGCTGCTGAAAGTGGGAAGTTGACCACTGAGCAGGCGAAGGCGTTGGCGAAGATAACCAAGTCTGACCAAGGATAGGAATGCTGCTGCGTCGTCCTGTTGCTGTGTTTCATAGCTGTGTCCTTGAGTTCCGCCGCCCATTGTGGTGTTTTGATGTATGCTGCGAGAGAGGTGCTTTGTGAAGCTGATTGTATGTATCTATGCGCTTGCCCTAACGGCACTGACTTCCTGTGTTCTCTCCTCCCCTCGGATCGAGTTCGACAAGACTAAAATCGATATCGGGAAGGTTACCTCCGGCACCGAGCAGACTGCTGTATTCAACCTCAAGAACACCGGCGATGAGACCTTGGAGCTAAAGAACCTGCGTCTGTCCTGTGGATCATGCACTACCCTGGAAACCAAGAGCAAGAGCGTCCCCCCTGGCGGCAGCACGCAATTGATCGTGAAGTTCCTGGTGTCCGGCAACGTGGACAAGCGCATCTACGTCACCAGCAGCGACCCGGCTAAGCCAACCACCACACTCCAGGTCATCGGCAAGGGCGAGCCGTTCGCCACAGTCGAGCCGAAGTATGTGAAGTTCGACGATCTGAAGATTGGGCAGGCGGCTGAGGCTACTGTTCTGATTACTCCACTGTCGGATGAGAAGAAGGGGTTCAGCGTTCGGTCTATCAAGAGCGATGGCAATGTGGTTACGGCATCGGCTTCGAAGCCCGACAGGAAGACTGGCACGATAGCTGTGAAAGTCAAAGTGAAAGCGCCGGAGAAGTCCGGCAGAGTGTATGAGAAGTTGACAATCACCACCTCTCTGCCCGGCAATCCTGTGCTTATCGTCTTTGTGTATGGGATGATTGCTAGGTAGGTCGTCAGTCGCCGGTCATCAGTCGTCGGTTACGGACAGTTTAGATGGCGATTGCCTTGGAGTCCTGAGCGACGCAAGTAGGGGTAGGCAGAGCGCGAGGAACAATATGTCCCTGGCTATTAGCCAGATGCTTAGTCCGGCTTTTTGTTTGGAGAGCAGCGAGAAGCAGCCGCAGTCGATATCCAACCCTCTTACCATTGCCGAGACTATCACCGCAATGAACACAACGTTGAGACCGGCGAGTATGAGGGCGGCGGCGGGAACCTTGCGGTTGACTATCAGCAGCGCTCCACAGATCATCTCCACCCACGGCATGATCATCGCGAACACATTCACTGTCTGGATCGGCAGGATGCGGAACGCGGCTGTAGCGTGGGCGAAGTCTTGTGGATCGAGGAGTTTGCCCAGCGCGGAGATCATGAATACACCCCCCAGAACCAGCCTGCAGAACAGCGCAAGCCTGTGATCATAGAGAAGCCTCATCGCCCACTACTCCTGGTTACGGGGTATGCGGCGGATTCCCAGCCGGGGAGGCAGTCTATGAGGATGTAGACCCGGGAATGTCCCCTAGCCACAAGCGCATCGCCTGCAGAGATAGCGGACTCGCACTCCGGGTCGTAGCAGTAGACCACTATGGGCTTGTCCTTCGGAATGTTGCCCACCGCGCTTTGGTAGTAATTGTCCACTTCGTCGTAGTAAAGAAGCTTTGCGCCGGTGATGTGGGCTTCCTTGTAGTCGAGTTCGTGCCTGGCGTCTACGAACAACGCCTCGCCGGAGTCGTAGAGCGGCTTGGCATCGGCGAGGGTGATGAAGGCGGCCTGTTTGGTTGTAGGGAGGTTGCTTGAGGCTGGCTGTCTGGTTTGTGATGCCGCCTGTCTGATCCAGGGCAGGGGGTGCGGACCTAAAGTGTTGGTGAGAAGACCGAGCAGACAGGCAACGAGGAGGATGCCCACATAGTCGAGGAAGAGCCGACCGGCACGATGATCTGCGCGGGTCGGGTTGCTTCTGCCATTGATTGGTGGTATTGAGTTACTCACTGTGGATTCTGTCTTCGCCCTTCTCTACGTCCTTCAGCCGCTGGTTCGCATAGCATATGGGAGTCGCTATCGATTCTCACCACTCGCTGATGGCGTCTTTGTCAAAACGGCTGTGGCGGAGCACCCGTGTCGGCCAGAAATCATCAACCACCGCCTTCCATTGGCCGTTCTCTTCGATCAAAACCATAAAATCCCGACCGTTTCTCCGTGGGATTGGGAAATCCACAGACGCACAAGCAATGTGGAGAGAGCCCACGTCCACTTGCTGCCCAGGTGCAAGCCAGTGTGTTGTGAAGCCTTGTAGGAAGTCACGACCGACGCCCGTTTCCACATGCAGGCTGGATTTGGCTAGACCCAACGTGTGCGAATTCAGCCCGAAGACCCTTGCATAAGTGCCGAGCTTCACTCTTGCAAAGCTCTCTCGCTTTGTGTACAACGACCGTATGCCGCTTCTGCTGTACAGACGGTCCGCCATCAGTTCTGGACTCTGGGTCGCTATAGCTTTGAGGATATCGGCCATAGCTTGTTTAATCGCACGTTGGTCCTGGGGCGTAAGTTGTCGGGCCTCGTTCGTCCGACCAGTTCGTGCCCCGTGACCGACCAGGTAGACGGCGGTTCCCAAGACGAAGATTATCCCAGCGACCGACAAAAGCGTACATAACTTCCCTCTCACAGTTCCCTCCAACTAATCTCACTCACTCCGAAATGCTCTTGTCCTCATAACGAAGCGGGATTATTCCGGATGCACGGATGCCACCGCAGTCAGGCGGTAGCATCCTCGGATTTCTTTATCGCCTATCATTCTTCTGACAAGCTTCCCATATTATTAGTGACTGCTCCTCGATCACCCTTGCCTGCTCCGGCGTTATCCGGTTCTCCAATTCCATGTATAGCAACTCAGCATTGAGACTGCTCACGATGCACATGAGAAAACCGCACCCAACTTTCGGATCGGCTACTGCAGCCGTTTCCCCCACTGGCGAGGGCACCACATAACCTGGAATTGTCAGCAACACTTCTTTAAGGGTCACCCAAGCCGACTGGGCACGTGGGGGCGCTGGCGGGTTGGCGGGACATGGTGTCCCGCAGCTTCGGTTGGCACGTCCTCCTCTCGGAGGGCACTCGCGATCTCCCCTACAGCCAAAGCCCCAGCAAGACTTGCATGTCCTGTACGGTTTGGTCCCGGTGCAGTCATTCTTGTGACACTGTCCGCTGGGATCCACGCCAAACGTGGGCGCCTGGTCCACATACGAGTACATAGCTATCGAACATGCTACAGTGTCCCTCTGTGTAAACCTTCCCATCTCCGGGTCGTAGAGCCTCACGCCAAGCTGCAGCAGCTTGAATCCGCTCTCTTGGTAGTGCGTATAGTACCCCAACTGCCCCACGAACTGGTACGGCTGACTCGTGCTACCTACGTGACTGGTCACGTTCCCCCAGGCGTCGTAAGTGTACTTGTCCGTGAGTATCCCATCCGGGTCGGTTAGGAAGAGAGTCGAACCTAGCTCATCGAAGTGATAGTAGGTGGTGGCCTGGTTCTCGCCCGTGCCGGTAATCCTGGCAATCAGCGCGCCGCTGGGTTCTCGGATGTAGTAGACGGAGCCGCTTGGCGTCACCTCTTCCAGAACTGCCGGTATCCCCGCGGATTGGTCGTACACGAACTGGTAGGCGGCGCTGCCGGAGGTGGTGAAGCTCATACGGTTGCCCATCGAATCCCAGGCCATGTCCGTGCTGCCGGCGTCCGTTACCAGATTGGTCGGCGAGTAGCTGAAAGCCATCGCGCCCGTGAGCATGTTGCCATTGCCGTCGTAGGTGTATTCCTCGACACCAGGGCTCTCGGTCATCTGGTCGGCGGCGTTGTAGGTGAAACCCGTGCCAAGGCGGTTGCCTACCCAGTCGTAGGAGTAAGTCGCCGTGGAGTTGCCGGGCAGGGACGCGGTTGCCAGCCTGTTGTTGTCGTCGTAGGTGTAGTGCTTCTTGTAGTCGTCATTGCCCCAGGTCAACGGGTTACCGGCGTGGTCACGAGTTACGTCCAGGGTTCCCCGCACCTCTATGTCCTCGTCGCCCGTGCAGCCGTACGCGTAGTCTATGCTCGCGAGGCGATATCTGGGGTCAGTATCGTACTCGAACGTCTGGTATGTCAGATTCCCGAAGTCGACCCTGGTCCGGTTGCCTGAACTATCATACTCGTACTCAGCTATCAGGTCGTTGCCCTTCTTCACGTCCTTGAGCCACCCGTTCGCGAAATAGTGGTAGTTAATGGTCATGCCGCCATACCCGGCAGTTATCTTTTGTCCCAGAGCGTTGTATGTGTAAGTCACGGTCCGGTTGGACGGCTGCGGCGCAGTGTATGTGCTCAACTGCCGCAGCAGGTTGTAAGCATACTTGCTTGTCCCCGCGGAGTCAACCACCTTCGCGCGGACGCTCGACCCACCATAGTAAGTATAGCTCACATCGGCGGTCCCTGGGTAGGAGATCGTCTCCAGGCTGCCGGTGTAGTTGTAGTAGACGTCGGTCACGCGGTTCAGGACATCATACTTGTACAGCGTCACCACACCAACCCCACTCACTATGCCGCTTTTCTTCCAGAGCTGGTTGCCGTAGTTGTCGTAGCCAAACTCCTCGTCTCCCAGCGGGCTGGGATTGTCCACAGCAGTCACCCGTCCCAGCTTGTCGAACGTGTAGCTGGTTTGGCGGGTTGTGCTCGCATCGGAGCTCGTAGTCACTCTCCAAACCGCCCCGAACTGGTCATACTCATTCTGCACCAACGGAGCGTTTGCAGACTGGCCGGAGAGGCTGGTCCAGGTCTTGGTTAGCCTGCCTGCGGCATCGTAGTCGTAGGAGGTTGTCTTGTTGTTCTCATCCGTCGTGGAGAGAACATGGCAGCAGTCGGATTCAGTGACCACCGCAACGCCGGTCGCGTAGGTCGTGGTCTCAGTTTTGTCCCCCCCGTCTATGACCAGATCGT
>CAZTAO010000098.1:0-9848 GCA_964611645.1 uncultured bacterium | reverse complement strand
GAAAAGTGTTCGGCGAGAGTGTCCGCAGCTCGTCGCCGCACGGTCTCAGGATCCTGGGAAGTATAGGTGTAAAGCTCGGCTTCCACGTCCACTGGCACGTACACCGGGTCTACTATCCCGGCATCAATTGTGAGCAACCTGCGTGCCTCCAGATACTCCCGAAGGCTGGACCTCAGCAGATCCGAGGGCAAACCGCCGCCATCCGGGGCGATGCACACGCGAACGGAGTAGATTCTGAGGCTGACATCCTCATTCACGTCAATGATGCGCGCCTTGGCCACGCCTGGGAAGGCTAGACACAGGGTCTTGTAATCATCGCGCGTCACGGCTTTCCAAGTTGAGCGGACTGTGCTGGGGGCTATCAGGCGCGCGTGTTCCAGGGATTCTCTATCTGCGCCGCCCGTAGCTGCGACAAGGTTATCCACAGACAGGCCCACAGTCCGACCATCTGAAGCGCGGACAGCAGATGAGACGGTGTTGACGCGATGCGGCGCGATGTTTCCAGATGCGCCTTGTGTCGAAATGTAGGATACTTCAACCAACCTACCTTCGTTTGGTAACATCCCACATGTGCCATCCCCGAAAACAATGGAGACTACATCGAGGCCGTCTGTGTCCACACGGTAGTGAGGATCATCGGGATCACTGTCGGCGAAATGCTGGACCTCCAACCAGGGAACCCCTCCCAATTTGACTTGCATAGAGCCGTGGGCCACATCCGTTCGGTTCAAAACCAGACGTGCGCCGACAGTGCCCGTTGCGGCGAAGGATTCCAAGACAGGCTCACCCTGAACGGCGTCCGCTTCAACGGATGCATCACCTGCAAGCAAAACTGCGTCGCTGATCGTCACAAAGGAGATGGGCACTTCCTCATCTGCCGCCCTCACAACCGTTCCCGCGGGGATAGTCACATTGGTCGGCTCCGGCTGCGTGAGCGTGAACCTGACGCGTGTGCTGGCAGCGACCGGCCCGTGCAGCCTGTAGGCGACCAGGGCGCACAGGTTAGCGATGTTGGGCCGCTGTCGAGCCGTGGGCAGGTAACACTCGGCAGCCTGCGCATCGATGTAGTAGGCGAGCATATCAGCGGTTCCGGAAAACAGCTCCAGCAGCACTACTCCCAGATCGCTGGGGTTCATATCTGTCCAGCGGTCGGTGAGCTGCGGGATACGGGCGATTAGCTCCTCCCGGATCGATTCGTAATCTTTGTCCACATACGGAAGTCTGCCGCGACGAACGGTCATGGTATAATCACTCCAGTTCCCGGTAGAAGGGATATACGAGATTGCCTTCCACCTGGGATGATATGAGCCTGTAGTCTATCCGGACCAATACGAGGTGGCCGTTTGTCTCGTCCGGTCCGCAGCTTACGTCACTGATAATGACCCGCGGCTCCCACTCCTCGAGCGCTTCGATCACTTCATGTCGGAGAAGCCCATAGAGCAGGGAGTCGTTGGGTTCAAAGACCAGCTCGTGCAGGCGCGTTCCGAAGTCCGGCCGCATAAGTCGCTCGCCTTTCCTGGTCCCCAGGATCTGCCGGATGCTCTCGTGAATGTGCGCGTGGTTGGAGGAAGTGGCGGTAGATATTCGAGCGACGGCAGCCTCAGCACTGCTCCCGTCCCCAGTTCCACCGGGCAGGCAATGTCGTTGTAGTCGCATACCACCCACCACAGGTCGGTTCTGCCCCAATAGCGGTAGGCGATGAGATCGACCCTGTCACCCTCCACCACGCTGTGAAATACATCATCCGGCCGGGGCGTGGTATCTATGCGCTGTCGGGATCCAACAAACTCGTCGCTCCCATCCACATACAACACGCACCCGGCATACCTGGAATCCTGCCCTATCATCTTCGCACCTGCCTGTAATCGACGGAGCGGTCCACGACTTCCTCAAGCGTCAGGTCTACCTCGGCGTGCTGCGGGAGCAGAGTGGCCGGGTCAAAGATATCAAAGCACCGCGCATTCACCTGCCGGACTATGCACGTCAGACCCGGGTAGAGATCACCGAAGAAGAACAGGACCCGGTGCGGCGCGTTCTTCATCATTGTCTTCTGGTGCTCGGGATAGACCAGTGACCGAAGCCAATCCACATTGCGCTTCACAGGCCCCTTGAAAAACGACAGCTTGAACGAGATCCTGCGCGCCTCGCCGGCGACAAACTGGTATCGCGGGTGACTGAGGCCCGGCACTTTCACGGCTGCATAGTCGGCGCTCTTCTCATCGGATATCTCCTCCGGGTTGAACTGAAATTGGAGAGATTCGCGAGTCACCACATCGACTATGTAGCCTGTGCCTGTCCTGCCATCAGCCAAGGGTAGGCCGGACCTTCAGCATGATCACCGGCTTGCCCAGCGACTTGGCGTGATCCATTTCCCGCTTCATCCCCTCGGATATGCCTTCCGCTGAGTAGACCCAGACCTCGTCGCAAACCTCCATAAAGCGCAGCCCGCGGGATATTCCTGTCTCGCGCTGGGTCGGATCACAATCATCCAAAACCTGCGTGTACAAGAGGTGCGGGACGAACGGCGCATACCCATCTTCCAAAGCCATGAGGCACAGCGCCCGGGCTACATCGATGTTGTGAATGACGTTCCCGACGTACTTGCTACAGATGAAAACACGCCTAGCCTTACGCAGATCCATAGTTCCTGACCTTTCTGTCGCGCATGTCTTTGTAGACCGACTGGGCAATCTTCCGCCCGTCCAGATTGGTAGTCACAGTCACGTCGACTGGCCGGTCGGCTACTTCGTCGAGCTTCGAGAGTATCGCCTCGAGTAGCAGACGGGCGTCATTGAGACTTCCCGCATCGCCACGTGAACCAGGGACCACAGAACCACGTGTGGCGGCGAGCAATTGGGATCGCTGCTGTGCTCGCTCATCATCACGGGAATAAGTGACCCTCTGAACGGGTACAGGCGCAGCCACATTGGGCAACGCTCCCGCAAGGCTCGGTGTGAGAGCAAGCGTCCCAGCGAGAGCGGTCGGAAGCATCGCGGACCGGCCCGCATGTCTGGCAAAAGCGAATGCCTGTTCAAACGCACGCGCCGGCAGCTTTGAAGCTCCCGTAATCCCCGAAGAGAAAGCTTCAAGCATGGCCGCCCCACTGCGAGTGAGTGTCGAGAGCGGTCCTTCCTTTGCGTCCGAGAACGGCAGCAGCCGTCTGAGCCTCAGTAGCACAGACTTGGCAGCATCGTACGGGACCGACATTGCCGAGCGAATGCCCGTTGCTATGGTAGTCATCATGGCACGGCCGCTCTGATAAGCGCTGGCAGCTAGATTCTGCGCGCCGCTGGATAGAGCGCCGGACATCGTCGAGATAACCTGGCTGCCTATGGATCGCAGGCCACCCCATATCCACCGGGCACCGCCCAGCATTCGCTGCAGGACGAAGCTCATCGCCTGCGCCGGCAGCGTGGCCACTGAGAGCATTCCCTGGGCAAGTGTTCGCAGCAGAGCCGCGCCAGAACCGATCAGGTTGGAGAGGGGTCCCTCGGCGGCATTGGAAAACGGCAGGAGTCTGCGGAGCCAACTCAGCGCGCCTTTGAGAACCCCATATGGATAGCTCACAGCGGACAGGATGCCCTCGCCCAGGGAAACCAGAATGCGCCTGCCTGCCTCTCGAAAGTCTATCTGTCCCGACAGGAACGCACGCACAGTCCCGAATACCTGAGAGAGCGTACGGACGATGGCGGCAGCGGCCTGGACGCGGTCCTCGACTTCATCGACAAGTCCATGCCTAACCGGTCTCATGATGATTCGCAGAAGTCCGACTGGCATCTGGCCACAGCGATGATGACGGGGTATGCCGCCCGCTACACCTCTGAAGACTTTGAGGTCGTGGCGCTGGAGAAGACATTCACGGGCACCATCATCAACCCCACAACCGGCGCTGCCTCACGGATCCTGGGGATGGCCGGCAAGATCGACGGCATCGTCCGTCGCGGCAATGAGTACTACCTGCTTGAGCACAAGACTGCTTCTCAGGTGGATGGCTCCTACCTTGAGCGCCTGTCCAGTCCCTCGAAACCGTTGGTGCTCAATGCTCTCCTCCTTTGCGGGGAGGAGATCGTCGCGGGCGTCACCCCGGACGGGGCTTCGCGGATCCTGGCATACAAAAGGCGGAGATCGTGCGATGCCGCCGATAAAGGCGACACCCGCAAACGACCTCCGCCGTGCGGTCAGCCATGCTATGGGGTGTGACTATATGCGATTGTGCCGGCCGATCAGTCGGCCATGTGCTCTTTGGTGCGGATTCTGAAAGGCAATCCGTTCTGTATTTCCAGGAGGCTGATTACACCGTTGTTGATGCGGCTGAACTCGCCAAATAGCTGGGAGAAATGGTCCTTACCGAAGGGAGACTCTCGCGCGTCGAATCCGGCATGAGTGTCGCTCTTGCCGAACTTCTTGTCTCGGATCATGTAGGTATCAGGGCTGAGAACCGGTTCACCATTTGTGATTACAAGGTTCTCGATGGCTCCGAAGCGTATGTTCTGAATCGTGCTGACAAGACGGCGTCGGGATTGGGATAGGACAAGAGAGTCGTGGGGCATTGTGTGTAACCACCTTCGTTCGATAGAATCAGGCCAAGGGAATCTAGAGTCGGAACTCTTGACCTGTATCTAGCTTAGCAGCGTGGGGGTGGTCAAAGGTGTGGTCGTGGGTGTGGTATTTCGGAGGAATGGAGCCGTGTAGGCTTCGAGAGACCAGGAAGACACGGGGCAACTATGTCACAGGGAGGTTCAGTCTATACCTACCGCGCCGATCATTTACGATGAGATCATCCCAGGCGGTCTTGTTACTCTTGAACGTGTCGAGCAGCCGGTTTGAAATGGTATCGAGCACAGTCTCAAGCAGGTAGTCTTTGGTCAGCCAGTATGTCTTGCGTTTGTGTGCCTCGTGCAGTGCCCGGATCACCATTGATTGGTTTGTCGTCAGCAAGAATGACTGGCCATTGGCTCTCACTGATGTGTAGTCGTCGCTGTGAATGAAGTCGGCATTCGTGCCGGTTGCTGCCACAGTGCCGGCGCACTTCCGCACCTCGTCGGTATCGAGTGTCAGGCGGTCGCCTCGAACACCAAGAATGCGTGTGAGCGATTGCACTCTGACGCTCGGGGCTATGGGCGCGGAGATGGGCATGTCTCCGGGAACCAGCAGCACGGGACATGAGCACTGATTGACGGCGGGGGCGACGGATGCCCAAGTAGCTGCGAAGTCCCTGGCGGCGGCCGCCACGCCGAGGAACGGTTCCTGAAGCTCTCGTCGAGTATCTCAATACCCATCTGGGACCGAACGCATTGCTGTCTGTCGTAGTAGGCAACAGGCCATCCTCCACCGCCCTGAGCGCCCAGAAACGCAATGATTGCAGCTTCCACCAATCCCGCGGCCTCGGTAGAACGCCCCTCGCAATCAATGTACGTCGCAACGGAAAGGATCAGCGGAAGGCTCCATTCGCCATAGGGGTAGTCTCGACCGAAGCGAAGGAACGCTTCTCCAAACCGCTCAATAAATGCGTCCAACGGTCGTGATCGCCAATCTTGGACACCTCTGATCTTGCGGGAGAGTGCGAAAGCAGACAGGTATCCGGCGATCACGAGACCACGCTGTCTGAAGAATGCAAAGTCCGTCAGCGAGTCGCCTTCCACGAGGTCGTGCAGACCGCTGGTTCGCCGCTCAACTTCTGCAGTGGCGTCTTCGAATGCGGTTTCCAGAGCGAGAACGGCTAGCTCGCACGTGCCCATCCAACGGTCGTCAAGCAGACTGTGATACTCCGCAACGGCCAAGGTGTGGGCAAGGAAGATAGTCCATAGGTCTATGAGCGCAAAATGGTTCTCCGCCCGAGAGTAGTTCTCGGAGATGTAGCTCACAACCAAGAGCGCACTCGCGAGCAAGGCTCTGCACTTGCTCTTGGCAATCTTCCTGTCGCCGTCGGACAGCGGAAGAAGCCCAACCAGCAGTCGCGATAGACTCGCGTTGGGTAATGGCTCATGCCCGTCACTCATATACAGTTGTAGGAACAGTCGGTTATCCTCCAGTTCGATGGGAAAGTAACCACCGTGCAGCTTCTCGAATCCGTCCAACAGTTCATCCAATTGGACTATGTGAAGGTGTGAGCGCTGGCCCTTGTGGTCGGTATTGAGGAGATCTATCTTGTCCTGGACCTCCTTGCCGACACGGCCATTTGTGACGAGATAGGAGTCGTGCCACCCGCTCTCATTCTTGACGCTAGGGTGGTGGCACTTGATGTCCGTCATTTCCCGGATCTCTTCGGCGTACGTTCGCCACTCGGGAACTTTGATATTGCCTGTCTTGAGTTGGTATGCGCAGAGACGGCCATCAGGGGCCCACGCCACGATATCTTTACCGTGCTCGGCTGCACCGTGTGAGGACACTTGAATCACACGGTATCCCTGGGACGACAGCAACTGGCAATACGGAATCTGGTAAGCACGCTCGTTGGTGCTAGTCAACCAGTTTTCTACTACTTTCCTTGCCAAGCCATTCCCATTGCTTTCTCTTCTTGAGTTCTTCAAACCTCACCCCAAATCCTGGATCGTTCACTATCGCCTCAAGGGAGTTGCGCATTGATGGGTTAACCACCAATGTCGGCGGGTCCCCGGTAACTGGATCGAAGTCAACCTTCTCATAGCCTTCGAGAAGCAGATCTGCGCTGATCGCCCGGCCTTCGGCATCCACCACGTTGCCTACAGATTCAGCACCTTGGCCTACCACCTCTAGAAGCCGTTTCGTCTGGAGGTCCGCTATTTCCATTCGAGCTTGGCAGACAATACGGAGTACCGAACAATAATCGCTGGCAGCCAAGTCAGTCAGATCAAGACAGACAGGCGAGGCGAACCTCTCGTAACTGATCTCCTGCTCCGTTAGGTCTACATGACCCTGCACAAAGGAGTCACCCTCGTGTTGATGGGTCACGCCGATTTCGGGTAGGATTCCGCCACGCTTCCTATGCTCCGTCTCAGCATCTCTGAAGAGCTTGGCTTGAATGTCTCGCTTCGTGCCCGGTATATCGGGAAGCATCTTGCTGCCTTTCTCCCATAGGTGGGTCAGAACTCAATGCCGATGGTAAGCTAGTGCTCAGTGTCAGTTGACACATGGGGGGATTCAGGCTTTACCTGTCAGATTCTACGCTCATATCGGCCCGAAAATCAAGGGCGTCGTGATTTCGGCCAAGTCAGGTCTCTCGCGTATTTGACTGCGAGGTTGCATCGGGATATGATTGACTGCTGTAAGGTGTCCTACATTACGGTAACCAAGGGAGCACCCATTGAGCGATACCATTCTAGTTGTTGAAGACGACACTGCCGTCGCCGAATCCGTGGGATACGCCCTGCGCGCCGAGGGTTATGAGATTCAGATCGCCGAGGACGGACCCACGGGCCTCGCGGCCGCCAAGTCATTCGATCCCAAGTTGATCATCCTTGACCTGGTTCTGCCAGGATTCTCCGGAACGGACCTCATTCGCCAGATACGCGATACATCGGGCGTCCCCATCATAGTCCTCTCGGTCAAGAGCGAGGAGATCGACAAGGTGGTGGCACTTGAACTGGGTGCCGACGACTACGTGACCAAGCCATTCAGTATGCGGGAACTAGTCGGCAGAGCCAAAGCCGTGATTAGGCGCGCGGCCAAACAGGCTCGCTCCGAGCAGGCTACAACCCATCTCCTGGGCAGCGGCGTGGACATTGATACAGCGCGCCGAACCGTCAAGATCGACGGCCGAGACGTCCACCTGCCACTCAAACAGTTCGAGTTGCTGAAGCTCCTGATGGCCAACAAGAACCGCGTGATGGCTCGGGAGGAGCTTCTCGAAAACATCTGGGACATCTCCGGCAACACGGAGACAGGATCCCTGGATGTGCATGTTCGGTGGCTTCGCGAGAAGATAGAGGACGATCCCAATCGACCCGTTCGGGTCCGCACCGTTCGGGGGATCGGCTATCGGTTCGTGGATGTGGACGAGGCGTAGGGTAGGCCGCAGGATTAGCCGATGGCTGGTCACGCGCCGGCACGCGGGAGGACTCCATGGGCGAAGTCAGAATCGGTAGAGTCGCCTTGGCGGCGGGCATCGCGATTGCCGTCTTCCTCTTTCTGTTGGGCATCTGGCCCACGCCTTTTAGGTATGATCATGCGACACTCGGCGGCGTCCCCGGTCATCTCGTGCGCATCAATCGCTGGACTCAAAGTGTGGATGTTTTCATGGAAAGCGGGTGGACACGGATGGAGCAGTTGAGATGATCATCCGAGCATTCCTGCGGTAGTATTCTGAACTCAGGAGACTGAACGTGTACCCAACCTGGGAGGATAATCTAGCCGTACCCACTGTGGGTGACGATGTCCATATACCTAGCGGCCTTGTGTTAACGGTGGATGCTCACGAACCGTCACAGTCACAGTTTCAAGTATCGGTCCAGCCGAAGACGCCGAGTGGCATTCTGTGTGATCGGGCGGTCGCCATTGGGGACTTGCTTCGGCGCACTAACGATGATACTGTGCGATTCCTCAACAAGTATTTCCGTGGAAGCATCGACACGGAAGGAGTCAGAGACCTCAGAGTAGATCTGAAGAACATTCTGGAGAATCACAGGTCTGCTCTGGAATACGCGGCGCACTACGTGGCAGATTCCTGCAATCCAAAGCCTGCGGAATACAAGGTGCAGTTCCCCGTGGCAAAGCAGAACGACACCGCCTCGGAGTTTGCCCGTCAGCTTGACAAGTGGTTTCCTGGCCTAAGCACGTCGGCACCTCCTGTGACAGACTACCTCATGTCTATCCAGGAGTTCAGTGGAGACCTTTGGCTACGGCAACTTGCGGAGCTTACAAACTACAATAAGCACCGCTCTTTGACCCAATGGGAACTGGCGGATTTCGGATACGTGGTCGTTGGATTCTTTGATGCCGGAATGCGGTTTGGAGATTGTGGTCTGCAGTCGATGACCATCGAGGCTGGAGGAGTTCTTCGCTTTGAGCATTCTGGGGGAGAACACGCCGATCTGGAAGGCCCTGTGGTGATTGACGCTAACACAACATTGTTACTTGGTGTGGATTCTCGGATTGAGGTTGTGCGCCAGAAACGCCACACGTACGGTTTTCCGGGCTATGAGCAGTCCATTGCTCACGTGCTTTGGAGCATCGACAAGAATGTGATTCGGTCTGTCGACAGAATCTGTGGACTCCTGTCACAGCAGGTATGAGGTAGCCCCATTTGCCTCGTCGGCTATGACCACGCAACGCTCGGCGTGAATTGTGCATCAATCGCCGTAATCAGAGCGTGGATGTGTTCATGGAGGACGGGTGGACACGGATGGTGCAGTTGAGGCAAGGGGCGGGTGGCACCTAGCTGCCCTGCAACCTCACCACGACTCGCCGTGATAGCAACCTGTTTACCACTGCTGAACTGAATCTCTCAGGATCGAACCGTGGCCCAACCCATTCTTTCATGTCCTCGTAGTCTTCGTGGTCAGGATCAGCCAGCACTTCGAGCAACTCGGCATGCCCAGAATTTCCGCCGCAGTCCTCGGGTGGACACCTTCGCGCCCCATCTATGCAGAGGGGATAGCGGAGGTTGCAGTGAAGACTTCTACTCCTCAGAAACCGTAACCACGCAGCGGAACCCATAGCTGGGTGACTTAGTGGACGGAACGGCGAAGTTTCGGTCGGCTGCGCGGAAATCAAAGGGCCTTCGGTGGTCCCAGCTAGGTCCACGCAGAACTCTGTAGCATCCCGATGCCGGGCCGGTTGGGTCACGTGCCGGCGCGTTCTTGTAGTAGTCCGGGGCGTACCAGTCCGAACACCACTGCCACACACTGCCCACCATATCCTGCACGCCGTAG
>CAZTAO010000097.1:0-10232 GCA_964611645.1 uncultured bacterium | reverse complement strand
GCGCCGACGGTGATGTGATAGTGCTAACCAACTTGCCGTTTGCATCACTCGATGGCGATTTCTGACGTGTAACGTGTCATAAGTGCAAAAACGGCACTGACATCACTGTTACATTCACTTCCCTAGTTTCCATCCACTCTCGTCCACATTCCCTGTGCCCTGCGACCTCCGATTTAGCCTCAACACACAACCCTTAGGCTCAGTGGCAAGTATTCTGATAATTGTGTCGCGCTTTGCCGAGATGGGCGGAGAAGACAGATTTAGTGATGTAGTTGGCCAGGTCTTCTAGAGTCCTGTTTCCGACTTGGACGCCTACTCTCTGACCGTCATTGTTCACACCGATTCGTATGACGCCGCCCGACGCCGTGGCGAATGCAGCCACGGATTCCGTGATCTCCTTGCGCTCGGACAAGGACAGCTTGTTCTCGGTTGTCTCTGATTCCTTGGTATTCACAGCGCCATTATACCACTGCTCAGCATTGTTTGGCTTCCAGTCACACTCGCGGCAACGCCACTAGCCTCAAGCAACACTTCCTACTCCGAGCGTACCCATCAAGAAACACATCGCCAGCCCGCAATTTCGAGGCTAGAAACCGACCTGTGAACTCACCCCCCCGGGTTCACAGCTTTCAGAGAGAAAGTGGCAAAACAGAGAATTTGGGTGCTAAATGTGCCGGAAATGGCCGGAGGTGCGTGCAGAGGTCGAACGGTCAGCAACTCATCGAATCTGTGACTCCCAGCCTCGAATCCCACGCGTAAAACGGCAAAGAGCCCCGGGATGGTGTGGTCCCGAGGCTCTTGCAGAGAGAGCGTTTACTTCCTGGTTGTTGGTGGAGGAAACGATACGCCACAATTGGTCATCCGCACTTTTTTTGTGTGCCGTTTTTGGGGTCCGAAAGCTGTGGACCCACCCCATTTTTCGACCGCGTTTTTGCCCCATTTACCGGTGTCATGGACGCCGAACGGGCGGGTTTTGGATAGGCGATGGGGCAGGCGGGGGACCTGAAGCGGAATAAGGCGCAGATAATCTATAACTGGCTTAGGAGGAGCAGAGGAAGACACGAGGTGTTTGAGACGCAACTGAGTGCCGGATACTTGCTACCTGACGATGCCAAATTCCCTGAGCCTCGTGAACAACTCAAGTTTGTTTTTCACACCCAGTTTGGCACGAAGCCGAGCCATACATGCGTCGATCTCACTCGTGCCGAGGAGCAGGGATTCAGCGGCCTCCTTGTGGCTCATCCCGGAGAAGATTAGCCGAGCCGCTCGTATTTCGCATTTCGGTATTGCCACGTCCCCGCAGTGGACTACGGTCAGTCTTCCGGGTTCTTGCAGGGCAGTATTAATAGGTCTGGCGCCTCTCGTGGTACGGCCTGCATTCCCAACACGCCTCCTCGTTTCCGTTCGTGGTTCAGGACTATCAGCTAGGCACACATTGGGAAATCGCGAAAAATGAAGCTGGGAGGCGGCGGAACAGCGCAGCCAATAGTATAATGCAACCTCTGAAGCAACACCGAACGAGGAGCAATCATTCTGGAACTCATCGAAGGCTTCAACAACAGACACGCACGGAACGTCCCCATTTAACTGTTCAGACAACCAAGACTCCACTTTCCTCACGAGTTCAAGAGGCGCATCGGCGAAAGCTTGGTGTCTAAAGACGTCGCCGCCCAACGGCACAATATCCTTCGACTCGGATATCAAAGCGTAGATGCCCCTTTCGGTCGTACGGTCACCCGGACGCACTCTTCTGACCTCCAGGAGTACGTCACGTAAGGACATCGGTCTGCCTGCCTGTCGAATTAACTCCTCCACCAGGCGAACCCGCGAGCCGGGTCTTGCAGCCGGACTATCACGATGACAGACTACCTCTTTGTCGACTACGACTGTTGGGATCTTGCTGACAAGAAACCGGGCGAAATCTAGAGTTGGAGACAACGATTCCGAATAACTGAGGCAGTCCACTTTTCGTTTGCACCGGGACACAACATGCCGCACCACGTCGGCGAAACCTAGCTCCGTCCGATGGTCTTTCTCAAAGAGGCTTTCCAGCCACGACGCCGCAGCGTTACAATGCAGGCAGCGGACTTTCGGGTCGCAGACAGTGCCGGCGTTCTTATCCACTCTGAGGTCTACACAAAGTCGCAATACGGATTCAAGCGCTCGAGTGTCTGGCTTCTCCTCCCACTCGAACACGGCGGCTACTCGTTCTGAAAGTTTCCCGACAGAGCATATCCCGCCGGATATGCGAAGAGTCTCAGTGACTGCGATCCAGAATCTGTTCAGTGCCGGAGCAACAAGTGGGGATGCGAGCGCATTCAGCCTTTTCTTACCGATTTGCCGCACCCTCTCCCTTGATATGCCCAACCTGCTACCCAGTTCCCCGAGCAACCATCTTCGCCCCTCAAGGCATCCCATAAGACCAAGCGCCACGGTTTTCTCTCGAGGCTTTCCGTCCACCATGTCTACGAATGCCTCAATCATGGAGCCAAAACTGGCAAACGCCTCCAAAGGAAGACCCGTAAGCCCCTCGGATGCCCTGCGGAAGTAGCCATGGATGTGCCAGAGATTACGTAACCGTGACAAGGTTTCAACGGAAAGGCCCGACAGACTGAAAACATTTCTTTCGCTGATTGTGGCTAGATCGCCCCAAGTTTGCGTTTTTCTGTTGACTATGGCGGCCAACAGAGACTCTGGCATCCCGAAAGAGTCTAGGCGGAAATTCCGCAATAGCGCCATTTCCCGGTCACCGAATATAGGCTGGGCGCAAGCAGCTTCGCTTGATGGACCGTGAGCGGATCCATCTACACACCGGATTAACATGGCCACGGCAGCGACAAATGCGTCAAGTGCATCGGTGCTGACGCCAATGTTTAGCAGATAGCCCAACGTCATAGACAACAAGACGTCGCATCTGTCGTTCTTGTGGACACCCTTGGCGTCCAGAAGACGCCACTCATCTTCCGGCAGTTTGACTATTTCGCCCAGTGCTTCTTCACTCGCCCTCTCCCACAAAGGCTGCGTACGCGCACACAGGAATAAGGCAGGAATAGTCATTCTCAGAATACTCTGTTCAGCGGGGAGTCCAACGGCAGAAGCCCGATGCGTACGGTGGTGTCCCAGAACCGCCAGGACCGGGATGTCCGGTGGAGTGGCGCGGCTAAGTGAGCTATGGCGCGCGTGAGCCCATTTGGCCACAGTCAAGGAGTCGGACGAACGCCCTGCCAGCCAATCGGTAAGTTGGCGAGACGTAACCTGCTGGTCGATGCGGGCAGACTGGAGAATGAGGATCGCCACTATATCCCGGGTAGCGAGTATTTCTTGGGCGATGTTCACCCCACAACCCTTCAATGATAAGAGGTGTCCACCACCAATGGACAAGAAGCCCGAAATGTCTCGAACCCGACTTTGGTGAACCACAGTGCGGGCTCGCGTGGTGAGGGAGCCGATGACTGCCTGGAAGCGATCCGGCTCATCAATATAGCGGTCGACAAACACTGCATCAGCATCATCTTCTATGTGCGTGGCAAGCCTGGTGTTTGTTGTCATCTGTGTTCAGTGTCCAACTTCGTTCCTGGTCATCGCCAAATTCTGGCCGTCCAAGAACAGAGTTCTCTATTGAGGCTGGGTTTTCCTGCTGATGTGGCTTGGCGGTGGCGTGCCCAACATGGCAGACATTGGGGGATGAGGCACCGGTTCATCTCGCACGAGAGGTCGCTGACAGTCGTGC
The DNA here is from genome assembly GCA_964611645.1 of uncultured bacterium. Classification (GTDB taxonomy): domain Bacteria; phylum Armatimonadota; class UBA5829; order UBA5829; family UBA5829; genus CAZTAO01. The sequence continues at coordinate 6,502 of CAZTAO010000097.1, read as the reverse complement.
GCCCTCGTGTATTTGACGGCTGCCCTGTACCCCGGATATGATTTACTACATTACATGTCACAACACTCACTCTGCTTCTTCTGGCCCGGGAGGTCCCAATGAGCGATACCATTCTGATTGTTGAAGACGACTCCTCCGTCGCCGAGTCCGTGGCCTACGCCCTGCGTGCTGAGGGTTACCAGGTTCACATCGCCGAGGACGCGCCCGCAGGATTCGTTGCCGCCAAGTCGTTCGACCCGAGCTTGATAATCATGGATCTGGTTTTGCCCGGGTTCTCGGGTAATGAACTTATACGTCAGATACGCCAGACCTCCGGTGTCCCGATTATCGTGCTATCTGTGAAGAGCGAGGAGATCGATAAGGTTCTGGCACTGGAGCTTGGCGCTGACGACTATGTGACCAAACCGTTCGGCATGCGAGAACTGATAGCCCGCGTGAAGGCCGTGCCCCGGCGCGTGACCAAACCAGGCCGTTCGGAGCAGGGAACCAACCTCCTGGGCAGCGGTGTTGATATGGACACTGCGCGCCGGACCGTGAAGATCTACGGCCGGGAGGTCCATCTGCCGCTCAAGCAGTTCGAGCTACTGAAGCTCCTGATGGCCAACAAGAACCGTGTTCTGACCCGGGAGGAACTAATCAAGGGCGTATGGGGTTTGACTGGCGACGCGGAGACGGGATCCCTGGATGTTCACGTCCGGTGGCTGCGCGAGAAGATAGAGGACATTCCAGATCGGCCTGTTCGTATCCGAACGGTCCGGGGGATTGGTTATCGGTTCGTGGATGCGGACGAGGCGTAGGGATGGACGCCTCTTGCATCGCTCGACCGAAAAATGAGTGATCAGGTCTTCAGTGCCGTTATGAAGTATACCGCCGCCATATCCATCTGTGCACTGGGCCGCGTGGGAGACCCTCAAGGACTTCGACGACTGGTCGGACAAGTATTTGGCAGCATTAGCCGGTCTGAGGCCAAGCGGTGGAACCTCTGTGAGAAGCGTGATGCTTCAAGCCGAAACCGAACTCAGGAACCGTCCCGAGCAACTCCGGCACCTCATAGTTCTTCACGATGGATGTCCCTGTGAAATGCCTTCTGAGATGGCGCCTGTTATTGCCCGCATACGCCGCTTCGCCGAGGTCTTCAGCATATTCACCACGTCGGAGAACACATCCCAGCAGCAGATCGCCTCAGCGCACAAGAAGCTCGAAGACTACTTCGGAGCCAAGCATTTCCAGGTGTGCTCTATGCGTGATGCCGTGAAATCCTGGTGTGTCTACGTCAAGCAGAGGCAGAGGGTTAGAGCAAGCCGGAGTTGAACAAGTCGGCATGGGACTCGACAGATCGTATGATCGTGGGGGCTTTCGACTCCGCTCAACGAACTCTAGCAAACGGGACCATGCACACGAGAGAGTCAACTGTAGTATGATATAATGTGGGAGCGGGTGTACGCATCGCGATGAGAACCACATCGATTCATCGGTGCGCACAGATCGGGGAGTACCTCAATGATATGCTCGAAATGTGGTGCTAGTAACCCCCAGGGCAATAGTGACTGCTGCCAATGCGGGGCAGCGTTATCCGCAGCAACTGTCAGGAGTCAGTTCTTGCGCCAGAACGGCAAATTGCTCGGGGTAGCCGTTGCGCTGGTTCTTCTCGTCGGGGGAATCGGCTTTGTGCTTGGCCACAACACTGGCGAGCCAACTTCAGGCGAACCACCGACCGGCACGAACTCACAAGGCGCCTGGCGCCAACCTCCGACCATCGCTCCCCCGCCAATTGTCCGACCGCATACAACGGTTGCCTTAGTACCGCGTTCCGAACAGGCTCCGCAGGTGAGTTACGGTACCACGCCCGGAACCCAGCAGCCGATGAGCCAGATGGGCAACGCGCCCAGGACCGCGCCGGTGCCGTTCCAGACACCGCCCCCATCCCAGAGCGGGCAAGCAGCGTCCGGGCTGCGTTTTGGAGCAGACCTAGGCCTTCAGATTGTAGACTGGTCTTGGCAGCGAGCCCCCTCGACAATGCCCGGACTGCCCGGATATGACCCATCTGGCAACACATACTTCTTGTGTGCCACGCTTGCCAACCAAAGCGCGAATGTATACGAGAAAACTCGCGTGTGGCTGGCGTTCTATGATGACCAGGGCAACCAGATTGGAAACAGCTTAAGCAGGGAAGCCAATAGTCCCGTGGTACCCGGAGATAATATAGTTGTCAACCTCGGGCCGCTACCGACACATTTCGCCTATTTTGGCATCGTCGGGTATGAGGCTTGGGTGCCAAGGTAGGAAAGTTGAGGAGAGCCATACTTGGACACCAAACAGGTAATCGCTGACTTCATCAAGGTCGCGGAGATCGCCGGTTCCCCGATCACGCGCGAGCAGATTATTGGAGAGCAAATGCCAGGCCCGCCACATAAGCCTCCGAGTTCACTCCCGGCTGGCAAGATGGCCGTGTATGTTTTCGAGCTAGGCGATCAGTGTCTGAAAGTAGGCAGGGCAGGACCGAATAGTGGTGCCCGCTACACCAGCCACCACTACAACCCAAAGGCCGCGAACAGCAACTTGGCGAACTCTGTTCTCCAGGATCAGCACAAAGAGGAACTGGGAGCCTCGTGCTGTGAGGAGGACTCCGTGGGCCAATGGATACGTGACAACACCAGTAGGACAAACTTCCTGCTAGACGAGAGTGTTGGTATTCGTACCCTCAACCTCCTCGAGGCATTCTTGCAGTGCCTGCTGCGGCCAAGATACGAAGGGAACAGCAGCCAGAGTGTTGATCCTGAGGGTTAGGAAGACGGAGGAGTTGAGGTAACTGCCAGGCTGATCCGCCTACTCCCGCATCGCGAATGCCCCGACGACCTCGGCAAAGTAGATCGTGTGCTGCTGTTCTACAGGCGACTGCCGATGCTCCGGGGTCAGGATCATATGGGGCGGGCGCTGGTGGCGGCATTTGCTGTGACCTCGAAGAATGAACCTTTGGCGCAGGTTCTGGCGACCATAGCCTGGCGACGTGGAAACTTCGCATGGCTGAGCGGAGTATCTAGTGAGTATGATATAATCAGCCCAGCATCTCTAGCGTCTGCATAATCAGCTAGGATATCGCGCACAGCGACCCAAGAGCGGCGCGCATTTTGCGGGCAGTCAGGCGATGCAGAACGCTATGCCTCCGGGAAGATCATGGCAATCAGTGACCTGCAACGAGTTGGAATCGATCACAAGTACTCCGCAATTGCGGAGACGCCACGCGGCAAACTAACTCGGCAGATGCTCGAATCGCAGCCGGCCGTCAGAGCTGCTGCGGGGAAGCGGTGGCTTACTCACTTGGTCTACCATCCGGTCAGTTCGGCACTCTCCGATCTGACTTGTTGGCACCTCTGGTTTGAGGATCAGTTTGGGCGAGAGGCTGCGGACAACGCGCTAGAGGTTTATCTTGCTCACGAATCTGTCAAGATGACGTTTTGTGTGTGGGTTTACGGCATACAGCCTGAGAGATCTTACCATTTCAATGACATCTCGCTCGTGCCCGTTGAGGAGATGCCGGATTCGCCTGAGCGAGACCACTACCTGACTTTAGTGCGCAATCTTCAAAGCCCCGTTGCACACGCAGCGTTTACCGCAGAAGAGGAAGTGCCTCGCGTTGTTGACGACGAAGCCGAGGCGCAACATCTCATGTCAGATCTGGCGCGGCAGCCGTGGGGCCGGCTGTGCGAAGCTGTGGCATTGGTCAATGGGCTTGAGGACTTGTCATGTGCGCCACACTGGCAATGCGCGTACGGGCCTCCGAATGCCCCGTTTGGCCCGTGGACAGGAGGAGGTAAATCCAGAACCTGCTTCGATATCGTGGGGGTTCACAGTCGCGTGTTTTCAGAAACGCATTCCCAAGACCTACAGGAAATGCTCGAATGCTACGATCAACTTGCGCTTGGGGAACGAAAGCGACTTCAGGTCATCCTTGAACTGGTTCAAAGATCGAAACGACAGCAGGCCATCGAGTTCAAGATACTTGACCTTGGGATTGCTGCTGAGATGCTGCTAATGGAACACTCAGGGAACAATGACCCAATCTCACTTCCTTTCCGTCTCAGAGGATGTTGGTTGCTGGGAAGTAACTCTGGCGACCGCAAAACCATTCATGATACGCTGAAGACTCTTTACGACTATCGCTGCCAAATAGCACACACTGGCGAGTTCAAGAATGAGAGCGATGGGCGTACGGCGTATCAGAGGTTTCCCGAGTTCTGCGGTGTCGTGGAGCGCATTTTGCGTATGGCGCTCAGTCCGATATATCCGCACAGCGCGTCCGAATGGCTGGCCTTGATCCTTGGCAAAGACGCTGAGTGTGAAGCTGATTAGGGGAAGAGCGTCCGGCCCAGGCGTAGCAACGCGATGAACGTGGGCCGCCAGCGCGGGTTACAGCCGTTGCCTGATGACTGCTCTCAGTTTCGGCCTATGTGGGTGGGACCGTTTCCCTTACTCCCGCCTCGAGAACGCCCCGACGACCTCGGCAAAATAGATTGTATGCTGCTGGTCCACAGGTGCCTGCCGATGCTCAGGTGTCAGGATCATATGAGGCGGGCGTTGGTAATGGTAGATCCTGTCCGCCGCGGCTATAGTCCCGCTGACGTGTGTGCCGTGGCCGTTGTCATCCAACGGATCCGCAGTACCTGTCAGGCAGTTGTAGCCTCCTTTGTAGTTCGGACTCAGATCGGGGTGGGTATAGTCGATGCCGGTGTCCAGAACTGCCACGTCAACGCCTTCGCCCAAGTTGGGGGGAGTTCTCGCCCACACAGCAGGCGCGTTGATTGCTGCGATGCCCGCCGGTATCGTCTGAACGTCGCCGTACCCCACTGCCTGAACAATCCGGTCTTCCTCAACATACTCGACCTTGGGGTTGCGCTGCAGTCCCTGGATGGCCTGTGCGGGGACAGTGGCAGCGATTGCCGGGACCAGTCGGAAGACCCGATGCACTTTCCCCGCCGCGCGGTGGACGACTGCGACATCCGGAGCCCCCCGAAAACCAATCAATACTCGAACGTCCCCCGCTGCCTGTGCAAGAGACGCCGCCGCAAGCGCCAACGCTACGGCTGCGCAAATGACAACAAGTCGAATCATACGTGAGTTCATTCTCTGACCTCCTCCAGCGTACTTGCATTTCGATCACACCCTCTAGGCTATCCGCGGCCGAGCCACAGTTGTCCCTCGGGTGCACCATTCACATTCTATCACATTCCCGGCCAATATGGGTGCGGTCGCACATACCCAAATCCGAGAGTAGCCGTGTATTGGTGCGGTGTTGGCTGGTATTGTGGTGGGTTGTGGTATGAGCCGGGCTTAGAAAGTGGTTGCCCGACTCCAATTCAGCCATCAAGCAAATGTTGTCAATGAATCCCAGGTAACTCATACTCCCGCGCTCACCGGTATACATCTTCACATCACACTTCTTCGACCCCGTGATCGCGCAGGCGTCGAAGTCCACCATCTTCGACAGATCGCCCTTCATTCCCATCAGGACCTTGCCCGCCAGTTCATAGCACAGACCCTGCATCCGCCCCAGACCATCCGCATAGATGAAGACTAGCAGTAGAACGAATACAGCCCCAAAGACCCCTGCCCCCGGCGACTCCGTCCTGAAGCAGATCGCGGACCTGGACAACCTGAACTACGCCCAGCTATCAGGGGCACCCGGCTGCTGCGGTGGCGGTGCGGCCAGCGTGCTACACCCACGGTCTTCTGGATGAGGTCGGCGAGTTTGTCATAAACGTCCCCACTGAGGAGATCAAGGACGCGGTGGCATTCTGCGGCGAGAAGTCCGGGCACGGTTGTGACAAGTTGCAGGTATGCGGGCTCACGCTAACGACCTCAGAGTTGGTCAGGCCGCCTACCATCGCAAAATGTCCAATCAGTTTGGAATGCCGCATCTATAGCCGCCAGCGCCCGGCCCATGTGATCTTGCCTCCCGAGTACCGGCAGGTGCCTCTGGAACAGCAGCACACTATTTACTTTGCCGAGATCTTGGGAGCGTTCGCGATGCGGGAGTAAGGGCATTGGGCTCGATTCCTTGTCACATTAGCGTTTACGCCGTCAACTGTGGTTGGGAGGTTGGCGTGTATAGGTGTGACGATGGGAGGGATACGCGGGGCCGGACGAAACGGGTGTCCGAATGCCAATGGACCAGACCCGAGACTCCGTCAGTAGCCCGATTCGATGTTGGTTGCCAATATAGTTCGTCTTGACCGGTATCAAGCCTCGAATGCCTCCCGTGGAGTCGGGCACGTCACCAACTCGGCGCGGAATCAGATGGACGTCGCAGTGAAGTATTGTCTGCCGGGCTGCCGGGCCGTCATCTTAGCTCGTGTCACAACCCCAAATGGAGCGTTGGGTCTAGGCCGAAAGTGGCGGTGATTTCCACAGACATTGGCACCCGCTGTATAATCATGGTGCGTACTATGACGTGAGATGAGGTGGATGACTGAATGGTAGTCGCAGTAGACGCTTCGCGGGCAGA
>CAZTAO010000096.1:0-10572 GCA_964611645.1 uncultured bacterium | reverse complement strand
TCCCTTGGGACCCCGATACGATGAGTTCTATGAGCATGGCGTGCGATTTGTCTCACGCGCAGAACTGCACTGCGGGTGTCTCCTACAGCATCTACGACACTATGGCCAACAGCTATGGCAGCCCTGCGCACACGGTGAACACCAGCAACATAGCGCTGAATCACACAGCGTCGGACTCCGGGTCGTGGACGCCTAGTACGCCCAAGCCGACACGAGGGGTCTACACATTTGAAGAATGCGCGACCGTGGTTGCTCCTGACAGCAACGGCATCCGTGGAAACCTGCAGATTCTGCGAGCGACCAACGCCCAGAGTCAGTATATCACCGATGCCGTCTTCGACAGCTACAACCCGAGCATGCGGACCAACATCTACAAGATATATTACACATCCAAGGACACCTCACTTACGAGCACCACAGACGCTGTGGACGGTGAGATATGGATGTATGGTCCGAAGCATCAGAGCACAGAATTGGAACTGAAGAGGTCGTGGAACATCTCCGATCTCGACTGTGCTGAACACAGCAACAACAAAGACGGACTGAGCACCAGTTCGGCGGGGATAAAGCACGGGGTGAAGGTTCCCGTGCCAGTGGACTCGTTGGATGAGTGTGCTACTTACTTCTTCGTCATCCATGCCCACGAGAGCACGACAAACAACTGGTACCACGTGAATAGGCCGGCGCTGGAAATGAGCGTAAAACTGGTCAAGAGCCTTGAGGTGCCGGACTGCGAGGATCTCGCGTGTGACGGAGACGGTGGAGGAGGCGGCTGCAACACCTGTGGATCGGGAGGTCCGTTCATAGCGCCGGTTCCGAATCTGCTTATCCCGAATGTGGAAGTTCCTGTAGCCTCCTATCTGGGCGGAGCGCCAGCCTTCGCGGCCAACCTTGGGCCGGATGGTTGCCCGGAGTCACGGGTGAAGGTATATGCGTGCGATACCACGAAGATAGCGATGTTCTGGAGCCCGTGCGGCGGGTGCTCCAAAGTCGTCTACACGGGAGAGAGCACTTTCCCGTGCAAGAAGACCCTCGGTAATCTGACGTCCCTGGAGAAGCAAAGCTCATCTGACACGTCGGATTACAAGTACTATGACGCCCACGGAGGCGTTTGGGACTACTCCACCCCGGACCCGAAGGACAACGTCTGCTGGCCTGAGACATACACGGATGCGGACGGACGCGTAACAACATTTACCAGGAACGCGACTACCAAGGTCTTGGAGAGCGTGACATACCCGGATGGGACAATGTGGTACGCGGACCACGCGACAGGTGACACAAAAGCAAACCAGTTTACCGCCCCAGATGGCGGCACCTACGAGATTCAGTACAGCAGCGCCGGCTTCTCCCTGGGCAAGCCAACTTCCATAGTTCAAAAGGATTCGCAGGGCACTACTCTCACGACGACGACTTTCACCTACTACGCCGGTACCGGTCGGCTGGAGTCGGTGACCGGTGGCGAACACACGGTGAGCTATACTTACAGCCCCAACAACCTCTATGAGAGTCCTACTACGATAACAATGACCGATGAATCCACTGACCCTGAGATAGTGACTGAGTACTCTTATGGCACAACCACGACCACGGTTACCAGAAAGCACGATTCCGACGCCAATCTGGATCAGGCCACGGAATATGAATTCTTCACCAAGAGCAACAAGAAAACCTACGTCTGGAATGTGACCGATCCGTACAGCAAGGAAACTGTCTCCGGCACATATGTCCCGACCGGGACCGATACGACCGGCAAGACTGTGGATGTTGACTACAAGATATCCGATGATCCCGATCTGGTGGGGAAGGTCTTCCGGTCCGAGGATAAGCTTGGCAACGTCACGGAGTATACGTACAACGACACCACAGGTACGGTTGCTGAGATAGAATACGCCGACGACAGCACCCAGACCTATACTTACTACAACGACTCCCAGAGCAATCCGACTTCGTTCGTGAGGACGGTCAAAGATGTGCGCGGCAACTACACGCACTACGTCCGCTCTTCGTCCAGCCTTTGGCAGGTGGATGCGATGAAGATCTCCGCGCCGGTGAGTGGCGCAGAGCCTACGAACTGGAGCGGAATCACGGCGGCTAAGGAGTACGTCTACTATCCCGACAATGATGAACACGATCAGGATGACATGCTCTGGAAGGAACGCGTTCCCGATGTGGATGGCAGCGAGGACTACGAGATAGTCTACCGGTACTATGAGACGGTGAATGAAAACGAAGTCCTTCGGTCCAAGCCGACCAGGACAGAGTACAAGTACTGGAACGGCAGTTCCTACACGACCAAGTATTCGGAGTCGTCGTATGATGAGATGGGCAATGTGGTATCTACCACCGACGCGAATGGGCGAACTACATACTACACATATGACGCGCAGGGGCGGCAACTCAAGACGATCTACCAGACCTCGCCCGAGATTGCCAGTGAATCCAGCTACACTTGTTGTGGCCTGAACTGGACCAAGGACCCGGACGGCAGGGAGACGCACTACGACTACGACGATGCTGGCAGGCTCACCAAGACATGGACCAGTCTGAGCGGCCAATCCGATAACGCGCCTCTGGTACAGAATGAGTATGATGCGTTTGGGGCGGTCTGGAGGGTAACCACTCGCAGCGACGCCAACACCACCCGCCAGACCAGCTACACGTTCGACAAACTTGGTCGGGTGACTGCCGTTGACAACCCCACGGGGCTGGGAGACGAGGAGTTTGGTTACGACGACGGTGGTAATAGGCTCTGGAGAGAAGATGGAAATGGAGTGGTAACGCTCTACAAGTACGATGAGCTAGATCGTCTCACCAACGTCTACTATCACTACACTGGAGCACTCCCGCCGACAAGCTATCCAGGAACAGCGAACGTAACGTACACCTACGAAGGAGGTAGCCAACTCAAGGATACGATGGTCGATGCTTCCGGGACGAGTTCGTATTCTTATGACGAGCGCGACAGGCTCACCGGCTATGCTCCACCAAGACCATCCGGCCACGGTTCAGTGACGTATGGGTACAACAACCTGAATCAGAAGACCAGCGTTTCGGTGGATTCGGTAACGACCAACTACGCCTATTACGCCAATGGATGGCTGAAGGATGTGAGGCGTGGAAGCACACTAGTGGCAGCATACACTTACGACTACGTGGGCAACCGAACAAGGGTCGACTTCGGGAACTCTACCTACCAGACGTTCAGTTTTGAGGACAATGACCCCAGATACAGGCTGAACAAGATAGAATATGCGTACCGATGTGGCGTAGGCCAGGCAGTGGCTGTGCAGGGATCCTTGAGGCTGACAAAGGATAACGCAGGCAATCCACTTACATGGAGTGCGTATGACACATCAACGCCTGCCACCAGCATCTACGGCAAGACTTACACGTATGACGAGAACTCTAGACTGGACTCAGCAGCCTATCCGGGGCAATCTACAGTGGACTATAGTCATGACTGGATGGGGAATCGCCTTGGCACTGGTTTTACCTACAACGCCGCCGACCAGATGACCGCCAGTCCCGGGAAGAGCTACACCTACGACGACAACGGGAATATGCTGACGGGGACGATGAACTTTGGCTACTCGTACACCAATCTGGTGACCACGGCGGGTGGAACATCCATGGCGTGGGACTCGATAGGCAACCGTGTGAGCTTCACGACATCCGGCAGCGCGACCTACCACTTCGTGTATGATCCCACTGCGGAAATGCCGGCAGTGTTGGAGGAAGTAACGCCCACTGGCTCCGTCTATTACATCCGCGAACCAGGCGGCGCGCTGATTGCACGGATGACAGGAACCGGAGAAAACCAGACCACGACTTACTACCATTTCGACGAACTAGGCTCGACCCTGTTCCTCACAGATCCGAACGGTATCGTGACAGACAAGTATACCTACGATGCCTGGGGGAATGTGACTAGCCAAACCGGCAGCACGAGTCAGCCGTATCAGTTCGTGGGGCAGTTGGGCTACTACACGCACGTCCAGGAGACCGGATTCAAGCTGCTACAGCTTGGAGTCCGGCTCTACGACCCCGAGATGGAGAGGTTTACGCAGATGGATCCTATTAAGAATCCTGTGGTCTCATCTTTCTGCTATGTCGATGGACGGGCGACTACCTCGGTGGATCCGTCGGGGGCGGTGATCCAGGAATTTCTGAAAATGGTCGGACCTGTTCCCCACAGGTTCATATGCATAGGAACATGGTGTCGGGGGTTCTATCCGTGGTCACCCGCTGCGGCGATTGCGGACTGCTGCATTTCCTCGCACGTGTGGGGCATGTGCTGCGCTACAGGCGTAGTTAAGGACAATTCCGACTTAATGAAAGAGGCCACTTGGCTTAGAGGCAAGGCTTCAACCAAGGAAGAGGACGATCGCCTGAGAAAGTGGATCATCGACTGGGGGAACAGCTATCACATCTGGTGCGCTCTGCCGTTCATGACTTCCATTGCTAACAACTGCTGGACGTGGGATAACCTAGCATGGGGTGTGAAATGATGGCTATGTGCACAAGAGTTCGTCACTGTGTGATCCTGCTACTAGTCTTTGTGGTTGGCTGCGCTGCGATTGCCTGGTCTGCGAACCGAATGAGCGAGCAGGTCAGGGGTGTTGGTCGGTTTGCCCTTCCCGAAGACGCATTGCTGTTTGCAACTAGCGTAAATGTCCGCGTTTGGCGCGGTGGTCGTGTCGAGAATATCGGGCCGAATCCGGCAGGATTTGGCTCTCTCGACTACTGGCTCGGTTATCTGCCCAAAGCGCACGCAGTCTTGTTTCGCCGCTCTGACGACCCGCAGATCAGACTGTTTGGAGTCGACCTAGCCAAGAAGCGGCTTGCCGCCAACCCTCGCACTCTCCAGTTGGAAGGTGGTGACGATGAAACCCATCACCCGGCTCTGGATAGCTCTAGTGGCACGCTGTCAGAAATCCGCGGCGATAATCGTGCGGCCGAACTGTGGCAATGTCCCTGGACCGGCAAATGGAAGCGCACGGACAGTTGGGTCGTGCCAGCCTCGACAACTCTTTCTGCAAAGTGGTCTGGATCGCCGGGTATCAGTGGCAAGCGTGTCGTTTTCGCCTCCCCATCCGGGTTTCTGCTTATGGCGAGAAGGGGTGAACCGGAGGTAAGCATCCTATACACCCCGGACACCAAGTGGCGTTTTCAAGGCGGCATGGACGAAACGATAGTTCCCGAAGGATGCACGCCGGTTTTCTCCCCTGATGGTTCGCACATAGCTTGGACTCGCATTTACGCCAAGGACGGGATGGTTGGTGTCGTGAACCTGCATGATAAGACGTATCTTGAGTACCGCGTGAACAAGGCTGTCGGCGGGCTGCTGCTCGCCGGGGGTTTGCGGAAGGTCGATTGGTTACGAAACGGCTATCTGGTATGCGAACTCCCGTGGGTCGAGTCCGGGATGAGCGATCTTTACATAGTCGACATTTCGTCAGAACGCACCCAGCATCTGCCAATTTCCGTTATGCCAGACCAGTGGTGCGTGGTGCGGGATGCTCCAAGCTTGTCGTCAGAGTGAACCACCGCTTTAGTTGCTTCGCTGCGACTCCAGCCGAATGCCCGACTCGCAGCGCTGGCACAGGTGGTGGATAGGCGAGACGAGTTCACGGTGCAATCTGTATCGTGGGGGACACGAGTTCCTCCGCACTCTGAGAGTCACCGACAGTCAGTCGGTGACGCTCAGAACCATCCACGTAGCAAACGCCAAGGGGAAAGAACCAGCAGCCTGCTCCAAATCGAGGTAACTGAAGTGAAGAGTATGACTATCGGCAGGCTGCTCCTGCTTACTCTCTGTTGGGCTTTGTTGGCCAGTTGTGTGTCCGCAGCGACTTGCCGATTCTGCGACGGAAAGTGCGAAGTCCTGGCTCTGAGCGAGGCGCTTCGGCTATCCGGGGTAAAGACTGCGAAAATCGGAACGAATGTGCCGGCTGGGGGACCAGTCGGCACAGAACTTACTATTGAGTCGCTGGAAGCAATGGCTGGCAAGTGCGGCGCGAGTACCCTCGTAACCAACGCAGCCGTCAGTGATCTGTCTTCAGCCAGAGTCCCTGCCGTCGCCCTTATGTGGGGCGACCACTTCGTTGTAGTTCAGGGCGATGGGCAGGGCGGTATCCGGATCACCGACCTCACAGACAAAACGAAATACACCACGAGCAGTTTCGCGGACGCATACTCCGGGGTGGCTCTATTCGTGTCCAAGAAGCCTGCCGACTTGCCCAAGATCACCACCAAAGGCCCTGCCATACGGTTTGAACCCTACGTAATAGACTTCGGCAGGGTGTTCCAGACCGACCCGGTGGAGAAACTGGTCAAGGTAAAGAACACCGGGTCGGCGGAGCTTGTGGTGGGCAGAGTCCGAGGCACCTGTGGTTGCACGGGCGCGATTGCTTCATCCGGGCTGAAGCTTTCGTCAGGACTCAGAATTCCCCCCGGCGAAGAAGGCTCCATCAAGCTGAGCCTTGTCACTGCGGGCCGGGATGGCGACCAGGACTCCAAGTTCTATGTGGAATCAAATGCAGTCAACGCTCCTCTCGCCCAGTTGCACATGGTGGGCCGTATCCTCCGAGGCCAATGGAGCCTGTATCCCAGCAGCCTCAACTACGGATCGCTTCGGGCAGGGGAGAATGCCACGAGACAGGTGCAGGTCTCCGATCCGGATGGCGGCAAAGTGGAGATCAGCGAAGTCAAGACCGAGCCGGACATCATCAAGTGTGTGCTCCGCCAAGACTCCAGCACAAACCCGTCACAACGCACCCTGGACGTCACGGTATCGGAAGGAACATTCAAGGACAGCCTGAATGGCAAGATCATCCTCAAGACCAATCATGCAAAGCGGCCTGTCATAGAGATTCCCGTGAGCGCCTCCTCCGGCACCCCCGTCTCGCTCCCGCGGCCAACCGCCACACCAACCGCTAGCAGCCCAGTCGGTCCGCCAATCCTAGACGTATTCATGCCCCCGACAACAAAAGGCAAGGCATCCGTTCAGACAGTGATAATCAAGCCTGAGACCGATGAGGACTTCGATATTACCAAAGCGAACTCCCCGCTCAAGTTCCTGACTGCTCAGATCGAGCCGAAGAAGGAACCAGGAGTGAACCGGGTAACGGTGACTATCACCAGCGATGCCCCGGTGGGCACGATCTCAGGAGACATCAAGCTGACAACAACAGATCCCAAACAGCCGCTCATCCGGCTGCGGGTGCGCGGCGTGGTGAACGAACAATGATGAATCGCAGTATCCTCACCATCTCCAGGCGCAGACTAGCAGTCATTCTGATTGCCTGCTCCATTCTCTTGGCGCTTGCCTCCGCCGCTTGGTCGGCGAAGAAGCCCGTCGTGCGGATGATCGTGTTCCTTTCTCCGGAGTGCAGTACTTGCGCGCCAGTGCAAAAGCCGAAGATAGATGCAGACGCCGACAAAGCAGGCTGCAAGGCAGAGATTCGGTATCTCGACGTTACCGAAGTGAAGAACTACCGGCTGCTGGCCAAGATGGAAGAGCAGTTCAAAGACAAGGGCAACGAGATGCCGGTGGTTTTCATCAACGGCGAGGTCATCGGCGGCGAGAAAGAAGCCACGGACAGGCTGCCGGCAGCAATCTCCAAGGCAGCGAAGAAGGGCGGCTGTGGGTGGCCGGACACAGGACCAGTTTCCGCGTTATCGACAAAGCCGACAACTCACCAAGCGACCTCAGGCCCGACGCCACACATGGTATTCGCCAAAACAACCGCCAATGTGGGTAAGGTCGGTGTTGGTCGAGCGGTTACAGTCCGCTTCGTCTTCACCAACAAAGGCAAGGGGAATCTGGTTATCAAGGACGTCCGTTCCTCCTGCGCCTGTTTCCACCCGAAGGCCACGAGCAAGCTACTGGCCCCAGGCAAGTCGGCAGCCGTGGAGGTCATCGTGAAGCCGGACGGAGTGAGCGCGCGAGTCGACAAGACTGTAATGATAGACACCAACGACCCTGCCCGCCCGGTGACGATGCTGAAGATCAAGGCAGAACTCGCCAGGGTTGTCATACTGACACCGCCCACAATCAACTTCGGCAGCATACCGGTGGGAAAATCCATAGAGAAGACAGTGAAGATACTACCCGCTGCGCGAGGCAAGTTCGTGGTGCGTTCTGTGACTGGAAGCGGCTTCGTGCGTGTTATAGGTGTAACGCCAATAAAGGGAGGCGGGTACACTGCTAAGCTCGTTATTGGAGGCCCACAACCGCGACGCGTCTTCGAGAACGTGTCCATTCGCGTGAATGCCGGTATGGACATCGCTGTTCACCTGAGCGTGTTCGGAAACATCGTCGGGGAGGCAGGGCGCGTTGGGAAAGCACGCTAAGCTTCTTGGCAAGTCCGCCGCCATAGTCCTCGTTGCCTGTGCTATAGGGTTCGTCACAAACGCCCTGCGTCCAGACGGGCTTCCGCTCATCCGCAAACCAAAGTGGGAAACCCGACGGTTTGTGACCGCCGCGCAGACCAGCGACCAATCTCCAGGATCGCCAGATAGGAGCCAACGCCCGGAAGCCCCATTCACCACGCTCAAAGAGGCCAAGACCCTGTTCAAGGACGGCTCCGCCCTGTTTGTGGATGCCCGTGCAATAGAAGACTACGAGGCAGGACACATTCGGGGCGCGGTATCCCTCTACTACGACGATGTTGACACCCTGTATTCTGCTGCAATTGGTCGGCTGCCCAAGACTGTGCCGATTGTCGTCTACTGTAGTGAGCCGGATTGCGAGTCAGCGGTGAGAGTAGGCGACCGACTTATGGCGATGGGTCACAGGCACACAATGATCCTCCTTGAGGGCCTGCCTGGATGGAAGAACGCCGGTCTGCCGACAGTCGTGGGAAAGGAACCGGGCTAGATGGACAGAGCCAGGCTGCGGAATTGGATAGTGATATTGTGCCGGGCCATACTTGCGGCGGTGTTCATTGTTGCCGCCATCGGCAAGATACAACGCCCAGAGGAGTTCGCATCAGCCGTCGTGGCATTCCGTATTCTGCCAATGCCATTGGTGAATATCGCCGCGATCACGATGCCGTGGATTGAACTCCTCGTTGGCGTCGCAATTCTGTTTCCTGCATTTGTCCAGAGTAGTGCCCTCATCATGGTCGCAATGAACACAGCATTCATCACCGCCGCGCTACTGGCCATCGCCCGTGGGCTGGATATAGAATGCGGCTGTTTCTCCCTCTCACACGCGCATGAGACGGTGGGTTGGCGGCTCGTCGTGAGGGATGTGGTGTTTCTGGCGATGTGCGCGATTGTGTACGTGCAGACCCAGCCGCGCCGGGAAGAATCGACTCTAGGGGCAGCGCAACTGGCGGACGTCAGAGGTAGTATTAGCCGTAATCCCAAGTGATGAAGTGGGATGAGCGAGGGCACGGCGGACTACAGCAACGGCACGTGGCGAATACGGGTCAGGAGCCAGATCGGCCGTGTCTACAGCACCCAGCGTCGACACTCTGGCGCACTCATTGAGCCGAACGCTGTCCCTTGGTCACAGCGGCGGCTTGAGTGCATATCCATTCCGTGCTAATCTACATTCCCGGGTGCCGCAAGAACGAGTAAGCATTCCACCTTCGCCTGGTAGTCTCGCCACTCCCTGACTCTGCGGGCAAACTCAGCACTGCCCTTGTCAGTGATTCGGCACACCTTCCGCACCCGGTCGCCTGAAGGGATTTCCGTATGCACTTCTATCAGGCCCTCCTGCTCGAGGTGGCGGAGGTGGGGGTAGAGGGTGCCCTCGCCCATCGGGAAGTAGCCATTCGTGACTTTTCCGATTTCCTTGCCTATCCGGTAGCCGTGCATGGGTTCTCTCACCAGGCAGGACAGGATAAGAAGGATGGAGTTGGACTTGATGATGTCATTGAGCACAGACACGCTTTCCCTCCAATTGTATGCATCTATCACAATAGTATTATACCACGGTTCACGGCGACGCCAGTCATGGCTTGCGCCGAGCACTTTGCGGTGGAAACCGGGTAGGACGCATGTCGCGGGCTCAGAGCCGCAAGAACACTATCCGGTAAGTCACTATGGCCAGAAACCGCGAACGGAAAGTCCTTCGAGCCGATGACAACGCCGGCCGCGGTCTTTCATGCGTCCTACAAAACCATATTTGGGCCGGGGAGGCGACCTCCGCACAGTCTGAAGCGCCACTTCTGGAAAGGAGTATTTGCATTGGAATCGGCACACCGGAGACGGTCGGAAGAGGCGACATTAGGGCCCTCACTGAAGCTCTAGCTAGACAAGAAACAAATCAGCGGCATCTGAGAGATAGGAAACCAGAGCTGAAAAGACTTGTTGACATTGCTTATTAGAAGGCGTAGTATTCTCGCGCTGCCTAATGACACTACATCAACGATAAAGCAACATAGTCACTAGCATAGAGGCAATATATGGCTACATTTAGTCGGTGAACACTGCTGGGGATCCATCGTGTGGCCGTGTGGATGTTCATGGAGTATAGAGTCTAGACGTAACGACCGATATTACAGGAGGGAAGTATGTATTCGCATTGCCGAATTGCCCGCTTTACCCGAACTACCC
>CAZTAO010000095.1:0-10841 GCA_964611645.1 uncultured bacterium | reverse complement strand
CATAGACACAGTTTACCTCATTTCTGTGTCCAAGAAAAACCGGGGGCGGGGCACGATGCACAGGGACGGCAATTGAAAACTATCTACAAGCAGTCTCCAGAGATAGCCGACGAGGTCAGTTACACTTGCTGCGCATTGCAGTGGACCAAAGACCCAGATGCGAGGGAGACTAAATTGGAGTATGATGACTCCGGGTATCTTACACATGCATGGACAGATTCGTCTGGTCAGAGTGAAACTCAGCCCCTAGTCCGGTTCACCTATGATTCGTTCGGCAACTTGGCTAACGAAACGACCTATTCAGATGCAGACAACCCTAGACAGCGCAGTTATGCTTACGACAATAATCGCAGGGTGATCAGGATAGACCGACAAACGCCACTTGGGTATGAGGAGTTCGGCTACGACGACGCGGGGAGCCTGCTTTGGAAACGGGATGGCAACGGGGCTTTCACGCTCCTTAGGTACGATGATCTCAACCGTCTGATTGACGTCTACTACAACTACACTGGATCGCGACCTCCAACGAGCTATCCCGGAACGGCGGACGTCACCTACACTTACGACGGCGGCAGCCGGCTTGTCGACACCGTGACTGATCCCGCTGGCACGTATTCCTACAACTACGATGAACGAGATCGGATCACAAGTTATACCCCTCCCAAACCTACGAACCAGGGGGCAGTTACCTATGGCTACAACAATCTAAACCAGAAGACCAGTGTATCTGTAGATGCCATAACGGTGAACTACACGTACTACGCCAACGGCTGGCTCAAAGACGTTAAGCGAGGAAGCACGTTGATCGCGGGTTACACCTATGACTACGTGGGCAACAGAACACGAGTTGATTACGGGAACTCGACATATCAAACGTTTGGCTACGAGTCTGGGGACCCAAGATACCAGCTGAATATGATAGAATACGCATATAGGTGTGCGGCAGGTCAGGCTGTGGCAGTGCAAGGGTCGCTGAGGCTGACCAGTGACAATGCGGGCAATCCGCTTACCTGGTGCGCGTATGACACGTCCACGCCGGCTGTAGGCGTTTATGGCAAGAACTATACGTACGACGTGAACTCGAGGCTGGATACTGTTTCCTATCCGGGGTTGACGCCTGTTGACTATTCATACGACTGGGTAGGCAACCGCACCGGTCCTGGCGGCTTGGCATTCAACGATGCAGACCAGCTCACAAGTTGGCCAGGCCATCACGCATACGACTACACGGGCAACGGCAATCTACATCATCAGTTTGCCAGTAACGGTACAACGGTGCAGAAAACCTACGCCTACAATTGTGCGAATCTGGTCTCCAGTGTTACGCATGCAGGTGTAACACTGGAGAGTCAGATGACATGGGATGCGGCGGGGAATAGAGTCGAGTTCAAGGCATCGACTCGGACAAACGATACGGATACGTATGGCTTTGTGAACGACGTGACCGTGGGTCTTCCAGCGGTCATCAAAGAAGTGGGACCTACCGGGTCTACCGTATACTATATCCGTGAACCTAATGGGGCACTGATCGCACGTGTAACGGGTTCTGGAGAGTCACAGACGACGTATTACTATCACTTTGATGAACTGGGATCGACGTTATTCATGACCACAGACAACGGGACCGTATCAGACCGTTACACATACGACGCCTGGGGAAATGTAATCTCCCACACGGGGTCGACGAAACAGCCGTATCAGTACGTTGGGCTCCTGGGTTATTACACGCATTATCAGGACGTGAACTTGCCACTTCTTCAACTGGGACTAAGGCTGTACGATCCCGAGACGGGACGGTTCACACAGAGAGATCCAATGGAGTCTGGGGAGAATGACTATGAGTATTGTGGCTCATCACCTATCTCTGCCGTTGATCCGACAGGTCTAGTACCGTGGTCCTCGAAAATGTGCTGGGACTTGTTCGGCAAAATCGCGCGTCAGACGCTCGAACTGTCCACGAAACTGGACGATTACGATCCAGTGTCGGACTACTATGGATGGGGCTTCTACAAGCCGAAAGGCTCCAACAAATGGAAGCAGTGCGAGAAGAAGTCACACTATCGTGATATACAACGCCGTGCTGATGGTCTCCGAGAGAATATTGAACTCTACAATGATAAGTGTAATGGTCGTGGCAACAACCCAAAGGTGGCAAAACGGGCGTGGGACATAATACGTGATGCGAAGTCCAAGGAGAAACCGCATCCAATACCTTTCTGGCCGTTCATCCCCATACCGTACACGAAGGTACCTTGTCTCAACCGAGTCTATCAACTTGGTGAGCCAGCGGCCGCCAGTTTCCCCTTTATCATCATAGTTGATGAAAAGATGCTTTACGGCAATTTGGATGGATGCCCTATGCGGAGTAGAGGCTGACGAGACAAGGCCGCAGATGGCATCACGTGATGATTGGAGGGCGCGGCATGAAGATCGCTTGCCCTCTGACTATTGCTGTCTAGCTTCAGATCTTCCCGTCTGACTGTGTTATCTGAGACACCACTATGTGCGCATCGGGAGTGCAAAAAGGAACCTTTCGAGGTGATTCACGGGCGGGAATGTTGTGTGGATGTAAGTTGAATTGCCGGATGGACCCAAGCTTACATAAGTCGGCGATATCGAGTCATAATTGGGAGCGTGAAGCATTGGTAATCAGGCGACGAGCCAACGACGAAGCCAAGTCAAAAAATGGTGTTATCCGCGAGATCGTGAGGGCCTTTCCAAAGATGGAGTACATCGAGTTCGGCACTGAACTAGACCATGTCTTTTTGGCTGATGTGGTCAGCAACAAGACGCTCTTCACCCGTGTTGAGGTGCAGACTCTGATGCCGCAGATTCTGGTCGACGTACTACTATCTGAGGACACTGAGGATCTGTCATTCGTTGTGGAATACCTGGATGTAGAGAGAGGACTGCCCGCGGAACGCCGTGCTCAATTGCTCGCGATGGCGACCGCGCTTGAGATTCCGTCTGACATAGGTTGGGATGAAGAAGCTTACTTGGGCAAGGTTGATCAGTACGCCGAGGTAACGAGGGTTCAGATCATGGCCTTTCTGGACTGGCTTATGTTCGTAAGTGCTTGGTCAGCAACGCCTCCCTGGGTTACGGAGTCTGCTGGACTGGGGTCTGCTATAAGGTACTGGAATGAGCGCATTGCCGGGATAGTTGGGCTGGGTAGGGCGGATAGTTGGGGCTGTCAACAGTAAGGCACGACTCATGTAAGGCACGACTCAATGAGGCAACTGGATGTTAGCTCATAGTCCAGTTGGCAGCATGGAAGGTGGCGCTCTCTTCGCTCGATCATCACCAACCGGCGTGCCAGTTGAAGAGAGAGATCGCTCGGAGGTCGACTTGCAGGCGCACGTCATGGTGAGTATATCTATGAACTAGGCAAACTTGGAGGATACGATGGTTCTGCAGCATAGGTCAGGTTACCATCAAGACAACAGATCAACGCAACGGTTGCTGCAAAGAGCATTGAGCTGCTACGGTGGCACTGAATACTTGGATACCGTGCAGCGTCTGCGTTATCGTGGCACGTCGGAGGTCTTTGACGCCGCAAGAGCCTTGGTCTGCAGCACCGATGCGGCGGCAAGATCATTGGGCGCAGACATATTGGCTCAGCCAAGGATTCCTCAGGTCTTTCCTTTAGAAGAATCCTGGTGTCTGCTACTAGGTCTACTTCGCGATAGCGATCCGCGAGTGCTACGGTCTGCAGCCGAGGCTGTTGCACCTTACGCATTGGAATCAGCCATTGAGCCGCTACTCACAATGAAGAGCCACTCGGAATCTGCGGTTCGTGCAGCTGCGGCTTATGGGCTGTCGTTTCTGCAACACAATGATATGGCTTGGCAGGCGCTGATCGAACTGGCTTCGGATCCTTCGACCATAGTCAAGCGTGAAGCCTCGGAGGCACTCGCCTACAGCGGTTGCGCCAATCAATCAATCACAAAGATCTTGTTGGAATTGGCAGGTGACTCAAGTGCTGATGTGAGAGGCCACGCACTGCTTGGCCTAGCACTGCGGGGACACTCTAGCGTGGCAAAACTGATACTGCGTGAACTCTCAAGAGATGAGTTCAGTGACGACGTTCTTGACGCAGCTGGCGAAACGGGAGATCCCCTGTTGCTGCCCGCACTTCTGGATTTGAGACTACATGGTGTTGAGTCTGTCTTGCTTGATCAGGCTATACTGAAGCAACAAGTGCCACTTGGTGAGAAGGATCAGCCTGCTCCGGATCGAGATAACTGAAGTGAAGAGTATGAATATCGCCAGACTGTTCCTACTTGTTTTCTGTTGGGCTCTGTTGGCTACTTGTGTGTCTGCGGCTGCCTGCCGAATCTGCGATGGGAATTGCGGAGTTCTAGCTCTGAGTGAGTTGCTTCGTCTATCCGGGGCAAAGACTACAAGAATCGAAACGACTGTGCCGGCTGGGGAACCAACCGGCACAGAACCTATTATCGAGTCGCTGGAAGCAATGGCTCGCAAGTGCGGCGCGAATACCCTCGTAACCAACGCATCCGTTAGTGATCTGTCCTCAGCCAAAGTCTCTGCCGTCGCGCTTGTGTGGAGTGACCACTTCGTTGTTGTCCAGGGTGACGGGGGCGGCGGAATCACGATCATAGACCCCACAGGCAAGACGAAGTATACTCCCAGCAACTTCGCGGATGCCTATGCGGGGGCGGCCTTGTTCGTGTCCACGAAGCCTGCCGACCTGCCAAAGATCACGCCGAAAGGTCCGGCTGTTCGGTTCGAACCCTATGTTGTGGACTTCGGCAGGGTCTACCAGACGGACATGGTAGAGAGGTTGGTCAAGGTAAAGAACACCGGGTCGGCGGAGCTTGTGGTGGGAACAGTCCGTGGCACCTGCGGTTGCACGGGCGTGGTTGCTTCATCCGGGCTGAAGCTTGCATCAGGCCTCAGAATTCCCCCTGGCGAAGAAGGCTCCATCAAGCTGAGCCTTGTCACTGCTGGCCGGGATGGCGACCAAGACTTCAAGTTCTACGTAGAATCCAATGCAGTCAATGCGCCTCTTGCCCAGATACACATGGTGGGTCGCATCCTGCGAGGACAATGGACAGTGTATCCCAGCAGCCTCAACTTCGGCTCACTTCGAGCAGGAGAGAATGCCACAAGGCAGGTGCAGGTCTCCGATCCGGATGGCTGCAAGGTGGAGATCACCGAGGTCAAGGCAGAGCCGGACAGCATCAAGTGCGTGCTCCGCGAAGACTCCGCCACAAAGCCGTCACAACGCACCCTGGATGTCACAGTGTCTGAAGGCAGCTTCAAGGACAGCTTGAATGGCAAGATCATCCTCAAGACCAATCACGCAAAGCGGCCCATCATCGAGATTCCCGTGAGCGCCTCCTCCGGCACCAGTGTCTCAGTCTCACGCCCTACCACCACGGTGGCCGCAAGCAACTCATTCGGCCCGCCGATCCTCAACGTCTTCATGTCCCCAACAAAGAAGGGCACGGAGGCGGCGCAGACGGTAGTGCTCAAGTCTCAGACCGGCGAGGACTTCGATGTGACCAAGGCGGAGTCGCCCCTCAAGTTCCTCACAGCCAAAATCGAACCGAAGAAGGAACCAGGAGTGAACCGGGTGACGGTAACAATCACCAGCAACGCTCCCGCAGGCACGATCTCAGGCGACATCAAACTGACAACAACAGACCCCAAACAGCCGACAATCCGACTGCGGGTCCGCGGAACGGTGAACGAAAAATGATGTATCGCAGTAACCTGACTATTTCCAGACGCAGACTGGCAGTCATTCTAGTTGCCTGCGCCGTTCTGCTATCGATCTCGTCGGCCTCCTGGTCAGCGAAGAAGCCCGTCGTGCGGATGATTGTGTTCCTATCTCCGGAGTGCAGTACCTGCGCGCCAGTGCAGAAGCCGAGGATAGATGCAGACGCCGACAAAGTGGGCTGCAAGGCCGAGATTCGGTATCTCGACGTTACCGAGGTGAAGAACTACCGGCTACTGGTCAAGATGGAAGAGCAGTTCAAAGACAAGGGCAACGAGATGCCGGTGGTTTTCATCGATGGCCAAGTCATTGGCGGCGAGAAGGAAGCCACCGACCGGCTTCCCGGCACAATCGCCAAGGCAGCGAAGAAGGGCGGCTGTGGTTGGCCGGACACCACCCCGGTTTCCACGTCATCGACAAAGCCAACAACTCACCAAACGACCGCAGGCCCGACGCCACGCATGGTATTCGCCAGGACAACCGCCAAGGTAGGTAAGGTCGGCGTCGGTCGAGCCGTGACGGTCCGCTTCGTCTTCACCAACAAGGGCAAAGGGAATCTGGCTATTAAGGACGCCCGTTCCTCCTGCGCCTGCTTTCATCCAAAGGCCACGAGTAAGCTGTTGGCCCCAGGCAAGTCCGCAGCCATTGAGGTTATAGTGAAGCCGGACGGGGTGAGCGCGCGAGTCGACAAAACCGTAATGATAGACACCAACGACCCTGCACGCCCGGTGACGGTGCTGAAAATCAAGGCAGAGCTCGCCAGGGTGGTCATATTGACACCGCCCACAATCAACTTCGGCAGCATACCGGTGGGGAAATCCATAGAGAAGACCGTGAAGATACTCCCTGCCGCGCGAGGCAAATTCGTGGTGCGTTCGGTGGTCGGAAGCGGCTGCGTCCGTGTTACAAGCGTAATGCCAATAAAGGGAGGCGGGTACACTGCCAAGCTCGTCATTGGCGGACCGCAACCGCGACGCGTGTTCGAGAACGTGTCCATTCGCGTGAATGCCGGTATGGACATCGCTGTTCACCTGAGCGTGTTCGGGAACATCACCGGAAAGGCGGAACGCGTTGGACAAGCACGGTAGCCTGATCGGCAAGTCCGCCGCCCTAGTTCTCGTTGCCTGTGCTCTCGGATTCGTCACAAACGCCCTGCGTCCCGATGGGCTTCCGCTCATCCGGAAACCAAAGTGGGAGACTCGGCGGTTTGTGACCGCCGCGCAGACCAGCGACCGATCTCCAGGATCGCCGGATGGTAACCAGCGCCCGGAAGCCCCATTCACGACACTCTACGAGGCCAAGACTCTATTCAACGATGGCTCCGCTTTGTTCGTGGATGCCCGTGCAATAGAAGACTACGAGGCAAGACACATTCGGGGCGCGGTATCCCTCTACTACGACGATGTTGACACCCTGTATTCTGCTGCAATTGGTCGGCTGCCCAAGACTGTGCCGATTGTCGTCTACTGTAGTGAGCCGGATTGCGAGTCAGCGGTGAGAGTAGGCGACCGACTTATGGCGATGGGTCACAGGCACACAATGATCCTCCTTGAGGGCCTGCCTGGATGGAAGAACGCCGGTCTGCCGACAGTCGTGGGAAAGGAACCGGGCTAGATGAACAGAGCCAGGCTGCGGAACTGGACAGTGACACTGTGCAGAGTCATACTTGCGGCGGTGTTCATCTTTGCCGCCATCGGCAAGATACAACGCCCAGAGGAGTTCGCGTCGGCAATTGCAGGATTCCGCATCCTGCCGATGCCCTTAGTGAACATCGCCGCGATCACGATGCCGTGGGTCGAGTTGCTCACAGGCATAGCAGTCCTGATACCCGCGTTTATACAAAGCAGCGCCTTGATAATGGTCGCAATGAACGCAGCATTCATCACCGCCGCGCTGCTGGCTATCGCCCGAGGTCTTGACATCGAGTGCGGCTGCTTCTCACTCTCGCGTGCCCACGAGACGGTGGGTTGGTGGCTCGTGGTGAGGGATGTGGTGTTTCTGGCGATGTGTTTGATCGTGCGGGGCAGTGCGAAGAGAGGTCGGGCCGGTGAGTCAATGAACCAGACGAGCAATACCTCCCGGCATCAGTGAGCAAACAGGCTCCCCACCACCCACGAGATCTGGCCGCTGGCCATGTTGGAGAAACCAGGAACGTCTCCCAAACCTTGGGACCACAAGATCTGGAAAGAACCGCTGGAAATGAGCGGACTTGGACGAAAAGGTCGCATTCGCCTCGGAAGGGAGAGGCCGCTATGCTGCCAGATTCTCCGCCGACATTCGCGGTCAGGAGGTGTCAGCGGTAAGCACCCAGCCACAGTCGGTCGATAACCCCTTCTCTCCAGATTGGCAAGCAGACCATTCGCACTATGCCCCCTCATTCCAGCCACAAGAATCCACAAGTTTCGATTTCATCGTCTCGGACCCTGCGCCAAAACACGTGGCCCTCAAACCGCGGGGCCTCAAGATTCAGAGGGGTGGGGCGGAAAAGAGGGAATTTGGGTCAAAAGTGTGGTGCAGGCAGAAAATGGAGGGCCACGTGTTTGACGGCAGGGACCTTGTGCGAACCGTCCCATTCGTGCCTACAAAACGCGGAAAACCCGCCGGATTGCCTGGCGGGCTGTGATCATAATGAGGACGGGGAGATTATCAAACTATGGCAGGCCAAGATATACTGGATGCGAAATGCCCTCCACTGCAAATCACTGTTTCAGTATAGCGAAAAGACGTGGACTCGTCGAATGTGGGACTAAAGGTGGCGGAATTGCTTACGCCAGAACTGCTGCATTCGAAAAGCCCTCCGCCAAAAAACAGGGGGTCTGATGTGGGAATGGGTGCCTGCCGACGCTTAAGGTGGCATGTTTGGAACTCCCGTCTGGACAGCCCGCCCGCCTTGACATTCGCGGCCTATCTGAGTATCGTGAGGTACGCTCTAGGCGAGGTGTTCTATGAAGCTGGTTGGATACATCTGTACGATTGCCATGGTTACGCTGACTTCCTGCCTTTTCTCCTCCCCTCGGATTGAGTTCGATAAGACTAGGATCGATATCGGGAAAGTGACCTCCGGCACTGAGCAGACTGCTGTGTTCAATCTCAAGAACACCGGCGATGAGACCTTGGAGCTAAAGAACCTGCGTCTGTCCTGTGGATCATGCACTACCCTGGAAACCAAGAGCAAAAGCGTTCCTCCGGGTGGCAGCACTCAGTTGGTTGTGAAGTTTCTGGTGTCGGGCAATGTGGACAAGCGCATCTACGTTACCAGCAGCGACCCGGCCAAGCCAACCACCACGCTCCAGGTCATCGGCAAGGGCGAGCCGTTTGCCACGGTCGAGCCGAAGTATGTGAAGTTCGATGATCTGAAGATCGGGCAGGCGGCTGAGGCTACTGTCTTGATTACCCCACTGTCTGATGAGAAGAAGGGGTTCAGCGTTCGGTCAGTCAAGAGCGATGGCAATGTGGTTACGGCTTCGGCCTCGAAACCCGATAGGAAGACCGGCGCGATAACTCTGAAGGTCAAGGTGAAAGCGCCGGAGAAGTCCGGCAGGCTCTACGAGAAGCTGACAATCACCACTTCCCTCCCCGGCAATCCTGTGCTCATTGTCTTCGTGTATGGGATGGTTGCGAGGTAGGGCGTCAAGCTTCATTGGCTGCTGACTGTCGATGGCCATGTCTTGGAGTCCTGAGCGGCACAAGTAGGGGCAGGCATAGCGCGAGGAACAATATGTCCCTGGCGATTAGCCAGATGCTCAGGCCGGCTTTTTGTTTGGAGAGCAATGAGAAGCATCCACAATCGATATCCAATCCCCTTGCCATTGCAGAGATTATCACCGCAATGAACACCACATTGAGGGCGGCGAGGATTAGGGCGGCGGCGGGAACTCTGCGGTTGACTATCAGCAGCGCCCCACAGATCATCTCCACCCACGGCAACACCATCGCGAACAGATTCACTGTCTGAATCGGCAGGATGCGAAGAGCGGCCACGGCATGGGCAAAGTCTTGCGGATCGAGAAGTTTGCCCAGCGCGGAGATGATGAACACGACTCCCAAGGCAAGCCTGCAGAAGATCGCGAATGCCGGGTGCTGAAACCATCTCACGGCTTGTCACCCTTGGTCACAGGATAGCCTGCGTCCTCCCAGCCAGGGAGGCAGTCTATGAGGATGTAGACCCTCGTGTGCCCCCTAGCCACAAGCGCATCTCCTGCTGAGATGGCGGACTCGCACTCCGGGTCGTAGCAGTAGACCACTATCGGCTTATCTTTCTGAATGCCGCCTACCGCGCTTTGGTAGTATTTGTCCACCTCATCATAGTAGAGAAGCTTTGCGCCGGTGATGTGGGCTTCCTTATAATCGAGTTCGTGCCTGGCGTCCACAAACACCGCCTCGCCGGAATCGTAGAGCGGCTTAGCGTCTGCGAGAGTGATGAATGCTGCTTGCTTGGTTGTGGCGAGGTCGCTTGAGGCTGCAGGTCTGGATTGCGATACGGGCTGTCTGATCCAGGGAAGCCTATCGGGTCGCACCGCGTTTGTGAGAAGTCCCAGCGCGCAGGCCGCAACCAGGATTCCGACGGAGTCGCGAAAGAGCCGACCGGCGCGATACTCTGTGCCGGTCGTCATACGTGTGCTGTTCATCGTTGGTGTCAGTTTACTCACTGAAGTCTCAGGCTGGACCCGTTCTTCACGTCCTTGAGCCAGGCCGTTGTCTTCTCGCCCAGGGCGTTGTATGTGTATGTCACAGTCCGGTTCGCTGGCTGCGGCGCGGTGTAGGCGCTCATCTGCCTCAGCAGGTTGTAGGCATACTTGCTGGTGCCGGCGGAGTCAATCACCTTCGCCCGCAAGCTCGACCCACCATAGTAAGTATAACTCACATCGGCGTTCTGGGGATAGACAATGGTCTCCAGGCTGAACATTCTAGGCGAGCTATCGATTGCCCCCAGACCTCCTGAAAGATGCCAACTGATTGGGGCTGCACGACAGCCACTGTCGGTACGGTACATTGAGTCCCAAATCGCACCACTGTTGTCTTCCTTGTCCAGCTCTGATCGCGTTGCCCCGCCCCCGGTTTTTCTTGGACACAGAAATGAGGTAAACTGTGTCTATGG
>CAZTAO010000094.1:0-11000 GCA_964611645.1 uncultured bacterium | reverse complement strand
TAGTATCGCTCAAGTCAGGAAGCCAAACAAGGTGGGGGTGGTTTGACGCTTACCACATATTTGACACCCCAAAACGCGCGCGTGCGTGCGCGCGAGGCGCTACAGTCTCAGAAGTCGCTAAAGTTGCTACCCACAGATGCGCGCGCGCGCGCGCGAGGAAAGACTAGCTTTTACTAACAGGAAAGCCCGCCTCGATAGTCTGAGACGGGCTTTTGGTCCATGTGTCCGGGGTGGGGGTTTATCTCAACCGCTTCTTGCCGGTGGTTGCGCCGATGTCCATGCGGTCTACAGCGCCGTATTGCCGGTGCGCTGCTTGCACGTCACTGTCTGCGAGTTTGGCATATCGGCGAACCATGTCGAAGCTGGAATGCCCAAGCAATGCCTGAGCCTGAAGCAATCCCCCGCCATTGGCAATGAACGCGGTCGCCGCCGAATGCCTGAACACGTGCACAAGGCTCTTGACTCCCGTGACTCCCGCCGCCTCGAACCGATCATGCATTATCTTGTGAAGCAGGTGACGGTCCAGCGGTCTGCCGCAAGCGGTGACGAATACCCGCTCGTGGTTCAACTTCCCCCGCCTTGAAAGATACTGCGCGAGGACCTGAGCCGTGGAAACCCCGAAGTAGACTCTGCGCTGCTTGCGCCCCTTGCCGCAGGTTACCAGTATGCTCCTGCCGGTGAAGTCTATATCGGCAATGGCCATATCGCACAGTTCGCTTGACCGCAACCCAGTATCCACCAAAGTCAGCATCATAGCCTTGTCACGGAGTCCGGGGAATGTCTTGCAGTCACAGGACTCGATCAGCGCCTTGATGTGTTCGTCTGACAGTGGGGTGATAAGCTCCTGCTTGCGCCGTGGTTTGGGAATACGGGCTATTGGGTTTGTGGAGAGTATGCCTTCGGACTCCGCCCAGGAGAAGAACACACCCAACGCGCTATGAGCGTGTGAACCCAAAGCCTCGCTTCGCTGCGTTTCCTGGCTGATGAATTGGCGGAGATCATCGGTTGTGACATCAGTGACACACGCAATGCTCTGTGAGTCACACCACGCGAGGAATGGGGTAAGTCGCTGCTGGTAGTATTCGATGGTCCGGGGTGATAGGTTCTGCGCTTGCTTTGCCCGCTGGAACTGCTGGTACACGCTTTCCAGGGAGTCGATGTCCGTCACTCTGATTGCTGCTGCTCTGCTTGCCATGATAGGTCCTCCAAACGCCACAAAAGGGCGGTTTTTGGACTAATCAGGTAACCTGCGAAAGCGCTGTTTTGCGCCGAATCAGGTAAACGAAGGCTTGAATGTTGGTGTACCTGATTGCGGAATCAGGGAACCCGGTTTGAGGCTAAATCAGGATGCTGGTCGGGGCGAAAGGATTTGAACCTTCGACCCCCTGAACCCCATTCAGGTGCGCTACCAAACTGCGCTACGCCCCGACAGCATTCATAGTTTACTACAGGCAGAAACCTAAGTCAAATTGCACTGTACCACACACTGTACCAAATTGATGCTTTCAGACGCCCCTGGCGGTTGTCATCCCATGGCACTCAGCCACGATTACCCCTGTCGTCGTCCCGCAGTCCCCTGCCGCGGCTGCGATGTCCTGTGAAGCCTATCCTACCAGCACAATCTTCCCGGATCGACCCGGGCGCTGGGCGTCGCGCGCCGCATCTTCCACATCGCCCAGATCATACTTGGTATCGATCTGCGGCGCAAACCTTCCGCTGGTCATCAGGTCGATGACTGTGTCGAATGCCTCGCGTATCTTGGCCTTTTCGGCGTTGCGTACCCATTCCGCCAGCCAGAACCCTTTGATCGTGAGAGACTTGAACAACACTTCTCTGTTGCTCACGGGAGTCTCCTCGCGCGCTAGGGCTCCGTAGATGATCATTGTGCCGTGATTCGCAAGGCTGTTGAGAGCCTGTCCCCCAGTCTTGCCGCCCACGGAATCGACCACGGCCTGCACGCCTTTGCCGCCAGTGAGTTCCATGGTTCTCTCATAGATGTGTTCGGACTCGGTGTCGATGACCGCCGTGGCACCCAACCGTTTAAGCTTACCAACCTGGTCATAGCGCCGCACGGTGCAGATGGTCTTGATGCCTTGCTGCTTGGCTAGTTCCAGCAGTATCTGCCCCATGGAACCCGCGCCTGCCGTCTGGAGCAGCCACGCGCCTTCGGGGAGGTTGAGCTCCTCCAACATTGCCATCGCGGTGAAAGGGTTCACGAACGACTGGCAGGCGATCTCGTCAGGTACGCCATCCGGCGCAGGGAAGACATTGTCCGCGGGAACAACAACGAAGTCTTGCCAAGTACCGATCCCCGCGAACATCACTCTCTGGCCTACCGTCAGGCCAACTCCAGCCCCGACGGCATCAATTGTTCCAGCCCCCTCAAAACCCGGAACCGCAGGCAGCTTTGGCTTCAAGCCATAGGTTCCGCGAATGTACATCAGATCAGCAGGGTGAATTGGTCTTGCGGTGACTTTCACGCGCACTTCCCCGTCACCCGGCTCAGGAATCGGAACTTCTTCCACAGTCAGCACTTCTGTTGCATTGCCAAAACGGTCGAACTGCACGCTGCGCATGATCTGGCCCTCCCGATATGAGTCCTGTTTCGTTTGCTGTCCTAGTGTGGTAGATTAGGGTAACATATTATTGAGACTTGACACGAGACCTTACAGTTACAACTACTCTGAAGGATTGCGAGATTCCTTCATTGTCTCGCCTGCCGATGGAATCGGCAAGGAGTTTGGCCAATGGATGTGAAGCTTTCGAGCTACAATGAGAGCTTGGTGGTGGCGCCTAACGAAGAAGCCGGAGTCAAGATACTGCTGGAAAAGTTGACGGCGCAGGTGGTAGATGGCGACTCAAGGCTGTTGTGCTCTATTGCCATTCCCGGCGGAGGAAGCCCGAGACTGCTTCTATCCAAGGCTGCCGAGAGCATTGTTGCCAGACCTTCGGATTGGAAACGAGCACATTTCTTCCTCACGGACGAGCGATGTGTGCCGCCTGGACACCGGGACAGCAACTTCCTTCAGGCTTCCGAACTGCTGTATGGGCCCGCAGGAATCGAGGAGTCCAACACCCACCCGATTAACTGTGCGGACATACCGGGTGAAGCTGCAGCAGACTATGCGCTCGATGTACTTTGCACACTGGGAACCAACCCGAGACTCGATCTGGCGATCCTAGGTCTGGGCCCGGACGGGCATACCGCCTCACTCTTTCCCAGGACAGAACTGCACGTGGAGCAAAGCCGGACCGCTGGCTGGTGCTTTGTACCCAAGCTCAAGTCCTGGCGGGTTACTCTCACTGCTGAATTCCTGAGGCGTTCAGGTTCGATGTTTGTGATCGCCTGGGGAGCCGGCAAGGCCGAGGCCGTGAGGGCGGCGTTGTCGGGAGAATCCAGCGCCGAAGAGCTTCCGGTCCTTGGCCTGAGGCCCCATCGCGGCCACCTCACGTGGCTTATCGACGAGGCCGCCGCTTCCCTGCTATGAGTCTCGGGCATTTACTTGAGAGGCTCAAGCACACACACCGTTGGGGTCTTTGGCAGAGTATCCGGGGTCACTTCAATCTCAGATGTCCCGTCGCGCATCACGCTCTCCCAGCCAACCAGGAACGGCTCAACTTCCGCTATCGGAAAGAGACACTTGGCATTGCGATAGTGCATGGGGATGATCAGCTTCGCCTTGAGTTGCGAGGCCACAGTGCGAGCTTTCGCCCCATCGATTGTGTAGTAGCCGCCCACTGGGACCATCAGGACATCGACGCTCCCCACTTCGCCCTGCTGTGCATCGCTTAGCTCATGGCCCAGGTCGCCGCAGTGAGCGATTCTCAGCCCATCCGCTTCGATCACGAAGATGATATTCTTGCCTCTCGCGTTGCCGTGGGTATCATCGTGAGCAGCCGTGACTCCCGTGACCTTGATCCCGTGAACCTTGTGCTGCCCGGCCATGGAAATCACGGACGGCTTACCCCTGAGCAGTCGGGTGCCGGAATGGTCGCCGTGGCTATGGCTGACCGTAACCACATCGACCTCGCCAGTAAACGGCTTGTACAGCAGTTTCTCGCTGAAGACGGAAGTGTCGTACGGATCGGTAAGTATCCGCGTTCCCGACGAAGTCACCATCAGAAAGGCCGCGTGCCCCAGGAATGTTATCAGCATAGCTCTATCCCCCCCGCTATTTGCGTACCCATACCCGTTCAATTGCGCCGAAAAACATCCGATGATAGTCTTTGATGGGGTAGTTCTTGTCGATCCCCGGGTCGAGGAAGTTCGCCGGATCGATGTCCTGGAAGTACACCTTCTTGCACTCGATGATCATTCGCGCCTGGGCAAAGGCTGTCGTATCGGGGAGTTCGCACTCGATGGGAATCAACCCAGTTGCCGCAGCCTTGTCTATGTCTCTGCCGGATTTGGTCCCGCACAACTCAAGAGCTGGCCGGTATTCATTGTCGAAGAACGACAGCGTGAAATTGGAGTTGTTGTTCACGAACCCTATAGTGTGCCGTCCAGGCCTGATCACGCACCAGCACACCGGACCATTCCAGATCACACCGAAGCCGCCCCAACTTGCGGTCATTGTGTTGTACTTGGTCTTGGGGCCTGCCGTAATGAGCATCCATTCGGAGCCAATCAGCTCGAATGCATTCTCGGTTATCTCCTCGGGTTTGATACACTTGAACGACGCGTCCATTGTCTTGCCTCCATTGAGCAAACGCTCTCATCTCCGCGAATTCTACTCCAGCCGCGCCTCGACGGTCAATCCAACGTGACGATAGGGCCGGGACTGTGATATGATTCGGTTCAGTCAGGCGTAGTCGATGCGTTGGATGGTGCAATGAGGCGAACGGTAATAGTAATTCTGTGGTGCGTATGTCTCTTGGGCGTCGTTGCGATGCTCAGCGTGAGGCTGAGCAGAGGGCGGAGGCCTGCGGCGAAGACAACGGGTGTCTTGCGTCCGATGGTTCTGAGTGAGCCGGAAGTATGCCCGCCACCTAAATGGCGCCCGCCCAATGTGCTCAAAGTCTGGACAACCAGATACCGGGGCAAGGTATTCCGGGTAACTCAGCTTCCCAGGTCGGATTCCATCGAAACCCTGATTACATACGACCTCAGCGGCGAGACTATCGCGCGGGCCAAGAAGCGGGTAGGGGGTGTGGCCGCCATTCCCGGCAGTTTCCATCATCCCAAGTCCCTCAATCTTGCAGACTTCCTCCAGCGCCAGGGGAGGATGCTTGTGGGGGCAAGGACCGGCAGGTTCTTCCTGGCTATCGAGTGTGACGGCAGGGTAACCGTCTCCAATGAGTACTCCCGCGTGAAGAGAAGCCCGGGCATAAGCGCTCTCGCATTAGGCCAGCGGCTGCTTCCCTTGAAGCGCGATAAGTTCAGCCTCGCCTTCATGAACCAACAGACCGACCGCATAGCTCTGGCTATGAACAGCAACTACATGTTCATTGTGCAGGGAAAATCCGACATCTGGAAGCTGGCGCAGTTCATAAGGGTGCAACTCCCCGCCACATCGGCAATCAACTGCGATGGGGGCCACGTCGTGCGCGGCAAGGCGCCGGTGCATGTGGTGTTCCGCTGGCGCAAGGGTGCAACGAAGCCTCGCTGACGCGCATTCGAGACCACCGCGATTCTATCGCATCTCAAGTGACGTGTAACCGAACCGCTGCCATCGCCGTCTCAACATACGTAAGAGAATTCCCATTTGGTTACAAGGAGCTAGAAGATGAGAACCATTGTAGTAGCAGTATTGGTGTTGGTTGTTGCCCTGAGCATTGCAGCCGCCGCGCAGACCCCGGATCCCGCGCCGCGAGCCGGCCAGCGCCAGGCTTTCGCCAATCGGCTTGGACTCACTGCCGATCAAATTCAGCAGATCACAGACATCCGAAAGCAGTTGATGACAGATATCAAGGGCCTGAAGGATGCCAGCGTGCCGCGGCCTCAGAAGGTTACCAAGGTCAAGGAATTGGTCGGCGCGGCGTCTGATGCCGTATACAACATCCTGACGCCCGAGCAGCGTGACAAGGTCGCCAAGGCAGCAATCGGGGCGAGACTCCTTCGCCTGCCTAGAAAAGGCGCGATGGCATTTATGGGATTCCTGAAGAATCTCGACCTCACAGACGCTCAAAAGGCACAGGTCAAGACTATCGTGACTGACAATGCCGCGCAGTTGAAGGCCATTCGTGAGGACACCTCACTTACTCCCGCGCAGAAGATGGAGAAGCTGCGGCCGCTTCGCAAGGCCGTGATGGATAAAATACTCTCCATTCTGACGCCGGCGCAGCGCGAAAAAGCTGATGCCGCCATCAAGAAGATTGGGGCCGGCGCTGGAAGAGGCCAGGGGCTGCGAGGAGCTGGGGCCGGTCGCACGGGCGCCGGTCAGCCTGGCGCTCGGCGCCAGGGTCGGCAAGGCGCTGCCAGGAACACCGCCGCGCCTGCGGGCGACGCTGAACTGGACGTAGACGCTCTGCTCAACTAGCGGCAAAACTACTTCGGTGATGTGGGTTTCACGGCGTCTCCTGATTGGGGACGCCGTTGCTTTTGTGGTGGACTGATGCGTAGGGCATCTTCAGCATATCCCACATCCCACTCACCGTCTTTGGTGACTGTGAACCGGATACGTTTTCCGAATGAACCTCGGTGGCGGTCGCACGAAAGCACTATCGCATTGCCTGGGGCATTCGGCGCGGGCTTAATGTAGTCGTAGCTGGGTTTTCTTCCGGGAGACTTGTCCGCGGGGCAGCGAAGGACTCCCGGTTCTTTGAGGTAATCCTTGCGGAGCGCGTCAAGGTTGTCGGGGTAGGTTTCGTTTGGCCAGTAGTAGCGCTGAAGCGCCGCGCTGATGGCCATCATGTTGGACTTGCACCGAAGTTTGTGCCTCGCGGACGGCACCTGCGATATGACCACCAACATAAGCCCTACCAGCAAGGCAATGGCGGCGATTGTTACGGCGAGCGCAGTTGACCATCTGGCGAGTCGAATTGGGTCCATCGTGAAATGCTCAACCTCAGTCCGGGTGACTTCGATTACCTACTATAGCCCACTGGGCCAGTGTGCGTCAACGCGCGTTGACGCTCAAACTCCCCGTGTGGTAGTATGTGTAGGCGAAATGGAGCGGTGTCCGAGCTGGTCGAAGGAGCAGCACTGGAAATGCTGTAGGGGGGCAACTCCCTCGTGGGTTCGAATCCCACCCGCTCCGCCACGAGTTAGCCTCGAATTAGAGTCTCGGAAGCTCTCGATTCCACATTGATTCCACAAATCTTCCGAGAACATTCCATGTTCGGTATGGACTACTCGGTTTCCGAAGCCGTATCAGCCTCACTGTTGAACCGCTTAGCAGCCTCCATCATTTTGTGTATTGCGGCTACGGAAGGGTCCTGCATGCTGGGCCTGGCGTGCTGATATTTGTCCTGAGTGAAAGCCGTCGTAGCGTGTCCCAGACGAGCCGCCACGATGGTAGTAGGTATATCTGCTTCCATCAGCGCTGTGGCTTGTGTGTGTCGATATCCATGCACTCTGATGTGGATACCGTGTTCTTTGGCCAAGCGTCCGAATGCTCGGTTTATTCCACCGGGAGTTAGGCACTCACCATCCTCGTTACATCCCACCCACGGCGTTTCTATCCCCTCGGATTGCTGCCTCTCGTGTTCGACCGAGAGTATCTCCTGCAGATCGATGTCCATCTTCACGAGCCTTACGTTCTCAGACTTCGTTGCCTTCAGTTCAACACGACCCGGTACCTGTATGAGGTTATGTCTCACGGTGATGTAGCCAGTTTCGAAGTCGATATCAGCCCACTGCAGGGCCAAAGCCTCTCCGCTTCTGACGCCTATGTACATAACCACGAGCACGGGGATACGGTACTTCCACCCCTCGATGGCTTTTAGCGTCTTCGCTATGTCCTCCAGCGATGCAACCTTGATCTCACGCTTTGGCACCCTTGGCGCCTTTACCTTGTCCATTGGGTTAATCGGAATGGTATCCAACCGGTAAGCATCACTCAGACAAGAGCTCAGGAGTCCATGTATATTGTGTATGGTCTTGGGTGACAAGGAACTGCCGGTCTGTTTGTTGCCTTTCTCAGCCAGGAACTCAAGGAACTTCTGCACGTCTATCGGTCTCAGCTCCAATAGCTCTATGTTCCCGAGCCGCGGGTAGATGTGATTACGCGCATTCTTACCGTAGGAGTTATGAGTTGTCGGGGATAGCCGTTTCTCAGCTTCATCCAACCACTCACGAATGTAATCTCCCAGAGTAAGACATTTGGCTGCAGCCGGACGCTTGCTGAAGATCTCATCTTTCCGTTCGGCTTCATACGCCTCGGCCTCTGCCTTTGTCTTGGCAGGGCACCAGAACCTATGCTGGGTGCGTTTCCCGTCTGGAGCAGGGGGACCATCGAAATCCGCGCGCCATCTCAGCTTACCGCTCTTGTCTGCGATCTTCTTTACACTCATAGCAATCTCCCACCCGCAGCATTCGAGGCACTCATAGTAACAGGTTGCATCGGAAACGACAACACGCAAACGAGTAGGGTGGTAACGAGTTGTTCGGTTACCACGCCTACCGCAATCCGCTGTGCCGCACTTCCGTGCATCTGTTGTGGAAGCCAAGTGTTGGCGGCATAGAATCCGACCTCGTAGAATTCGATTCTGAGAGGCATTTGTCGATAACGCCTATATGTCCGTCTCCAGCTCAGAAGCCTGCTGAGCATTGCCCAGTGAATTCTGGGGACATCTACAACCGAGTGTCGCCCCAATGACGGGAATGAAACAACTAAGGAGAGAACGAATGATGATAACGCAAGGACACCACGTAACCCCAGTTACGCCGTCGCACTCTCTTGCCCTGCGGTAGAATGATGTGCGTTCAGAATTCTCAGCGGAGGTATAGGACAATGCCTAAGTGTAAAGACTGCAACGGAACTGGTCGGTGCAAGTCGTGCAAAGGGACTGGTAAGCAATACTATGACCCCAACCAGTCAAAGAAGCCGGAAGACTATCGCCAGACGTGCATGTGGTGCCGCGGCGATGGTATCTGCCGGACTTGCATGGGCAAGGGCGAAACCTGGTACTGATCCGACACGCGGGATCGGCACTATCAACCCGCGACCGTGGCCTCTGGGAGTCAGGGTGAAAGGAGTCTCAGCGATGGCGTACAGCGAACCCGTCCCCTTTGTCGGGCAGGAGGTCAGCCTGGAAGAGGGAATAGACCTCTACTTCCGAATGTTCGACTTGCAGCATAAGCTGGACTCTCAGAAGAACCCCATATTCGCGAAGCACGACCCTAATTCCGGTCCCGATCGCGAATTACAACTGACGTTGCGAAGTGCTGCCGGCAGATTGCGTAGGCTCTGGGAACACGACAGCATCCAGCATCTGCGTGAGTTTCGGAGTTGCTACGGTCT
This sequence comes from uncultured bacterium, assembly GCA_964611645.1. GTDB lineage: Bacteria > Armatimonadota > UBA5829 > UBA5829 > UBA5829 > CAZTAO01. Next base: position 1,596 of record CAZTAO010000094.1, on the reverse strand, counting down.
AGACAGCGTCGATATCGACATCCTGATGCACGTGCTTTATGAACAGTCCAAAGCCGGCGCTTCGGGCTTCAGTGGCAGGGAGATGGATGGCGCGAGCATCCTCAGTTTGCCAACAGTTGAGTGTCCGAGGGCATTTCTGACTCGCAGGATTATGCAAGGCAGCCCGCTTGTTGATAACGGCCTGATCCAGTTGTTCGGGCCGACGAATGAGAGTGTCCTGATGAAGTGCCTGAGAATCCCGGACAACATAATCCTGGAACTGACCACAGAGATTCCCTGCGGTGGTGGTTCTCCGGCTTCAGACGCCCAGGATCGGCGTCCACAGGAGAACGCCGACATCGCCGAGACACGGGAGCCGCGGTTCAAGATGGGCGACGTTGTACTATCCGGAGATCAAAAGAACAGACTGCAGGCCATGCTCGCCCAGCACGGACAATCGCGTGTGCTGCTGGAGGAGTGGGGTCTGGGTGAGGTTGCCCGCTACGGCAGGGGTGCCACCATCCTGCTATACGGCCCTCCTGGTACCGGCAAGACGATGCTCGGAGAGGCGATAGCCGGTGAGTTGGGGATAAGTTTGATCGTTGCCCGGTTCCCCGGCTTGGAGGGTGGGATCGTAGGCGACACTGAGAAGAACATCGCCAGGCTCTTTGCATTTGCGAAGAAGACACGGTGCGTGCTGATGGTTGATGAGTGCGATGCCGTGCTGTGCAAGAGGCTCTCCGGCAACCGCAGCAACGACAGGTTCTTCAACCAGCAGTTTCTTGTGTTCTGCCAGGAGATTGAGAAGTTCGATGGGGTGCTGATACTGACCACCAACAGGGCGGTGGAGTTGGACGAGGCCCTGGACCGCAGGATTGCCCTGAAGCTGGAGATGGGACTGCCGGGCGAACAAGAGCGGGTGCAGATATGGGATGCATATCTTGCCAGGATTCCGCTGACGGATGACGTGGACGTTGGGTCTCTGTCCCGAAGGTTTGCATTTTCCGGCGGATACATCAAGAATGCGGTGTTTGCCGCTGCCAGGCGGGCGATTGTCCGGGCCGAGGCAGATAGCAGGCCCGCGATAGTTACGATGGATGAATTGGCCCAAGCCGCCTCCGAAGAGACCTCCGGCTTCCGGGAGGCCGGGAGCAGCGGAAAGATCGGGTTCAGGACACAGTGAACGTGATCGGCCAACACCGTCGATGGTGGTCCGTAGTGGATCGCGAAGAGGGGTGCGGCGACCTGATTGTAGATGAACTTGCGTCGGATAGGTTCTGGATCGCAGACACTGCAAGGCTGTTCAACAACCAAGCTTGGACGAACTGATTGAGGATGCACCGACAGCAAGAGTGAGAGAAGGAGCGAAGCAATGTGCGGCCTGATAGCTATCGCGATAGCGGCGTTCTGTATCATTAAACTGGGTACCATCGGATGGGTAATTGGCGTCATCATACTCTGGTTTCTATTCGGCGGAGTAAGGAAATAGCCGCTAGACGCGTTTCGACTGGAGAAGGGAGACAACAAGATGACTTGCCTTGGCCAACTCTTGACTGTAGCCGGGGTGATAACGTTGTTCGCCAACCCAATATGCGGAGTCATTATGATAGCCGTAGG
>CAZTAO010000093.1:0-11323 GCA_964611645.1 uncultured bacterium | reverse complement strand
GACAAAACATCTCACATCAGCCATAATATACGCGCATAGATAGCCAAACACCAGATCCAGGTAGGATACCTGGAGGGATGGTAATCACCGTAGGGGCAGGTCTCCGTGCCTGCCCACATTCCGGGCGACCACGGAGGGTCGCCCCTACGGGGTTTGCTGAGATGGTAGTTGGAGAGTCTTGCCTATCTCTGCCCAGGCGGCTTTGTCTGATTCGCCTCTGATCTGGGGGGCGAATCCGAAATCCAGGTACATTTGGATGGCCGGGAGGCGGTGGCTCTCAGTTTCCAGCATCACCTTGGTGTGCGTCTTCGACATCCGCGCCAATGCCTCACTGATCAGAGCCTTCCCGATCCTCTTGCCCTGATACGCAGGATCGACTCCGACCCAGTGTATTCTCCCCCACTCGTTGGTTGGTTCGCCTTCATACCAGGCCAGGGTCGTCGCGATGACCTCTCCGGCCTGTGTCTCCACGAAGATGCACCGTTTTTCCATCTCCTGCGGTACCGGCTCGAACTCGAACCGCCATTGTTTCATCGCAGTCTCGAAATCGGGCCTCATGCCGGTGATATAGAGCAATCGCGCCCAAGTTTCTTCCTCTCCTCTGCGGAAAAGTCGGTAGTGAAACTCCGGCGAAAGATCGTAGCGCGGGATATTCTCAAAGTCTGGTCTCGCCATCCAGACGCTGGTTATTTCGATGGGACTCATTCACTTCTCCTGTTCACTTCTTGTGGCTACCACGTTCGCGAATCGGGGACGGGGAGCCATACCGAGCCCTGGGCGATCGACTGCTGGCTGATGAGGCCGGGCAGGGTCATATCCATCGCCTCGTGAATCCCGATGGGTGGCGGGGTGTCTTCCAGTATGCACCGGATGAAGTCCCGCATGGCCACATAATCGCTGCCGTCGTGCCCTGATTCGAGGTGTTCCTTGCTCGGGTTGCGCCACTGCTCCGGAAGAAACTCCTCCGCTAACTCCTCCAGCGGCATCCATTCGACTTCTTTGCTCCTGGACGCCAGCCATATCTTGGGCTGGTCTCCCATACCGCAAGGGGCCTCATAACAGCCTTCGGTTCCCTGCAGGCTGTAGTATTCCATCACGTGGGGGCGGTTGGAGAGCATATCGACGCGAATCTCCACCAGCCCACCATTCTCCATCCGACACGACATCGTGGTTGTGTCTTCCAATTCGTATTCGTCGCCCCTGGGGTCGCGGTAGTGGTGGCCGCTGCCTACGCAGCTTACGCTCACCACCCGCTCGCCCATCCACTGGTACACCGGCCCGAGGCTGTGGGTTGGGTAGGTGCAGCCATTGACGCCTGTCTGCCACTTGCGCCGCCATTTGGTGATCTCGTTGAGTCCCTTCAGTTCGTGGATGTAGGCGCCTTCGGCGAAGTACATTGTGCCGAAGAGGCCGCGTTTGGCAATCTCGCGCACCAGCATATTCGAGCGCATGTAGGTGAAGTTCTCGCCCATCATGTACTTCGCGCTGCTGCGCTTGCACGCTTCCACCAGCGCCTTTGACTCCTCAACTGAGACCGACGCGGGCACTTCGCTCATCACGTGGATTCCCCGCTCAAGCGCCATTATGCTCTGGGGCACGTGCAGCGGCATCGGGGTGCCGACCACCACCGCGTCCAGCCCGGCTTTGTCGAGCATCTGCTCGTAGTCGGTGTAGACCTCCGACGCGCCGATGTCTGCCGCAGTCTTCTTGATGCTCTCTTCGTTGAGGTCGCAAAGAGCCGCGAGGCACGCGTTGGGGTGATCCAGCAGCGCGCCGAAACACGCCCGCCCCCTACCCGCCGCGCCAACTACTCCCACTTTGAGTTTCTGCATATTGTTTACCTAGTCTCTCCCGTGTTCTCTGTAGTATTTGAACCCTTCGATGAGGGCCTTCATGTTCTCTATCGGAACTCCGGGGGCGATCGAGCTTGTGCATCCCAGCATCAAACCGACCTTTGGGCCGTGCTCTACCAGCCACTCAAACTCCCGCTTCACGTCGGCGGGAGTGCCGAAGGGGAGCGTGCGGGTGACTGATACCCCGGCGATGATGAAGAGGTCGTCGCCGTCTCGGGTCTTCATTTTGCAGATGCGCTCGTAGTCCATGCCGTCCTCATACTGGAACCCCTGGAAACCGCCCAGCCCAGCTTCCAGCAACCGTGGGACCATCTGCATCAGGTTGCCGTCGCAATGCCAGATAAGGCGGATACCGGCATCCAGCAGGGGCTGGATCGAGCGGGCGAAGTGCGGGAACCATAGCTTGTCCAGGGTCTTCTCATCGGCAAGGGTACCTCGTGAGTCGGCCATGTCGTGGTCCAGCCGCAGGAGTTTGGGCAGGCCTCCATCAACAATGGCTTTGGCGCCGATCCGATTGTACACAACGGCCGCATCCGCCTGTGCCTTGAAGCACCGTTCGATGACCTCCGGGTAGAGCGCGTAGGCCATGAAGTAGTTCTCGTAGCTATAGTGGCCGTAGAGGAAGCTCGGGAATGAGTAGAATCCGCCGTAGGGGCCCTTGAGCATATTGGTCCCGAATAGGCTCTGCACCTGGACTTCCCCCGCGACAAGTTCCCGCACCCGATCCTCGAAGGCCGCCTCGAGGTCTTGCTTGCCCTTCTCGACCTGCGGGATCAGGAAGCGCTCTATATGCTCCACGGCTGCCTCGGGGGAATCGATCAGCATTCCATCCCGGATGATCTCTTCTGCGCCGGTGGTAGCCGTGTGTTCCGCGCCCTCGTAACCCTTGTCCCTCATGCTCAGCGGGTTTTCGGGAATCCATTGGTCGATGAAGCACACCCCGTTCCTCTGCATGAACTCCAGATACACGCGTTCAGGCTCCTTAGGGTAGCTCCCCGGCGGGTTGCCTGAAAGCTCCTCCAACTGCGACCACTGCATGGTCTGAAACTCCCACGTCGGAATGCCACGGGTGGGGCGCATTGCGATGGTGTCGAGAGCAAGCTGCGCGTTGGCCTGCCATTTGTCTTCAAATTGCTGGAATCCGATGAGTTCCTTCACGTCAGTCTCCTTCATATCCCAGGGCTTTCCAACGCTCGCGCGCAAGGGCCAGGCCCTCGGGGGTCGGCTCGGGAGTTCCCAGGATGCTCGGTGGCGGCTGGCCCGGCCCTGCGTGCGATGGGAACGGCGACCAGTGGTCATTTTCGTAGGCTGAACGCGAAGCCTCGCTGCGGAAGTCCGGCACGTCGAACGGCGCTCCATCAACAAGGGCGCTCTTCCAGGCCAATATCCCTACGCTGCTCATAGCCACTCCGCGATATACATCCAGGAATGGCGGCTCTCCGCTCCGGATGGCGTTGGCGAACTCGAAGTTGGTCCAGAAGTCGCCTCCACCATGCCCCGCCTGCCGCGCCAGATCAGCGTGTTCGGGCCAGTCCGGCACATACGTGCGTTCCGTTGGGGTACCCTCGGGACGGTCCCATTCATCGTGACAGACGCGCACCAGCCCGGAACCGAAATAGCCTGACCCGCGGGTGATCTCCATTGCCCCGTGCGATCCGTGGACCCGATACCAGTTACTGTGGCCGGGAAGCACAAGGCCAAATATACGGAAGACCGCGCCATTGTCCATTCGGCAGAGGATCACCGAGCCAGGGTCGCCTCGGCGCACCGTTCGCAAGTCCAACTCCCGACAGGCGATGGAGAGACCATTGACCTTCACGGGCATTCTCCCTGTGATACACGTCAGCGGGGCCAGCGCGTGGGTGCAGTAGTAGGTGGAGGGTATCCATTTGCGCCAGTGGTTCATTCCGGGGGCGATGTCCATGCGGGACTCCGGAGACATTGGGTGGTTGTATTCGCCTTCGGCATAGGTTACTTCGCCAATCTCACCGGTCTGGTAAAGCCGTCGCATCTCCATGTTGAACTCGGTGAAAGGGTAATTCTCGGCGATCATATAGGTCTTGCCGCTTTTCTCAACCGCCCTGCACAAAGCCACGCCCTCGGCCAGCGTGGCGTTGCAGATGCACTCGCTCATCACGTGCTTTCCTGCATTCAGGGCCTTGATGGCGAAGGGCGCGTGCTCGTGGAAGTAGTTGGCCAGCACCACGGCATCCATGTCGTGTTCGAGGAACTTGTCGTAGTCTGTGTAGGTGGTAACGCCATACTTCGCGCCCACCTCGCGCAGCTTCTCTTCCCAGTTGTCGCATAGCGCGACCAGCTCCATCCCAACGAAATCGGTCGCGCCGTCGGCAAAACTCTGCCCACGGCCCGCACCCACAACTCCAACCCTGATCTTGTCTGCCATAGCCTATCCTCCCAGAACCGTGACGTTCCAGCCCATCATCGTACCGAAAACAGCCAGTTCCCGCGCCTTGTTTCCGTAGACCAGCGCCAGGTGGTGCGTCCCGCCAGCATTGCTATAGCCCGACAGGAACTCCTCAAGCGGCATTTCGGGTTTGAACCACCCCCGTACGGTTTTACGGACTGCTTCGCTGTCATCGCCGTCCAGTATTTCACCCGGAGCGACTATCAGGCCATACTTGCCATCGGCCATCGGCGCGACATCCACCAACACTGCCTCGCCGGTCTTGAACCTGCCGACAGCCGAAACAGGCCCTGCGGCATCCGTGTATGGGAAGGGCGGCTCTATGAGCACAGGCATATCCGCGCAGACAGCCGGGTTGATCTCACCCATGTGGCTCAGGAACACACTGCCGTCTCGCCAGTCCGGGCAGAACATCTCCGTGAATGACACCTCTTCATACACCGAAGCCAGCGCGCCTACCAGTGCGGCGGTAAGCACATCTCCCTCACCTGCATAGCCCAGGCCGCGCGACATTGCCTTGCTCGCCTCCAGAAACGGCACGGTCGGAAGACCGCAGGCGGAGTCGATGTCCAGGAAGTTCATAGTGAACCCGGACAGCTTCTCCTGCTCGATCCATCGCCGCACAGCCAGCCCGGTAACCACCGACCGCCGGTGCGCTTCTTCGGAGACTCCGAAAGCATCGAGGTTCTGCCGATTCTGCTGCATCTCCGCGTCCACTTCCACCGACCGCAACTCAGCAACAGCCGCCTTCAACGCTGCCGGATCCGATTGCACTGTCTCAATTCCAATCGAATCCTTGAGATCACCAAAAGGCACCGCAAAATCCCCCATACCCTTGAACGGACTGCCAATCAGGCCGATTCGGGCTGACTTGATGCGGGAAGCCGCCAATGCCGCCCGGCAATCCGCCGCGACCCTGTACAACACATCGGACGCTCGCCAATGCCCTGCCTCTATACGGAAGGCCTTGCCCCGGCGCATGAGGAGGTTGCACATATCCTGCACTCCGTGGATGCCGTGGTTGAGCATAATGGCGTCGGGGTTGGTGGTGGGATCGAAACGGAAGTCCGGCGTTGTGTCCAGCACAATCACAGGCAGCTTTGTGCCAGCCAGGGCATCAACAGACTCCTCGGAGGGCGAGTATGCCAGATGCAGCGTGACGATACAATCCACGCCCGCCAGCTCAAACGCCCGGACAGCCTGGTCGAACTCATCCTTCACCCGGCAAACAGGCGCGCGCTCCACGTGGATACCAATGCGGGAAAGCTCCACCGCGATAGTCTCCGCAAACGACTCCACCTTAGGCCGATACTCCCCCATAGCGCGGTCGTACAGCTCAAGGTAAAATGGCAGCAGGCCGATTGTTGGTACGTTTTTCATATTCAAATCTCCTGATTCACGAATTGTCTGGCTCGTAGAATCCGCTAGCCCTGAGTGCGAGCTTGCGAGCGTATCGAAAGGCGTCCGCACGAATAGCCGCCCTTCGATACGCCGCTCGTTCCTCGCGGCTACTCAGGGCAAGCGGCACACTAACTCAACCAGCAGGCCTGCCGGTACGACTGGTATGGCTCCTCGTAGGCAGTGTGCGCTGCTGCGTCCGGCACAAACACCCGCTCAACCCCGTAAGCCATGTCCGAGGCTTGCTTTATATCGAAATACTCTTCCGCCCCCACCGCTGCAATCAGCGCCGCGCCTAGCGTGGCGGATTCGGTGACTAATGGCCGCTCGATCTCTCTGCCAAGCACGTCCGCTTTGATTTGCAGCCAAAGGTCACTCTTCGCCCCGCCTCCGATTGACCGGACTGTCTTGACCGGCAACCCGTTCTCTTCCAGTAGTTCCAGGTTCTCTCGCAAGCTGAATGCCAAAGACTCCAGCGCGGCCCTATAAAGGTCACCACGGGTTGTTCCCAGGCTCAGACCTTTGATCAAACCGCGCATGTCGGGGTCGGGAGTCGGAGAAACCATGCCGTCGAAGTGCGGGACGATTGTGACCCCACCGCTGCCCATCCCCGATTCACCTGCCTCGCATTCAAGGGTCTCGATGCTCGCGCCGACCTGCCCTTCGACTCCCCCTTCGACTCCGCTCAGGGTGCATCTTATCCAATCCAGCACAGGCCCGGCGGTCTTGGCGTAGGCGAGGGCGAAATGGCAGCCTGTCATCGGGAAGTTGCCACCCATCAGGCCGGGGGGCATCGGGTTGGGCAGGTTTTCTGTCAGGGTCACCAGAGCAAGGCAGGTACCGGTGGTCTCCGTGAGAATGCCCGGTTCGCAGTTGCCTGCCCCGATTGCTCCTGCGTACTGGTCGTTTGTACCGTTTACGAGCAGGGTTTCTCTGTCCAGTCCCCATTCCGATGCTATGTCCGCGCGGATTCGGCCTATCGTTGTGCCGTAATCCTGGATCGAGGCCAGTTGTTCGCGGCGAACCCCGGAAGCAGCCAGGGCCTGGGTGTGGTAATCTCCCTGGCCATCGACGTAAAGCCCCGTGCTTGCGGCAGCTTGAGGGTCGGTGATTGCTTTGCCTGTGAGGATATATGCGAAGTAATCCGGCAGGAGCAGATAGCGGCTGGCTGCGGCGAACACGTCTGGCATGTTATCCCGCAGCCACATTATCTTTGGCCCGGAGGCGATCGCCTCAATGAAAGGCAGGGGCTTCTCGGCGCTTTCCAGGGCATTCGCAAGCGCATCGGACTGCGCCGCGGCCCTGGCATCGTACCACATTATTGCGGGGTATAGCGGATTGTCCTGGTCATCCAAAGCCACGAAAGTCTGGCCCTGGCTGGAGACTGCCATTGCCCGAATTCTGGCTCCGCTCGCGCGCACAGCCTCTCGCACGCTCTCCCTTGCGGCTGCGCGGACCAAGTCGATCTCGATCTGCCCGCCCACCGGCTGGAAGGGCTTTCGGCTGAAGGCGAGCGGAACCCCTTTGGAGTCGAATACTCCCACCTTGACCCCGGTCCCCCCGATATCCAGACCCAGATACCCTTCTGATGCCAACAGTCTCTCCGTTTGCCGATACTGCGTTGGGCTGCACCATCACGCTGAGCTTGTCGAAGCGTGCCGGCCCGCCATTGTGCCAAATCGCATCCTTCGACAAGCTCAGGATGATGGGAACTTGTACTCGTTACGCCGAGTCGTCACCCCTCCGCGCCTTGTTCAGCAGCGCCATGCCGTTGTCGTGGAAAAGGGCTTTCGCCTGCTTGTCGGTCAAGCCTGCCATCCTCGCGGCCCGGCTGACGGCGAGTATTATCTCGTACACCATCAGAGTCGCTCGCATATTCTTGCTGGGAACGCGATATGCGCTGGAACTGTAGCCCTCCCACACCAGGTCGACCCAGTGGTCAGCGAGATACACTCTGCGCCCCCGCATCGCGGCAACCGGCAGATCGGAGGCATAGAGCACGCGGGAGGAGTCAATGCGGTCGAACACCATCTCGATAACCTGCGGCTCCATCACCATCGCGGTGTCCAGGTAGACATTATCCAGGTCAGCCACCGCCCCAATCGCCGCGGACATCTCGTCCGGCAGATAGGCGCGCCCACAGTGTGCAAGAACTATGCTGGAGTTGGGATACTCGCGGGACAGCCTCCGCACCCCCTCCTGCACCACCGGGTCCGCCAGCCTGCCGTCGCGCGGGACATGCAGCAGCACCACCAGCCCCAGCTCATTCGCCAGCCGCATCTCGTTGGGACCGATCATGTCCTCGATGGTGAGGTGGCCGTAGTCGTTGCCGAACCAGTTCAGGAAGACCTTGTAGCCATAGTACCCGCCGTCCGGAATCAACCGCCTGATCTCATCTTCAGGAATCAGGTCCCCACCGGCCATCAGCAGTGGATAGATGCCGGGGTGCTTCCTGGCAGACTCCTCAGCGTAATCGTTACTCTCGGCCAGCTTCACAGCCGGGCTGGGCATGCCGAATGTCACTATCTCATACAGCCGATCAGGAAATGCCCTGGATATTGTGCCAAGCATCGACTCCGCCGAGCACTGCTCATCCAAGACCATATACTTGGTCCCGGGAGAATCTTTCTCCCACGCCGGCTGGTCTTTCCAATGCTCATCGAGCCATATATGGGTGTGGAAGTCCAGCACCTTCTCCGGCAGCAGCGGGGCGATCTTGTCCCGATAGAATGGCGTATCTATCTGCTCATACAGTTCCTGGTCCGTCATATCTCTCCCCCGGCTTTCACCACTTCGACCCCCTCACCGCTCAGCCACTCCGCCAGGCTGTCGTCGATGCCGGGATCGGTAATAAGCACGTCTATCAGCGATACCGGGCCTACGCTTGCCCGCGAGTATCGCCTGAACTTCGATGAGTCGCACAACCCGATGACCTTCCTGCTGCGTTCAATGACCTTTCGGCACATCGTCGCCACGTTGAGGTCCACCTCGGTAATGCCCTTTTCCGGGTCCAACGCGTTGATGCCGACAAAGCAGGCGTCCCAGTAGAGCCTGTCGATGACCTCAACGGAGTAGCTGCCGTCGGACTCCATCGACTCCTGCACCATCTTCCCGCCGAAAATCGATGCCTCGATCCGCGTGTTCGCCGCCAGATAGGCAGCGATGTCGGGGGAGTTGGTGGTGAGTTGGATATCCCAATCGGATGGGATTCGGGTGATGAACTCGAAAGCCGTGGTCCCGGCGTTGACATGCACAAGCCCGGCCTTCGGCAGGTAGGCAAGCGCCGCCTGGCCAATGCGGGATTTCTCCAGCAGGTTCGCGCTCCGAATCTGGGAATACGGCGGCGATGGCACGCCCCGCTCCGGGGCAATCGCGCCACCGTGGGTCCGCACGAGTTTGCCTTCGGCGTGAAGCGCATCGAGGTCCTTGCGGATGGTGTTCTCCACCGCCCCAAACGCGCGGGATAGCTCCAGCACAGTCACCGCCCCCTGCGCCAGCGCCATCTCATACATCCGTTGTTTCCGCTCCGCCGCTATCACAAGCTCAGTCTAGCGCAGCGCGATGCGCGTGTCAAGTGGCATATATGCGTTTTATTGCGGTATTGTGCGTATTGCAAGACGCAAGGAACTCTCATCACGAAAACACGAAAGGGAACGGATCTTTCCGGGGTTTCATTATTGATGTTGGTTCCGGCTACGCCAGGATTAGGGAATGGTGTCTGCGGATGGGTGAGGGCGGAATGAAGGGCGGGTGGTACAAGAAATGGCGGTCCCAAGGGGAGTTGAACCCCTCTCCCGGCCTTGAAAGAGCCGTGTGCTAACCGATGCACCATGGGACCGCTAACAGTCAATAATACCAAAAAAGCCCCGTTTCTGGCAAACTTGAGGCTTGGGAGGGTTTGCTGGTATAATGTGGTTGGTAGAAATAAGCAGACAGGATGACCGACCAGCTTGAAACTCCTTAGTATATGCAAGAGCAAAATCCACCGTGCGAGCGTTATCGCGTGCGACGTGAATTATGTGGGCAGTATTACCATCGATGTTGACCTGATGGAGGCCGTGGAAATACTGGACGGCGAGCTTGTACACGTGTGGAATGTGAACAACGGCGAACGGTTCGAGACATACGCCATGCCCGGCGAGCGTGGGTCGGGGATCATCTGCATTAACGGCGCGGCCGCGCACAAGTGCAACATCGGAGACAAAGTGATAATCACCGCTTTCTGCATGACCGATGAGCCGGTGGAGCGCAAAGTGGTGTTGGTCGATGACTCCAACCGCATAATAGACTACGTCTGAGGCAAACCCGATGCCCGAGCAGGCACAAGCCGGCCCCAATAGCTTTACCCCCGCGCCTGTGGCTGTGTGGAAAGCCCTCGATTATCCCAAACTCGCCTCAACCGATCCCTGCGACCGGACCGTTCACCTCGGCTCCTTCTGGGCTGGCAGAACCCAGGACTACGACAGCAGGCTGGTCAAGGCTTTCAAGGAATGCGTTCCGGCGGAGGCATTTGCGCCTGAGATCGGGGAAATGGCAAGCTTCTATGCGGGGCTGGTGGTGGAAGCCTGCGGTGATTGGAAGCCGAAGTTCGTGGCGCGGGTTTTGTCGTCCTCCGAAAGCCAGCCGGACCAGTCCAAGCCGCAAAGCCTCCTTGTGAAGGAAGTCTGCAGAAGGCTTGGGGCAAGGGACTGCGAGCAGGCGTTCTTCAAGTCCGGCGGGCGGCCTCCAATGCGAGTGCTTCAGCGGTTGAGTGGGCCGGATATGCTGGCGGAAAGAGCCAGAATCGCCGCTGCCGACCTCTTCATCCGACCAGGCTCCGCCCAAGGCAAAACCCTCCTGCTCGATGACATCTACAACACCGGCGCTTCGGCAAGAGTCTACGCTTCGGCGCTGAAGTCACACGGGGGCGCTTCGAGCGTTATGGTGGTGAACCTGGCGGCGATGCGGTTCTCCGGAGGCGCGGACGGCCTCGGCATGCTCGAACTCGACACCGACGACATCGCCAACAAACCCGGCCTGAGACCCGCCTGGATAGACTCCAGCGGCGTCTTCCATCTCGCCAAGGACTGCTCCGCTGCCCCGGCCAGGCTCCGCTGCGAGATAGAGTTCCTTGCCCGAAGAGAGTTCAGCCCCTGCCCCAACTGCGCGAAGAAGTCTCCACGCCGCACGGAAAAGCGGAAGTGGTGGCAGATATTCGGGTTCTGAGTTCTGGGTTCTGGGGGGCGGCGCGACCTCGGTGTTGGGCTCGTACTGGTTTGGACTATGTGAGTGCTATCTCGCAAGGCTTGTTGCTTCCCCTCACCCCAACCCTCTCCCCGGGGGCCGGGGAGAGGGAGTAGCTCACCAGAACCGAACAGTTACTCTGGCTTTTTGTCGTAGCGCCCGGCAATGTGGTAGAATATCTACTGGCGGCGGCGCACGCTGTCTGCCACCAGTCCCGCGCCTGTAGCTCAGCGGATTAGAGCATCTGACTTCGGATCAGAGGGTCGGGGGTTCGAGTCCCTCCAGGCGCGCCAAGTTCCTCCATTCCACCAACACCCCTCGGAAACCACCCTCATATTGGCGACATTGCCTCCGATATGGCTAGATATACGTAAGCGTCAAACCACCCCCACCTTGTTTGACTTCCTGACTTGAGCGATACTAT
>CAZTAO010000092.1:0-11477 GCA_964611645.1 uncultured bacterium | reverse complement strand
TCCGAGACATGCGATGCTTTGCCCGGGCGCTGGGGGAGTTGGACGTCTGCGAAGTCACACCGTCGCTCATCAACGCGGCGCTTACCGACCAGATAGTCATGCACTCGGCGGACGGCAGGCTTCGTTCCCCTGCGACGATGTATCGGCTCAAAACAGTCGTCCGGTCGTTCTTCGCCTGGACCACTCAAAGCGGTCTGACCCAGACCAACCCAGCCAAACTGGTTACCGTGAAACGACTGACGAGAACGCCGCCCGCATTCCTGACCGAAGCCGAAAAGCGCAGGCTGCTTAAAGAACTGCATGACCGAGCCAATCCACTGGCACGCCGCGACCGCGTCATCTTCGAGTTGTTCCTGGGCACCGGCATTCGCATTGCCGAACTGGTGAACCTGGACATAGACGACGTCGATCTCGACGGCAAGCACATCCGCATCATCGGCAAAGGAAACATCCCTCAGGTCAAGTTCGTGAAGTCGACTCTGCGCACACTGCTGCGGGACCATCTCAAGGAACGCCGGCGCGTAGCCACAGTCGGATGCCTGGCGCTGTTCGTATCGTCGCGTGGCACAAGGATTTCCGCTAGGCAGATTGCGCAGCGCCTGGGTTACTGGTTGGAGAAGGCGGGCATCGCCAAGAACATAACACCGCACGGTCTGCGACACACGTTCGCCACGCACCTGTACGAATCGACGTCCGACCTGCTGCTGGTGAAGCGGGCGCTGGGTCACGCAGACATATCCACTACCGAGATTTACACTCACCTCTCCGACGACCGGCTGGAGGATGCTCTGGAAAGAATGTGAGTCCGCCTTTGACTGCCCACGTTGGTGGTGATACACTGTATGTACAGCAATGCATTCACATGGAGCGGCGACATGGTCAAGAAACTCACCAAACACGGCAATAGTATGGCGCTGGTCATCGACCGCAGCGTCCTCGACCTGCTCAAGATAGACAACGATACTCCCCTCGAGGTGACTACTGACGGCAGCGTTCTCATAGTCACTCCGGTTCGAGATGAAGTGCGAGCCGCTAAGTTCCGAGAGGCGCTGGAGAACACCCACCGCAAGTACGGTCACGCCCTCAAAAGGCTGGCAGAGTAGATGGTCGACTTTCTCGGTCTTGACGATGTCCTCGCAATCCACACCGATCAGGTCCAGAGGTACGGCGGCTCTGACGGGGTAAGGGACCTCCATCTCCTGCAGTCGGCGGTAGCAATGCCGTCGGCTACCTTCGACGGTTGCTATCTGCACAACGACATCTACGCAATGGCGGCCGCATATCTCTTTCACATCACTCAGAACCACCCGTTTGTCGATGGCAACAAACGCACTGGAGCAGTTGCCGCTCTCGTCTTCCTGGAAATGAACGACGTCCAGTTCGACGCTCCGGAAGAAGCCTTCGAGGACCTCGTGCGACAAGTGGCCACTGGTCAGGCCGACAAGGAAGTGGCCGCAATGTTTTTGAGGCGCTACTGCCAGGTCTGAGACCCTCGGGCAGCTTCTAAAAGCATTCGTGACTAAGTCGCAGTAGCCTAGCGGTCTCACACAGACGGTCAGTGTCCACACCCATTGTTGGTCGAGGGAGCAGAGGCACTGGCCATAGTCAGATAACGAGGTATTATCTGCTATCGCCTGACTCTGCCCAGCCAAATCCACGCCTGCACATCGCTCCATCCCAGACTTCCCCACGGTGTTATCTGAACTCATTCCTGCGTTTTCTCCGGTTCCGACTCTGCTCGAGCCTTACTCTCCACTTCGGCCAACCTCTCCAGTAGCGATGTCGCCCATTCCGCCGGCGTCGTCTCAGCGCCTTTGGGCTCCTCACCCTCACGCGCTATCTTGGTCGCCTTGAGGTCTTTGAGGTGGCAGCGAATCATTCGGTCCAACCGCTCAGCCGCATCCCAGTCATTGGCTTCCTGAGCGCGTCCCAGTTTCAGGAAATATACTGCGACCAGTTCGACCTGCATGAAGTCAGAGCTTTTGTTGAACACGAAGTCCTCGTGCAACTGGCCGATGATGGCGTCAAAGACTGGTCGCTCCTCCGGGCTCAGAAACCTGTCCGCATAGATACCGTGCTTGAGAGCGTTGGTATTGCCCGCGGGTGCGCCGCCGGGACCGCCGCCTGTTTCGCCGTTACGGTTCCAACGTTCCACACGAGCACGGTCTTCGCTGCCTACTGGTCCTCTGGTCTCCTCGATATCTGGATTCCTAGTCATAATCTCTCCTCGTTCACCACTAGTTGTTTGCGCAACCCGGACATGGGCAGAGAAGGCATGTTGCGCCCGGTTCACTATTAGTTGTGCATTGTGCAAAAAACGCACATTGCTTTACTCTGCCTGCCCGGCAGGGTTCATTGGGAAGTGTGAGACCCGTTTGCCGATACTCTCGGGGTACTCCTCGGGCCACACCCTGTGTGCCAGCGAATCGCTTGTAGGCATTGCTGTGCCACCAAATCTCCGCTTGACCTCATAGACCTGCTGCATCATGTTGGGTCCAGCATTCTTCAGTAGCCCAATCTCGTCCATCGTGAATGTGACAGCCTTCGCCCATTCGGGAGGGACAACGACTGACTCATCGCGGCTGACCACAACGACCTTCCCGATGACCGACGAGCGAATAGCGGCAAAGCCCTGTGTCGCCAACAGTCGCTGCAATTCAGGAGCATAGCCTGTCAGTGCCTCGGAGGGAGCAGACGCGCTAGGTTGGCGCACCTGTGCGTCCCAGGAGTCGTCTTGTGCTATGCGGTAGGCAGCATAAGTCTCCTCAGACGGAGCCACATAGGACTTGGCGTTGGTGGACTTGACCGCTCTGCGCAGTGCATCCTCACCAATATGTGCAACTGCCCAGGAATGAACGGTGTTGAACCGCTCGCGCAGGGTTTCGAATGCGTCATCGTCGAGGGAGCCTGACGCATGTGCTTTCCTGGCAACTTCCATGCGGGATCGCAGCCACGCATAATATGGGGCGTCCAGCATGCGGTAGACCTGGTCTATATCGACCTCTTGGCCCAACCGGGAATCAGTATCCTCAAACGAGTCAAGGTCGGTGGCTACCCACAGGAAGTGGCCAGTAGTCTCATTACCATCGGCATTGTCTTCGGCAGCGGATGGCTCGACAACATCCCAGGTTACATCCGCAACCGGACTTCCATCCTCGTAACGCAGCATTCGGGTGTCATAATCCTCGCGCTCACCGTTGGCGAGCCAGAGAGTAACGGATCCCGCGGGCAACACATCATTGGGCGGTGTGACGCGGACTACTGTGCCCGCGCCACGGAATCCAATGAGAACGACCGGACATGCCTGACCAACGTAGTCCCGGAGCTTGCCATACTTCTGGGCGCTTATCGCTGGTCCGAACGCGGTGGCCGGCATGATCTCCAGCAAAGCGACGTTGGCTTGTGCGCACAGTTCTCCCACG
Source organism: uncultured bacterium (assembly GCA_964611645.1). Classification (GTDB taxonomy): domain Bacteria; phylum Armatimonadota; class UBA5829; order UBA5829; family UBA5829; genus CAZTAO01. The sequence continues at coordinate 8,055 of CAZTAO010000092.1, read as the reverse complement.
ATAGCCTGTCTGTGCTTCCGAACGAGTTCTGCTACATCGTCGGTTACGAGTTCGTCCGGAGTAAGAACTAGCTGCCCGGCAGCACCCAGAGCAGGGACTATGCCCCTTTCGTGCAGTTCGCGCAGAATTGCTGACGCCGTGTATGCCATCAGAGGACCCTCACAGCAGCGCCGCACTTGATGCAGAGCCATCTGGAGGCATCACCTGGGTCAGATTGCCACTCATTGGCATTGCACTTGTCGCAGGGGATTGTGGGAGGCAGACTCGGCTGATCGAGGCTGTCGTCGGCATGCGACACAGCACCGGATACAGGTGACGTTTGTGGCACTTGTGGCACTGGGCTGCTATAACTTTCTATAGCGTTATTACTATTACCATGATCATGATCTTCTTTCTTCGCGCGTAGGAAGGTTTCGGCAAAAAGGGTGCCATGTGCCACATCAGTCACATCTGAAGGATCCGCTGACGAGTTGTCAGAGTCGAGCAAACCGATGCCTTTCCAGCAGCGTACACCCTTGGCCCCTCTGAAATTACTGAACCCACTACGCTCAGACAAACGAAGACCAAACCAACGCTGCGACAATGGCCGATCACCGTTCTCCTCTGCCCAAGCTACGTATGCCGAATACAGATCCTTTGCCTGAGACCTCACGTTTTTTCCGGTTACGCAGCACTCACTGAAGAAGCCATCTAGGGGATCCATATCTTTTCTAAGATTGGCAGTCGACTTCATCACCACTGCAGGCATAGATAGACCGTACTTGTTCCAGTCGGCACATCCACGGACAAGCCAGGCGAGTATCCCCTCCAATTCAGTTCTCAATTGGTCCGGCAGGTCTCTGTTTTTGTAAGGTCCCGTAGGATGGTCCTCGTCCTGAAATTGAATCTTAAAGGGGATATTCCGCACACGCCGCCATATCCCATCGTCTTGGCCCCTGATCTCTGGTATATGATTACAAGCAAGCCAGAGTTTGAAGATTGGAGCGAATGTAAAGAACTCCTTGTAGAGGAAACGAGCAGTAACTTCATCTTGACCAGTCAGCTCCTTTACCAAGGACTCCGACATCTTCTTGCCTGCAGCGACCTCTATTGCGCTGACCATTCTCGCCCCTCGCAAAGCCGCCACGTCATTACTGTTGTTTGAGTTGTGTTTCTCCACGAACGTGTCTGTGGTCGTCTTGGCTTGGTAGTCGCACAGTACGTCACGAAGCGTGCCTAGAAACGTTGATTTGCCATTCGATCCGTACCCGTGCAGGATGAAGAACACCTGCTCACGAGTGTTGCCGGTCAATGTGTAGCCGCAGGCTTGGTGGATGAAGCGAATCAGCTCAGCATCATGGTCAAATATGTCTGCGATGAACTTCTCCCAGATCGGACACTGAGCTTCGGGGTTATAGGCGACATTGATCAGCTTCGAAATGAGATTCAACTGGCTGTGTGGCCGCAGTTCCCCGGTCTGTAGGTCAAGAGTGCCATTGCTGCAGTTCAGAAGCCACGGACTGGTGTCAAGACGGTTCGTGAGAATGCTGACTGCAGGGTCACACTCTGCTTGGGCAATCATAGAGACGATTCGACTGTGATTTCCTGAAGAGACAGCATGCCGCTGGAATGACTTAGCGGCCTCAAGTGCGGCGTCATCTGAGTTGGATATGGCGGACTTGCGCATCCCATCAGCCTGTCGAACCATATCGTCCACCACAGTTATGCCCTTGCGGATTATCTCCTTGGTATCATCCTTGGCCCACCGGCGACCATCCCAGCAATACCAACACATGGCATCGTGGCAATACCGTATGTGTGTGCCGTGCTTTTTAATCAGCCGTCTTGCGTTACCCAGATCATTCATAGGTTCGCCGTCTGGACCGTGTGCCGGGTTGCCCTTATTGCGCGCTCCGCCACGCATGGCAGGCTTAGCACCCCTATCGGCCGTCTGGTCGACGTATGCCTCCTTGGTCAAATTCACGGCGGAGTCGATGGTTATCTGCCCATAGGTCTGGGAGCCTCGCAGTTCGTCCCACTTCTCCCGCATCAGTCCCGACGCACGAAACAGCCCGTCCATCCAGACTGGGTCTTTGCCAGTCCAATAGGCCAACATGCAGCAAAGCGCCATGTCCGCTGCGCTGGCATCGCCGTCATACTCTCCAATATTGCCGTTCCAGAGTCTGGAGAACTTGTCGCCATTGCTGGCCGACAAGGCACGCTCGACAAGCACGCGATCTGGCATACGGCTAGGACGTTTGTTCTTCGCAGATTCCTTTTGGGGCACGTTCTGAGGTTCGTGTCCAAAGACATCAGAGTAGATTTGGTCGATGGCCGGCTGAGCGTCATTTATCTGCGCGGGTGCCCCAGGCAGCAATGCCCCCGTGAACACCACCAGCCGCACGTCATCGTAGATTTCAAACTGCGAATGGGTGTGTATTCTACAGCGAGAACCGGGCTTCTTGGCACGCGCAATGATGTGGATACCGGTGCCTGATTGGCTAAACTCGGTATAGGAGTTTGCTCGGTTGATCAACTCCTGTGCCCAGGGCTGGATCTGGCCATCATCAACCACGACGTGATCAAGGTCTATGAATACATAGGGGTCCGACTCGGATAGCATGAATCCCACACCATTGAACCTGTTAATGGGCTTGCTGAGCGAGTCGATCACCTCTTCGAAGCTGTGCCAGGTATTGCGGTCGTTGGATTTGGCGTTACTGCGGCCCGCGCTGTCGATTTGATAAGGTATCTTAGTGGGTTTGCCGCCGCGATCCTCGACGCGATAGCAGACCCATTGACGAAGTGACTTCAGTTCATCTGGGATGTTATCCCAGGCGGTCGTCTCCAATGTTAGCTTGCTCATGCCTGCCACCGGTACGCGTCGATCCTTTTGTCATACGAAAAATGAGCGCGGGATGCTTTGAGATACGCCTGTGGAAGGCCGCGACCATTCATCCCTTCATGCTCATTTCCAAGGCAGCATTTTCCATCGCCTTTCCCCCAATGCTGGAGATCGAGTTTGTCACATACCGGGCACCTAGACCACACATACGGTGCGCTGCACCCACCATCAACGTGTTGCCGTATGGCAAATGGGGCGGGAGCCAAGATTGTGCCATTGCGTGCTGGCCATCCATTACTCAGGGGTCTTATAGGCGCGCAGAAGATGTAGATGGGACTGCAAGTCTCAGCCGCCACAGCCGATGCTGCAGTGTGTGGCAGAGCATGTCCGACACATCTATCAGCATCCACCCAGCATTCTTGGACGGGCAACCAGAAACTGGGCTCATAGCGTAAGCCGTCACTCGTGAGAAAGCCCTCTGGATTACACTCGTAAGGCACACCAAGCGCTTCAAAGAAGATCGCCCATCGCGCCTCCAGCCTGCTTCGGAATCTGTAGCCTTTGTACACGGCCGCCACGGTTTGCACTGTCGTCATTTTGTCCCTCCGTTGAGTAATAGGCTTAGGAATGTCTTTCGCTCATCCACCTGCACGCGTTTGGCACAGTTCGAAATCCCCCATTGGTCGCCGACGATGATGGCGGTCTGAGAGGCCCGCGTGACTCCTGTGTATAGCAGGTTTCGGTGGTGCATGAAGCTATGTGATTTGTGTGCGATGACTATGGAGCAGGGGAACTCCGACCCCTGCGACTTGTGGATTGAGATCACGTATCCCAACTGCAAGTCATTGCGATGCGGCGATCCGGCGGGGATCTCCACCAGATTGTCGTCAAACTCTACAGAGATGGACCCGTCGCCGCGTATGTCGCGAACGACGCCCATCGCCCCGTTCATCACACCCAGGTCATAGTTGTTCCGGGTCTGGATCACCTTGTCGTTGGCCAGCAGCTTCGGGCGCTTGCCGGGTTGGGGTATCGGCGCGTCGCAATCCCAGAGCTTGCGCTGAACAAGCCGCTGCAGCTTGGTGTTGAGTTCCATCGTGCCCAGCGGACCCTTGTGGGTCGGGGTGAGCAACTGCACGTCTCTCAGGATGTCGAAACCCAGTTTCTCTGACAGGACTCCCTCGTAGAGTTGAAGTATGAACCGCTGCACGGATTCCGGGTCCTTGTGCTGGTCTGCGACATACCACGGGCCGCGCCCCGACGTGTCCTTCGCGGGCGTCTTGCGGACTTCACCTTTGAGAATGGCCGTGCTGTTTTCTTTGAGGATACCTGCCTGTCGGATTACCTCATCGAGGATTGTCGTCGGCAGGACCCGGGACTCGATAAGGTCTCTCAGGATATTGCCAGGCCCAACTGGTGGCAACTGATTGTGGTCTCCGACAAGAACCACGGCGGTGCGTTCCAGATCGATTGCCTGAAACAGGCGCCACGCCAAAACCACATCGACCATGGAGACTTCATCGACGACCAGCACATCTGCCCAGATGGGATTGCTCTCGTCGCGGTCGAAGCCCTTACCGTCGAAACCAAGCAGACGGTGAATAGTCGAGGCGCCGCGACCTGTGGCCTCTTCCATCCGCCTGGCGGCTTTGCCCGTGGGCGCGCAGAGCACAACACGCAGTTCGCGTTCCTCGCATAGCCTGGTGATTGCCGAGATGGTGAATGTCTTGCCTGACCCGGCCCCGCCCGAGACCAGCGATATGGAATGCGTGAGGGCGCTGGCAACGGCATCCAACTGTTTTGCGTTGAGCTGCGGCGCAGATTCCTTGACAACTGCACGTGGGTCAGGCGCAGTAATCAGGCAGCCAGCCGGTCTCCCACCTGTGGCAAACACCCGCGCCAGGTGTTCCTCTACTCCTCGGATGGTTGGGATCGCGACGAGGAATCGGGATTCGGCCCCATAGCAGGACAAGGCCTTCTCGTCGATGAGATCGTCCAGATGCTTCTCGATCCGCTCACGGCTATCGAGGGAATCCATGACCAGGAGGGCATTCGCGCGGTCGAGCAGGCTTTCATACTCCACCCAGCAGTCGCCCTGATCCAGGGCCTCCGCCACGCAGAAGAGGAGTCCCGCGCGGATGCGGCTGGCGGCATCTTTGGAGATTCCAACCTGTCGCGCGATCTTGTCGATACGCTTGAAGCCGAACCCATCGATCTCCCCGACGATTACATACGGATCGCGCTCGACTATGGCCACGGCGTTATTGCCAAGCTTCTTCACCAGCTTTGTCACCTGATGATGTGTGAGCCCGTACGCCGAAAGCGCTGTCATCGCGTGGTTCACGTGGCTCGTCTCAAGCCAGTGGTCACGGAGCGAATCGATCACCGAGATAGGCACGTGCGCCACGTCGGCGATCTTCTCAGGCTCGTCGATGAGGCTTCGCTCGAATGTGGTGCCAAACTGTTCGGCGATGATCTTAGCCTTGGCCGGGCCGATGCCCTTGACATCGGGATTATTGGCCAGGTAATTGGCCAGTCCGCGGGAGTCGAGTTTCTGATCGAACTCCAGGCTGGTAACCTCGAACTGGAATCCGTATTTCGGGTGCCGGATGAACTGGCCGTGAAGCACGAGTGGCTGCTTTTCCTGAACCACCACGTTGCCGGCGAATTTCACACGGTCGCCTCCATCCGCTATGAACAGTCCGGCGGAGTAGTTGGCGGAGGAGAAGAAGACTCTCTCGACCTCTCCCCGGAGTTGGGTTCGCTGGGTTGCTGCTGCTGTAGGCACGAAACCTGATACCTCCTGTGACATCTGAGTAGATAATCCTCAACAAATCGGCACGCACACTGGCGGTTAGAGCAAAAGTAGATCGGGACACCGTAGTCGACTATGATCGACATAGCAGCCCCAAACACCGAACTTGGATGGCAGCCCGACCGGTAGATCCCGGCAAGGATGTCACCCATCCCAGCCTCCACCACAATGCAGTACCGCTCATAGGTTGCCAGCTTGAGTAGTTCTCGGCGGAAGCGCTCCCTCTCGCGGATCAGCGTATGCACGAAGTCCTCGGCGCTCTTTCGCTCGATGGCGACAGACTGTTCAAGGCCGGCGAGAGAATAATCCCCCGCCGGCAGCGCGCGTCGAACAGTGACGACTCGATCAGAGAACGAGTACGGCTCCTGTTCCCGCGAGTCCACTACAACGACGACCTCTTTTGCCATTAGAATGGTGTGAGTGAGTCGTCGTGGGAAGGCAGATGATCAACCACGATCTTGCGGTTGAAGTAGATGTTCTCGTTCTCGCCCTTAGTGCGCTTGGTTATCTCCAGGGTGACATCGAGCAGATCGCCGAGACGAGCGGGGAGATCTGAGAGCTTTTCGATTTCCACTCCACACGTGTGGAGGTCGGTCTTCAGCCACTTCAGGTTCTCCTTGCTGGCCATCACGCTGTTTCGCCAGAGGAGGCGACCGGCGAGTCGCGGGCCGAGAATCTTCAGCGTCCATTTCAGCATCATATTGCCGGAGGACTGGGCGCGCGTAAGTTCCACCTTCTCAACGATGGCCTGGTACTTGCCATCGGGAACGTCTTCAAACTCTCGCTCCTCTACCGGAGCTTCGGCGAAATCATCGTCGAACTGGGTTAGGTCGAGACTGCTGATGGGTGTGCTATCGTTGTCGTGACTCATCGGGTGGCCTCCTTGGTTGCCTTGGTGGTAGTGGGTACGGCGGGAGTCTGACCTGCGCCAAACGCCTCAATGAACTTGGCGTAGTCCAGGTCGATTGTCTCGGGAAGTCTGCCGGTGCGATCCCCGGCTTCGAAGTAGAGGCTGGGCTTGGTGCGCATGACGCGGCGGGCTACCGTTTTGCCGTCCGGTGCGGTCGACGTCTCGATGTCGCAGAACAGGACCATGTCGACCAGCCCCAACACGATCTTCCGTGGCTTCTCCGGCAGCGTGGGAACGGTTTTGGTGTACTTGCCGGTCCGAGTCTCAATCTCGATATCCTGAGAATGGGAGATGAGATGCAGACCGTAGGGCATGAACGCGAGCTTGTTCAGGACTCGCTGGAATTCTGCTGAAATCAAGGCATAGCCCTTCCCATACGATAGATCAGCCTCGTGGTCGACCTTGAACTTGCGGCAGATGTGTTCTGCGCACATACGGTAGGCGTTGTCGATGGTATCGACTATGATCGTTTTGAACTGGTGGTTGCCCTCGGCGATCTCTGCACAAGCGGCCAGCAACTCTTCCCAGGATCGGATCGGGATCTGGAACACTTCCAGGGAATTGAGACCCGGCTCCGTCGAGAGGAAGAGCGCATTGTCAGCGTGGGAGCACCAGGACGACTTCCCGATCTTCGTGGGACCATAGGTCAGCACGGTGAGATCCGCGAGCTCGGGTTTGGGCGGCGTTTTGGCGGTAGGCAGTGGCATTAGAACATCTCCTTTTGTGTTGGGGTCGCGCAGGCCGACCGCAGTTCTTCGTGCGGCGGCTTGATCTCGTAGAAGTTGTCGATTACGTTCTCGCTGCCGTTGGATTGGCAAAGCGGGAAATAGGCGCAGGTGCGATGGTTGGCGAAGCAGTGGGAAGTATTGCGGTAGAACACTTCACGCCGACGGGAATCCAGGAACTCCTGGGTAAGCTCCCACAGGTCGGATTTCATTGCATCGAACTGGTCGCGGGAGATGTAGAGCATCTCACGGTAGAACATGTCAGGCTCGCAGTACTTGGCGGCGAGCCGTGACTGGAAGTCCTCATCGGATTCCGGCATCTTGCGGGTGGCGGTACTCTTGCCGGTCTTGGACTTGGCGAGCAGGTCTGCGCGGCGGGCTTCAAACTCGGACTCGGTTTCGCCTTTGCTCTGTTGGAGCTTGGCCTTCACGAGCATGTTGTAGATGACGCCGGCGATTTTGATACCCATCGACTGCTCGATATAGTGCGAATACAGCGTGATCTGCAGGTCTGACCACAGGCGCTCAAGGTAGGAGCCATCTACCTGGGAAGCAGTCTTGTGCTCCAGAAGGTAGAACTCGCGACCGCGGCGCACGATGCCGTCGACCTTACCGGCCATCCCAAGGATGCGCGAGGCAGCGCCGGTCGCGGGGTTGATGATGGTGCCGGTAAAGGTCTTCTCCAGCGCCACGACCTCAAAGTCTTCAGAGGTATAGCGAGCGGCATACCCTGTCATCATCGCTGTGGCCAGATGCCAGTCGGACTTCTGCGAGTCGTCCT
>CAZTAO010000091.1:0-12171 GCA_964611645.1 uncultured bacterium | reverse complement strand
CCGCGATGAGCGCATCTAGAGCGGGCCTCGACCCGCAGTTTGCCAAGAAGATAGCCTGTTTCGAGAAGATGCTTGCCGAGCATGGAATCAAGGTGCTGTTCACGTGGGGCTACAGATCCATCGAGCAGCAGAACGCGCTGTATGCCATCGGGAGGACGAAGCCGGGCAGCATCGTGACCAAGGCCCGCGGTGGATACTCCTGGCACAACTTTGGCCTGGCCGCCGACTATGCATTCATCATCAACGGGAAAGTGACCTGGAGTGGCCCGTGGAAGACGTTCGGGAATGTTGCCCGTCAGTGCGGCCTTGAGTGGGGCGGGGACTGGAAAGGCACGCTCGTAGACAAGCCGCATGTCCAGGTAACCCGGGGCAAGACCCTGGCGCAGATGAGGTGGCTGGCGGCGCAGAAGAAGAAGGCCGCCGCGCCGGTGAAGGCGGCCAAGTAGTATCCTCTGGTGTCCCAATTGGTTCTCGTTCTGTGGACTTGCATTGTGACGCCGCTTCGAGCGTCAATTGGGACACGAAACTACTCTCAGGAGGCACGATGAATGGCACCGCACCACCAAAGAATCCCAGGCGAAGAACATGAGGACAATGGGCGTACCCGTGCCGTTGTCTACGCCCGCACCGCAAGGGCAGATTCGGCATCCTCAGTAGAAGACCAGTGCAACGAGGCCAGGGAATACGCCCATGTCCATGATCTGGAGATAATCCGGTTCTACTCCGACATCGGAAAGAGCGGAGCCCGCATCGAAGAGGGGAGCGAATTGAAGCGATTACTTATAGACGCATACAGCGCCAGTCGCCACTTCTCTGTGATTATCATACAGGATTGGAGTCGACTGGGTCGAGGCGTGGATGCTATGAAGGCTCACTTGGCATTCTTCCGCGCCGGTATCGACATTCGCGTCTGCCGCGAACCCGCAGCCATGGATATTCAGTCAACCAGTCACGCCATCCAGCGCGCCGTCCATCAATACAGCGACACCCAAGCGTACCGGAGGAACAATGAATAAACCCGCACCCCCGACCAACTCAGTTCTACGGCAGGTGGCAGACCTGCACAACTTATCGCAGGAGGAACTGAAGGACCTCTGGCGAACGCTGTATGGCACGGAGCCGCCGGCGCATAACCGGCCCCACCTGGTAAGTCGGCTGGCGTATCGAATCCAGGAACTGACCTACGGCGGCATATCGGAGGCTGCCAAGGCTAAGATGAAGGCAATCATGGAGGCCAGCGGGCTTGATGAGAACGGGGGAGAACAGAGGGCCAAACGGCGGCGGGGCACTGATCGGAAAGATCAGCCGGTCGTAGGAACGAGGATCGTCCGCGACTGGAACGGACAGACCCACGAGGTGATTGTGGTTCACGGCGGCTTCCAGTATGGGGGGAGGTTATTCAGATCTCTCACCGCCGTCGCCGAGGCAATCACCGGCTCACACTGGAACGGGCGCGCGTTCTTCGGCCTGGCCAAATCAGGCACAAGGAAACGGAAGATGGGGGAAGTAGCAATTGAATCGTAAGACAGCCACTGACATGAACACGAACCCGACCATTCCGAAGGTGCGGTGCGCCGCCTATGTGCGCAAGAGTACCGAGGAGAATCTCAATACCGATTTCAATTCCCTGGACGCCCAGCGGGAAGCCTGCGAATCCTACGTCCAGAGCCGAAAGCACGACGGGTGGGTAATGCTGCCGACCGACTACTCGGATGGCGGGTATACCGGCGCGAACGTAGAACGGCCGGCGCTGCAGAGATTGCTGGCCGACGTGGAAGCTGGCAAGATAGATGTTATCCTGACCTATAAAATCGACCGTCTGTCCCGCTCACTCTTGGACTTCGCCAAACTGATGGAAGTGTTCGATGAGCGCGGAGTGGCGTTCGTCTCCGTGACTCAGCACTTCGACAGTTCGACTCCCATGGGCCGACTGACTGTCAACGTGCTGATGTCATTTTCGCAATACGAGCGGGAGATCATAGGAGAGCGGATTCGAGACAAAGTGGCGGCGGCCAAGCGGCGTGGCAAGTTTACGGGCGGTACACCACCACTCGGCTACGATGTGGACAGCGAGAATCGGCGATTGGTTGTAAACCCGGAAGAGGCGAAAACCGTGCGCCACATCTTCAAACGGTTCACGGAGACTGGCTCGCCTCTGACTGTGGCCAGAGAGTTAAACGCAAAGGGCATAACAACGAAATCCTGGATGACCAAACGAGGGGTCTTTCGCGAGGGCACTCCCTGGCACAGAATCCACATTCATCGCGTGCTCAATAACAAAACATACATCGGGGAAGTCATACACCGAGACAAGACATATCCCGGGGAGCACGAGGCCATTGTTCCTGAGAAGACCTGGTGGAATGCGCATCGGGTCATAGAGGACAACGTGCAGACCCGCGTGCAGCATGCACGGGCCAAGGAGCCGTCATTATTGCGGGGAATAATCCGGTGCGGAGCCTGTGATTCTGCGATGAGCCCTGTGTCGTCACAGAGCCGGGGGAAGTACTATCGATACTACCATTGCTGCAAAGCTTCGAAGAATGGTGCTGATACATGTCCTGTGGGATCGATGCCTGCCGGGGAAGTCGAAGGCGCGGTCATGGCGCAACTCCGGGGAATCTTCACATCGCCGCAGATGGTGGCTCAGACATACCGGGCAGTATGCGCACAGGCTGGTGAGTCGGGTGATGGTTTTCTGTGCGTCACCGAGGCTGATGTTCGGCAGGCGCTCCAGGATGTGGATACCGTGTGGGATGAGCTTTACCCGCCGGAGCAGATACGAATAGTTCATCTGCTTGTCGAGCAGGTGACGGTCACGCGCGGGGGGATCTCCGTGACGGTGAAGGCGGGAGGATTACATAGACTGGTTACGGAGATGAGGGGTGCGACCACTGGTGAAAATGTTGTCCACGCGGGAGGGGCGCTATGAACAGGATTGATGATATGACTAATGACGGATTGATTACGGTGACGGTGCCCGTGCAGGTGAGAAGGCGTGGAGGCAGGCGGCGCATCATTGTCCCGGAGCAGGTGCCAGAAAGTAGCCGTACATACGCGGAGTCTTTCGCCCTGGCCATTGCCCGGGCCCACCACTGGAAGGAATTGATAGACTCAGGCAAGTTTGCCTCCGTCTCAGAGCTTGCCGCCAAGATAGGCTTGGATTTCTCCTACGCCGCGAGAATCTATCGCCTCACATACCTGGCACCAGACATCATAGAGGCGATACTTGACGGGAGGGAGCCGGACGGGTTGTCGATGAGGGTGTTGTGCAAGCCGGTGCCTATCGACTGGGATCATCAGAGGGAGTGGTTGGGGTTTGCACAGCTAGTAATCACTGTTTAGTTCTCCACCGGCACTGCCTCACGTTCACTTGCCGACATCACCACGGCGGGCTTGCCGCTGAACTTGTAGCCGGGGCTCTTAGTAGGTATGACGTTCGCCCCAATACCTACGTTCACCAGTTGCACCGGAACCCGCTGGAACTCATTGATAGTCCCTGCAAGCTGGGTTGCCCAACAGCGCTCCCGGCTGCTTGACCACCCTCCCGCAGTCGTGCTCTCCCCCAGCGTGAACAACACGCTGAACTCCTTATCCCACCAGTCTCGCTTCATATTCCGCTCCTATCGTATTCTGTAGACTCGCACGCCGAAAGGCTCGAGGGTCTCCCGCAGCGACCCCGACACGAGCTTGGGCCTGCCCATGCCGCTGATAAGCTCCACCCTCTTGCCTTTCAGGCCGTCCGCCAGCAAGGTCTGGGGCTTCTCACCGATGTTAGCGGCAAAAACGTACAGGTCGTTACCGCGCTTTCGCTTCATATACCTAATGTCGGGCGCGCCCGTGCAAGTGAGCGAATACTCCCCGCCGGGAGCAACTAACACCGGCTCCAACCCGCGCAATTCGGCAACCAGCCTGCCAAGCGCTTTCCAGAGCGCGGGGTAGTCTTCAATCCACCACCGGTTGCCCCGCTCATCTTTCTCGCCGCTTGCGTATGCGTAGAAGCCCAACCCTCTGGCACCGGCTATAACCGATTGGTAGGTCATACTTCGCAGGTCTTTCTCCGAGGGCATCAGGTAGTCCGCAATCCCGAACGCCTGAACGATCACCCAGGCCGGACGCCGCGGGCCTTGAGTTGCCTTGATCATCTCCCCGTACTTGCTGCTCAAGCGAAGCGGAGATGTCCACTCCTCCTTCCACCACGGCATCGACACCCACCACTTGTTGCCATTCATAGGGTAGCTGTCCTGCGCAACCACATCGGCAATCGTGCCGGTGAGCCTGTAGAGGTCGCTGTAGCACTGGGCTATGAGTACCGGGTGATAGGGATCGAGCTCCTTGATCAAAGCGTAACGCTTTGTGCCCTCGTTGAACATGTGCTCGTTGTACGGCTCATCCAAAGTATACCAGGCAAACAGCTTAGGCTGCTCGCGGAACTTCGTCACATGCTCATCGAATACGGGGGAAGCGTAGTCGGCTCCCCTGATCTCCCACAGACCATGCTTGGCCTGCAGTCCCATCACCAACTGGTTCCGGGCATCGTCTCTTGTCTCGGGAGTGCAGTTCACGATGTAGTTGAACTTCTCGGCCGCGACCGTGCGATACATCTGCTCCACGCTCACCGCCGGCTTTCCCGCCCTCAGCCTGTCTTCATTCACCATATCCAGAAAGAAGTCTACATGGTACAGACCCAGTGGGAAGATCGCTTTGCCATTGGCATAGCATATCCCTTCTCCGTCGAAGTAGACTTCAATTTTCGCCGGAGGCAGGACCTTGACCGGGATAACCTGTTCAGCCTTGACACCCCATTCGTTCGCCGCGACGCACTTGACTGTGTAGTCCCCGGGAGGTAGACTCGAAGCGTCAAAGATAGCTTTGTCTCCCTTCTTTGCCATCCTTCCGGAGATAATCGTCCCGGAGTCCGGCCCGACGAGCGCCACCTGAACGGGCGAATCTCCAGTTAGCTCCGCCTTCTTCGCCAGCCGCACCACAATGCGCTTCACGCTCTGGGTGGAGTATATGCTTTGCCGATACGCAGGCTCCTCGAGTTCGACCTCGAGCAGAGAAGCGGCGTAGGCTGTGGGCTTCTCCTGGGCAGGAAGAAGCGCTCCGCAAACCAGCCAAACGAATGCCGCCAGAACACCGGCAAACCGGCAGATCGTAACGATGCGTCTCATGCGACGTTCTCCTCCATGTACCGCACCCGGTTATCCGGACACGGCTTTGCGTTATGACGCTGCCAGTCTTGGGCACTGATTTCCGCAGTGCAGGGGCTTCCAGCGGCGGCGGGCAGCCCACCGCCCCTTATCTCAGTGTATGCTAGCCGCGCGCCACACGTGAGCTTGCGGTACATATTCAACAGCATTCTCGGCAATTCCTCCGTTGTAGGGCACCGGGAGATGTATAGCTCCGCATGCTTTCTCACCAGCGCGGACTTGTCGGCGGTCCACAGCCGCCGGAACATAGTCTTACATACGCCGAGTCATTCGCCCTGGCCATTGCCCGGGCCCACCACTGGAAGGGGTTGATAGACTCTGGGAAGTTTGCATCCCTGTCAGAGCTTGCCACCGCGATAGGGATGGACAAGTCCTATGCCGCGAGAATCTACCGGTTTACCTATCTGGCCCCAGACATCATTGAGGCTATTCTCGATGGGAAAGAGCCGGATGGACTGTCCATGCGGGTGCTCGCGAGCGTGAAGTCGGCGATCTGGGAGGAGCAGAGGGGGGGGTGGGGATGAGGTGATTGATGGTAACGCCTGGGACCCAGGTGCCACGTGAGTGCCGACAGAACGGAACAGGGTAGGGATTCGGAGATCCCTACCCATCAAAGTTTTCTCTCAAGGTCGCGCTTCAGCCCACATTCTCTGCGTCAACACTGCCGGAACACTCACTGCATTGCTCGTATCTTGAGAGCGGTGACGGTGGCAGGCGCGGTGTCGCCCATGTCTACCCCGCTGGTGCTCTTGAGCGTGATGTGGACGTCGAAATCTCGCAGGCCCGCGAGTTGGGCAACGGGAATACTGAGATCGAGCCAATCTTCCTGGTCGCCCGCCGTCATGCTCCACCTAACCGGACCGCCACGAGGGCCAACTCCCAACTCGACCCCGCCACCAAGACTCCTGGCGTTGGCGTACGCACTAGCTGATACCGTGAGTCCCTTCATCTCCCCCGGAGACTGGACGCTTTGAACCAGATGGACCGAACTGCCGGACCCGGCGCGGCTGCCAACCCAGAACTCCCCTTCTCTATACCCGCCCTTGCCGTTGACATCCACTGATCCTAGATGCTCCCAGCGCGAGGTAGAGAAATCGTCATCATAGTAGAGGCCGCCGTACTGGTCGGCGGACAGAGAGGCGACGGCATTCGCGGGAGCATCATGAATGCACTCCACTTTGAGCCAGTCCAGCCGATTGGCGGGGACTCCATCTTTCCTGGCGTCATTGGCCATTTTTACCTTTACGTAGAAGACGCAGGAACCTTTAAGGAAGCTTTCGTCCGCGTTTACGTCTGTCTGCTTTATCTCGGCATTTCCGGACTGTTCGCGTCTGATACTCCAAGTCTTCTCGTCAGTGGATAGAGCGATGGTGTTCTTTGAGCGCGCCGCAGGCGGGGCCGCTCCGGCGAGGGTGACCTTGACATTCTTGAGCGGGAAATGCGACTCGAACCGATACGTGAGTGTGGCCTCGACCGGCCTTTTCGCACTGGACTTCGCGAGCAGGTAGCCAGGCCTCTCCTGCGGCTCACTCGTTAGCCTCATATCCAGAAAGCCAGTCAGGTTTGCGTCCTCGATCCATCCGAAGCCGGAGAAGTCCTCCCGGTACACGCTCGGCGCATCCGCATCCCCGCCAACCGGGACCGACCGGCCGCGAGCTGAATAGTTCGCGGAGGAAAGAGGCAGATCACCTGGCTTGAACGAGTGCATCTGTGCCCGCTTCACCTTGATCCAGTTTCTGAGTGCGACCATATCCGGAGTGTCACTGCCCATCCACATATCCACGGAGCCTGGCGGCCCGGAAACAGCAAACAGCACCACCGGCACGTTATACTCCATGCACACACGGAACTGGTCGTCAACGTTGTTGATGAGATCATTGGTGTTTCCAAAGCGACCTGCGGCGTAGTTGGGCCAGGCTGGGTCAGTGGCCCAAACCAGGCAGTTGAGCGGCTTGCCCAGAGAGACAAACTTCATCAGGTGCTTCCGGAAGCGAGGGTATTCCCAGAAATATGAGTCCCAGACCCAGCCGTCGGCTGCCAATCCGGGACTTGGAGGGATGGGGTCCGACCACCATTGGAAAACGGGAATGCCGTAGGTTTCGCGAACGTAACGCGTAGTCTGATCCAGGAGCTTTGAGTTGGTGGGCACGTTCTCTTCCGCGATGGTTATTGCTGGAATGAGTTCCGGGTAGGTAGGAATCCCCGGCTCCGTCTTGAGCCAGGCATCCAAGCGCTGCTTGATCTTATCCATTGTCAGACCTTCGTCCAACCGAGGGCCTGGTCCGATTCCCAGGTACACCCCCAGGATGCTGTAATCACTCGCTTTGCCGGAATCGTGCTCGGTCTTCATCCCTGCCCAGAACTGCTTCTTATTGGGGAACGTATCGCCGAGGCTGATTACGCCATGGCCCGCGTAATCAGCATACTCTCCGGCCAGGCCCCGGTAGGCGCCCAAGAGCCTGTAACCTGGATCACGGAATTCGCGCACTCTTACCTGGGCGCTCGTTGGGAGAGCCATGCCTGCAATAACAGACAGAACCAGTATTGCTCTGCAAAGCATCAGATACCTCCTGGACACCAAGTTTCGACTTCGCTCAACCAGCGGCTGAACTACTCTCCATCCGCCTTGACCGGGAGCGGTTTGATGGAAATCTTCATTGCAGTGGCTAGTGGACGGTTCGGGTTGGCATTGGGCCATAGTTCGATAGCGCTGGCTTCCTCGCCGGTCGACATGCGAGGCAGGTCCTGGATCGGGCCAACGGTCGGCGGTTGATCAGTCGGGCGCGGATTGCCGAAATAGTCGTACTTGATGTAGGGGAGCGGCGCACACTTCACGTCGGTAAGAGCGGCATAGGACTCCGGCCTTGCGCCTACGACCTCGTCCGATTCGCCGTGTCCCTGGCCCACGCCATAAGGCTCGGAGGGCTTCTTCAGTTGGAGCATGATTTTGCCGTCGAAGTACATGCGGAAGTCCGGCAGGGGGCCGATCACGGAGTCCATATCACGCTGTTGGACCGCCCGCCAAAGAGGAAGACCCACCAGAGGCCCGTTGTGGCGCATGTCTCCGACATTGGGACCAAGCTCTCCGGTCTTCCACCGGTTCAGCAGCGGCGCCTCATGGGGCGAGATCCCTTTGTCACCGATGGCCTTCTCAATCATCCCGACCAGTTGGGACGGGGGCATGATTCCGCGCTCCAGTTCAAAGAGCGGGGCATCGGCGGCTCCCCAGATGAAGTTGCCCTCGCTCGTGTTGTCCCAGCAGAGGCGCTGGTCCACGGGGAGGCTGACCGCCCCGCGACCGTTGGCGTAGACTATGTTGTTGAGTACCCGGTTATGGCTGACCTTGCTAGGAAGACCACCCGAAATGTTGGTAACATACTCGCCGTGAAGCAGACAACGAACGCCAAAGCCCGTGTTCCCGAAGGCCAGGTTATGGGCGAAGATCACGTTTGAGGACTGGTGGTTGTAGAAACCGTCTGCCTTAGTGAGTTGGGGATAGGTGAAAGGCCGGCAGAAGATGCTGATGTTGTTGTCGACGAGGGTTGCTTCCTGTACCGCTTCGATGAATACCCCCGAGTTCATGTTGTTGATAAACAGGTTCTGGGTGATGCGATTGTCTCCTCCGCACACATCCAGCCAGAGGGCGTAGGAATCGTTATCGCGGAATAGGTTGTTGCGAAAGACCGAGCCTGTTACTCCGTGGCACTTCAGCCCCGCCTCTTCCCACGTGAGGCGTCCCAGCCAGTTGTTGCGCTCGAACACACAATCTTCCACCAGGATCGAGCGGCCATGAGAGTAGCACCACAATCCGGCGGTACCGTTGTCCGCAAAAGTACACCGGCGAACAATCATGTCGAAGTCGAGCTTTCCGGCGCTGGGTGAACTCGCCGCACCGCGACCGGGCATGTCGTACCAGGCGCTTTGCCCGATGTCGGCGCCCGCAGTTCCTGCCCAGCGGAAAGCGCAGTCCTCTATGATCCAATACATTCCCCTGGTAACCGATACCATCCCGAACTGGGGTACGCCGTTGCCGTTAGCGGCGTGCTCGAAGATCAGACCCTTTAGACGGATGAAATTGAGGTCCATCTCTTTCGGGGCAAACACCTGCTCTCGGGTGACTATTTCGAACTCACGTCCCCGGGGCGACTGGTCGAAGGGCAGGCGGAGCAGGATAGTCTTGCCGTCCTCGGGGACCATAAAGACACCGCTCGCGAAGTTGAAGGCAGCAGGGTCGGTTATTTGTTTGATAGGTTTCCCGTTAAAGAAGATAGCTCCGCGGGTCACCTCCAGTAACTTCCCCGGCGCAGCGGGCCGCACGGGTGCATAGTACTCATCCACAGTCTTCTGGTAAATCCTCAGCGGAGACTGGTGGAACGGGTTGAAGTCCTTGGTGGGGAAGTCGTAGGCGAAGAGAGACTCGTTCAGCGGAGCCTGCCAGACGCGCGCCGATACTCCGTCCAGCTTGGCAGGCCTCCAATTCGGCCTCCAAAGATCGGATCCTTTGATCACGACGGCGTCACCCGGTCGCGCCTGGTAGGTGATCATTTTGCCGGGGCCCGCTCCCCCTCGTTTTGGAGAAACATGCTCCCGATACACACCCGCCCATATCATCACCGTGTCGCCGGGGTTGGCCAGGTCTGCCCCACGTGAGATCGTAATCAGCGGCCTGTCCGCCGAGCCCGGGTTGGTGTCGGCTGCGCGCGGATGGTTCCGGTTAACGTGGAGAGTTGCCGCCCCCACCGACAGAGACAAGCTCATCGCTGCAAGCAGCAGGACTAGCCCCAGAAGTGTCGATCTGATGTTGCTCATAGATATTGACCTCTTTGCGATAGTGATAGCTGATAGCGCTGTTCTGCGTTTGCGCTGATGTACCGCACCCGGTCTTCTGGACACGGCTTTGCGTATGCCGCTGCTAGTCTTGGGCACTGATTTTCGTAGTGCAGCCGGGCTCCCAGCGGCGTCATGAAGCCCAGGGGCCTTCGAGTGGATTCGGTGAATGCTAACCGTACGACACACAAGAGCTTTAGGTACACATTCAACAGCATCCTCGGCAATCCCTCCGCTGTGTGGTGCCGGAATCCCCAGTAACACTCCCTACTCCCAGCGTACTCTTCGAGAATCAAACCATCTCTATTAGATTTCGAGGCTAGAACGTCGTCTCTGGACTCACCCCCCCGAGTCCAGAGCTTTCAGAGAGAAAGTGCCGAAACAGAGAATTCGGGGGCAAAATGTGGTCGAAATGGCCGGAGGTGCGTCCACAGGTCAGGGACTCAGCACCCCGCCGAATCTGTGACTCGTAGCCTCGAATCCCACGCGTAAAACGGCAAAAAGCCCCGGGAGTCTAACTTCCCGAGGCTCTTGCAGAGAGAGCGTTTATTTCCTAGTTGTTGGTGGAGGAAATGATACGCCACAATTATCTGTTTACGTTTTTTTGATGTCCGAATTTGGGGTCCGAAAGCTGTGGACTCACCCCCCTAGGGAAACATCGCGCAACAAAACATCGCTTAATGCATTGACAGTGCCACAATGCGCTGGTATACTAGCAGTCATTGGTGTCGACAATAGACTATGTTCGTATACCATGGCATCCGGTATGAGGCCAGAACATATCAGCTTCCGTGCAGGGCGACAACTGCGAAGAAGATGTGAGGAAGGATAGACCAACGAGATGAACCAATCCAGCGGAAGCGTGAAATCGGATAGGGCATATTCCTTTCTACGACACAAACTGGTTACGGGCGCGTATGTGCCGGGAGAACGGCTGGTTGAATCGCAGATAGCCGAGGAGTTGAACCTGAGTCGTGTGCCCGTCCGGGAGGCGTTGCAGAGGCTGGAGAACGAGGGACTTGTCGTCAGCCCTAGGGCTGGTCTGAGCAGGATTGTCAGGTGCATCGAAGATATGTCTCCGGAGGACGTGCTCTCCCACTTCGAGGCTCGGGAAGCCATCGAAGGGATGGCCGCACGGCTAGCAGCGAAGAACATGACGGGGTGGCAGATCGACGGCATGCGGGAGATCGCTTCTGAATACGAGAGGGCTACTTCCGAAGGCGGCGACCAGGAGAGGGTGCGACTTGCCATCCGGTTTCACAGGTACTTGCTTGCCAACTGCGGAAACGCCAGGCTGCTTGCCATCTGGGAAAGCCAGGACCTCTCGCTGCTCTCAACTCGCGATTGCGCCTTTGCGCAAATGATACTATCCGGGATGCCGGATGACCGTAGTGTACCCCTGGAATTTGCGCCAGTAGTTGAGGCTATTGCCGCGCACGACCCGGACAGATCAGAGCGCGTGATGCGGGAGTTCATCGGCAGTATGAGATTGGCAGTGCAGCGCGTGCTGATGGGGAGGATAGACAAGGAAGCAGAATGAGAATGTTGCTCTTGTGCGTTCTGGCGCTTTTCGCGCTCATAACCACCCAGGCCTTGGCCGGTGTGCAGCAGGGAGTGCAGTTCGATGGGAAGTTCTACTCCTGGCCGGGCTTTGACGATCCACTGGAAGCAAGCTACATCACAACCGTCACCCGCGAAATCACAACACCTCACCTACCAACAGCTCTGCCTTACTACCGGGGGCGTACGAGAGTCCTCTTCATTTGTCCACGCTATTCCGCCCGGCCTACCATCGAGCTTTGCCAGCGGTTCGATATCGAGGAGAAGCACGCGCTGGTCGCCCGGCGTCGGGACCTCACCCACCTGCCCCGAGAAGACTTCTTCGGCTCGCCCGGGGACAAGATGGCAGAGGTGAGGGAAACCCTCCGAGAGGGCTTGGCGTGGAAGCCGGAGGTGATAGTCATCTATGATTTCGCCTGGAGTCTGCTGCCGGCGGACATGCTTCAACAGATAAGCGGCTTAGTCGGATCGGGCGTCGGGCTGGTTCTCTGGAACCTCGAAGAGGGCAACGCGCTTCCGAAGTCCATGTCGTCATTTGTAGCTGATGCTGAAGCTGCAGCCTCGATACTCT
>CAZTAO010000090.1:0-12250 GCA_964611645.1 uncultured bacterium | reverse complement strand
GACAATGGAGCACAGACCCCAAAATTGAAATTACACACTAGAATTGACACGACCGCGGTCTCGGACCACTCGAACCGTACGCAAGGCATTCTTGGAGGCTTGCCGCATTCTGCGTTGTGTGTTGGTTTGATTGGGTGTATAATATGTCACAAGCTGGAACGCTGACGATAAGACCTGAATACCCAGCAGCCCCGCGGAATGGCGGAATAGGGTCCGCATAGTGTTTGGAAACGGGCTGCACGGGGCAACTATATAGGGAAATCAGGGGTGGGCGAACCAACTGCCTGAGAAAGGGGATACCTCAAATGCACGAAGAAGTTGAGAACTGCTCGACGGTCAAGGGTTTTGTTCTGGGTCTGGGGATAGGAAGCCTGATAGGAGCCTCCGTGGCTTTGCTTCTGGCGCCCAAGTCCGGAACCGAGACGAGACAAGAGATCAAGGTAGCCGCCGAACAGTTGAAGACCAAAGCCGGAAAGCTGGCCGAAGACGTGTCTGAGTCCGGCGAAGAGCTGGTGAAGAAGAGCAAGGAACTCCTGGAAACCACGAAAAGCAAGATTACCGAAGTGGTCGATGCTGGCAAAGAAGCGTTGGTCAAGAAGAAGGGCGAAGTCGAGGAGTGCGTGGAAACGCTGAAATCCTAGAATTCGCCGAAACGGGGTGATACTAACGTGAGCTTCAAAATGGATCTGAGGGAGACCAAGTCTGGTGTCCCTGTGATAGTGCTTGAGGGGGAGGTGGATGTTTACACCGCCCCACAGCTCAAACTCCAGATGATCAATCTCCTGGAGAAGGGCGCAAAGCAGGTCATAATTAACCTGGAGAAGGTGGAGTATCTCGACAGCACCGCCCTCGGGGTTATGATAGGCGGTCTCAAGCGGATGCGAGAGATCGGGGGTAATATCTCCCTCCTGTGTCCGAATCCCAGGATCAGGCGCATATTCGAGATTACCGGGCTCGACCGCATCTTCGACATACGCGCAACCGAGGAACAAGACACAAGTTCGTCGGGGAAGGAGTCTAAGTGAAGTTGGAAGCAGTTGACTCTCCAACCTGCGTCGAGCTCAGGATTCCGTGCAGCGCCGAGTATGTGGGTGTAGCCAGGCTGGCTATCCTTGGGGTTGCGAACCGAATGCGGTTCTCCTTCGAGGAAATCGAGGATCTCAAACTGGCAGTCAGCGAGGCCTGCACTACCTCCGTGGAGTGGGCCAAACGCAACGAGGTTCAAGACTCTTACATCACACTCAAGAGCGAGATCACCCCTGATAGCCTGACTATCTGGCTGACCGATGAAGCGGGCGACCGTTCCTATGACGAGGACATGGACGCAACACCGGACGGCTGGAGGCCTCTGCTCATCACGCTGCTCCTGGACGAGGTCAGTGTCGAACCCACAGCTTCAGGGTCTGTAACTCGGATGGTAAAGTATGCCGGAAAGCGCTAGGACCGCCGGCAGCCGCAAAGGCGTGGCGGACTACACCAAGCAGGAAGCGCAAGAACTCTTCGAGACATTCATGGCTACCCGAGACCCGCAGCTCCGCAACGCTCTGGTTGTAATGCACCAGAACCTGGTTCGGTACCTTGCGGGTAAGTTCGCGAGTCGTGGGGAGCCTCTGGAGGATCTGATTCAGGTCGGCATGATCGGCCTGATCAATGCCGTGGATCGTTTTGAACCCGACAAAGGCTGCAAGTTCTCCACATTTGCCACGCCAACCATCGTCGGCGAAATCCGCAGGCATTTCCGCGACAAGGCCTGGAGCCTGAAAGTGCCCAGAAGGCTGCAGGAACTCAATCTTGCCGCCAACAGGGCAAAGGAACGACTCAGCCAGAGGCTTGGCCGAACGGATATCACCCCTGCGGAGATAGCGGCTGAAATTGGTGTCACCGAGGAAGAAACCCTGGAAGCCATTGAGCTTGGGAACGCCTACGACACGGTTTCGCTGGACACCAAGCTTTCTCGAGAAGGCGACTCAGGGCCTGTGACTCTCTCGGAGTTCCTCGGAGGGCTGGACTCCTCGCTTCTGAACATCGAGACGTATGGAGACCTGGAAAAGGCCCTGTCTACCCTCGACCCACGCGAAAGAATGATAATCACCTATCGCTTCTTCAAGGAAATGTCGCAGACTGAAGTGGCTCAGAAACTGAACATTTCGCAAATGCACGTTTCGAGGTTGCAGCAGAAGGCGCTCAAGAAGCTCAAGGAGTCTCTGACTTCCTAAGCTACCTCAGCATCGGCGCCCAGCCCAGAAGCTTGCGGGTGCGGTCGTATGCCCGCGAGCCATGGCCGGCAGTGGCGCGATTCTCCAGACTTGCCCTGAGGGACTCCAGAGTCAACGGACCGTCGACCCTGGCGGTCGAGTAACAGCATCCCACGCCGCGAACGTAATGAGCATCGCTCGACCCGAGCTTGGCCACTCCGCTCAACCTTGGGTCGGATGCAAGCTCGTAGTTGCGCGCGGAAGCGTCCTTGCCAAACACCGCACCGCAGAACACCTCCACGGCATCCATCGGCAGATCGAAGAGCACATCGCCTATGCCTGTTGAGTGATACGGATGAATCGCGACGGCCAATCCCCCGGCCTGATGTATGAGATCTACCGTTTCCTTGGGCGGAAGCCCTATCGGCAGAACTTCGGTGATGAACAGCCCCCCTATCTGCCCGAAGTTGCAGTTCACCTCTATTCCGGGGATGATCAAGAAATCCTCGGGGATCTCTCCGCGGTCTTTCAGGGCTTCAACGCACCGCTGGGCATCCTTCGCGCCGCGAGTCTCGTTGTGATCCATCACCCCGATGGCTTTCAGGCCCAAGCCGGCGGCACGCCGGATGATACGCTCAGGCTGCGAGATACTGCAGTGCGAAAAGAGGGTGTGTATGTGGGGGTCGAACGCAATCTCGCCGGGCTCGGTGACGATACTCGGCGATCCCGCGAGCGCGAGAATCCTGTCAACCACCCAGTCCCACGAATCAAACCAACCATGCTCACACTCCCTGTCGGCATGACTGGGAGGGGTGTAATCTACGCTCAATTGAACCTGCTTCAGTGTACTATTGTCCTGATACCAACAAAGACAGTCAGTTCCAGAACGAAAATCACGGCGAATGAGGCGAAAGCCGCACATTCCACAATCCACTTGTGAGACCTGAGTATGCGGACCAAGCTGGTGAGCCCTCTGGCCGAGTCCCCCGTTACCTGCCATTGCACCAGCGCTACGGACACTATCGCCATAAGCGCGAAAGCGGTCCACTTCGCGAGGCCGGATAGCGCAAACCACTGCCCGCAGAACAGCGCGGCCACAGCCGGCAGCGTCACCACAGCCAGAAGCAGCACTCGCGCTCTGAACAAGCGTCTCAAGTTCCAGTAGCTAAGAAGAACCGCTGGCACTTCGTGCCCATCCTTCCACAAGACAGTCGGCCTTCTAGCCGGCTCCCAGCGTCTCAAGAGCGTCATCCAGAGTGGGGCGACGCAGATAGACCGCGCCCACGCTTTGTTTGTGCTCAGCCAGCACTTTCCCCACGGCGAGTTCGCCATCAATGGCCCGGAATGCGAACCCGTTTCCCTCTTCCCAGACCTTGACCGCCATTCCTTCGCCTATCTGCCTGGCTATCTGGGGGGACGCAGCCTCCGAGACAACAACCACATCTTCACCGGCAAGCCGCCTCATATCATCCGGCGTGCCAAAGAACCTAAGGCGACCGTCGATCAGCGCGCCTACTTTGTCCGCCATCTGTGCAATCCTGGCGTTTGAAGTCAACAGAAGCACAGACTTCCCCGCCCTGCGGCACTCGCCCACCAGGTGCTCCCATACTGCTGTAAGGGGACCGCTGTCCATGCTGTCGAACAGCCCGTCCACCACAAGCAACGGCGCTTCCGGCAGCATTGCCCGCGCCAGCTCAAGTCGCTGCTGCAACTGCCATGGAAGCTCCCCTGCCCTCTTGCCCCGATACTCGCCCAGTTTGAGCAGTTCCATCAGGAATGCTATGCGCTTTGTCCTGGATCTCCTGGGCATTCCCAAGAGGGCGCCGATCATATCAAGGAACTCAACGGCTGAGAGTTCCGGGGCCAAGGCCGGCCGCTGATGCGCCACGCCACAAGGCTCGCCTTCGACGGACTCATCCCAGACAACCTGCCCCTTGGATGGCTTGGCAGCGCCTGAGACAGCCATCGCCAGCACGCTCTTTCCCGCGCCGGACTTTCCAAACACCGAGACTATCTCGCCGGTCTGAACCTCGAAGGCGACATCGCTCAGAGCCCGATTGCGCCCGAAACACACGCTCAGTTCCCGAATTTCCAGGAGGCTCATGGCATCAGCCTATCTGCCCCGCACCACATCTATCTATGAGGGGCGGCCCAGAGTAGAAGGAAGATCGGCACAGCCCATACACTGTCCATCTTGCCATACGTGCTTCCGCCGACCACAAGCCCGCACTTGCCATTGTAGGCTGCGAGCAGGGTCATTCTGTCGTAGCGTCCACCCGGTCTGTAGGCGACACCGGTGCTGCACTGGAAGCCGTCGTACTCGCCTGTCAGGCTGAAGTTATCGCTGACGGGGATCGAGACGCCGCCGAAGAACCTGTCGAGGAACTTGCCGCTTCCATATCCGAGTGTCGTGTAGAAATCGTTGCCGCCCATAGCTATCTTCTTGGTGGCGACCGCGTACCAACCGACCTTCTGGTTGGAGGTAGCGCGCAATAGTTCTCGCCGTTCCTTGCGATTGAGGTCATGTCCACCGATGGACAACGCCGGCCACTTTTCGGTCTCTTCGAGCACCTGAGCCTGGGCGCTTATGACCTTGCTGTCCAGGAATGGAATGGCGCTGACGGCCATTGCCGAGGCATAGACTCGGTACTTGCTGCCAAAGCCTATACCAACCACTCCGGTACCATTGCCCATCTCGCCAATACCGTTGCCCGGCTTGGTGCCGAAGTCGCCGATATAGCTGCCAAGGTACGCGCCCAACTGAACGTAATCCTGGCCGGGGGTGTAGGCGACGGGTATGCCGATCTGCAGCGCCCCTTTGCCGTCAGGCTTGCCGTTAGAATCCAGAGCTATCCCATCGCCCGGCAGCGGAGCTACGTTGGTATACTGGGTATCAGGCGTTCTTTCGGTCGCTGTGGGGAATGCATAGCAAGCCGCAGCCGCCCCCAGAACAGTAACCACGCACACCAGCGTCACGACAATTCGCGTGCACCTGGGGCCAAGTTCATTCCGTGTTATGTATCGAGGCATATATTCCTCCAATGAACCTCAGAATAGAGGCTGTTCTATTCTATGGTTTTCGTGAATAGGCTGTCAAACAGCGGGGCCAGAAGTCGAGGGCAGAGGAGCAGAGAGCAGAGGACACTATGATCGGGGGCGATTTGCAGTCGCCGTGGGGCAAACGTCACTCGGCCAAGTGCTGTATAATTGAGTGTAGATTTCGTCTACTACTACTGGAGACTGCCGGAAGCGCAGCCCTATTCGTCCTTGAGGTACCGTTTCTATGCCTGCATCATCCCGAAGTCCCCTGCTGCGGCTTGCCCTGTCTGTTGTCGTGTGCGTTGCTCTGTTATCCTGCGGAGCGCTGGCCCAAGACAGGAGCGTTGTCTCCAAGCAAGTCGGTCCGGGTGTCACTTTGACTCAGATCAAGATCACCGCCCCCACCCCGCTGCTTGTCAACATGGTCACCGTGGACCTTTCCATCCCGGACATCGACGTGCGTGCAGCAATCGCCAAAGACGTTGTGTATGCAGACGACCCGACTATGGGCAGGGAGGCCATCAGCTCGATTGTTGCGCGCAGCGGCGCTCTGCTGGGAGTCAACGCAGACTACTTTCCGATGACATGGGCAGGTGATCCGCTTGGAGTCTGCATCATCGATGGCGAGTTGATAAGCGAACCATTCGGCACACGCGCCGCATTCGCGTTCACCAAAGACCGACGGGCAATGTTCGATATCCCGGTCTCAGACTGCGATATGACAGTCCCCGGCGGATCGGTGCGAAAGCTCGACGGCCTCAACCGAGCCAGAAACACCGGGGAGACCGTGCTCTACACCCAGAGGTTCGGCAGCAGCATCAAGACCAAGTACGCCGGAACGGACGTTGTGCTGAGTTCCAGCGATCTACCTACGGCGGTAGGCAAGACCCTGACATTCAAGGTTGAGGAAGTGAGGCTCAAAGCGCTCAACACGCCGATCCCGGAATGTGGAGCGGTGCTCAGCGGGGGAGGCCCGAGCGCGGAGTTCCTGTCCACGAACCTGAAAGTAGGGGATACTATCGCTATCAGGTTCGGCGTCAAGAGCGGCAGTGGGCTAGACTGGTCCAAAGTCTCAACTGCGGTCGGCGGCGGGCCGTTTCTGCTCAAGGGTGGAGTCGAGTTCATGGACGGCGTGGCGGAAGCGTTCTCGGACTCGCTGGTCAATGGAACGCATCCGCGGACTGCCGTGGGGGTAGTGGGAGATAGCAAACTGGTGCTGGTTACCTGTGACGGCAGGCAGCCATTCAGCGCGGGGCTTGACCTGAAGGGGTTTGCCCGATTGCTGCAGGGCTTCGGTATCACGGATGCCATGAACCTTGATGGCGGCGGATCGACTACTATGTCAGTAGCAGGGATGATAGTCAACAGCCCTTGCGAAGGCATCGAGAGGCTTGTCGCGAACGCGCTGCTGGTGTTCGGGAAGACCAAGGTGTACGACGAGATAGAGGACATGGCTTTGTCAGCGGACAAGACGGCGTTTGTGTCCGGGAAGTCGGTCCGGCTGTCGGTGGCATCAGGAACTCCCCCTGCCCCGTGCGCGGTGAGCCAGCAGAGGTCGGTGATATGGGGCACGCGCGGAGGCATTGGTTTCGTGGATCAGTCCGGGGTGTTCACTCCAGCCAAGGCCAGGCAAGGCGCGGTTTGCGCGATGTATGGCACGGACAAGGCGGCTATGGATGTGACAGTGGTGGCGGGGGATGTCGCCAGGGTCGATGTCACTGCGGCAGTTAGCGAATCGGATTCTAACGCGTGGGCGGTAACGGCATCAGCCCAGGACTCCTGCGGCAACCCCACCCCGGGCAGAAGCGTTACGATCACAGCGTCAGGCGCAACGGCTGACCAAAGCACTGGACTCACAGACGCCACCGGACGTTTTGTGTTCAACGTAACCACAGCGCCGGACGCCAAAGACCGACAGATCAGCGTAAAGGTAGATAATACAGTCTCATCAGTAAAGCTGCAGTCTGGAGGCTAACCACTATCTCACGGGAGATGGCGAAGGGCCAGGTCACACGGCTCGGGCTGTAGTTTACATTGGCTGCGAAGTGTGCTATACTATCAATGTCGTTGCGGGGTGGAGCAGCCTGGTAGCTCGTCGGGCTCATAACCCGAAGGTCAGAGGTTCAAATCCTCTCCCCGCTCCCATGCCTTTAACAAACATAGCCGGCATTGTTCTCAGATTGAGCCTAATCTCGTGAACGGCCGGCTCGTTTGCTTTATGGGCGTCCTCTGCCGGCACAAGCACGATACTGTCCACCAAGCCTCGAATGAACTCCCTCTGCTCACCGTTGGTCCCAGTGGGCAGGACCGAATCGAAGTTATTCCGATACGCCTTGACCATCGCGACATCAAGCCGAGGCAGTTCGACGGCGCGCAGATCGGGCGTGATCTTGCTGCTCAACTCCTCCCGCTGGAGGGTGAGCTCTCGCATCCGCGTATTCGCCCAACCCACATCGTCCAAGCCGCCTTCTATTGCCTTGCGTAGGTTGACTATCTTCTCGTCGATAGCCACAATCCGGGCTTTCAGTTCTGATGTGTCACTTACTTGTGCTTTCTGCGTTTCCTGAACAAGAGCGCCCACTTTCGCGGCAAATGCCTTGTCATCGCACCACTCACCGAATTGCCCATCTATCTCCTCAAAGACTGCCTCCTCCATTACGTTCTGATCGACGAACACCCCAGGTCCGCATCCAAGAGTCCTCCTATATTGGGCACTGCCACAGACGTAGTAGAAGCCATTCCTGCCCTTGCCATTCTGACTTCGAAAGCCAGCCATATTCGCACCACACCTGGCGCACTTGAACAATCCTCCCGATAGAAGGAACCTGCTGCCCTTACTTCTGGCTTGCGCACCTGTTTCGGAGGTATGCTTTGCTGACTGGCGCTCCCGGACCGCCATTATCGCTTGCGCTTCTTCCTCTGTGATGAGCGCAGGTTGGGCATTCTCTACTATGACCCACTCAGCCGCGGGGTTCATTCTCTGGCTCTTGCCTCGGACATTCCAAACACCGTAGCCAGCGTACTGCAACAAGCAGTTCGGATGGAGCAAGCTATGCCAGGTGCTCGTCCCCCAGTATTGAGCGCGCGGTGCGGGAATGCCACGCTCATTGCAGAAGTCACGTATGCGGTCGAGGGAATCGCCACTGGCTGCCATTTCCGTAAGGATGTACTTAGCCCATTCGTGAACTGGCTTACCGGCAACAATCGTATCATCGGGAACCCAGATGCTCTTGAAAAGTGGACGGCCCTTCTTCTCTTCGCCACGAATCAGGCGCTGCGACTTATAGCCCCATAATGGCTGCCCACCATTCTTGTAACACCATCCTGTCTCTGGGTCCCGCGTCTGCACGTTCGCCCGACATCCCTTCTTCGTATGAAACGCCACTTCCCGGCTGTAGGCTTCGTTCTTGGCGAATGTGATCGCTTCCATGTAGACGCCCGCCACAGACTCAGTGTCAACTTCAACATCATTCAACGAAATGACTCTGACTCCCGACTTGCTTAGTTCCCGAACCAACATTCTGGCCCCAAGGCTGTCTCTGGAAAACCGAGAGTAGTCGTGTACCAGGATTGCGTCTATATCCCTGTCAGACTTCGCACGAGCAACCATCTTATGAAACTCGACGCGCAGAGACTCCTTCTTGAATGCGCTTGCTGCCTCGCGGTACTCCTCGACAATCTCGATCCCGTGCTTCTCAGCATACTCGCGAATCTGCCGAAGCTGCTCGGGCATTGATTGGCCGCGCTCTTCCTGCATATCCGTTGAGACTCTCGCCCACGCCAAAGCTCTAAGAGCCTGCCTACGGGCACTCTTCTGGCCTCCTCCGCAGGAAGCCATGACAGAATCTAGTAGCGCATTCATTCCTGCTCCTCCTTTGGCACTTTCACGTCCTCAAGAGCTTTCGCCAGCGCCTCGATGAGAATGTCGTTCTGGCTCTTGCGTGTCTTGAACGATAGCCACCGCAGCTTGTCAGCCAGTTCTTCTGGGATGCGTATCGTTTGTCTTACCATCGCGCTCACCTCCTGTTCTGTAGGAGATTATACCTCAGTGACACCATAGTGTCAACACTTGTTTACGCAGATCCACTTGCCAGTGTCCTCACGCGCGCATGAAGGATGTAGCGGTCTGACATCAGTCTCAAGGCCAGAATTGTGTATGTGAGAAGTTAGGGTTTGTCACGATTTGCCATCCATTCGCCGAGTGCTGATCTCTTTGTCGAACAGGGTCTTGGAGTTGCCGCAGTCACAATCATACTGCCAGGCGGACAATGGGTTTTCGTTGGATTGCCGCGCTGGACCGGTTTACTGCACTTGCAGCACTCTCCCCAGGCGGTTGGGGCTTCAGGTGCTTCGATGTCTCGATCCAGAGAGTTACCTGAGTTACCTAAGTTACCTGTTTTGCCTAAAGTCTCACGTGAGGATCATTTTCAAGGAGGCTTAATGCAATCTGCTTCTTCGAGGTAACTCTGGTAACTTTCTGAAGCTAATTCCGTTGGTGCTCCTTGTTCTGGCGTACCTGGGAAGGGATCATCAAGTAGTCCAACTCCTCTCCATATTGGCTTGTTTCCGGTCCCCCGGTCGTCCATGACACCGGTCCGGCCACGAATCTCTGCATTGAATTCTTTCTGAGTCTCAGACTCCTCTTCGCCCGCTTCCGTAGCAAACTCCCGGTATTTGCTCCATAGTGCCTTCTTCGTGACCTTCTCGCCTTTTCCGAATCGACACCACGTCGCGAAGAAGCCCCCGAGATTGTCTTGCTGCCGCCTGTATTCATCAGTGACTGCGCTGATGATCTTGGGTGTCTGAAGTCCGTCTCTGTACCACCGCCGCGCGCCTTCAAGTGCCCAATTCAGGATTCCGGGCAGTTCTTTTGCCTTCAGCTTGTTGATCAGGTATCTGTCCCGTTCCGCGGCGGGTATCACCACGTCAAAAGGAATCAGCCGCATACGGCTCCATATGGCCTCGTCTGTGCCCTTGATCTCAAACCGGTGGTTTCCGTAGGCCCAGAGTTTCGCGCCAACCCTGAAGTCAACCGCTTCCTGGAAGAGTTTCCTCCCTGACACAGTGTCGCCGCCGCTCAGGTCCTTCACCAATGACTCATCCAAACGAGCGTCCTTGGGGATTTCGGCGGTGTGGATGTAACGCTTGCCGGGGATATCTGCCAGTTCTCTGCGGCTATCCTTGTTGCGCTGACCCAAGGTGACACATTCGATTCCGACCTTCAAAGAGAAGTCGCCACCCAGAAGCTCGCGGATGATTTCAATAGCCGTCGATTTGCCGTTTCGCCCGTCGCCGTGCAGAAAGAAGATGCAGTGCTCTGAAGCGTCTGCGGTCAGGGTATAACCTATCGCCTTCTGCAAGAAAGCGCGGATCTCCGGGTCGGGCTGCACCCGCTCCAGGAACGCTTCCCAAGTCGGACAAGTTGCCCGTGGGTCGTATGTCACCGGGCTTGCTTTGGTGATCAGGTTTTCACGCAGTGGCGTGACGGTCTCCTCGGTTCGCAGGTCAAGCAGCGCGTTCGCCGTGCACAAAAGATCGGGCTGCGCATCCAGGTCTTCAGGCTTGATAGCCAGCTTACTCTTTGCGAGCTCGATCATGGCGGTAATGGCGTGCTTGCTTTCTGATCGGCTCGCGTGGCCTGCGAGAGCCTTACGCTCTGATTTGTCTTCAGCTTCCGACGCTTCAGCGTAGATGCTTCTAACAACTTCAACCGCATACCCCTGTATCTTCAGTGTTCTGTCAGGCTCCCAACGGATTCCGTTCCACAACAACCAATAGCCTTTGCCTTTCTCCACAACGAAGCGCACGTCTTGACCGTGCCGGGCAACAAATCGTTCAGCAAGTCCTAGCTCGGTCATGTGGAAGATCTCTACTGCTCTGTTGTCAGTCTGCATGACATTCGGCGCCGGGTTTGTAGTTCCCGCCGGCTCTCTGAACCCGCGCTCCTGGATGCCTTCACGTGCTGATTTCCAACTGGCAAGAGCTTCTTCTACGCTGTAGGGATGCCCTTCCTGGGGAACGCGCCGGGCATACTCGCGCATCGCGGCTATGCACTCATTCTCGCTTGCGTTGCCGGTCTGAATGCAGGAGTCAAGAAGCTGTTCGGCAAGCAGAAGCCCAGTATTGTTGCGCCTGCCAGTAGCTGCTTGGGCTAGATACTTCTCAAGCCAGTATGCTGGTGTCCAGTAAGCCGGTATGACGGCTCCCTGGTTCGGAGTTATTCGCACAAGCCGGGTAGCATTTGACCTTGGTTCTTCTTCTTTGGCGACAAGCCGTTCATACAGCCATTGGGGCATGTCGGCAAGCTCACACTCAGCAGGTGAACACCCCAGTTCCCAAGCGTAACGGTTCCCAGTTTCGTGAAGCGAAGGTGGGGCTATCACAAGGCCACCGTCTGTCTTCACGTCCAGTCCCGGGGCCGTTCTTCCCACCTGGTTCTCTATGCCCGGCCGGTATCGGAAGTAGAGATGCTGGCCGCCGTCTGACCGTCCCGTCTTGGCGGTCCAGGTCTGCGGCAACGGCTCGGACTCCGTTTCAATTGCTATGAGGGACTTCCGCCCACTACGCCCGTCAACGTCAACAACTACCACGCCGCTACCTACGCCGGTCGCTATGGCAACGTTTCCTTGCACGTTGCGTTTCCGGAGTTCACGCAGTCCTTCGGGGTCCGACGTAGCCTGTTCCTTCCAGCCGTCATATCTGGGGTGTTTCCCTGCTGAAGAGCAAGCCGGCTTTCCACAAGTGCAGTGTTTATCCTTCCGTATGCCATGTGTAAAGAAGCACCGCAAGCCGTGCTCGGCAAGCCGGAGGGCTTCTGCCAGAACTACGTCCGTCATCGCCACACCTCCCGCCAGCAACAGCCTGTCCTACCCATTTGACGTCTTCGGGCGCTTGAACAGGACCATGTCCGGGGGGACTCTGGTTGAGATTGAATGCCATGCTCGTTCGATGCCTCGGCTAGTCGTGTGAATCGGCATGCAATAATGACCCACATGCGGGGGTAATCGGCGTCGAAT
>CAZTAO010000089.1:0-12432 GCA_964611645.1 uncultured bacterium | reverse complement strand
CGCGGTACGGCTCCGGGCGCAAGGGCGTTCGGAGCTTACTGTCTCTGCGTATGTCAGAGACATGCGATGCTTTGCCCGGGCGCTGGGGGAGTTGGACATCTGCAGAGTCACTCCGGCACTCATTGACGCGGCACTCACCGATGATGTAGTCACACTCTCGACGGATGGTCGGCTCAGGTCCCCCGCGACGATGTATCGGCTCAAGACAGTCGTTCGCTCGTTCTTCGCGTGGACTACTCAGAGCGGTCTGACTCAGAGCAATCCTGCCAAACTGGTTACAGTGAAGCGCCTGACGAGAACGCCGCCTGCATTCCTGACCGAGGCGGAGAAGCGCAGGCTGCTCAAAGAACTCCACGACAGAGCTAATCCACTGGCACGACGCGACCGCGTCATCTTCGAGTTGTTCCTGGGCACGGGTATTCGCATTGCCGAACTGGTGAATCTGGACATAGACGACGTCGATCTGGACGGCAAGCACATTCGGATTGTCGGCAAGGGCAACATACCGCAGGTCAAGTTCGTGAAGTCGACTCTGCGGACATTGCTCCGCGACCATCTCAAGGAACGTCGGCGAGTCGCCACAGTCGGATGCCTGGCGCTGTTCGTATCGTCGCGCGGGACCAGGATTTCCGCCAGGCAGATAGCTCAACGCCTCGGCTACTGGTTGGAGAAGGCAGGCATCGCCAAGAACATAACACCGCACGGGCTGCGCCACACATTCGCTACGCACCTCTACGCCAGCACGTCCGACCTGTTGCTGGTGAAGCGGGCGCTCGGCCACAGTGACATATCCACCACCGAAATCTACACTCACCTCTCCGATAACCGGCTGGAGGATGCGCTGGAGAGTATGTGAGCCTGCCTTTGACTGTCTGCGTTGGCGGTGATACACTGTATGTACAGCAATGCATTCACCTGGAGCGGCGATATGGTCAAGAAACTCACCAAGCACGGCAACAGCATGGCGCTGGTCATCGACCGCAGCGTCCTCGACCTGCTCAAGATAGACAACGATACTCCCCTCGAGGTGACTACTGACGGCAGCGTTCTCATAGTCACTCCGGTTCGAGATGAAGTGCGAGCCGCTAAGTTCCGAGAGGCGCTGGAGAACACCCACCGCAAGTACGGTCACGCCCTCAAAAGGCTGGCAGAGTAGATGGTCGACTTTCTCGGTCTTGACGATGTCCTCGCAATCCACACCGATCAGGTCCAGAGGTACGGCGGCTCTGACGGGGTAAGGGACCTCCATCTCCTGCAGTCGGCGGTAGCAATGCCGTCGGCTACCTTCGACGGTTGCTATCTGCACAACGACATCTACGCGATGGCGGCCGCATATCTCTTTCACATTACTCAGAACCACCCGTTTGTCGACGGCAACAAACGCACTGGAGCCGTGGCCTCTCTGGTCTTCCTGGAAATGAACGGCGTCCAATTCGACGCTCCGGAAGAAGACTTCGAGGATCTCGTGAGACGTGTGGCCACGGGTCAGGCTGACAAGGAGACGGCTGCTGCATTTCTGAGACTCTACGGCGGGGACTGATATTCGCAGACAAGGCTCAACCGCATTCGCAGTGCCCCCGTGTACTCCTGCTGGATTCACACAACCCGTCACCAAGCACACCCATTGTTCCAAACGGCAGCAGCGTTGAAGCGCGAGTGCAGATAACGAGGTATTATCTGAGATCACCTGACTCTGCCCAGTCAAATCCACGCCTGCACATCGCACCCTTGCCATCGCCACCACGGTGTTATCTGAACTCATTCCTGCGTTTTCTCCGGTTCCGACTCCGCTCGAGCCTTACTCTCCACTTCGGCCAGTCTCTCCAGCAGCGATGTCGCCCATTCCGCTGGCGTCGTCTCAGCGCCTTTGGGCTCCTCACCCTCCCGGACGATCTTAGTAGTCTTGAGGTCTTTGAGATGGCAGCGGATCATCCGATCCAGTCGTTCCGCCGCGTCCCAGTTGCCCTCCACCTGAGCGCGGCCCAGTTTCAGAAAATATACGGCCACCAACTCGACCTGCATAAAGTCCGAGCTTTTGTTGAACACGAAGTCCTCGTGCAACTGCGCTATGATGGCTTCGAAGATTGGGCGCTCGTCCTCAGTTAGAAACCTGTCAGCAAAGATTCCATGCTTGAGAGCGTTATTGTTGCCAGGTTGCCCTCCTCGACTCGGCCGCTCCTCCTCGTTTCTGTGCCAGCGGTCCATCCCATCGGTGTCTCGGATCCCGACTTGCGGCTCGGAGTTTTCGTTTTCCCTGATATCGTTCATTGTGTGTTCCTTTCGTTACGGCAACCCGGACATGCGCAGAGAAGGCATGTCGCGCGAAAACGGCCGGAGGTGCGTGCAGAGGTCGGTGGGGTCAGCAACCCGCCGGATATGATCGTCCTAGCCTCACAATCGGCGCGTAAAACGGCAAAAAGCCCCGGGAGTCTAACTTCCCGAGGCTCTTGCAGAGAGAGCGTTTACTTCCTAGTTGTTGGTGGAGGAAACGATACGCCACAATTGGTCATCCGCACTTTTTTTGTGTGCCGAATTTGGGGCCCGAAAGCTGTGAACCCACCCCCTTTGCATACCGCGTTTTTGACGCATTCTCCAGGGGTCAGGGACGTCGAAGGGGCGGTTTCTGGCCCCCAAAAGCCGGTCTAGTTGGGCAATCTGACTTAATGCGGTGATAAGTGTGAGTGTTACCCAGGGTGAGTGAAGGCCCGCCCTCTTTCCTTAGGCGTCGCCTCCCGATCTGTCCAGACGCTGGTAGTACCCGCGAGGCGGGTGAATACTCGACACCAGTAACCCTTGATACAGGGCGTCATCGCCCTCTGACTCACAATCCTGCGATGGTTCTCACCATTGCTGCTATATCAAGCGGAGTCAGCGAGATGGTTCGCTGGTATGCTCCGTACGAGACTTGTACAGCCACATCCGTTATGGTAAAGCCCACCGGGTTTTGCACTCCTTCCGCTCTCACGGCCAGTATCTGCTCGGTTCCAACCCCGACTGTGCTTACCTGTTGAATCTCGACACCGGTGAACTTCTTGACCGACTTCTGCCACAGCTCGCGTGTGGCGTCAAGCCGGAAAACGAGGCGGCCATCAGTCAGGACGAGAGAACCCTGTAGTTCGATGCTCCAGTACTGCCGATAGTTCCGGGTGCGTATCCTGCACTTGCGAGCACTGACCTGTATCAAGCCCGTCTCATTCGGACGCAGCCCTGAGATGCGCGCATTTGGCTGTATGGCACCAACAGTAACTGATTTCTTCAGCAGATCATCCAAACGACTGGACATCCCCTGTTCTTCTTGCCTGGTAGGAGCGCCGGCCGCTAGCCGCTGCCAGTCGTCGAGAGGGAGGATTGCGCCGATTCGGCTGCCCAGAGTCTTGCTGGCAGAGACCAGTCTGAGACCAGAGGGCTCGCGGTCGAACTCGACACTACACGAGGGACATATATAGCCTGGCTTGCCACTTCTCTTGCCTGTACCAATTAGGTACCATTCCGCAGGTGCCATTGGCTTGTTGAGCCGCGACGCACATACATTGTAAGGATCTGTCTTGTGTGACCGCAAGACCATCGTGCCACCGCTAATGTCGAATTCGGCCCCACACTGGCAGAACAGGTCGCCCTGGTTTGGTGTCATTCCGACCGCAACCTTCGACCAGTCTGCGATAGACAACCCGTTATACCTCTTGAGCACGTTATTGGGGTCGTTTTGCACATAGCGACAGAACAGCGTGCCGTTAGGCTGCTTGTCGAACTGAGCGCTGCACTTGCCACAGACTGCGTAGTTCGCCTGGCGTGTGCTCATTCTGCGCCATTCTTCAATGCCAAGTGCCTGGTCTTGGTATTGCATGACGAATTCGGCAGAGGCCTTGGAAGCCTGCACGAACTTGACCTTGCCCCCGATCCGGACATCGAACTCTGCTTTGCAGTGTGGACACACCAGCCATTTGTCCTTTATAAAAAAGCGAGAACGCACCTCTTCTCCTAGAACAGCGATCTTGCAGACAGGGCAGAAACTCTCGGAATCTCGTAGAGAAAGGACGTTGAGGCTGCCTTGCCCGCATATAGGGCATCGCCCTCTAGCATATTTCCTTTGCTGCAGCGCACCGGCCCTGCACACAGGGCACTTTCCGCTCGACGCTCCGGTGACCTCACGCAGGAACTGACTCCGACAGTCTGGACATAGATTTGGCTTGAACTGGAACGATACAGCAGCGCCCATCTGGGCAACGACTTGCTCTAGTTGAGGCTCATAGGGATTGGCACGCCTACGCTCCGATGGGGGGCTGGCAGTGCTATTCCTGGAACGGGAGCGTGTAGAAGTGGTGGGTGCCTTGTTTATGCCGGACAATGCCTGCACAAATTGCTGCACCGACTGTGGTCGTTTGTCGACCTTCATTTCCATCGCCCACATCACAGCGTCGCTGACAACCTGGCTGATACTTCGTTCCAAAGCGTTAGGTGCGCCGAGCCGGACTCCCGTGGCGCGGTCTGTTGCCTGCACCGGAACTTGCCCCGTCAGAAGGTGATAAAGCGTGGCACCCAAAGCATAGACATCTGTAAACACGCCGAAGCGTGCCTGCTGCCCGTACTGCTCTAGTGGTGCGTATCCTGGAGTTAGCATAGCCGTCATACGTTTAGTTCTGCCTGCCGCGAACTCGCGCGCAGAGCCAAAATCGATTAGCACAACTCTCTTATCATCGGTGAGGATAATGTTCTCAGGCTTTATGTCCCGGTGCAAACGGCCCCTCTGATGGACGGTGGAGAGAGCACCGGCTACGAGTCCTATGTAGGCTACGGCTTCGGACTCGGTCAACCTGCCTCGCTTCTCGACTATACCAAGCAGAGTTCGGCCGCTGAGGTACTCCATGACCATATACGCGGTGTTGTTCTCTTCGAAAGAAGCATACACTTTCACAATGCTGGGATGCTGGAACAAAGCCAGAACGCGGGCCTCATCAAGAAATCTGGTCTTGGCTATGCCGAAATCAGTGACGGTCATCGCTCCCGAAGGCTGAACGGTATTACTGTGACGAACGCTGCCCTGTGGGAAGAATTCCTTGATAGCTGTTGGTCGGCGCAATCGACTGTCGCTACCCAGGTACGTTATGCCAAATCCGCCTTGCCCCAACACTTTTCCAACGGTATAGGATCCTGATTGCAGGGTTACGCCCGGAGACAACCGGCATGTGCCACTGGAGTCCGCAGGTGCACCCAATGGCATGCCGCACACTGAGCATGAAGCCGCGTTGTCGACGTTGTTGTTATTGCAGTAAGGGCAGACCACCTATAGCACCCCTTGTTACAGATTCGGACCGTCCGGGCTCTACGCTCCGGTAAGTCTGCGTATCTCATCTTCCGATGGGGCTTGGCCAGCTTCCGAGGAACCTGTCTTCACGGTCTTGGTGCGCCCGCCAAGCGCTATTGTCTTGCGAGTGCCCGCGGAGATCGTGCCTGTCTGATTCAGCTCTTCCTCTGCATCCCGAAGCATTCGCGTCATAGCGGAGTTGCCAACGCTCCGGGTCATACCCATCGCCACCTGGAGAGTCTGTCTGGCACGTCCGGCGTCCACCGTAGCGTAGCGAGCGGCCTCCTGCATTAGCCTATCCACGTTCATCTGCTGTACGTAGCCAAGCACTTCCGGGTCAACCGCAGCTATTGCGGCGGCGTCCAGCGAGAAAGCCACGAAGATGTCTTGTGGCGGGAACTCGTCCCGACGTCTCAACGCTGGTGCATATCCCGCCAGACCAACTTGCATAATCCGTGCTCGACTTGGAGGCCGTGATATTCCGGAGATGGTGAACTCGAACACGAAGACTGTATAATCCTCTGCCGCAACATTGCCGAGCTTGTATGGCTGTGTGCTCACACTCACGTCGGAGAGACTAGGATATACCCGCACGACCTTATCAAGAACCACGCCTTTGACTGCTGATACAGTCGCTTGCAGATCAGTGATGACCTCCCGTGTAGATGATCCGATCTCAACATCCAGTATCTCACGGAGGGCATCCATAGTCTGTAGGTGGTAAGGCCTGCCCTGGCTGATGTCAGCCAAATCACGCATCAGATTCTCGTTGTACTCCTCGCCTATGCCGATGGTAACCACGGGAGTGTTGGTCTCTGCGAATTGCCCGGCAATAGGCAGGCACGCAGCCTCGTCTGTGGTCCTTCCGTCTGTCAGGAGGAACACCCGCTTTGCGGTCTGCGCTGGAATACCCGATAGCTGCTGTCGAGCTATCTCCATGCCCTTTGACATCTGGGTGCCGCCGGAATGGTTGCGCAACGATTCTACAGCTTGGTGGGCGGCCTGTTTGTTGGACAACGGAGTGAGAGGAAGCAATACAGCAGCATTATCATCGAAATGCACAATCGTCAATTGGTCTTCGGGCGCAAAGCGCGAATCATCCACAAGATAGTGCGCAGCCTCGATAGCCTGGTCTAGCTTGGTCGGCAACGTCAGGTTGACGGCGTTGTGAGTGCCATCCCGAGAAGAGACTTGCTGTCCTTGAATGCCCCTCGTCGATATCTCTTGGCACGCCAGCTGCTGGTTTGCAAATTCCATCATTGAGCCGCTAGTGTCAATGACTAGAGCAATGGCCACAGGGGGGCGAGCCTGAGCCACCTCTGCATTTGGTATCATCTTCAACATCAGGAAGACTTTCTGAGCCTCTGCAGCATTCGCTTTCAAGCTGGCACGATGCGGCTTCACGGTGATGTCTAGCACGGTCTATCCCTCCTTCGCTACCAAAATCTCTTCCACCCCAAGCAAAGCTACCGTTGCATTGTCCGGAGCACCGTGCTCCAATGCGAGTGTCACCATCCTACTCGCGGCTTCACCCAGTCGGCCACTGCATTTGTTCAGCACCTCGACCATTGCTGACTCCAACACTGGCTCCCATAGGCCGTCGCTACAAAGCAGAAGTATATCACCTGGCCGCAACTCCATCGAGTTTCGTTCCTGCGTCTGTTGAAGTGTATCAACGTAATACTCCGGCAACGGATTGCGGTCCCCAAGAGAGCGTGTAACCCTGTTTCGGTCTGGATGATCGCGCACCTGATCCATCTTGATCTCGTCTTGCAGGACAAGAGCCATGGCCAGAGAGTGATCCTGAGTCAGCGCCAGAATGTCCCCGTCTCGAATCAGGTAGATCCTGCAGTCACCAACGTGTGCAATCGTCAGACGGCGGTTGAGAACACAAGCGCAAACCAGCGTAGTCCCGCCGCGTGCGCCGCGCTCCTCAAGAGCGCGGCACACTCTTTCGTTTGCAGAGACTGCCCACTGCTTAGTAGCGGCGCACTGACTGTCAGCTGTTAGTTCCGGGCTGCCTGCAAGAGTGGCTGCTGCCGCTTCGAAAACGGCTCTCACTGCGGCTTGGCTCGCCACATCGCCGGCTGTCATGCCCCCCATACCGTCGGCCACACAAAGAACTGCCCAAGCGCAGCTTCCCTCGTCGGACTCAGACTTGCCATTCATGAACCCATAAGTGTCCTGGTTGGTCGTCCTTGACGGTTCCAGTCCGATAGTCGTGTCACCAGCCAGGCTGTAGCTGACTTTAGGAGCTATGTGCTTGGCCAAGTGCAAAAGACTGCTGTGAAGTGAACTCATGCTAGAAAAGCGTGTATCCGGAGTTCCCAGGCAGCGGGAAAGTACCTGTGGCACACCGGCGAACGGGGAGGGAGGCTGCCAACCTAGTAGCTCCGGACCTGCCTCTGCAATTGGCTTGCCGGTGACAGCGTGGTACAGAATAGCGCCCAAGGAGTAGATATCCGCTCGGGGGTCCATTGCCTGTTCCAATATGAGTTCCGGCGCAGAATACCCTGCGATGTAAAACGGAGAGTCTGGCTTACCGCCTACAGCACATACGTACTCCAGACCTTGTAGACAGACAGGCTTAGAAACGATGATCTTGTCAGGGCGGACGCCGAGATGCAGCCAGCCAGTTTCATGCATGGCAGAAAGGCAGGAGGCGACTTGCGCCAGCGTGTTGACGAGGCGTGGAAACGGCAGCTGTGAGGACATTACCTCAGCGAGTGTGGGCCCAGACGGCTGGCTCAGTGCAACGTATCTGGTGTTGCCATTCTCCTGCCGATAGCGTATTCCTGGCAGCATCGAAGACTTGACAGCCGCAACGACGCTGCAGATGCGTTCTAGCTGGGCGCTTGCTGTTTCATCAGTGGACTCCAGAATGGTTACCGGATGCCCGTCATTCGTTGTGCCGGCATACTGTCGTAGGGCACCGGTTGAGAGCACCTTTCCGACAACGATGCTGGCCTCGCCGTCGCTGAGCACATACCCTTCAGGCAGGACATCTGGACCGCCGGCGACAGTCTCTATCTGTTCATCTAGGCACGGGAGTTCGTCAACACCATCAGCCAAGCGTCCACCTGAAGAACCCTCCGAGATACCTGTGGGTTCCGTGTCATTGCTCATGGCGTGGCTTGCTGTCCAGTGTTGAAAACGAAGACGGCATTTCCGAGTGCTATCTCGTCTCCATCAACCACGGTGCCGTCACCCTCAACTCTTCCGAACTTGCCCGAGGACCTGTCACGAAGGAATGTCCCGTTGGATGATCCAAGGTCTCGAACGGCCCAACTGCCGTTGGCCTTCTTGCTGATTTCGGCGTGGTGACGCGAGATATACACGGATTCAGGCACAATGCCCAGATCAACGTCCACTGGGCCGGTATCCGGATCGAATCGGCCTATCACAGTGACCTCGCCAAGATTGAACGACTGATCTGTAAGCGCACCTGCTCTCTTGAGGGTTATCTTTGCCAGACTCTGATCACTGACACCCTGTCTAGGGACGGGTCCAGGCAGTCCGGTAGTCTCGTCAGGCGGACTCGTGGGCGCCTCACAAGGCTCTGAGGGGTTAGCAGGAGGAGCTGACGCTCCAAACTGAGTACCACAGTCGGGGCAAATGGTAACGGCATCGTCCACTTGAACTCCGCAGCATGGACACTGTGTCATTTATGTGCCTCCCGGTATGAAGATGCTTATGCAGGACAGTTCTTTTCGCGATTGTCTCCACGCAACACATGCATATTCGGCGTAGACTTAGTGCAATCCTGCCCGTTATCGGTTTATTCATTTTTACAAACTGCAAAGGAACAAGACAATTGGTTGGTGAATACGGTACTGTTGGAGGAAACCTTTGTGGGCTGGTTCTTCAGAAAGAGCTGGAATATCGGCAAGTTATTCCGCGTCAACCTGAGCAAACGCGGGATAGGATACAGTGTGGGGCTCCCCGGCTTCAGAATCGGCACGGGGCCCCGAGGCGATTATGTGTCAGGCGGCATCCCCGGTACCGGGATTGGCTACCGAAAGTACTTTGGGAAGCGCCGTGCCAAACCCGGTGGATCTACAACTCCAGTTCCCGATATTGAACCCACGGCGATGGACACGCCCGTGATCACTATTCAGGTGCCGTTGAACCGCATCCGTCGCGGTGATGCGCTGTTCTGGCTGGAAACTGTTTCCTTGGGGTCTCACGAATGTGTTGCGAGGGTCTCGCTTTCGAACACCTCGCCAACCCGGCCTCTGCTTATGCCGCCGCTGCCGGGACTCGATCCTCGTCAGGGATACGCGATAGTCGTGGACAACTCAGGACGAATGTACAGGTGTCTTGCATCGGAAGGGCTTGGCGGGATGCTTCCGCCGGGTGTTACGAGAACAGGTAATCTGAGATTTGAGCCGGTAGACATGAACGACAGCGTCTACGCCGCAGTGCGCATTGGCAACCTACACGTTGCCCCAGGACAGGCAGATGTGATCGATCTGCCTTTCAGGTTGCCAACCAACCGCTGAAGACGTCGGGATCGGAAGAGGATCAGCTGGACTACGCTATCCAACCCCGGTCCGCCGTTAGTGCCTTACACCAGTAATCCCCAATCTCCCAGTCGTCCAGTCGCAACTGACGGCATATATGCTGATGTGACAGGGGATCGAACGATATATCCTTACTCCCGCCTCGAGAACGCCCCAATGACCTCGGCAAAGTAGATTGTGTGCTGCTGTTCTACTGGCGCCTGCCTATGCTCTGGGGTCAGAATCATATGGGGCGGGCGCTGATAATGGTAGATGCGGCACTCCACACTGATGGGGCACTCCGCGATAGACGACGGTTGGACCAACACGGAAGGTGTCTCCGTGAGGCCACACACCCGGAACTTATCACAGTCGCGTCCGGACTTGTCGCCACAGAATGCCACAGCGTCCCGGATCTCCTCCGTCGGCACACACAGGACGAACTCGCCTACCGCATCCAGCAGTTCGTGGGTGTAGCACGCCGGCCGCACGGCGACCACCGCAACTGGGTTCGTATGATAGAACCAGCCGTACAGGCCCCAGCCGATGGTCATCACGTTTGAGCGTCCGCGACCGTCACACGATGTCAGCAGCACGCCTGTGCCAGTCTCGTGCGCATTCGTCTGGCGATACAGCGGTTCAATGATCTCGGCGAAATCGACGGGGGTGCGATTTGTCATTGTATTCCTCATGACGTTTCAGGCCGTGTCTACCTGTCGGCCGGCGTCCAGTTGTGCCCCACCCGCACGAGGTAGGTCCGGCGGTGGTCCCGTGGCCGACGCGCTTGCCTCCTGGTCCGGATGGAACGCTGGCGGGTTCGGCAAGGTGGGTCACTATTCGACGCCGATTCACACACCGACTACTTGAGCTTGTGAAATACTTGCCCATCCCATTTCTTGCTCCAGTCTTCATACCGAGAGAATGCCTCGAAATGTTCCTGCAACTGCCCGACCAGCCTACCGTTCAGCATTCTGTATGCCCCTGAGAAAGACAGGCACCCTGGGAGAGAATGGCCATCATCACCGAGAAGCTCGCGCGCTCCTAGGATCGTCCACACAAGGTCGTACTGACTCTGCGCGACCGTTTCCGTGTAGAAGTCCTTCCTCATCAGTAACGCGCCGGATTGTTCTGCCTCCAGCCCTGGATCTGCAATGACCACCCGCCCGGACTTGTCGGAGTAGTCGAGGCCCGTTCCTGCCCAGTCTAGACCCAACAAACCGACCAACAGGCTGGACGGAAGCAACGCACCCGCTTCCTCGCGAACGGAGCAATCGTATTCCGAGACGCCGTTGTAGGCACATGCCGTGAGCGCTATCGGATGTGGTGCGCCACG
The DNA here is from genome assembly GCA_964611645.1 of uncultured bacterium. GTDB lineage: Bacteria > Armatimonadota > UBA5829 > UBA5829 > UBA5829 > CAZTAO01. The sequence goes on along the minus strand of CAZTAO010000089.1, from coordinate 1,295 downwards.
CGGGCCGCCCTGAGCTACGTCTATCCAATCGCCTTTTACTTCAGGGAAGTTGCACGCCGGTGCCCAGGGAAACTCTCCTGCGAAAACATCATCAAGAGTGGTCGGTTCAGGCATCCATTTACCCCAGAAATTGCGGGGTTTGAGCCAGTTGGTCATAGTCCTGCAGTGATTCCTCTTTACTAGATAACATCTTATGTGGCACCACATCTCGCGCCACGGCGTCCGGTAATCCGACTCATCCGTCCTTTTCTCCCTCCAAGTGAAGTTCGAATGCAGAGCCAGCCAGACTACCCCTGCCGGGTCGTGAACTTCGATGAGATCCGCAGGGGAAGGAACGTCGTAACAATTGAGCGCCCAGTACTCCTGTTCCTCACGCGTTACTACCTCGAAGCTATACGACACAGGAGTCCACCAGGCAGCACGGTCCGAGTCGGTAGCCTGGACTCGATCATTGCCGATCAGAAAAGAGGGGTCGATATCCCGCACGCCTATCTCCTTCGGACTCCCGTAGGCTGCGGCTGCCCCCTCATGGTATTCACCCTCCAGCATAAGATGATCCGCCACATGCGCCAAGTACTCGTGAAAGGCGATCCACTGATACTTCTTGCCAATTCGTTCTGGTTTGTGCCCGGCGCGGCCGTATCTGTCGAAAGAGCCGGCGCGAGCATCGAATTCGCCTAAGAGTTCGGGAGTCCAGCCCAATGAGAAGACTCTGGAAAGTACCCATTTTCGGGCCTCATTGAGGTCCAGCTTTCCCGATTCGCGGTCGATCAGATACGGAGACACATATTGCTCAAACACGGCTTTCTTCCTAGGGCCAAGAGTACGGAGGAATGCGCTCTTAGCTGACGGCATGGTGGTTTCGAGAGTCTCTTCCTCTATCTCGTCAACCTCCGTACCCCATATCTGTCTCCACATATCAGGACCCAGCTTGCGATACAGACTGGAGTGAGACGATAGATTCTGCCAAGCATCCCACAGTGTCTTCTGTCGCTTGGTCAGGGACGCCACAAACTCCCGCATCGTAGGCTCGTTCCGGCCCATCTCCTCGTCGATCCGCTGAGAAAGCCATCTTGACTGCCCTTCAATTGTGTAGTGGGAGAAATCACCCAAACCGTAGCCCATCACCGACGAGTATATCAGGTACCGACCGAAGCTTTTGTCGAAGCGATTCCCATTCCACTTCTTGTAGGGCTCAACGTCAGTGTCTGTCGGTATCTGAAGCGGCCAACGGGACGTGTACCCTGTCATCATCGCTGTGGCCAGATGCCAGTCGGACTTCTGCGAGTCGTCCT
>CAZTAO010000088.1:0-12843 GCA_964611645.1 uncultured bacterium | reverse complement strand
CATAGACACAGTTTACCTCATTTCTGTGTCCAAGAAAAACCGGGGGCGGGGCAGATTTGGCTTTCGGCTTCTCGCCCGACTTATCCTGATTATCCTGTACATCCATGTAGATATGCTATCTGGCTTTCACCATGGCGATCTTGGTCGGGTATAGGCTGTCTAGTTTTACTGCCTTGATGGTGAGTTTGTTGGCTTTGATTAGGTGTTTGTAGTTGGCTGGGATGTAGCCGTCGTAGTCAATAGTCACATCCACCGTACGGATTGGTTTGGTGTTTATGGCTTTGTTGGGCTGGTGTTCTTGGAGCCAGTCGTAGGTCGGCCGGGGGGTGATTCCATCGGTGCGGACTATGCCGAAGCCGTAGTCGTTGATGGTCATGCCTTTTGGGAGATACTTTTCGGCGTATTCGGTGGTCTTGAGTTCCGGCGGCCCGGACTCGTTGTCGGCGCTGAACTGGTAGGGCAGGTATTTCTGGTAGAGGTCGAGTTTTTGTGCGAGTTCAACGCAGCTTTTCCATGCGGAGAGTTGGCCTGAGTCGAAAGATTCGCCGTCATTGCCGCCGCTTGCGTGCGGGAAGCCGTGAGCGTTGACTATGTTGCCGGCGTCGATCCCGAACTCGGTGTTCCAGATGGGCTTCTCCTGGTCGCCATATTGCCGCATCAAGTCCCACAGCGTGTAACCCCTGCCCGCAAACGCCCACGAGATAGGCACGCCGTAGGTGTGGAGGTTCATTATGTCGAAGTAGTCCCGGCCCCCGCCCTCGTAGATTCCCCTGGCAAATCCCTCAGGCGAAGCCAGCCCGCCCATCACCACATACGCCTTCGGGTTGGCGGTCTTGATAGCGGGGTAGGCGAGCTTGAGCATCTCGGCATAAGTCTTGCCGCCCTCGAAGCCGCCTAGCCCCGGTCTGCCGATGCCGAACAGGTCGGTGAACCCGGCGTCCATCTCGTTCCACAACTCCCAGTATCGGATGCTGGGGTATCGCTTGGACATATCGCTGAGGAACCGGGCGAAGCGGCGGAAACCAGCATGGCGGTTGTCCCAGTTGACTCCCGGCGCGTTCTGGTGGACGCACACAAGAAGCTCGATGTCCTTCTCTTTGGCAAGCTTGGTCACATCGTCCCAGTATTTGATCTGCTGCGGATTGTAGACCCCCGGTTTCTCGGTGTTCTCGATTGTGCCCCAGTACATGGTATGTCGGACAAACCGCATTCCCAACTCCCGCACCATATCAAGCTGCTTCGGCGGCAGGCCGTGCATACCCATTCCCATCTCGGGGCGCGCATCGTAGACCCAAAGCTGCGTGGGTGACCTGCGGTATGCCTTCACGGTAGGTTTCGGCGCGGCAATCCAATCTTTCAGGTCATTGAACCGGTCGAGCTCGTTCTTCCATCCCTGCCCGAGCTTCTTCCCCACCAGTATCTTGGCTTCACCCTCTTTGAAGTCGAGTATGACTTCCCGCAGGTCGCCGTATTTCACGCTCCTCAAGGTCTTGCCGCTGAGGAGTTCAACGGGGTCTCCGAAGCTGGGGAGCGCGACCCGGACATTCCTGAGCGGCGAGCCGTCGTAGTAGAGGGTCCTGGGGGAATTGGTGGCGTAGAGGACCCAACTCTCCGGCGTCTCGCACAGCACCAGATCAATCGGCGCGACTTCTTTGCCTTGGGAGTCTCTGGCATAAGCCTCTTGCACTACGCCCGCGTTTTTCATAAATCTGGCAATGGCCGACCGGAACTTGCCGTCCAGCCAGCAGGTGTCGCGGGCTATGTACATTGTGCGGTCGGTGGTGACTATGGCCGGCTTGCCGTCACTGAATCTTGCGACCACCTCCGACCCGGCCAGCGGCTGAACCTCCTCCCAGGTCTGCTCGTGCCTGTCGCCTGAGGACCACGGAAGCTGCATGTCTTCGTTTCCAAACAGGTTCCCACTGCCGAACATTGTCCCGGGGGCGAGGCCCAACTTCAGACTCTGCTTCGTTGCTTTCATCGGCTTCGAGTCATAGCCCTGAAGTTCCACGTTCACATCGATTGTCTTCTTGAATATATCGACAGCCTTGCGCTTCAGGGACAGCATGGAGGTCTTTTCCCTGGGCGTCCGATACCACTTGGTCGCCCGAACGCCGAGCCAACTCGGAGGATACACCGCCCGCTCCTTGCCCTTCTCGTCATACTGGGCAAACCGCGCGTTTGCCAGAACGTAGCCGCCCTCGTCCACATACTGCTTGATTCTGCCCAGAAGGGAGTCGCCGGCATTGAGCGTGCCGACGGTGATCAGCGCCCTGAAGCGCTTCTTTGTGAGGATGCCGTCGTCGATATCCTGCTCCGTGACGAACTGGAACGGGATGTGCTGGTCGTAGAGGCACTGGAGAATAGTAGTCGAATCGGCGGATGGGGCGTAGTCGCCGGACTGGTGCAGGCCGGTGGAGGTGGAATGCAGGAAAGCCACCTGCGCCTGAGTCTGCCTGGCGGCGCTCAGAATGTCCTTGTGCTTTCCAAGCTGCCCGGCGATGTCTTTGAGCACGTCCATCCCCGGCTCGACTGTCTTGTCCGGGTATGTGAACCGCCATACAGCGTCCTGATCGGGGCTCCAGAAGAAGAACCACCTGCCCTTGACGCCGCGCGCGAACTGCATCCAGAACGAACTGCGATGGGTCTCGGGCGAGGGTCTGCCGCGAGTCTCCAGGAACGTGAAGCTGGCCTCGGTGTCCCAGACCGGCTTGCCCTCGGCCATGTCGCGCATGAAGTCGGCTTTCCAGCGGTTGTTGAACGTTTCGTCCAGGTGGCTGTAGCTGTCGAACCCCACCACATCGCAGAAATCCCTTGACCATTTGCGGGTGTTGATGGCGGCTCCATAGGCGTGTGAAGTGTAGATTTCAAATGAGACGGCCTTGGTCGTTACCGGCCTGCCCGGATCGGCTGCCTTGACGACATCGGCTTCCCACTCGAAGAACGCGGCGTAGTCCTCCTGCCGGAACCGCATCCAGTCGTCCCAGACTACCGAATTACCATCATCCTGAGCCTGTCGAAGGATGGGTGACGTTGCATTAGCTCCGCCGCCTTTGAGCATCTCGGCCTGGAAGTCGAAACGCTTGAACCAATACGCCCCGCTGCGGTCGGGTGGGGCCTGCGGCTGGGTGAAGTCGGTGTAAGCAGTTCCCCAGGCGGAGTTGAGCGCGGCGATAGTGCTGTAACGGGCTTGGAGCCACTGGCGGAATGCGTCGAGGTGGTACTTGCAGTAGCATACGTCGCCATACATGTGCGGCTCGTTCCAGAGGATGTAGCCCAGCAGCGCGGGATGGGTCTTGTAGTCTGCGATGGTGGACTCGATGAACTGCTTCATCATGTCTCTGACGCCGGGGTGGTCGTAGCAATAGGGGTGCCAGCCGCCGGTACCGTCCGAGCCATCGAACTTCTTCATTTTGGCGTCTGGGTATTTGGTAAAGAGCCAGTCGGGGACGTAGTGCATTGAGAAGAGCATGATTGCAGTCTGGCCATTGGCCTGCGCGGCATCAAGGTTCTTCTGAACGTACGAGAATCGCTGCGCTCTCTGCACCGCAGTGGCATCGGGATCAAAGTGGCTGAAGAGAGGCTCCGTGGTCACCGAGTTGATTCCGTACGACTTCAGCGTCGGGAATTCGGCAGGGTCGCAGTGGGTAACCATACCGAAGGGGAAGTACGGCTTGCCGTCCAGGTAGATGTTGTCGCCCTGAACGCCCACCCGCGACTCTGCGCCTACGTTACCCGCAATACAGATAAGAATTACCACAACCGCCGCGATGACCAGTCTCCACATAGCTGTCTCCTTCAGTTGACTACTTCACCACAAACATCCGGTCCACGAATACCCCGGCTACGTCTCCGGAGTTTGGCGGGGAGACCCATAGGTACATTCCGGGTTTGAGTTTGTGCCTGCCGAGGCTGTAGGCCTGGTAGCCGCTGCCGGAGACCTCCGGCAGCATTACGTTCCGGTCAACCACCATCTGTCCAACTCCCGGGTCATAAAGGCCCAGTGAAAAGGCCATGCCGTTCTTGCTCTTGGCTTCGCATTTGATGGATACGAATAGTTCCGGTTCCGCAAACTTGTTGGCTGTGGCCTGGTCGATATGATACTGAATCGCCCATTCGGGGTGGTTTCCGGGCATACGTGCGGCGGCCTTATCCGAAGCCGCCGGGTCTCCTACAAGCTCAACCCACACGCCTTCCATTGCCAGCCAGAATGAAGAGTCCTGGATGTCCAGCCAGTCCGCCCGATCCAGCCCTTTGAGAATTGCGTCCGGCGGTGCCGGCTTGCTTCGTTTGACTTCCTGTTGGGAGTAAGCCGACGGCTCCTTCTTGCCGGTTGCGATGAGTTGGTCTAGATAATCATCGGGCATCAGTCGGCCTTCGCCGATGTAGTTGTTGCCGGTTGCCTTCGAGAGTTCCACGAAATGCCGCGCCACTTCCTCGTAGTTCCTTGGGTACAAAGACTTCTTCGAGAAGCGGTCCAGGTGGGCGCAAAGCAGCCAGGTGTGGTCCAGGGTCAGACGCTCCAGCGCAACCCGCCGGGATAGCTCCGGATCGCTCTTCACCGCCGCCGCAGCCTTGTTGAAGAGTACGGTTGCCTTGTTCATGTCATCGAGGGTCAGTATGCGGTAAGTGGGGCCTCCGCAGGGGAGGCGCGATCCCTTTCGCTGAAGAGAACTCTCCATCAACTGCATATACTGCCCCAGATACTTCCCGGCGGGGCCGTAGTAGCCGTCCAGGAATATTTTCGTCAGCTTCTTGTGGTCGGCGTTGGGGTTCCAGAGCAAATGGGAAAGCAGCCAGCATTTATAGTCGGTGAAATTGGTGTGCGCGTTGTAAGCGTCTCCCTGCTCGAATACACCGGTCACCTTGTTGGCCGCAAATATCATTACGTTAGGAGAGAGGGTGGTCCAGTTGGGGTGGGGGATGAGGAAGTTGCCGAAGTTGACGGTGTAGTCCCAGATGAAGAGTTGGGGCGAGATCGCCTTCCAGTCCAGAAGATCCTTATAGAATGTAGCGTTGGAGGGAGCGTCCAGCGGCTTGGAGAAGTCGCACTCGATGGAGCAGAGCCGCACCAGTACGTTCTTGCGCGGGCGTGCGAACTTCGGCGCGCTTCTGGTGTACTGGTAGGCGAGAGTCTCCACGAGAAAATCAGGGTACTCCTTCTCGATATCCTCCGCCACTTTGTTCACAAACTCAATCAGCGGCCCCGATTGCGCTTCCTCCCGGTCGGATATTGCCTTACAGTTGACGCACTGGCACGGGTTGCCGCAGTCGTTCTGCGCGATTGAGATATAGCCGGCGCTGGGGTTGGCCCTGATCCACTCAAGGGCTTTCTTCACCAATTCCTGGCGCATTTCTTCGTTGGTGAGGCAGAGTTGGGCGTTTTCGGCGATGCGTCTTCCGCCGATCTCGCTGAACCACTCCGGGTGCTTCTCGAAATACTCTGATGGCGGCAGAAGCTGGCTGAAAGTGTGGCACCAACCGAGGATGGTGTAGTGTCCGCCGAGGTCGGCTGGAATGGCCTGGAAGTGGCCGTTGAGCTTGAGTCGCGTGCAGAACTCGGGATTCCTTCCGGAAGCAACCGTGTTCCAGAATGTCTCGCGGTAGGCGAATTGCGGTGTGTAGACTATGTTCAGCTCAGGAATGCTCAGGTTGGGCTTTTTGGGGATGAACTCTGCCTCGGGAGTCCACCACCTGACGCCGACCGTGTCTTCCAGGAACGTGTGAACGGCGTTCAGCGTTCCTCTGGGTTCGCCACCTGCCAGGATCAGCCCGCCCACCGTCTTGATCGCAATCCCGTCCTGCTTGAGGGATGCCCAGTCAAACCCGGGCAGGAGTTTGTCGACTTCGGGGCTTCTGCCGACGAAGATATGCGTGAGGTAGTCGCTCTTCCCCGAATTGGGGATTATCTCGAACGTGGCCCCTGTGACTCTTCCAAGATAGGTTTTCAGTTCCTCGGCAGCGTTAGCCACGGATTTAGAAGCATTGGCGTCGACGATAATCCGCGCCCCGGGGTTGCCATCACGCGCCAGGCTGATGTTGTCAGCGAAGCTGGCGCAGGATGCTGCCAGGGATATTATCAGTATCGTGGCGGAAGCAAGAGTCAGTCGTGCAGGCATTGGGAACCTCCGTGGTTTGCGCGTCTTCTATTTGATACAGCGTTATCGGGTCGAGTTCCTTCCGGGTATACGCTACTTCACCAGAAACATCCGGTCAACAAACACCCCGTCCACATCCTTGGAGTTGGGCGGGCAGACCCAGAAATACATGCCGGATTTGAGCGCGTGGCGACCGAGGTCATACTCGTGGTAAGCGCCGTCCTGGATATCAGAAAGCATAACGGTGCGCTCAACAACCGGCTGCCCGATACCTGCGTCGTAGATCCCCATCGAGAACGCCCCGCCGCTCGTGGCCTTGGATTCGCACTTGATTGATACGAAGCACTGAGGCTCCTTGAACTTGTCCGCGGTGGCTTTGTCTATCTGGAATTGCACAGCCCACGCGGGATGGCTGCCGGGCATTCTTACAGTCACCGCGTCCGACGCGTCGGGATCAGCGAGATACTCAGACCAGTCGCCCTCGTTGGACAGTACAAACCGGGAGTCCTGGATGTCTAGCCAGTCGGCGGAACTCAGCCCCAGCACGGCAGTGGGCGGCTTGGGCTGCTGCCGCTTGATGGGCAAAAGCTGGTATCTGGAAGGCTCCTTTGAGCCGATGGCAATCAACTGGTCCAGGTAATCTTCAGGCATTGGCCGGCCCTCGGCGATGAAATAGCTGCCATTTGCCTTCGACACCTCCACAAACTTCCGCGCCACTTCCTTGAAGTCCTTGGGATAAAGAGACTCCTTGGAGAAGCGGTCCAGGTGCGAGCACAGCAGCCATGTGTGGTCAAGGGTCAGGCGCTCCACAGCCACGCGTCGGGAGAGCTCGGGGTTGTTCTTCACTGCTGCGGCCGCCTTGTTGAATAGGAGAGTCGCCTGGTTCATGTCCTGGAGCGTGAATGCCTTGTAGGTGGACCCGCCGCAGGGCAGCCGGGTGTTGTTGCGCTTCAGGGCATCCTCCATCAACTGCATATACTGCGCGAAGTACTTGCCGGCGGGGCCGTAGTAGCCGTCCAGGAATGTCTTTGTCAGTTTCTTGGGATCTGATTTCGGGTTCCAGAGATAGTGGGCGAGCGCCCAGCACTTGAAGTCGGAGAAATTGCCGTGCTTGTTGAATGCGTCACCCTGCTCGAAGACGCCCACGACCTTGTTCGCCGCGAAGATGCGATCGTTAGGCGAAAGGGCGCTCCAATTGGGGTGGGGTATCAGGAACTGGCTGAAGTTGACGGTGTAGTCCCAGATGAAGAGTTGGGGCGATATCGCGCTCCAGTCCTTGAGGTCCTGGTAGAAAGTGGCGTTGGAGGGAGTGTCGAATGGTTTGGAGAAGTCGCATTCGATGGAGCAGAGCCTCACCAGCACGTTCGTTCTTGGCCGGGCATATTTCGGCGCTCTGCGGGTGTACTGGTAGGCGAGAGTCTCGACCAGGAAGTTGGGATACTCTTTCTCGATGTCTTCGGCGACCTTGTTAACAAACGCGATCAGCGGCCCGGACTGCGCTTCCTCGCGCTCCGCGATGGCCTTGCAGTTCACGCACTGGCAGGGGTTGGCGCAGTCGTTTTGAGCGATGGAGATTATTCCCGCGCCTGGGTCTGCCTTGATCCACTCCAGCGCCTTCCTCACCAGTTCCTGCCGCATTTCCTCGTTTGTCAGACAGAGTTGAGCGCCGTCTCCCATACGTCTGCCGTCGATCTCGCTGTACCATTCCGGGTGTTTGGCGAAGTATTCTGATGGGGGCAGCAGTTGGGTGAACGTGTGGCACCAGCCGAGGATGGTGTAATGGCCGCCGAACTCAGGCGGGATGTTGTTGGCGTTTCCGTTTACTTTGAGCCTGGTGCAGAACTCGGGTGTTGGCCCGTTGACTGCGTTCCAGTAAGCCTCCCTGTAAGCGAACTGCGGCGTGTATTTGGTCTTCATATCCGGCACGCTGAGGTTCGGCTTCTTTGGCACGTATTCGGCTTCCGATGTCCACCAACGGCAGCCGACCGTGTCTTCGAGAAACGCGTGAACAGCATTGAGGGTCCCCCGAGGTTCCCCGCCTGCGATGATAATGTTGCGGCCAACTGTCCTGATAACGATGCCGTCCTGCTTGAGGGACGCCCAATCGAACCCAGGCAGGAGCTTATCCACTTGCGCGCTTCTTCCAACGAGTATCCGAACAGCGGATTTGCTCGCCGGGAGAGTGTTGGTGAGCCTGAAAGTCCCGTCTGTGACCTTGCCAAGATAGGCCTGCAGTTCCTTTGCAGCATTGGATACGGGCTTTGGGGCGTCTTTATCAGTTACTATGACCGCCAACCCCTTACCGCCACGCGCCAACAGAATATCAGAAAGGCACGCGCAGGATGCCAGGAGCATCGTGAGTATAGCTGTGGATACAAGGATCAATCGGACAGACAAGGTTGAACCTCCATGCTAAAAGCATAATACGTGAGATGTCGGTTGAACAGATCGAATTCCTTCCGAGAGTGCGTGTCAAAACCGCTAGTCCTGAGTAGTCGCGAGGAACGGGCGGCGTATCGAAGGACGGTGCTGGACGAATTGCCCTTCGATACACTCGCTAACCGCGCTCGCACTCAGGGCAAGCGGAAATTCTGTGTTTCCGCAGGGAGTTGCCTATCGTGATTTTCCTGCCTCAGTGTGATGTAGACAATCTCCGGCCTGCACAGGAACCGGATGGGGATCTTGCTGGTGCCGAGTCCGCGGTGAACGAACACCGCCGCGCCGGGCTTAGCCGGGATATCGGGACACTCTTTCGCGGCGAAGTAGAGGCCGTCGTTGAGTGGAGTGGGGGCCTTCATGTGAGTCCACAGCACTCCAAACCCCGGGACACGAAGCTGGCCGCCGTGGGTATGGCCGGACAGGACCAGGTCGGCCCCCGCCGTCAGCGCCCTCTCTGACGCAGATGGGCAATGGGCCAGCACTATCACAAAACCGTCGCGGTCTACTCCCTGGAATGCCGCGTCGAAATCGTCAAAGCCGGAGTATGGGTCATCCACTCCTACAATACTGATCTTCGCGCCGTCTCGCTCGATAGCAGCGGACGCGTTGACCAGCAGCTTGAAATCATTCGCCTGCGGCTGCGATTGGAACGCTTCGATCATGGCGCTCGTGTCCACGTGTGGCTTGTGTTCCGAGTTGCCTAGCACCGCATAGACTGGTCTGGCGGTCTTGATGCTGGGCAGAAGCTCGAAAACCAGAGGCACGCTTTTCACGAACCGCACCAGGTCCCCAGTCCACACGCACAGGTCCGCGGGTCTTTTGGCGATAGTCTTCGCCCAAGTCCTCTCCAGCCTCCCCATCTGCCGAATGTGGGTGTCTGAGAGGTGGAGGATCTTCAGGCCGTCGAATTCCTGGGGCAGACCGGGGAACTCCAGCTCAATCTCCCGGATCACAAACCTGAACGGCTCCAGGAAAGCGTACAACACCGCGATAGCGATGGCAGCCCCGAAAGCGCAGAGGATAATCTCCGATACGCTCACTTCGAGCACACTTCACATGCTCGCACTATCCCCGCGTTGAAAGACTCGGTAACCGCCTGGCCCGGCTGGACCATCAGGAAGTCTTCCGGGTTCCATTTGCCGGATACCAGTTCGTGGATCAGCTTCGGATCCCCTGGGATCTCTGAGTATTCCCAGCCTCTGTCATTAGCCAGGTCGGAGGTGAACTTGCGCAGCGACTCCAGCGGCCCAACGCCCGTTTCTATGAATGCCGCGCGGGTGTATTTTGCCTGCCATTCGGATTCCTGCTCTATCAGGAACTTGGCGTTGTCCTCGCCGTATTTTTCGACATATTCCAGGTATCGGGCCTGCGTGTCGTTTGCCTGCACATCGGAGATGCCGGTCTGCTCAACCTCGCCCTCTTTTCGCTCGATCCAGCCGGCGCTGTAGTAGTAGGTGCCGGGGTGCTGGGAGAACTCGCGGTCGTAGTCGGCTCGAGAACCAAGGAAGAGGGTGATGCAGTCGTGCGCGCGGGGAAGGACAAGAGGAATGCCGCGAGCCTGGATCTCAGCAGTTCCCCGGCTGCAAAGCCCGTATGCGAGTGTGATATAGTCGTAGATGGCGGGGTCGGTGTTGTCGATCGCTTCCTGAATACCTGCCCTGAGCTTCTCCGGAGTGTTGTGCAGGCCAAAAGGCAGGAAAGCAATATCCACAATAGGCTCGGCCTGCGCCGCCGCCAGGCACAACTCCCGGTGAAACACTTCGCAAGCGATAGCTTTGATTCTCAAGCCCAGACCCTCGCATTCCCAGACTGATGCCGTGAGCGAATAGCTTTACGGCAGCTAGGAACATGATAGCATACCAGCGGAAGCCTCGCACACTAGCCGAGGATATTGCGTTGTGATATGATGGGCTGCGATAAAGATAGTATGAGAGGTTTCACGGTGAGGTACCTCAGACTGGCAGTTCTGTTCCTTTGCCTCGCGGTTATTGGGACTCCCATCGGTTTCGTGATTCTAGGCGTCCTGGCGTCTGTGCTGTTGCGGATCTTTGGCGCTCCCGACGGGGTTGTGGCGGCAGGTGCGTGGACACTTTGGGCCGTCTTTGTAATGGCCTGTTACGTATGGGCTGGTTACGTCTCCGTGCTGAGAACGGGTATGTCGGTTCGTCTGGCAACCGTGTTCGCTGTCATCCCGCTGTCGCTTGGATTGTTGGTGTACGGAGGAGCCTATATCATGTCCGCTCCGGTCAAAGGTCCGCTGGACATACCCCATATGCTTGGAGTTGACTGGTTGGCAGGTTGGCCAGTCTGGCTGCCGATTGCTGCCGTGCCATTTCTGCTAACGTATGCGGGCGCCGACACAGCGTACAAGCGTTCGCGGCAGTGCGCTGAGCGGCGTGAGTCGTGATCGCTTTGAAGATTGATCGGTCGCGATCTGCAATCGCACCCGCACGAGAAGTGGGATGGGGTGTTTTGTCACGGCGCGTGCGGCGTTATCGAATGCTTCCTCCGCGCAATCTGTGAATATTTCTTGACGAGTCTCTGGCGAATTGCGTACAATTGTGTACGTAGGGATACGCCCTACCGGCACAGCCGGAAATAGCAAGGAGTTTTACAAATGCGTTCGCGGAAGGGATTCACCCTGATCGAGCTATTAGTCGTAATAGCTATTATCGCCATACTAGCGGCGATACTGTTCCCCGTGTTTGCAAAGGCCCGAGAAAAGGCCAGGCAGATAACTTGTCTGTCGAATGAGAAGCAGATTGGTCTTGCAATAATGCAGTACGTGCAGGACTATGACGAGACATATCCCCCCTACTACAACCACAACGGCTCTGATTACGTCAACTTCTGGGACATCTGTATAGAGCCGTACATCAAGAGCGATGGGGTCTTCAACTGCCCATCCCGCACCACTAAGCGAAGCGGCGGGGCTACTATATGGAAAGCCACCAGCTACAGCTACAATGACGCAATCGGCCACTTCGAGTGGGGCGGCGGCCCTGTGACCCTGGCGTCCGTGAAAGCCCCGTCATCCTGCTGGATGAATGGTGAGTATGAGAGCGCCTACGGTGGTGGTTCTCGATACGGCCAGTATGTCAGCCCGGAGCCGGGCGCGGCATCCTACCCGCCAACTTACGTGTATACCGGGGCCGTGGCAACCACTATGTCGGTGTTCACTGTCCATACCGAGGGATGGAACCTGACCTATGCCGACGGCCATGCGAAGTGGGCCAAGGCTACTCAGATGCCGTTCATCAACGGAGACCCTGCGGTTTCCCCGTAGTCTTTTAGCTGCAACACTAGAATGCATGAAGAAACAGCGCTCCCGTGGTAGTCACGGGGGCGCTGTTTTGTACGGCGCTGGCTAGGTGTGGCCTGGAACATCTCGCGCATTGCAGTCGTCTGCAAATATGTGGGAAGTCCTTGACGAATGCTCGCATTGATTGATACACTATTCCGACAAGGACACACAATACCGGCATGGCCGGAATACAACAAGGAGCATACGAATATGCGTACACGAAAAGGTTTTACCCTGATCGAGCTATTGGTCGTAATAGCAATCATCGCCATTCTTGCGGCGATTCTCTTCCCCGTTTTTGCCAAGGCTAGAGACAAAGCCAGGCAGGCATCGTGTCTGTCCAACCAGAAGCAGATCGGCCTCGCAATTATGCAGTATGTGCAGGACTACGACGAGACCTATCCGTGCACTAGTATCTACGCAGGTGGGTATGTGACTTTCTGGAGCAACTACTCACTCACGCCTTACGTCAAAAGCCAGCAGGTATTCCGCTGCCCGAGCCAGGCAAGCGTTGACCGAGGCTGGGGCGGAATCTGGACAGAAACAGCCTACAACCTCAACGACGCCATCGGCCGCGCTACCGACTCTGGCATGGGCACTCCCGCGACTCTGGCCGAGGTTAAGGCCCCGGCGGCTACGTGGCTGTTAGCCGAGTATCCCGGATACTACGGTGGATGCTGGAGAGGCAATAATCCTGGGCCAGGCGCTCCGTATGCGTCTTACCCGCCAACCTTGAACTACACACCTGCCACTTGGCCCTATGGCGACATAGGCAAGACTCACGCTGACGGAGCCAACATCGGCTATGCCGACGGCCACTCCAAGTGGAGCCGCTTCGATGCACAGTTCTACATCAACGGCAACCCGGCTGTAACTCCGTAGTTCGCTTCTCAAACATAGCAAGGACAAACATGCGCCCCCGTGTTCCGCACGGGGGCGCTGCTTTTTTGCCCCGCCCCCGGTTTTTCTTGGACACAGAAATGAGGTAAACTGTGTCTATGG
>CAZTAO010000087.1:0-13063 GCA_964611645.1 uncultured bacterium | reverse complement strand
GTGATCTCCACTTGCGCGAGTGCTGAGGCTACACGAATGTCATTTGCCATTGGGCATTACCTGCTGCACTGTCATCACGGTATGATGGACTCCAGGCCAATGAGCAGCTTATCGAACTCAGCCCACGACAGTGCCTGTCCGGTGTTCAGAGGGTCCTCGCCGCCGCTGAGCATCTTCATCATCCCGGTGTAGTTGGCCGTCCCAGGCACGTTAGGATTGGGAGTGCCGCCAACGTCCCAGGCAGCATATACGACCGGATTTGCGGCATCGGATTTGGTAACAATTGGTTTGCAACCAGCCCCCATAGCCGTCCCGTCCTGGGCTGTGGCAAAGAGAGACACCGCCTTTATCACGCTGTTGGCGGGTACGCCAAGCTCGGCCCGGGTCTTGAGCTTCATTGCCTGCTTGTCCCCCAGAACCCCGCTGGCGATATAGGGGAGCGTCCCAGTCCATTTCTGGGGGATGTCATCCACGATTGCGAACCTGCTGGTGCCGGTAGAAGGGGTCCAGGCATTGATGCTTGCAGAGTCTGCGACCGGCAGATCGGCCACTATACGGGTGCACAGTCCGCACCAGGGCACGACGTCTGCCAGGTCTCCGACATTTATCGCGATGTCATCCAAGTAGAACTTGGCTACTGCCAACGGATACACCGGCTGTCCGTATTCCACGTAGGGAATGGCATCAGTGCCCAGATCTGCGGTAGAGTTGGTGCCTATATCCTGTCCGTTCACCCGCAGTGTCAAGAGGCTCCCGGTACCGTTGATCTTGATCTTCACTTCGATGCAGAGCCAGTTTGCGACAAGGTCGAGTGGCCCCGTAGTGATGGTGATGGACGGCGTAGTCCAGACGAGTGAGACCGTCTGGGCAGTGGGGTTGACCGATATGTATCCATTACCGAACTTGACCGGCATGAATGTGGCGACGTAGCCGACGAGCGAGTTCAGATATATCCGCAGGGTGATGTTACGAGACGCGCTGTTAAGAGTGTATCTCAGGGAATGCGCCCTACCGCTGGTTCCGCCTGAGATTGAGGTGTTGCTGCAAAACGCGTATCCGCCGTTCCGGCCTACGGCAGCGAAGACACCCATAGAAGTGATGTAGGAGTAATGGGACAAGGCGTACATGCTGTATATAGAGCCATTCTTGACGCCGTTCAGCCCGTCTTCCACATGGAGGATGTTGCCAGGTAGTCCCGTCTCGAAGCCATCTGTCAGTTCTCTACGCCACGCCATTGTCGCTCAACCTCCTGCCGTACAGGCTCCACACGTGGACCTCGGCGGGTATCGCGTCGCCCAGGAGTTCCTCGACGCCTTCACCCTGGAGTTGGGCATCCGCCATCACCAGAAAGCGAGCATCGTCTGTTTGTTGGGCCACCATCGCCGTGCCGTCCGGAACATCCGGGCCGATGCTGGCGATCTGGTCAGTCACGTTTCCATCGTCGTCGAAGCGGTACGTGGTTCTGGTCGGTACGAGATATACTCGGAGCATGATGCCTCCTACACGCTTGTTCGGATCTGGGTGCCGGTGATCCGCAGCTTTATGTCTGATTTGTTCTGGACGGCAGTCTCAGGTGGCACAGTGTACCTACGCCACAGCGAGATTGTGGCGTTGTGGGCCTTGTTACCGAGTGGAAGAGCAGCGCCGGCAAGCGCCGCGTCCAGTCCTCCCTGGGTAAGCGCCAGTCTGCACCAGGTGGATTCATCCGGAGCAGAGGTGTCGGTCGGCGTAACCGTGAGAGCCTCATAGTTGTATGCCACATAGACCACCGCTCCAGTCAGGTGGGCTGCGGCTGTTGTTCCAAGTGCGGCTCTGGCCACGGTGATCTGCGTGGTCCCGCCGCCCGAGACAACCGTCATCATCTCGGAATCCACAATGATGACATCGCCGTTCGTGAACGCGGAGTGCGCCATGGTAATGGCTGTTACCGCAGAATCGATGTCCCCATCCAGGGCGGCGTGTTCGTTCGCCAGGTACAACTGTCTGTCTGCGCTCCCGCCTGACGGCCCATCCAGTTGGGCAACGTCCGGGCTGGACATATCGCCCTCCGAGACGGGCAGAGTCAATGCGGCGTCGGTATACAGGTGTAGAGACATAAAGGTAGCTGCTCGAAACACCGTGTTGTAGAACGGCTCCTGTTCGCCACAGGCTCCGTTGGGATGGTAATCAATCGAGAGCTTGTCCGAGCCCAGGAACTTGAAGATTTGCCCCTTGTCTATCCCGCAGACCTTACCCGACTTGGTGCGCAGGAACTGCTTGGAGTGGCCGTCGTGGTTGGAGATGAGCCAGTCAACCACATGCTCGCGCTGAACCTGCATTACCTCAGGCGCCACCGGTTTCGGAGTTGTGGCCACAGGTTGGGTGGTCTGGCTGGACTTACCACCATGCTTCTGCGCCCACTTGGCATGCTTAGCTTCGATACCTGCCTTCGCCGCCGCCAGCTTACCATCGTCGGTTTCGGTAAACAGCGTAACCAACTCATCCTTGGACGACCACTGCCAATGGGGAACCTTGCCCTGTTTGGCGAGGTCTTTCAGCTCTCCAGACTTCATCGCCGACACCTGCTGTTGGAATGCCAGCTTCTTCACGGCGACTTCTTTGGCGTGCGCTTCGACGACAGCCGCGGGCAACCCGGAGTTCTTGGCCAACTCACCCTCGGCCACTTTCACCGAGTCGAGGAACGATGAGTATTGTGCCGGCGACGACGGCATGACGATCTGTGCGGCAGCGTCCTTGAGGGACTGTTCTGCTTTCTTCAGCGCCTGCTGTTTGGCCACATCGAGGGCCTGCTGTTTGACCGACTCAGCCATCTGCTGGCCAGCCGTCTTCTCCAGGGCCTTCACGAGCTGCTGCTTGTTCTTGAGCGGCGGGATGCCGTACTTCTGTTTTGCGGCGATGAGAGTCTGCCCGGACAGACCTGAGTGGTCTACGCCCGGCTCCAGAGCATCAAGCATGTCGATCACTTCTGACTTCGTGAGATTGAGCGACACCCCATGCTGCTTGGCCATGTCTTTGAGTTGCACCGTAGTGAGGCCAGAGAGGTCTGTTGCGGGCGCGGCATTTTTCGCTGCCTGCTGGAGAACCTTTGCCTGCGCAATCACCGCCTGCTTCTCCGAGAGCAGCTTCGCCAGGTCATCCTTGCTGCGCAGCGCACCGATGTTGAACTGCTTCACCTTAGCGGAGAGCGCGGCTCCAGAGAGGTCGACGTGGCTAATCCCGGGTTCTGCCAAGTCGAGGAGCTTGATGAAGTCCGTTTTGGTTCTGGCAATCGCTATGCCGTTAGCCACAGTCGGATGCCTGGCCTTGTTCGTCTCGTCGCGCGGGACCAGAATATCCGCCAGGCAGATAGCTCAGCGCCTGGGCTACTGGTTGGAGAAGGCAGGCATCGCCAAGAACATCACACCGCACGGCCTGCGACATACGTTTGCCACGCACCTCTACGCCGGCACGTCCGACCTGCTGCTGGTGAAGCGGGCGCTCGGCCACAGTGACATATCCACCACCGAAATCTACACCCACCTCTCCGACGACCGGCTGGAGGATGCGCTGGAGAGACTCTGACACTCCTGAATCCCTGGGGAGAAGAACACTCACGCGCTTCTCCCCTGCCATCATTTCTCGCACCCATTGTTCCGAGCGGCAGGATAGGCAACCCGCGAGTGACGATAACCACGTGTTCTCTGACATGGCCTCGATCTGCTCAGGCAAATCCACGCGTGGAAACCTCGTCATCTACTGACCCTCCGCCGTGTTATCCGAAGTCTTTTGCGCCTTTTTGGGTTTGCGGGGCGGCTTGGGCTTGTGTGCGTCATCCCAACGCTTCAGAAGCGAGCTTGCCCACTCAGCCGGTGTAGTCTCAAGTCCCCGCGGCTCATCTCCCTCGCGGGCAATCTTGGTAGCCTTGAGGTCTTTGAGGTGGCAGCGAATCATTCTGTCGAGCCGCTCCGCCGCCTCCCAATCGTTGGCCACCTGGGCGCGCCCAAGTTTGAGGAAGTAGACTGCCACCAACTCGACCTGCATGAAGTCAGAGCTTTTGTTGAACACGAAGTCCTCGTGCAACTGCTTTATGATGGCGTCGAAGAGGGGGCGCTCCTCCTCGTCAAGAAACCTGTCCGCATAGATACCATGCTTGAGAGCGTTGGTGTTGCCCTCCGGCGCGCCCCGGCCTGGCTGTTCGCAGCCGTTCCTGTGCCAGCGATCTATGCCGTCAGTGTCTCTGAGTCCGACCTGCGTCTTGTCGTTTTCGTCTTGCCTGATATCGTTCATTGATGTGTTCCTTTTGTTACGGCTAACCGGACATGGGCGGAGAAGACTGTTCGCGCTATATCCACGCTCATTTTCCGGCTAATATGCCGAGATTCGACACGCTAATTGACTGAAAAACGCAGCCAATACCTGGTTTCTTGCACGAAATGTCGTGCAAATGAGCATCGATGCAATCATGCCGCGAACCCCATCGCAGGCTGCTCGGCCTGCTCATCTGTGGAACCCACGCCCGCGGATGCTTCCGGGATGCCCGCTGGCATGTCCTCAGGCCACACTCGGCGGGCAAGGGAATCGCTTGTAGGCATTGCGATGCCACCGAAACTCCGTTTGACCTGGTAGACCTGCTGCATCATTTCTGGACCGGCACCTTTCAAGTTACCGATCTCTTCCATCGTGAATGTGACAGCCTTCGCCCATTCGGAAGGAACGACTACTGACTCATCGCGGACGACCACGACGACCTTCCCGATGACCGAAGATCGTATAGCGGCATAGCCCTGTGTCGCCAACAGTCGCTGCAACTGGGGAGCATAGCCTGTGAGTGCCTCCGAGGGAGCAGACGCGGCAGGTTGGCGCACCTGTGCGTCCCAGGCATCATCCTGGGCTTTGCGGCAGGCGGCGTATGTCTCCGGGGACGGAGCCACGTAGGTCCTGAGGTTTGTCGACCGGACGGCCTTACTAAGCGCATCTTCCCCGATATGCTCGATGGCCCAGGAATGTATTATGTTGAACCGCTCGCGCAGGGTCTCGAATGCGTCATCATCGAGGGAACCAGACCCATGGGCTTTCCGGGCATTCTCCATGCGGGACCGGAGCCAGGCATAGTAGGGTGCGTCCAGCATCCGGTAGACCTGATCAATATCGACCTCAAGGCCGAGCCGGGAATCGGTATCCTCAAAGGAGTCCAGGTCGGTCGCTACCCAGAGGAACTGGCCAGCATACTGTGCAGGGTCGGTATTTGCGTCTTCCGTGGATGGCTCGACAACACTCCACCCTACATCTGCTACCGGCTGGCCATCCGGGTAGCGAAGCATCCGAGTGTCATAGTCCTCCCGTTCACCGTTCGCAAGCCAGAGAGTCACCGCTCCGGCAGGCAGCATATCACTTGGCGGCGTGACGCAGACCACAGTGCCAGCGCCACGAAATCCAATGAGAACCGCCGCGCCGGGTTGCGCAATGTAGTCGCGAAGCCTACAATAGTTGTCGGCGCTCATCGCAGGGCCGGAAGCCAGAGCCGGGATAGATGCGAGGGCTTGGATACTCACCTGCACACTCGCGGCGATCTCCTGGACAAGCTCATCTCGGTGCTCGCGCACCATTTGCCGGACGTCTTCCGTTATCAGTAGGTCGGGTTCCAGCCTAAGCTTGCCATCCGGTCGAACTGAGGCTCTGAGACCCTGATTGGTGATTATGTGTAGGTATGTCATCAAAACTCCTCATAGCCGGACTCGGCAGCTTCGTCAGTTGGTAATGTCAGCTCGGCCTGGTGAGGTTGGTGAGTTTGGTGAGTTTGGTTGCCCTCACCTTTCACTTCGTTTTCACATGCGGGTGCGTGTGTACACGCACATGTATTCATCTGAGGAGTGTTAGCATGAAACTCACCAAACTCACCATACTCACCCGGAGTTGGCGTTGATGAACTCAAGACCATCCACATAATTGCCCGTTTATACTCACCGACTCGCTTGATGTGCAGCCCGTCATCGCCGAAACGCGTCCCCTCCTTGGAACGCAGCGCCTTACCCACTTTGTTGGGATTGACCACTCCACCGGTTATCGCGTAAGAAAGCAGGTCCGGCAGTACCCCTTCGAAACCGCTGGTGCTCGTCAGATCGTCCTTGATCTGTGATACGGTTTTGGGTGTGTCGCCGTAGATCTCAATCCATCGCAGCATGAAACGTTCCCAACCCGAGGACTCAGGGTCAGAGTCTTTGAGCCATTTGTCTCTGTTGGCGTTGAAATCCGACAGACCTATATGAGCGAGGATACTGCCGATGGTACGGGTCCAAGTTTCGAAGCTGCCGATGAGCTTCAGTTTGGTCATGGGTCGCCCTGCTGAGTACCAAGAACGAATGAGGGTCAGAAGAGCAGCCAGTATCTCCCCCCGAGTTAGGCAAACCCACTCGCGCAGATCAGGGTGTTTGTATTCGCAGTCGCGGTCGTATGGCCGTGAACAGCGAGCATCAAGAGCAATAAACATACCGCGGCGCGCCAGCTCATCCTTGAGTTGTATATTGTTGCCGGTGACTACCCAGGTGGCATTGCTCGTAACGGTAACAATCTCATTGGTCTGGAGCTTCCTATCGGTCCATTCACCAGTAGTGGCGACCGAAGAGAGGCTTTCCGACGTAAAGAGGCCTTCGATGTTGTCGAAGATCACAAACCTGGAATCCTGCATCAGCAGCGACGTTATTCGTTTGCGCCATTCCTCCTTGTCCGAAGGCGCTGTTCCCAGGTCGCAACCACCGCAGGAGATCAGGCCGCAGATCTCCGAAAGAAGAGTCTTGCCCGTGCCAGGATTCTTGGCATCAACGAAGAACACCGGCGACGTAGGCACAACGGCGCGTATCAGAGGCGTAAGCATCAGGGCGACGGTATTGGTGCGACTTCGAGCAGGACGAAAGGCACTTTCTGTATCAGGAGTACTTGAGAATCATCCGCAAGTTTCGACCTCACGTTTTCATCATGGAGAACGTAACTGGCATTCTGTCTTCAAAGGTCAACGGCAAGAGGATAATAGGCCAGATCCTCCGAGATCTGGAGAATCCTAGTAAGGCAGTCAACGGACATGTCCATATGGATGGCATAACAAAACCATTGCCGGTCCACAGGCAGGTCTTCTTGGTATACCGATCTCCGGGAGGGTCCAGATATCCACCGTAGTCGCAGGGGTTAAAACGGTAATCCGGCTTTCTCCAGTATGTGCTCAACATGCTGACGGGGTTTTCTATAAAGTAAGGCGCACCTGTCCACTCGCATATCCTCAAATGATACGGGAGGATATACCTTTCTCGGACGCTTCACTTCTGCAGATGAAGCTTGTGGCGTGAGCTTCGAGGTGACCCAGAAGGCGCACAACGCTCTGCGGTGGCTGATCGCGAGACAGGGCTATCAAGACGGCGACCAAGCTATCGTAGCCTGGGCGGTCTCTGGCGCAGACATACCCGATCCTCTGGCTGACACTCTCGCGTTCCTACTTGGCGAAGACACAGAGGAAGCGCAAGAGCAGACCGGGTACACCGCTCAGGAGATCGGCGTTCAGCTTGCGAAACGCATTGCCGGCTACGCAACCAAACTTGGCGGCACAACTGATGTAGTGGTAATGGGGCTTGATTCAGCCACGCCGGGGCGAATGGCCATCAGCTTCTACCGGGAACTGACCGGTTCAGAGTTGCTCGCGCGCGTTCAGAGCTGGCACGAGAGCTGCTGTTGGTTGCAGCGCCTGGGCAAGGATAGGGTGTTCGTCGGAGCACCTGCGCCAAGAGATATCGCTCAAGCCGCATATGGAACACGGCTCGACGAGAAGCTGCGAAAGGCAACCGTGGAACGCCTATTGCCCTGTATTACTGACGGAGCGCCGATTCCGCCCGATATTGTCGAATCGTGTGTCCGGCGGGCAGGCAACAGACACGGCGCGGAAGCTTGGGAATGGGAGAAAGCGCTCGGCATCGCCTGCGCGCTTTATCGATATCAAAACAAGGAAAGGAGCTATACCGTGGCACTTGAACGAGACCGCACCAGCAGGGACTACCTTTATGGCCGCTTGCTTGCATTGGCAGAGCACATGGAGAGCCGGGCGCTGTATGTTGCCGGGGAGAAACGCGATACAAACGCCGCGAAACTCATGCAGCGTTTTGCGGAACGCCCGTACTCAACCTGGCTTACAATCGAGACGTCGCTGACTCCGTACAAGACGAGGTTGCGAGCATCGCGTTCCGCGTTTCTACACGCAACCGAGACAGAGATCGACGAGGTGATGAGCATGTTCGTGGCGGACGACTTTACCTCGGGCAACCGGCTCACAGGCGAGTTTCTCCTCGGTTACCATTGCCAGCGCGCTGCGTTGCGCCCGGAAGCTAATCAGCCTGCCGAAGAGGCGACTGAAGAGAGCGAAGACTAGTATTCTAGTCATATCAAGAACAGGAGCAGAATAATGAGCCTCACAAAGAAGATCGATTTCGCTGTAGTGTTCAGTGTTCACAATGCCAACCCGAACGGCGATCCGCTGGATGGCAACCGGCCGCGTAAGACCTACGAAGGCTTGGGAGAGATGACCGACGTATGCATCAAGCGGAAGATACGCGACCGATTGATGGAGAGCGGGATACCGATCTTTGTGCAGTCGGATGACAACAAGGTAGATGCCCATCCCAGCCTCCGCTCCAGGGCAGATGCCGTGCTGCCCAAGAACGGAAAGGCCGAGGACACCACAAAGGTAGCCTGCGAAACGTGGTTTGACGTCCGCGCATTTGGCCAGCTCTTCGCCTACAAGGCCAAGAAGAAGGACTCTAAAAGCGAGGACTCGGGTAACGCTGGCGACGACGCGGGAGTATCGATTGGCATCCGTGGTCCGGTCTCCATTCAGTCTGCATTCAGTGTATGCCCGGTCAGCGTGACGAGCACCCAGATCACCAAGAGTGTCAGCGGTGAGGGTGACGGCACCAAACGGGGCTCCGATACAATGGGTATGAAGCACCGTGTCGATCAGGGCACGTATGCATTCTTCGGGAGCATGAACCCACAACTCGCCGTGAGGACCGGGTTCAGTGACGGAGACGCTGAAACCATCAAGGCCGTATTGCCGCGCCTGTTTGAGAATGATGCCTCCTCCGCGCGGCCCGATGGCAGTATGGAAGTGCTCAAAGTGGTGTGGTGGCGGCACAACTGTTCGAGCGGCCAGCATTCGTCCGCAAAGGTACACAGGAGCCTGAGAGTGGCAGACACCGACGACGCAGACAATGTCATCTCGTTCCAACCCGGGACCGGGCCTGGCGACGTTGCGGACAACTGGCCCACGCCAGAAGTCATCAATGGGAAATAGCGTTCCATCCAACTGGTCCGACCCAGAATTAGTCGGCGTTTCGGCGGTGGAGCATTATGCCTACTGCCCACGTCAGTGCGCGTTAATCTACGTGGAGAAGGTGTTTGACGAGAACATCTTTACTCTTCGCGGAACTCTTGCGCACGACCGTGCGGACCAGGAGATAAGCAGAGAGGAAGATGGGGTCAGGGTGGAGCGCGCCCTGCCCATCTTCTGCGATGCGCTTGGAGTCTATGGCAAGGCGGATGTGGTCGAGTTCCATCCTGACGACTCGATTGTGCCTGTGGAATACAAGATCGGGCCTCGTAAGGAAAGCGCGCCCGCCGCCCTGCAGTTGTGCGCTCAGGCTATGTGTTTGGAGGAAATGTTCGGCAGACCGGTCGTCAGAGGCGCTGTGTATCACGTGAGCAGCCGCCATAGGAGAGAAGTCGAGATCACCGAAGAACTGCGGCAGCGGGTTCGGAAACTGGTGGAAGAGGTCAGGGCCATGCTCGTGTCAGCTACGGTCCCTCCGGCAGCAAATGACGCGCGATGCGAGAACTGTTCGCTCATCGATGCCTGCGTCCCGTCGGCTGCGGAGCAGTTCTCAAATCTGCGTCTGGAATCCGGGCTGTTTCAGCCGCGTGACTGTGAGGTAGTGGAATGAGTAGAGAGCTGTTGAATACGCTGTTCGTGATGACCCAAGGTTCGTACGTGCATCTGGAAGGTGAGACAGCCAAAGTCGAGGCCGAAGGTAAAACGATCCTCCAGGTTCCACTGCACCACATCGGATCGGTGGTGATGTTTGGCAACGTGATGGTGAGCCCGCAGTTGATGCATAAGTGCGCAAGTGAGGGAAGAAACCTGTCGTTTCTGGATATGGGCGGGCGATTCCGTGCAAGGGTTGTTGGCGCGGTCTCCGGCAATGTGCTTCTTCGGGAGGCTCAATACCGAGCCTACGTTGACGATGAAGCGCGTCTGGAAGTGGTTAAATCCATTGTAGCAGGCAAGCTGCAGAATATGCGCTCCGCTCTGCTGAGGGCAGGCCGCGAATGCCGAAAGGACGAGCACAAAGACCAGATGTGCAGGTGCGCCGAATGGATCGCGGAACACCTGAAGGACGTCGAGAACGCCTGTGATATCGACCAGGCGCGTGGTTACGAAGGACAGGCGTCCGCCGACTACTTCATGGTTATGGATCATATGATCGTGGCTCAGAGGGAGTCATTCAAGTTCTCCGGGCGCAATCGCAGGCCGCCGAGGGACAGAGTCAACGCGCTGCTGTCGTTTCTGTATGCTGTGCTACTGAACGATTGCATAGGGGCGCTCGAAGGAGTAGGGCTCGATCCGGAGTTCGGATTCCTGCACGCGCTGAGATCGGGCAAGCCTGCATTGGCGCTTGATATGATGGAGGAGTTCAGAGTGGTCATGGCCGACCGGTTGGCTATGAACCTGATCAATCGTCAACAGATCAAACCGGAGCACTTCGATGAGCGGGCAGGGGGCGCGGTGATGCTCAACGACGATGGCCGAAAGGCTGTTCTAACGGCATATCAGAAGCGCAAGCAGGCAGAAGTGCAGCACCATCTGCTGAAGTCGAAGACTCCGTTGGGCCTGGTACCGCACCTGCAGGCCAGGATACTGGCTAGGCGGTTGCGCGGGGATATCCCGCGTTACGTGCCATACTATCCGAGGTGAGATGACTATGCGCGCGGATATTCTTGTTTGCTATGATGTGAACACGCTAGAAAGCGAGGGCAGAGCACGGCTGCGGCGCGTGGCTAAGGTGTGCAAGAGCTATGGGCAGCGAGTGCAGTATTCGGTATTCGAGTGCAGCGTAAGCGATATGAACATGGAGAAGCTCAAGTCCAGATTGCTGAAGATCATCGAACCCAAGGAGGACAGCTTGAGGGTCTACCATTTGCACGGTGGTAGGGAGAAATCCGTGGAGTGCTACGGACTGGATAAGTACGTCGATTACGATGAACCGATGGTGGTATGAATGCATCCGCGAACCTCAAGCTCTGGACCGCCACTCGTGACGTTCGCGCAAAGTCGCGAGCGTAGAAGCAAATCGCATATGCACATTGACGAACTGCACCTTGATGGCACAACTTATGCGAGGATTGAGAATGAGGCCGATACAGGCGCGGTTCCGCGCTTAAAAACATGGTAATATAACAGTTGCACCGGTCCTTCGGGGCCGGTGAGGATTGAAACAGTTCGGCAATCGTTTCTCTAGACAGCTCTATTATGTTGCACCGGTCCTTCGGGGCCGGTGAGGATTGAAACATCAACGCGGTGGCGATGCCCGACGCTGCGGAAACGTTGCACCGGTCCTTCGGGGCCGGTGAGGATTGAAACAACAAATTCGCCGACCCAAGGCCGACGCCATCGATGGTTGCACCGGTCCTTCGGGGCCGGTGAGGATTGAAACACGTCAGGATTGATCTTGACGAGCTCGACCTGAGCGTTGCACCGGTCCTTCGGGGCCGGTGAGGATTGAAACCCATAGTAGTAGGCTCCTTCGGGAGCGTCGCCGCGCAGTTGCACCGGTCCTTCGGGGCCGGTGAGGATTGAAACAATCAGCAGCAGAGGGCAATCCAATACCAGATGCTGTTGCACCGGTCCTTCGGGGCCGGTGAGGATTGAAACAGTCTGTCTACGGCGGCACGATTCAGTCTGTCTACGTTGCACCGGTCCTTCGGGGCCGGTGAGGATTGAAACTCGCACTCTACCATCGCGCAACTACTCAACTTCCGTTGCACCGGTCCTTCGGGGCCGGTGAGGATTGAAACATACCGATCTGGACAATCTTCCGCAAGACCTTGCGTTGCACCGGTCCTTCGGGGCCGGTGAGGATTGAAACCCAATAGTCACCACGAAGCATCGACAGCCACAACTCGTTGCACCGGTCCTTCGGGGCCGGTGAGGATTGAAACATAGCCCTGCCCGGTTTGAAAACAGAGGTCGGGGTTGCACCGGTCCTTCGGGGCCGGTGAGGATTGAAACAGTGGACACGGCGTAGAGTTGGTAGACAAAGGGAAGTTGCACCGGTCCTTCGGGGCCGGTGAGGATTGAAACACGGAGGCAACCCTGTGAACCTCTACCTCGCAGCATGTTGCACCGGTCCTTCGGGGCCGGTGAGGATTGAAACCACCAGTACCTCGCGTTTCTAATCACCGTGCTCTGGTTGCACCGGTCCTTCGGGGCCGGTGAGGATTGAAACGACAAGGCTTGGTATGAGAAGTTGCCTGCCAAGCCCGGTTGCACCGGTCCTTCGGGGCCGGTGAGGATTGAAACGAGAAGTTCTGCACAGGTTGGGGCTGCGCATTCGAGTTGCACCGGTCCTTCGGGGCCGGTGAGGATTGAAACCCGCGCGTTCTGCCGCCTGCCGGACCCGGAATGCCGTTGCACCGGTCCTTCGGGGCCGGTGAGGATTGAAACTCATTCAACACCAAAGCATTCGCACAGACGCCTGTCGTTGCACCGGCTCTCCGGAGTCGGTGAGGATTGAAACGCCGGTGTGAAATCACCAGGATGTAGACCCTCTGCGCTAATCCTTTGGCACAGGTTGATGTTGGGATCTCGCAGAGCAGGATATTCTACATCAAAACGTTGCCGGCTAGGCTCAAACGTCATTACCCCCGCAACGAACGCTCCATAGCAAGGCTACGTCCTTGAGCGTTGTCACACCCTCCCGTTCTTCTCGACTTCTCCGGTTTGCACCCGTACGCCAAAACACGTGGCCCCCAAAACCCGAGACCACAAGACTGT
>CAZTAO010000086.1:0-13350 GCA_964611645.1 uncultured bacterium | reverse complement strand
TGCTGAGTGTCGCAACGGTTCCGGGAACATATCCTGTGCCCCAACTGGTGTTGGCGTCGTTCTTCAGGTAGATCTTGTTCTCGTAGGCGTTGTAGCGCACGTAAAGCGCGTTGGCTTGCGCAGTCGGGAGAGTGTATCTGATGTTGCCCATCTGGGGGGTCAGCAGCAAGTAGCATCTCTCAAGGTTCTCATACCCGTTTGCATCGGACCAGGAGGCCGCGACTATGCCGGCGGTACCGGTCTGAATGGTGTCCGTCGGTATAAAGTTCGCGCCTGCGACAGGAGCGGTCTGGTCATAGTAGGCTCCCAGGACCTTCCAGTTCTCGACCTTGGCCAAGTTGTCTTGGAGGTATGTCCAAGCGTTGAGCAACTTGCCGCTCATGGAAGGTTTGAGTTGGACTACCCAGTTGACGGTCAAGATATTGCCGCTGGGCGAGACTGACGTTGCGCCAACATCGACGATGCACTGGCTGTTCTCCAGTGTTCCGGCGACGCCCGGGGTCTTGCCTGTGCCCCAACTGGTGTTGGCGTCGTCTCTCAGGTACATCTTGTTGCCGTTGCGAACGTAGCTGAGGTACACTGCGTCGCTCTGCCCAATAGTGTCGTTTATGAGCAGGTAGACACGGCTGATGTCGGTTGAGCCGTTTGCATCGTAGTAGTCAGTCGCGAACGTCTGGTCGGCGCTGATAGGCAGAGCGCCGTTGTTGGGGCTTAGGCTTAGGGTAGCCAGATTCACGTTAGAGTTGAACTCACCGGTCTTGATCCATCCGTCATAAGCCGTAGTGTAGTCGTAGACGAACGACCATCCCCAGAGGTTCTTGCCGGCCATCGCTGGCTTCAGTTTCACTACCCAGTCGATGGTGAGGTAGTTGCCGTCGCCGGTGACTGTGCTGTCTTCGACGAACACCTGAGCCTGACTGTTCTCGACAATCACGGGAGCGCCGGGAGCATAACCTACTCCCCACGACGTGTTAGCGTCGTTGCGCAGGTACATCTTGTTGGTGGCGGCATTGTACTGCAGATAGACTGCATTTGCCCACGAGCGGTTGGCGTCAGAAATCAGCGAGTAGCAGATTCGTATGTCGCCGTAGCCGTCCGGGTCCGAGAACTGGTTGCGGATAGTCTGGGGCATACCAGTTAGCAATGTCCCGGAGGAGGGCATCATCATCACATTCAGTGGCTTCATGTCGAATATAACGCTGGCTGGCATCATTGCCGGATCGTTTGGATTTCCGCCCAGATCCTGAGCAACGCCGAATGGGATCTCCACGGTTACATCACCGCTCTGGGTCATCCCAGTTACGGTAATAGTGTAAGTCTTGTGGTCGCCGGAGTCAGTGATATCAGCCGCTGTAGCTCCGGCGGAGCCGATCAGAACAGCGTCACCGGTCGCGAAGCCAAAAACCGGCTCGTCAAAGACGACGGTGAAGAGAATGGGAGACTTGAATGTCGGGTCAGCCTGACCGGCTGCCGCCTGGACATCGCAGGTAGGGTTGATTGTATCCTCGGCGTAGGTCACGACGTTGTCGGTGCTGGTCGATGCCAGACTCTGGTGTCCTGGGCTATACGGCTTGCCCCGATTGTTGGCAGCGCCGGCTGGTACGGTTGCGGCAACTGTTCCATAGCCGTCTGCGCTGGTGACAGCTATGTCATAGGTCGCATGATCGCCGGTGTCTGTAATGGTGTAGCTGAGGGGAATTGCCGTGCCTGAAAGCACAACATCGCCGAGATCATCAAAATCCTCGACTGCCTGGTCGAATACCACTGTGAAGTGGATAGGCAGCACAGGCGTGGGGTCATACTGCGTTGCTGCCTGATTGATCGTTACGGTGGCAGGGGTGGCATAGGCCGCCGCCGAGAGCGCAACAATAAGCGCCACCGCGAGGATAGCACCCATTATGCGGGAAGTTCTGAAAGACGCCAAATCGGAAAACTTACTCATAGTGTGATCCTCCTGGTCGAGTTGAGAGAATGGCTCCGAATACGATCGTTCGTAGTACTGAAAGCTAGGGCCTCCTAACCCACGGACTGCGGACACTATGTCGAGTGTCCGCTTGACACGAAACTACCGTATTGCACATTCTACCGTGTTTTCGTGGAGTAAGCAATAGTACGTACGAATGTCACGGCCTTTATTTGCGGGATGGTTGGCTTGGGCTGGAGCTAACGAAACAAAGAGTCGCTGCTCGAATCCTTACGGAGTGGTCGGGCAGCGACTCATTCGTGTCCTGAGTTTGGGAGAAATGAGGCTTTCATGGAAAGCCTCATTTCAGTGTATCCTTAAGGAACCACAGTCAGCGGAGTGGATGGCGCCTGAGGCGTCATAGGCGTCCAATCGCTGAGAGCTCCACCAGCGTCTCGAACCTGAAGCCATCCGCCAAGGGTTGTGGCTGCCGGCCATGCCGGTGTGAACATCAAGTTGAGTTTGTATGTATTGGCATCCGGGCTGGTTACCGTGGTAGCCGCAACATCTATGCTTCCCTGAGTGTTGCTGAGTGTGGCAACCGTCCCGGGAACATAGCCTGTGCCCCAACTGGTGTTGGCATCGTTCTTCAGGTAGATCTTGTTCTCGTAGACATTGTAGCGAACATAGATCGCATTAGCCTGAGCAGTCGGGAGGTTGTATCTGATGTTGCCCATCGTGGGGGTCAACAGTGCGTAGCATCTCTCCATATTGGCATTGCCGTTGGCGTCAGACCAGGCGACGGTCACTACCGACGCAGTGCCGGTCTGTATGGTTGCAGTCGGGCTGAATGTTGCTGCCACAGGAGCGGCCTGGTCATAGTAGGCTCCCAGGACCTTCCAGTTCTCTACGTTGGCTGAGTTGTCCTGAATGTATGTCCAGGCGTTGAGCAACTTGCCGGTCATGGAGGGCTTGAGTTGGACAACCCAGTTCACGCTCAGGATGTTGCCACCCGGTGTGACCGACGTTGCGCCAACATCGACGATGCACTGGCTGTTCTCCAGAGTTCCGGCGACGCCCGGGGTTTTGCCTGTGCCCCAACTGGTGTTGGCGTCGTCTCTCAGGTACATCTTGTTGCCGTTGCGAACGTAGCTGAGGTACACTGCGTTGCTCTGCCCAATGTTGTCGTTGATGAGCAGGTAGCATCGGTTGATGTCCGTGTAGCCGTTGGCGTCGTAGTACTCAGTCGTGAACGCCTGGTCGGCGCTGATGGGCAGGGGCCCCGCGTTAGGGGTCACGCCGAGAGCGGCCAGCTTGAGGTTCGAGCTGAACTCACCGGTCTTGATCCAGCCATCGTAGCCGCCCGTATAGTCTTGCACAAATGACCAACCCCAAAGGTTCATTCCGGACATCGACGGCTTCAGCTTGACAACCCAATCAATTGTCAGGTAGTTGCCGCTGGGGGTGACTGTGCTGTCTTCTACGAATATCTGAGCCTGGCTGTTCTCGATGATCATCGGAGATCCGGGGGCATAACCCACTCCCCAGGAAGTGTTGGCATCGTTCCGCAGATACATCCTATTCGTAGCAGAATTGTACTGCAGGTACACCGCGTTAACCCATGAGCGGCTGGCGTCTGATATCAGGGTATAGCAGATTCTCATGTCAGCGCTGCCGTCCGGATCCACAAACTGGTTGCGGATAATCTGAGGCATCTCGGTGAGCAGAGTCCCCGAGGAGGGCATCATCATCACGTTCAGCGGCTTCATATCCCAAGTTACTTCGTTGTCGGTGAACGTGGCGGGATCGTTCGCGTTGCCTGCTATATCCTGGCAGACCCCGAATGTGATCTCGGCGATGACGCTTCCGCTTGCTGTCATTCCGCTGACGTCAACGGTGTAGGTCATCTGGTCGCCGGAGTCTGTTACAACTCCAGTGGTTGCGCCGGCGCCACCCACAAGGGTCACGTCGCCGGTCTCAAAGCCGGTTACCGGTTCGCTGAACACGACTGTGAACTGGACCGGGGACTTCCACGCTGGGTCAGCCTGCCCGGCGGCCTGGTTGATGGTGCAGGTCGGGACGGTCGCGTCATAGGTAACCTTGTTGTCTGTGCTGGAAGATGCGGAGTTGTTGTTGCCCGCAGCGTCCTGGGCTACACCAGCCGCGATCTCGGCGATGACTGTTCCGTCGCCGGTCATGCCACTTACCGTGACGGTGTAGGTCATCTGGTCGCCACTATCAACGACAACTGCCGTGGTGGCGCCTGCTGTTCCGGAGAGACTTACGTCCGCATCGCTAAACCCGGTGACAGGCTCACTGAACACGGCTGTGAACTCAATCGGGGAAGCGTTGGTCGGGTCCGCCTGAGCGACTGCCTGGTCGATGGTCACTGTAGGCGCGGCCGCGTCATAAGTCACTGTGTTGTCGGTGCTGGTCGAAGCATAGTTCCTGCGCGAATACACTAGATAGTAATACCGCTGATAGCAGACACCGCTCGGGATGGTCACTGTGACGGTGCCGTTGGTTGTCATTCCGCTAACGGCTATATTGTACTTCCTTCGGTCCTCTCCGCCTGTTCCGACCTCGGTGATAACGACAGTCGTCGCACCCGCAGTGCCGGAAAGAGCCACGTCGCTCGTGTCGTTAAAGTCCGTTACCTGGATGTCGAACATAGCTGTGAAGTCGATTGTGGAGCTGTTGGTCGGGTCCGCCTGCCCGGATGCCTGATTGACTGTGACATTTGGGCGCGCTGCATAAGCCGCTGTCGAGAG
This sequence comes from uncultured bacterium, assembly GCA_964611645.1. Lineage (GTDB taxonomy): Bacteria > Armatimonadota > UBA5829 > UBA5829 > UBA5829 > CAZTAO01. The sequence continues at coordinate 8,676 of CAZTAO010000086.1, read as the reverse complement.
AGTCAGTAATACCAGCGCCGCAAGAACGACGCCAAAACGAAATAGAACACTGGAAATGTTTCTCAACTTTCTGGTCCTCCTGTTTTGTATGTTTGTTCAATAAACGCCTTGCATCGTTGGAATTGTTAGCCTTGCCGCCTCCTCCCCAGTAATGTGTTGGTTTTCAATCCGCGCCCGAACAGCTCTCTGATACGAGGCTGGTCGTGACTAATCCACATTGTACCCGCATACGCAGCGATAAGCAACACTACGCACGCAGATTCTGGCAGTTTTTTGTGACTACATGAGTATGACTACTACTATTACATCTGTTTTTCCTCCTGCGAATCTTCATCAACCTCCAGTTTCTTAGGTTGGAACGCCCGTAATCAGTACTGGTGGTTCAGATGGCGTGCGCATAGCCTCGAAAGGCTGATTTCTGCTATAATGTACCCAGCGGAGGGCTGAGTGTGAGTCAGATTGCCATAGTCGACTACGGAATGGGGAACCTGCGCAGCGTGAGCAAGGCGCTGGAGTTCCTGGGATATGAGGCCGTGGTAACGCGTGACGCGAGTGTTATCGGTTCAGCGTTCAAAGTGGTGCTGCCGGGAGTAGGGGCGTTTGGCGCGGCTATGGAAAACCTCCACAAATACTCGCTTGTTGAGCCTGTTGTATCGGCGGCGAAGTCCGGGAAGCCATTTCTGGGCATCTGTCTCGGAATGCAGCTTCTGATGGAGAGCAGCGAGGAGCAGGGCCAGTATACCGGCCTTGGGATTATCCCCGGCACGGTGTTGCGTTTCTTTCAGCCCGAAGACCGGACTCCGGAAAACGCCGGCCTCAAGATTCCCAACATGGGCTGGTGTCCTATCGATATCAAGAAACCCTCTCCGCTTCTCAAAGACATCCCCAACTCCTCCATGGTCTATTTCGTGCACTCATACTACGTAGAGCCAAAAGCGGACGTCGCGGCCGCCACAACTCGCCACGGCATCGATTACTGCAGCGTGATCTGGCAGGACAACATCCACGCCACCCAATTCCACCCGGAGAAAAGCGGCAACGTCGGTCTGCAGATGCTGAAGAACTTCGCGGAGGCAGACTCTTGATCATCATACCCGCAATTGACATACTCGACGGCAAGTGCGTCCGGCTTACTCAGGGCAAATTCGACCAGTCGACGGTGTATGCTGACGATCCGGTGGAGATGGCCCGCAAGTGGGAATCGCTGGGAGCGCAGCGGATACACATAGTCGACCTCAACGGTTCACGCGTGGGCATTCCCCGGGAGACGTCGGTCATCGCCTCGATTGCCGCGTCGGTCAAGGTCCCCGTGCAGGTCGGAGGCGGTGTGCGGACCTCGGAAACTGCGGACAGCCTTATTCAGGCAGGTGTGGACAGGGTCATCATCGGGACATCCGCCGCTCTGGATCACGATCTTGCACAGTCGATATTCAGCCAACTCGGCGACCATGTGATTCTGGGAGTGGACGCTCGCGACGGCAAGGTTGCGGTCAAAGGCTGGGAGCAGGTGACCGAGCTTGACGCCCTGGACTTTGCTCGCGACATGCAGAACCTCGGTGCAAGAAGGGTGATCTATACGGACATTTCCCGCGACGGCATGCTTACCGGCCCGAACCTGCCCGCTCTCAGGCGTATGGCGGAGTATCTTGAGATACCGGTGATAGCGTCCGGCGGGATTGGAACACTGGACGACATCAGGCGGGTGAAGGAATTGGAGCCAGTTGGTGTCGAAGGAGTAATACTAGGCAGAGCGCTTTATACAGGTTCAGTTGCCCTGTCTGACGCGCTGGCTATATGAGAGAACGGGTCAGGTGGCTGGAGGGTCTGGGAGTTGAGGAGCCGAGGCGAGGCTCGCCACAATCGAACCATTCATCTGTCAAGCCATCAGACCAAGGAGACCATTTGATTCTGGGAGGAAGCATGCAGGTAATTCCCGGCATTGATCTGATAGGAAACAAGTGCGTGTGCGCTGTCCATCGGTCATTCGCTGAAGATGCCCCTGCGTCCCACGACCCTGCCGAAGTCGCGTCCGAATGGACGGAACAAGGCGCCCCCAGGCTCTACATTGCCGACCTCGACGGCGCCCGGATGGGCCAGCCTCGCAATCTCGAAGCCCTCAAGAAGATTATTGCGGCCACGCCCGTTCCTGTCGATTTTGGCGGCGGGATCCGGACTTTGGAGATTGCGCAGAGAGTGATTGACCTCGGTGTGGACCGCCTCGTTATTGGCACGGCAGCCGCTCTGGACGAACCGACGGCCGATGCCCTGTTCTCCACCTATGGCGACCGCATAGTCCTCAGCATCGCCAGCCTCAACAGATACGTGGTTGTGAGCGATTGGCAGGCGCGGACCGATGAGCGTGTCGACGATTTCGCGCGCCGGATGGTCAAGAGGGGCGCAAAGCGCATTGTCTTTACTGATGTCTCGCGCAAGGGCCTGCACGGTAGCGTCAACATCCGCGCCATCAGGCGGATGGCGGAATCCCTTAGCGTGCCGATCATTGCCTCGGGCGGAGTCAGCAGCCTGCAGGACCTCAAGGACCTCAAACGCCTCGAACCGCTGGGCGTTGAGGGTGTAATTATGGTGACTGCGCTCTACTCCGGCAGAATCCGTCTTGCGGACGCGATAGAGGTTTCCAACGCTGACGACACCGAGCCGATGGCAGCTGCTTCGTGACCAAAGCCGTGGTCTTGCGCGGCTTGAGGGCTCTGAAGTATGTGGCGGTAACGGCTGTTGCTGTGTCTCTGTTTGTGGTCCTGGGGATCGCGTTCCGCATCAATCTCGCCAACAAGTGGGAAGCCTACTCCCCGATCACCCCCCTACACGTCGACGACCTCGGCAGGCGCATTCTCATATTCACTACCCATCCGGATGACGAGACCCTGGCGTGTGGCGGGCTGATAGCTCTGGCAAAGGAGAGCGGAGCCCACGTGCGGGTTGTGGCTATTACCAACGGAGACGCCTACCGTGTGGCTGCCGCGCGGAGCTATCGGACGGTCAAAGTGACGCCACAGATGTGCATCAAGTTTGCCCTGGAGAGGCAGCAGGAGATGCTTCGCGCGCTCCAGTTGCTGGGCATGGACGGCGAGTCTATCACATTTCTTGGTTACCCGGACCGGGGCATTGCGAAACTGTGGCAGACCAACTGGGACGCCGGTGAGCCGCTGACCTCTATGGCTACCAAACGCGACTACGTGTTCTACGCCGACTCCCCCAGCTATGGAAAGCCCTACTGCGGGCAGAGCCTGCTGGATGACATCAGTCGAATCATAGGGGAAGAGAAGCCCACGGATGTGTTCTTCGCCCATCCGAGAGACAACCACTCGGACCACTACGCCACTTCTTGCTTCGTGATGTCTGCGCTGGTGCAACTGGAGGGTCGCAATGGGGTGGGTGGCATCAAGCCGAGGATGTGGGAGTTTGTGGTGCACCGTGGCGACTGGCCGTACTACTCCGGACAGAAGACCCACGATGTGTTGGCCCCGCCGTTTTCCCTGTCCAGAGAGGGCGAGCATTGGTACAGCCTCAACCTCGGCTCACGGATAGCCGAGGTGAAGAAGCAGGCGATCCTGACCTACAAATCTCAGATGGCGATGGAGCCGGGGTTTATGCTGGGTTTCGCCAGGGCCAATGAGGTCTTCGCGCAGACAGAGGATGAGTATCTCACCGATGAGAACAAGGCGATGACTATCGATGGCGTGCCGGATGACTGGTATGGGGTCGTCCCAGCGGTGATCAACCCGGTCAACGACACGCTCATGGCAGACCTGAGCCGGGCCGGCGATGTCCGAGTGGGGTACCTTCTGAGGCACGATGGCAAGATATATGCCAGGTTCGACACTGCGGGGCGGCTTTCCAAGCGGATCACGTACACGGTCCAGCTCAGGTTCCTCCGGGGTGACGACAATCTGGGCGACATCTCCCTGCGCTTCAACAAACTCCGGTCCACCAATCCGAACGGCGCCACCTGGGCCTACCGAAGTCACTGCATGGAGATGGAACTCCCGACCCCCGACCTGAAGCGAGGCGACACGGTGTGGCTGAGAATCTCCTCCAAGATGTCCCGCTTACCCATAGACGACACCGGCTGGCAGTCGCTGGAAGTCAGGTGAGTAAACTCGAGCATCGGAAACTGGGAACGGGTCAGAATCTAGCTCCGGTTGACAGCCAAGGACTCCGTTGCAGTTTCGGAGTCCTCGTAGATATCAAACAGTTTGTGCATCTGAACCACGCAGAACATCTTGCGAACGCGATGCGTAACCCCTGCAAGCTTCAAAGACTTCCCATCGGCTGCAAGCCTCTTGAGGATGTACACCATTACTCCGATGCCGGAACTGTCCACAAATGACACATTTGTCATGTCAAGGACCACGTTCTTCCGGCTCTGAAGCACGGGATCCATGGCGCGCCTGAATTCCAGCGAGTTTGACACGTCCAATTCCATCCGGGGGAATCCAACTACGCTGAGACTATCCTCTTGTGATTCCACTGTGAGTTCCATCTTCGCTTTCTCCTACAGTGTCTCTGCATTCCCACGAGACAGAACAATATATCGACCCATCTCGTCCATTTCCAGCCACAGTATATCCAAAGTCCGACGCCGCTGGTGTGCGTGTGAATACCCATTGATTGGCGAGCATCAGTACTGCGCATGCCTGCATGAGTAGCGGGAACACGTATGGGAGTGTAACTGACTCGTGTGAAGCCAGTCGCGTTTCATGGTGGCTGCAACTTACCGGTAATGGGGGGGGCAAACCAGCGTCAGATATATCCCCGTCTATCTTCGTTGGCTCTGATACCTGGACCGCTGAGAGGGGCGGTCTGTGTGGAGACGCTGCAACGGGCCACGCGATGGCGGAGAAGACAAGTAGATACCATACTGCTCTGCATATCATTCGTGCTACCTCTCAGGTGTGGGCTAGCCTGGAATGAACACCGGCAAGCTCGACTAATTGGTTCTCAACAGGCTTCGCAAGCCAAGGTGGCCTCACTAACAGCCTCCTAACCTGACCAGCAGCATATTGTAGCAGTAAGAGTAATGTACTGACAGCAGGTATTAAGACGCATTTTGGCAATGTCAAGCCTGAGGCGAGGTATGAGCCCATACCGGGAGAGCGTATTACTGCTGGAGCTATCCTGAGTTTCTCGAAGAACGCATCATTAGCGGGTCAAAACGGGAACAATTCACCGGCATTGGGCCTTCTCAAACAGTAGTCTCTAGCCAGGCTGGCTCTACCGCTGTACTTGCCATTGCTCACAACTTGCTTGAATAGAGAGGAAACCTCCAAATGCGGATATGGATTGCGGTAGTATTAGCAATAATCGTTGCCTCGGGGGCAGCGTTTGCTCAGGCCCCGGGCGGACCGCCACTAGCCTCGGCGTCGCAGTATGCGCCTGGGCGGGTGTTGGTGAAGGTAAGGCCGACTGCTGAGGCGGCCAAGGAGGGCGCGGCGTCTGTGAACGCGGTAGCTTCCACGCTCAGCGCAACTTTGGCATCAACTCCCAGCCTTGCTGGAGCGAAGGTTGACCGGGTCCTCCCGGTGCCGGGCTGGGCCTCGGTTTCGCTGCCAGCGGGAGCCTCCGTGGACAGTGCGGCGGCGGCGCTCCAAAGCCAGCCGGGTATAGCGTGGGCGGAGCCGGACTACTACGTCCACACACTCCTTGCGAGACCCAACGACTACTATTATTGGGACTCCACAATCAGCGCCCTGAGGATATATCACGACGACTGGACCGGCTTCGGCGATGAGATCTTCTGGCCGTACATGTGGAATATGGATATGATACAGGCCTACGAAGGCTGGCAGATATTCCCCAACCAATACTGGACATCCGCCAACAAACCCTCCGACGCGATCCGGGTCGCGGTTATCGACAGCGGGGTCGACCCTTACCACCCGGATTTTATGAATGCCGGCGGGACCAGCGCGGACATCGCGAATGGCGGGCAACTGGACTACTCCTTGGGCTGCCGGGTATCTGGCGGAGTCATCACCAACGGCCCGGCTGCATTCATGGATGAGAACGGCCACGGAACACACGTTGCAGGCATCATCGCGGCGGCCGGCAACAACAATTCCGGGGTGATAGGCGTCGGCTACAACGCCTGCGTTGTGCCCATCGGCATCATCGATGCCAGCGGCTCGGGGCTGGACTCCGACCTGGCCATCGGCATGATATATGCAGCCGACGCAGGGATTCCCATCATGAACATCAGCGCCGGCTCCACTTCATATTCCAACGTGATAGCGGACGCCGTGAACTACGCCTACTACAAAGGCTGTCTCATCATCGCCGCGGGCAATGAGTCAGGGTCCGGCGGGGGAGACCTGGGGCGGATATACCCCGGCGCAAACAGCAAGGTGCTGTGTGTCTCACCAACGGGCATGTTCGATGACTTCCCTGGTGGTGGCCCCGAATCTGGCGGCTATGCGGGGTACGGCGACTACATCGGCATCAGCGCTCCGAGCGGAAGCATGGTGTATTTCCCGATAGACTTTGGCGACGACAATTGGATCGACTTCCCCGAGTTGACGCCGATCTGGTCGACTGTTCCCACATATCCGGTTTCACTAGGCGATGCGTGGGGATTTCCATTCCTGAACGACTATGCCCACCTTTTCGGCACTTCAATGGCTACTCCGCACGTCTCCGGCCTCGCCGCGCTTTACTCGGCATACAAGGGCCTGGATGTGAACACCCGAGGCGGCAATCTGGCCACTTGGCGGGCTATCCAGAGGGGTTCCGATACCCCCGGCGGCGGGCCGGACATCGGCTACAGCTACATGTATGGCTGGGGCCGGATCAATGTCCCCAACACGCTTCAGGACCTGGAGATCAAGGGTTCCATCTACGGCAGCATATCGGGGCAGGTGTTCAAGGACAGCTTCCCTCAGCCGGCTACCACAATCCAGGTGAGGACTCTTGGCGGAACCATTGTCGGCTCCACCAATACCCTCGAATACGGCTTCTACCGCATCACCAACATCCCGCCGGGAACCTACATCGTGAAGACGGTAGTTCCGCCTGCTCTGGTCAAAGAACTCAAGAACGTGCAGGTAGTTGCCGGGTGCGATACTCCCGGCGCGGACTTCTACCTCGGCATTCCTGACTACCAGATGGACGTGACCCCACCCATGACCCCGGAGATAAATGAGAACCTGACAGGGCCGAACCAGCTTCATGCGAAATGGTGGGCAGTGGACCCGGAATCCGGCATATATCAGTACGAGACTGCCATTGGCACCACCCCCGGCGGCACGGAGGTCCAGGGCTGGACCAATCAGGGATGGCTGATTGAGAATACATTCGACATAACGGCTGCAGGCGGCGCGCCTTGTTACGCAAGCGTCCGGGCAACTAACGGCGCCGGGCTCTTGAGCAGTGTAGTCACCGCCGCGCCGGGAGACACCACTCCACCCACAGTAACTATCGACCAGGCATCAGGCCAATCCGACCCGACCGGCTCATCGCCCATCAATTTCACGGTCGTCTTCAGCGAATCTGTGAACGACTTTGCTACCGGCGATGTGTCGCTGTCCGGCACGGCCGGGGCGGCAACTGCCACTGTCACCGGCAGCGGAACTACCTACAACGTGGCAGTCACCGGCATGACCACCGATGGAACGTTACTTGCGAGCGTTGCCGCGGGTGTTGCGCACGACGCAGCCGGCAATCCCAATATCACCTCCACCAGCACGGACAACACCGTGGCGTACGACGCTACCCCACCCACGGTAACCATCAGCGCCCCATCGGCCTCGACTACTGCCGTCGGGCCGGTGAGTTATACCGTGACCTACGCGGACGCCGGTGGGATCGGGTCTATCGGCCTCGTGCCGGGGAACGTGACTCTCAACAAGACCGGCAATGCTAATGGGGCCGTGGCTGTGACGGGAACGGGTAACACCCGCACCGTGACTATCAGCAACATCTCGGGTAAGGGAACCTTGGGTATCTCCGTTGCCGCCGGGACAGCCTCCGACACCGCCGGGAACCTGGCCCCGGGCGCGGGGCCGAGCACGACTTTCAACGTGCTTGCGCCTCCGGTCAATGTCAGCATAACGCCGACCTCCGGGCCTATCAGCTTCGGCTCACCTATGACTTTCAGCTCAGTGTCGTCGGACCCCAACGGCTATGACAACATCAAAGAGGTCCGGATGCTCCTCAACGACAGCGCCGTGACAGCTAACGCCATCTGGGTGAAGTACCAACCTAGGAACGGCGGTTTCTGGCTGCGTAATGATGCCAGCACTGCCTGGATCGGCCCATGGGTGCCGGGTTCCACTCTTGAGAACAGCCAGTGTATCCTGAACCCCAACATGAGCACGGTATCCGGCAGCGGTAACAATCTGACTATTACATGGAATATCACAGTCAAGAGCAGTATGTCGACCAAGCAGATTCAGAGCCGGCTGGCTACTGTGGACTACGAATTCAACGAGGATACCTGGGATGTGTTCGGCACCTACTATACCAATGTGTCTCCGACCAATACCAGCCTGACTCCCAGTTCCGGTGGTCTGCCGACCGGCAGTGAGTTTGTCCTGCGGGCTGTGTATTCGGACGGCAACGGCGCGTCGGACTGCAAACAGTGTTACCTGCTCGTATCGGACACCGGGGCGCAGGCCAATAGTATGAGTTTGCATTACGACCGGCAAGCCAACAAGGTCCGCC
>CAZTAO010000085.1:0-14229 GCA_964611645.1 uncultured bacterium | reverse complement strand
CGTGACATGACAACAGTATATCATATATGAGGCAATTATGCCACTAGGTACTAGTTTGGAAACTCTGTGTGAACGCGTTGCCGTGTGCGAACGATGCCCCCGCATGGAGGAACGTTCTGCAGTTCTTGGGCGGCAGAACGGCAATCTTGACGCCGATGTCGTGTTTGTAGCAGAGGCTCCGGGCCGTCTGGGCGCTGATCGTACGCGTGTGCCGTTATCCGGCGACAGAACCGGGTACAACTTCGAGGCTTTCCTAGAACATACGGGCTGGAAACGGGCCGACGTATTCGTTACGAATGCTGTTCTCTGCAATCCCAGAGACCAAGCAGGCAACAACTCGGCCCCAAGATTACACGAGATCAACAATTGCGCGAGTTTTCTCAGAGAGCAGATAGACCTAGTTGACCCGAAGATAGTGGTTTCTCTTGGGGCTATAGCGCTAAGAGCGCTATCCATGATCTTCCCGCATTCCTTGACATTGAAGGAAAATGTTGGTCAGCCCGTGGACTGGTATGATCGCAAACTCGTCCCGCTCTACCATCCGGGACCTCGGGCGCTCTTGCATCGCCCCGCCGAAGTGCAGAAAGCTGACTATGTCGCTTTAGCTGCCTTCGTTCGGAACTCAGTGCTAACAGCAGATTCCTCTCTCCGTTCGGAATGACAAGCCACTACTACCCGTACCGCACCCCCACCACCGTAATATTATCCGGCCCCCCATTATCCAGAGCCGCGGTAACAGCCTCATCAACGAATCTATCTAAATCTCCGGACTGATCGCGGGCTAGCGACTCTATGGTGGACTCCGGTACTTCTCCGTGGAAGCCGTCGCTGGATAGGAGGATGAGGTCGTTGGGTTGTAGGGGGATGTGCGGGGAGGGGTCGTTGGGGTTTGATGTTTCGGAGGCCCATTTGGGGTCTATGGTCAGGCGGTTGGACATTCCGGCGCCGAGGCAGCTTGTGACTGTGGCTCGCATCGGGTGGGCTCGGACTTGCTCGGGTTGGAGCTGGCCTGAGGCTAGTAAAACCTGCATTACCGTGTGGTCCTGGGTGATGTAGACCAGGTGGTTCTCTCGGAACAGGTAGAGGCGGCAGTCTCCGGCGTAGAGGTGGACCATGCCCAGTTCCGATATGATGGCGGCTACTATAGTGGCGCCCATGCCTGCGAGTTCCGGGTTCTTGTCGGCGTAGTCTTCTATGGCCTGGTGGGCCTCGTAGATCTTTGCCAGCAGGAGTTCATATTGCTGCTGGGGGTCCGGGGGGATGGGGGTCTGGAGCATCTGTTTGAGAATGTCGACCGCTATCCCCGACGCCTGTTCGCCGCCGCTGTGGCCGCCCAGCCCATCCGCCACCACAGCCAGCAGCGCGCTGCCGTCCGGCCACATCTCCACCAGTTTGCTGTCCTCGTTGATCTGCCGGGCCTTGCCGATGTCGGTCTTGTGGGCGAAAGCAACCTTGAAACCGCCCGAGCCTCCGGAGCTACTCAACCGCCACCACCTCGGTCTCCATGTTCCCAAACGCCACCTTGTCGCCAAGGTTCAGGGGAACAGGCATGGAAGGCTCCCGGGAGGTGGGTTCCTTGCGGATGTCCTGGCCGTTGACCAGCGTGCCGTTCTTGCTGCCAAGGTCGGTGAGCAGCAGCCCGCCATCCGTCCACGCGATCTCCGCCTGTCGCCTCGATATCACAGGCACCTCGCTAAGCTCGCATTCGGATAGATCGATGTCCACATCCACCGCCGGAGGGTCGTCGCGGCCGACCAGCGTGCGGACCTCGTTGAGCACAAACACCCGCCCGACTCCAGGGCCATTGGTCACCCTCAGCCCCACCTTGCCCGGCAGGGCCTCGCCCTCGGTCCCGGCGTCAAAACTCGGTATAGGATCGCTGCCAAACCCGTCTGTCATACACTACCTCCGATTACCACGATACGCTGGAAGGATACGATATCACGAAAACCCGAAATGATAGAAAGCCCGAAATGGGTTGCTAATCACGAAAACACGAAAGGGTGAAAGCACGAAAAAGCCATAAGGTTTTCTCCCTTTCTGGTTTTCCTGGATTTCGGGCTTTCGTGATTCCGTTCTTTCCCGGTTCTAGGAGCCTCCGCCCAGGCTGCGTAGTTCTCCGGTTAGTCTGGCTCCGGCGTTTCGGTCTAGTTCGCCTGTCTCGTTCAGCTTGTCCAGTTGGTCTTTCGCGTTCTGGGCGACATCTTGCTGGCCGGCTTTGGCTGCGTTGAACTGGATGTCCGTGAGCAGTTCGCCGGTGCGCTGGAGGTCGGAGGTGTCGTGGAGTTCGGCGGTGTAGAGGTTCACATCCCACAGGATGCGCTGCCTGTCCACATCTTTGTCCACCTTCTGCGCCTCGGTGTAGGAGGAGGTGAAGACGATGCCCGCCCTTGCCTTCACGCTCGCCATCCCCGGCCCGGCGGCAAGCTCGACTTCCACAATCTCGCACTGCCCGGGAGTCTCGCCGAACCCAAGCGGCGGGACCTCCAGGCTTATCAGCACATCAACTGCGGACTCGGCGTCCAGCGCTCCTACCGATACCAGGTCCTGGCCGGGCGCGGGGGCGTCGAGGGCGTTGAAAACCGGGCTGATCTTGCAGCAGCCGGTGATCCTGACGCCATCGCGCAGCAGGTTGATCTTGAGAGCCGCATCACCCGCCGCAATCTTCTGGGTCGCAGCGAACCTGGTTTCCAGCAGGCTGGAAAGCTCCTCCGGCTTTTCCGCGAAGACAAACGCCCCTCGGCCCTTGTCCGCAAGCTTGGTGAGGAACCCGGCGTTGAAGTATCGGGCGTCCCCAAGGCCGACCGTGCAGATGGTTATCCCCCTGGCAGCGATCCCGGCGGCTTTCTCGACCAGCGGCACCATGTTCTTGAGAATTCCGCCCCTGGCATCCGTGGGGTAGCCGTCGGTTATGATGACTGCGATTCTGGCTGATCCGTCCGCTTTGCCCAGAACACCGTCGATCCACTCCAGCGCGAGGTCGAGGCGGGTTACACCGGCGGGCGGGAGCTTTTTGAGTGCATCCTCGCACGCGCAGGCTGCTTTCTCGCCCCCGACTTGTTCGCAGAGTGGCTTGACCGTGTCTGAATATGCCGCGATGGATATCCGGTCCTGCGGTCGAAGCTGTTTTGCGGCGCTGAGGCAGGCCTGCTTGGCGTGGTCCATCTTGTCGCCGGTCATGGAGCCGCTGGAGTCGAACGCTATTGCCACGCTCGCCGCGAGCGACTGCGCGCCGGGTTTGGCGGTGATCCTGGCGCGGAGAACGTGGTTGGTCGGGTCCGGGCCGGTGGCGGCGGGGCGGTCCCAGGTGAGAGAGAGGTCAAACACGCTTGACCTCCAATACGCCGGTCTCCGGCAAGCCAAGCTCCAGGGTCGCGCCGATGACCTCTTTGGGGTCCTCGACGTTTTCGAAGAACCATCTGTTGAGCGGCTTCTCCACCAGCGACTCCAGCAGAGTCTTCACCCTGCGCCCGCCGAAGAGCAAATTGTCGCCCTCTTTCATCTTGGTGACCAGAGTCTCCAGCACATCCTCGCGAAATGTGAGGCTGACCACATACCGCTCCCGCGCGCTGGCCTGCAGGCCTCGCAGGAACTTGCCGCCGATGCCCGCCACATGCTCCGGCCGCAGCAGGTCGAACACCACTATGTTGTCCCCTAGGCGGTTCAGAAGCTCCGCGCGGCCTATGCGGCTGGTAAAATACCACTGCACCTCGCTGCGGAAGTGCTTTTCCACAAGCTCATAGGGGAACTCCTGCACGTTGTCCAGGCTGACTTTGCGCATAATGCCCTCGCGCAGCATTGTGCCGGTCTGGGCGTCGGTGAGGTCGGACGCGCCGATGTTGCTGGTGAAGATGATGGCGGTCTGGTTGAAGTAGGCGGTCTGGCCCTTGCCATCGGTGAGGCGGCCGTCCTCGAGAATCTGCAGGAACTTGTCCATCACCTTGGGGTGCGCCTTCTCGACCTCGTCGAATAGCAGAATGCTGTAGGGATGCTCGATGACGCGGTTGGTAAGCTGCCCGCCCTCTTCATATCCCACAAACCCCGGAGGCGCGCCGGCGAGTTTCTCCGCCGCATGCTCCTCTTTGTATTCGCTCATATCGAAGCGCGCGAAGGCCTTTTCGTCGCCGAACACAAGCTCGGTGACCGCCTTGGCAAGCTCTGTCTTGCCGACGCCCGTAGGCCCGACGAAGAAGAACACACCCTTGGGCTTGCCGCCGAAACCGGTGCCGCCGACCATGCTAAGGCCGACTCTGGCGGATGTGAGCATGGTTGTCACCGATTCCACCGCCTGCGGCTGGCCTATGACGCGCTTGCTGAGGATCTCCGTGGAGTCGCGGACCTTTTCGGCGTTGAGCTTCTCCCACGGGTCTTCCCTGAGGCCGAATTTGAAGAAATCGATCAGCTTTCGAGGCTCAACAATCGAGATTCGCTCTACCCAGGATGTCCGACGGAGGGCTTCCATATCCCACGCCTGGAAGCCGTCGGTGAGGTCGGCGAACTCCTCCGAAAGCTTCTCCAACTGCGAGTCGTCGTTCTCGGTGGCTTCCGTGGAGACCTGGTCCCCGCCAAAGAACCCCCTGGCCGCGCCGCTGGGGCGGATGAAGTTGACCGCGAACTGCTTGCGCTCCTCTTTGTCCGGCCTGGAAATCTGGACTATGGAGACGAACGGATTGTCCCGGTGGAACCACTCCGGCACCCGCTTGAGTTCCCCGGCGGTGATCACCATAGTGTTGCGGTACCCGGCAAGCGCGCCGACCCTTATCACCGAAGCCTCAAGCGCGCACTTCTTCAGCAGGACTATCAGGTTGCGCTCGTTCTCGGCGTAGCGGGTGGGGTCTGACGTGAGCATGTCGGCGACATCCAGAATCGATGCCACCGAGGTCTCGCTTTGAGCCATCACCAGTCTGAGGCGCGCGAAGGCGTCGGCGGGAGCTACGCGGCGGTTGAACCTGCCCACCACCGCGCCCGGCGCTTTCCTTGGCGGAGGCTGCTTGCCGGGATCCGTCGGCTGAAACGGGCTGCCATCCGTCCCCACTGTCTCCGGATCGCCTGCGCCGGTGACTCCGGGGTTCACCTCCGCGAACTTCTTGTTTGCAAGGTCCTCAAACTTCTTCTCGATATCAGGCCCGGGGAAGCGGAAGCCGTCCACAGGGTCGTAGCGGACCGTGATATCGAAGCGGCGCTGGGCGAAATAGGCAGAGAGGTAGTCGCCCATGGTCACGTACTGGCCGTTCCACAGGAACTGGTCGTGGACGTTGCCGTACAGCAGCACATGCTTGCCGCGCATTACCTGCTTCTCGAAATCGTGTATCCACCGGGAGCATATCTTGCACTCGGAGTCTGCGCTCATTGTTCACCTCTCTCGCGGCCCGACTGATCCTCTCGGGGAAGCTCATCGGCGGCGCGGAGCCTGCGGTTTGGGTCTTTGTTTTCCCAGCCAATTTCTCCCATGGAGATGCCGTAATGCTGGTTCAGAGCTTTTTGCATCTCCAGCAGCATACCCTCCGCCTTGTCGCAGGAGGATGCCTGGCCGGAGCCGTCGACGCGCTCGGTGGTCTCTATGGGATAGCCGGCGACGTCGTATAGCACCTGGCCCTTGATGGGCACGCTCACCGCCACCCCCTCGCCGCTGTCCTTTTGGGCATTGATTATAAGCGAAGTCTCCGCGTAACCGGGGTACTCGGGCGTGGGGGGAGCCACGTAGAAGCCCATCTCACCCAACGCGCTCGCGATGCTGCGGGCGATGTAGTCGCGCTCATCTGCCAGGAGTTGGTTCTGGCCGGCGTTGTTGACTGCGTTCGCACTCGCTTCCCTGGCTTCGGCGAGGATGGTGTCGGGTTCATCATACCGGCCCTCGGCAAGAGCCTGCCGGGCCTGCGAAAGCTGCTGCACCATCTGGGCGACCTCTTCGGACTGCCACCTCATAACCACCTCATCTGCCTGCAGGCCATCCACCAGCGCTCCCAGTTCCCCGACCGCCTCCTCGGCGGTTGCGCGGGCGTTCTGAGCCTGGGCAAGACCGGAGGAGATGTTCGACACGTGAGCGTCGATGGCCTTCTCGGCCTCTTCGACGAGGCTTTCGGTGTCATTGGCTCCGGATGCCAGCGCGGCGGCGGCGGCTTCGATGGCCTGCTGGGCGGCGGCGTAACCGTTCGGGTCAAGACCGGCTGAACCCTGGCCCTCGGCTCGCCGCAGCTTTGCGCGGACCTGGTCGAGCAGGAATTCCTGCAGCTCGGAGTCGCGCAATTGAGCCTGGGCGTCCGCGCGCTGCTTCTTGGCCAGAGCAGTTTCGAGCTGGTTCTCCAACTCGGTTATCCCCGCCTGAGCCTCGCGCAGAATGCGCTCGTCCGAGGCCTGCGCGGTCACCGACCGCAGCATCGACAGGCCGCTGGTGAGGGCGGCATAGTCGTGTGCGATGAGGGCCTGCCTGGAGTTGTTCACTTGCTCCGCTATGACGTCGAGGCGCTTGGTCATCTCGGCCTTGATTATGGCCAGCCGCCTCAGGCGCGCGGCTTCCTCGGCCTCTTTTCTTCGCCTGGCCTCTTCCTCGGCGCGGCGCATCCGCTCACGCTGGATGGCTTCCTCTATTTCCAGAATCAGTGCAGCAATGGCGAACATAGGTGATCCACTCATATCACACCGCCCCTTGGCCAACTACCACTGGTTGGCTCTGTCTGTTTCAAGCCTGGTTCCCGGTTCCGCAAACCACGCGCCCCGGTAATTGCCGTTCACTTCACACCGATCGAGTCTCGCCGACGCCCGCTGGAGAATGGCGACGCCGTAGCCGTGGTTCATCGTGATCTTGCACAGCTTCAACTGCAAGTAACTGCCAACTCCCATCACCGTTGCCCCGGGCGCGGTGTTGTCGGTCACGCTGCATCCTTCGACGGCGGCAGTGGCGCCTTCGCGCACCAGGATGCCGTATTGCCCGCAACCGTGAACCGAGCCGCCGAGCAGGGACACGTTGGTTCCCTTGCCTTCAACCGCCACTCCGCACGGGGCCTGCGCTACTTCACACTTATCCAGCATACCCCCGCAGCCGGCGCTGAATCGCGCAGCGACTTCCCCTGCTCGCACCAGCTTGCAGCGGCGCAGGGTGGGGTTTGACTGCAGGCCCATAACTTCCACCAATGACACCTTAGCCGACGACAGGTCGCAATCCTCCAAAACGCATCCTGCGCCTTCACGGACGACCAGGTTGGAGTTTGGGCTGCCGGTGATCGAGCAGAACACAAACTGTGGCTTGCAGCCGACACCGCTTATCTCGACGCCGTCGGAAGGGCTGCCGGTGACTGTGCAGGAGGCGATCTTGCCCAGAGCGCCAGTGTGAATGAACATCCCCACGCTTTCGCCGCCTTCCACCTGGCAATTCTGAATGACGGGGTTTGAGAATGTGTCGTGGATGTCGATGTTGGCTAGGGCGTTGGCTGTTGCGCGGCAGTTGACCAGCATCGGCTCCGAGGCCTCGCATATCTCGAAGCCCTGGCCTCCGCCATCGCGGGCTGTGCAGTTGCGCAATATGGGCTTGCTCCCCGGCCCGCCTATCCGCGCGCCCGCTTCGGAGTTGGCGTAGAACTCGCAGCCCAAGAACAGCCCCGACGCGCCCGAGCCTATCAAGACGCCGGACTTGCGGGAGCCGTGGACCTTGCAGTTGGCAAACCGCGGGTTGCTGTCTGTGCCGTCAACTCTTATACCAGTATACCCCTGGGAGTATATATCGCAGTCTTCAAATGTGCCCGTCCCGCCCTCGCTGACGAAGACCCCGCGCCACTCGCCATCGTGGATCCGGCACTTCTTGAACAGCGGCCCACCGCCCGCGTACTTCTCCAGCGCGTCGTAGTCCGGCGGCGGCGCGCCTGTTTCCCACACCAGCGCCTCGCTCATACCCCGGACCTGCACATCGTTGAACCGGTTTCCGCTGATGTCGCAATCCTCAAAGGTCCCGCCTGCTCCGGCGGACACATGGACACCGTCGCTGCGGCCGTCCCGGATGCGGCACTCGCGGAAGATTGGCGCGGTTTCGCTCTCCCGCAGGAGCACGCAGGCGTCGGAGTGGCCGTGGATGTCGCAGCGTTCAAAGGTCCCGCCCGCGCCTCCCTCCGCCATAACCCCGATCGCCCCGTAGGCGATATCGCAGTCCCGAACCATCGGGGCGGTCATTCCACCGGCGATGTACAGGCTCGCGAGAGAGGTGGAAGACAGGCGGCACTTGTCCACAATCGCCTGCCCGCCGTCGATCTTCAGCGCGCACAGGGGTATGGGGTCTTTGCCGGCGGTGCAGCGGATGGTGAGGTGTTTGAGGAGCACGCGGCCGGACTGCATGGTGAGGGTGTTGGCGTCGTTGGTCTCGATTATGACCTCGCCCTCCGCGTCGTCTCCCTCGATCACGATGTCCTTTGTTATGACAAAGCTTTCCCAGTATGTGCCGGGCCTCAGGATGATCCGCGAACCTGGCTCCGCGCGCTTTACGGCTTCTCGCAGGCTGGTGAACTGGCCACCACCCTTGACTGAGACGATGATGTCGCCGGAGAGACTCAAACCCGCCGCGCCCCCCTTATCAGGGGGGAAGGAGCTTTGGCTCGGCGAAGCGCCCAGATAGGCGGACATTGCATCGAAGGCCTGGCGGGCGGTCCAGCGTCTGGCGGGGTCTTTGACCAGGCAGGCAGCTATCATCTCGCGCAGTGCCGGAGAAACCCCCGGGGGTATATTTGGTTCCGTGTTCAGGACGGCGTCGCGCATGGAATCGGCGGAGTCTCCCTTGAACGGCAGGCGGCCTGTGAGAGTCTCTACTACTATCACAGCCAGTGACCACAGGTCCCACCCTCGCGCGACCACCCCGGAGTAGCTCTCCGGCGGCGCATAGCTTGGGGTGCCCAGAATCTCGCGGGTGGTGACCAGGGATTCGCGGCCGAGTTTTCGCAGCAGGCCGAGGTCGGCAACCTTCCACAATCCATCCGCCCACATCAGGTTTGCTGGTTTGAGGTCGCGGTGAACGTAGCCGTCCTGGCTGTCGTGGAGGTAGACCAGAGCGGAGGCGGTGTCACGGGCGAGGCTTGCGGTATCTCTGGCAGACAATACCCCCCGGCGTAGGCGCTTCTCGAGAGTGTCTTCGGCGATCTCCATTACCATATAGAGCAGGTCGATGTCGCGGATGGAGCACGTGCCGGGGGCGAAACACCGCAGAAGGTTGGCGTTGCTGAGGGTGGATGCGGCTATTAGCTCGTCCATTTGGGAGTCGAGCCGGTCCGGGCGCTGCTCCATGAACTTCACAGCAACCCTGCGCACCAGCCGGTCCGCCACCACCTCATCCGCCGCGAAAACCCCGCCATAGGCCCCGCTGCCGAGGAAGCGGTTGAGATGGTACTTGTTGTCGACTACCTGGCCCTCAAGCAGCCGCCAGAAGTTGGTGTCCATAAGGAGTGATCATCCGCCTGCCAGTCCATAAGTGAACCGCAAGCTCAATTCTACAACCTGTGAGCAGGGGGCGCAAGTTGGGGGTTGGGCAGGGATGGGACGAGTGGGACATATGAGACGCCGAGGGCTGCGCTGCGACGTTCTGCCAGCCCTTGGCGGGGCACGGGTCTATCCCGGACTACGGTATTCCGTCGTGAGGGCCGGGAGCCGTTAGGCCCAGATGCACCTTGACGTCATGAACCCGCGCCCACATCTTGAAGTCCAGATTCCACAGGGGCTGCTCGATCCCGGTCAGCAGTCCTTCAGGCAAGGGTCTAGGATGCCCAGATCCGATCGACTCAAGCCCGCCCAAGGCCATCTCCCGTACCCTCAGATCCCTGTCAAGGAGCGAACGTCGACACAGCAGTATCAGAGTAGGTGCTATTTGATCCGCGTACTGCTTCGTCCAAGTGTTACCTCGGAATGGTATGAAAGACCGCAAGGCAGTATGGCAATTTGAGCGAAGGGCGGCATCTGGCGAGGAAAGCAAGTCAGCAATCAAGGGAATAGCGCCATCTCCGATCTTCCTCAGCCTGCGTCGTTGCTCTCGGATTGCACTCGGTGGCCCTTTCCAGTTGATCTCTTTGACGATAGTTCGTACCTCTTCGCGGACCTTCGGTGTGAGCGGGTTCGCAGTGGATATATCCCGGAGACCCGATTCTATACCGTTGGTGAGTTCGCTGGGAACTGATCTGTAGTAGATGCTTGACGAATTCCATCGATTGCAGGCCACAAGACACAGTACTATCAGGCTGAGCGCGAGTACCACCAATCGCCTATTCATTCCCCTTACCTCCCGCGAGGACCACCTTGCCTTGCACATTCCACCAGGCTTCCCATATCGGCAGCATGCGTTCTGACAGCGCGGCGCCGCCAAGGCCGTGGCCTTCCATACCGGGAGGCCTTTCGTAGCCGAACTGCATCTGGCATATCCCCCGCAGAGCCCTATCTGCCTCGTAGCCCCCGGATGAATTGCCCCCAGTTCTGAGCAGGTCGATGAGCCTCGGAACTACCTCCCCCAGCCTCGATCTGGCGCTTTGGTCGGAGGCTGCCCGCCCGAGGCTGTCGCACGCTTTGATGCGGACGTTTATGTCTGAATCGTCCAGAGCCGCGAGAAGTGGCGTAATGGCTTTGGCGGGAGGGACGCAGTCACAGATGACCAGTGCAGCAGCCATGCGTTTCCCGGCGTCCTCGCTCCTTATGTGATAAAGCACCCTATCTCCGTAGGCGCGGCCTTTGAGCGCCGCCATTGCCTCGATCACCTGGACCATCGGGAGATCGGGTGAGTCTTTGGCGTCCATCTTCTCGATCTCGGCTGCGCAATCAGGGCCGCCCATTGTCGTTGCAGCATCCAGAGCATGAGATATGACCTGGTAATCAGTCTCGGTCCGCAGCACTTCCGCAATCAGCGGCGAGAGAGCGGTGATCTTCTGGCCTCCACAGAAGTTGAGGGCATCGAATTTCTGCTTTTTAGATCCATTCGGGAAAGGCCTGCGAAGGTAGTCAAGGACTTTCCCGGATTGGTAGTTGCGCCAGAGGATTCCGGCGGAGGTCTCCACGACCTCTTTATCCCCGGATCCCATCAAACGTTCGAGCCGCAGCCTTGTCCACGCGCCCGAGAGCCTGTCGGAGCGATTGCGAGCGCGTGATATCCTCACGCTGTCCCCGCTGGCTATAGCGCCGAGAATCCAGCTTTGCTCTGACTTCAGGCAGTGGGTAGTCCACCACCACTGGGCTCTGGTGACCAGGGCTGCGTGCGGCGCGCTTTCGAATGTGTCGCAGCAGATAGCGGACAGATTCCCCGCGATGAACGAGTCTACCAACGGGCTGTTGCTCGTCACCAGACTAGCGATGAGATAGGGCACGGCGGGTTTGCCTATCTTGCTCAGTCGCTCGTGGGCCAGGACATCCGGGGTCCCGCAAGGCCCACCAGCGTTATGCTTTACCGTGTCAATGGACTGCCGAACAGCCAGTGCCGCCTCTGCGTTCCCTCGCAGCAAAGGGGCGGCGACAGCTGCGGCAACAATCAGGACCAGCACCGCGAGAACAAGGATAATCCTCTTCTTCGTCATTTGCTTCTCCCGTAGTCCGAGGCTCCGTTGAGATACACCAGATTAGACGCCGCGAGCAGGGGTTATCTTCAACTCTTTTCTGATTATCTACGCGAGATAGGAGATGGACTGGCAGGCGCTAGCTATTGTGCCCGTTGCCCTTGTCTTCCTGCAAGCTCACCTCGCCATTTGCTTTGGCCTGATGCGGGCGCCGACTCCTCCAAGTGAGCCAGACAATAGCAAGCAGCAGAGCAAGGACACAAAACGGCCAGTAGACGGGACTCGCCAATCGCCAACCCAGCTTCGATTTCTGGTCGGAGATGAGGGTGTATACTCTGCGGGACTCCGGGCCGTGTATTCTGACCACCCAGTTCCCATCGGCGTTTCTTGCCACCGACTTGACTTCGATATCACGAAAGAACGAGTTACGGCCCCACCTCTCCGAAGCGGGAACAAGCTCTTTCACAGGAACGTACACGCAGGACGCAGGCCTGTGTGAGCTTGCAGGCTTGAAGAAGTCCTGCTGGAATGCAGTGTCCAGGTCTCTCGGCGCGGATATCTCAGCGAAACTCACGCCCCAGCCCGATGCCCAGGCGAGGTAGTTTGTCCCTTTCGCGTCCTGCAAGAGCCGAAACTCCCCAAAAGGCAGGTGGGTCGACCACATGCACCAGGATGCGGACTTACCCTGTGTTTTCCAGGTCACGACATAACAATGCAGGTACCCATCCCAGTCGAAACTTCTGCCGGCTGTCCGGGTCCTGCAATGATAGTAGACCGTTTGGAGTGTCGCGGGCACTGAGACGGCATTCCCGTCGCTGTCCACTACAGCCATTTCGCCTAGGAAGTCCGAAAGTGTTCTGGCTTGGAGCTCTTCGAGTTCAAGGAGCTGTCGCGGTTTCGGGGAGGTTGCACCCATGCCGAATGACGTACACGCTAGTGCCACAGCCGCCATCGCTAACAGTCCCCTCACTAGCTTGCCACACTCCATTGTCTCTTCTCCTTGCCTGAACCCCGTTTAGCTATCCACTACTTATCAGATGTACGATTGTAGCATTTTGGTTGGATCACACGGTAGTTAGTCGCAGGAATTCCGGGGATTCTCTCAGGTATTCTCCGTGCTTTTTGAGCCGGGCGATGATGGTAGTCGTGACCGGAGAAGGAACCGCCCCCTTGCCCCCTCCTGCGAGGAGGGGGAATTCACTTGCCTGTGTCTCTCACGAAGAAGAACATAATCGACCCGCCGGGTGGGGCGTTGTTGAAGTCTGGAGGCGGGGAGAGGCTGTAGCTTGGCATTTGAACCGGCGCGAAGGGAAACCCTTGACCGATACAGTATTCATGAACGGAAGTATCGATGGTTTCTGGCGTCAAAGGAGGCTCTTCGTGATGAGACTACTGTTACTCGTGCTGGTCGGGATACTTGGGCTGGTTTTCGCTTCAGGGGCTGCTTTCGCGGCCTGGGAGGAGCCTGTGGGTGGGTGGAGCGGCACATGGGAAGCGTCTGGCGGCAAAGCCATCGGCGACCCTTCCCTGGACCTGCCCTGGACCAACAAAGGGTATGAGATAGGGAAGAGTGTGTCCATGGGTCAGAGCGGCGGCACTGCATATATGCGCCTGGACCATCGCGTCAACAACTACGCCAACCTGCTTATGACCAACGAGGGCGGCAAAGGACTCAAGGGCATCTCCGCGAAGTCGAAGGTCACTTTCCAGTTCGGAGTTCGCGCCACAAGCAGCGAAAAGGACCGCAGCAGTTGGCTATTCTCATACGGCTACCAGAAGGATGCCGGGAATATGCTGTACATGCTGCTGTTCCTGGATCCCGCCGGTGCCCGCGCGATGGGCAATGCAACTTACTACAGCGGGAACTTCAGTGACAAATTCCACGACGTGCGCATATCCATCGACAACGCCACGGCCACATACGCGGTGTTCTTTGACGGTTCAACAACACCCGGCATGAGCGGCCAGATGGCACCTGGAGAATCCTCCGGTAAGCCGGTCGGTTACGCGGAAGCCTATGGGTTCGGCGGCTCATTTCAGACTGTGGGTGAGGCAGATATGACTTACGCAAAATGGTCCACGGGCAGCGCCCCGGAGCCGGAGGTCAAGGCAATCTACATCTCCGATTTCAGCAAGGCCAAGCCTGCATCGGCCCTCTCGACAAAGGAAGAGAAAGGGAAATGGCGGCTGCTCGATTACGAAGCAAAGAGCGTCAGCGGCAAGATGGTAACCGCCGCATCCTACATTGCCGCACCCGATATCACTCTCCCGCTGGGCGTCTCCGGCTGGCACTCGGTCTATATTGGATACTGGCTGCCTTACTATGCCTGGGAAGGCGCCACGACCGTCAAGGCTAAGCTGAGCGGCGACAAGGCATTCCTGAGGTTCAAGGAGAACGAGGGGATGCTGGATGCGAACGTTGAGTACTTCCGGGAAGTCTTCCTCAAAGACGCGGACGTAACCGGCCAGGACCTGGTGGTGGGCAAAGTCAACGGCACGCTGGCGATGCAGTGCCACGTGGCCTACGTGAAGCTTGTGCCGCTGACCCCGGAGCAGGTCGAGCGCATCAAGGCGGACAGGGCCAGGCGCGAGGCCAAGAACCTTACTGCAACAATCGATGGGATGTCGTACTTCTGGAGCTGTGAATACCGGACCGAGGAGCAGCTTAGGGGTAAGCGTCAAACCAGGGACACGTCGGTAGGGGGATGGCGTCAGGCTGGGGTGG
>CAZTAO010000084.1:0-14277 GCA_964611645.1 uncultured bacterium | reverse complement strand
TTTCTGTACCGTGTTATTTACCACATTACTTTAGTATGTGGTAACACGCTACAGGTTTTTGCGGGGTGTTGGTACGGAATGCAGAAAGCGTAATCCTCTCTCCCGAGGGAGAGAGCTAGAGAGAGGGCGCTACCCCCCGATCACCGCCTGCGTGTTCGATTCTCGCACTCTCCCAGAATCGCCCATCTATCGTGCCGGGGGCTGTTTCTCTGCTTCATCGGGCGGTTCCGGGGGTAGCGTGCTCCGGAGATTCCTGATAAACGCAGTAACCGCATCAGGCAGCAGCATCGTTCTGGGTATTGGGAAGCGTGCCTGCCAGGACTCTGCCCTCTTCGCGTAGAAACCAAGCTGTAGCCTACGGGCTACCGAGAGCACAGTATAGCGGTACCTGCGTTTCAATCGTTCGCGAATCGAATCCAGATAGATCGTCCTGACCAGATAACCACCACAGTACACGGAGAGCCACGCGCCCTGCCTGCGGACATCCTTGAGCATGCACAATATGGGCGCGTCGGTCTCCCTGATCTCGTGTGATCGCAATCCGAACTTCACGACCAGACCAGTGGCCACGTTCTCCGCATCAGGGGTTGAAGCATCCGTCATGATGTCGATCGCACTGAGTGAGTGGGATAGTGTGCCTGGTCCATCCTCCGGCCGGAAACTGAGGACGACAGACATCTTCGGAAAAGGCAAACCCAGATTCTTGATATAGAGGTCGAACTGGTAGAAGCCCTTGGGATATCGAACGGTCATTCTTTTCCCGGAAGACGCTTCCACTACGCGAAACAGGTGTTCCGTAGTCTTCCTCAGAGTCACAAATGCGACCCATAGCGCGACAACGGCAAGCACTACCGACGCTACTGCCGTCACTATGCTTAGGAGAGTTATGCCGTCCAAATTGGTCCGTCCTTCGTTCGCCACGCCTCATACAAGGCGCGCAAGTCTACCTTCACAACTCCATCGTCCCCTGCTCAGAATCCCTCGTAATCTTCTTTCCCGACCCACTCTTGAGGGAATAGCCTTGGGGGAAGTCGAATGTTTTGTTCTCTTTGAGCAGTTCCTGTATGGTGCGGATTTGTAGTTTGGGGATTTTTCGGCCGCTGGGGGCTGTGAAGAAGCCTATCTCTTCGGCTTCGTTGTACATTCCCTTGGACGGGGTCTGCAGGCAGATGAAGAAGCCCATGGCTGCTTTCTCACGCTCGATTACATGCGAGAAGTCGCGTATTAGGCTCGGGGTGAGGTGGCCGCCCTTTACCTGGCAGACAGCGCATTGCAGATTACCCTGCAGGTCACGGAAATAGACCTTGCCGTCGATGCCCTTGTCGCCGCTCTTGTCAGGTTGCGGCACACCGGCCACTAGCCCCACGGCCCATATCTCGAACTGCTTCGGGCTTTCCTCGAAGAGCTTCTGGGCTGAGTAGGCGTCTTTGGGGTCGCCCTTTACTTCGTATTCCTTGCCACGAGCGAGGCCGAAGTCATTTGCCAGGCGGCTGATCATCAGGTCCAGGGCGATATAGGTAACATCGATCCCAATCCACTTCCGCCCCAGCTTCTCCGCCGCCACCACCGCAGTCCCGCACCCGCAAAACGGGTCCAGTACCAGATCGCCGGGGTTGGAAGAGGCATTGATGATGCGTTCCAGCAGGGCGAGGGGCTTCTGCGTGGGATAGCCCATACGCTCGGCAGCGTGTGCACTGATCGGAGGCACGTCTTCAATGACGTCCTGTAGAGGGACGCCAGGCATCTTGTCCAAGTATCTCTTGTAGCGTGGCATTTCGCCCCTGTCTGGCCAGTAGATGAACCCAGCAGCGTCCAGCTTTTCCAGTTCAGACGGCGGGTGCATCCAATGTCTTCCCCGCTTTGTAACGTCTACGCCCCGCCACGGAAGTCCAGATTCGCCGTTGCGAGTGCCGGAGCCGGTAATGTTGTCGAGTTGATATCTCCCGTTCTCGTCTTCGTGTCGAAAGAAGTTAGTGATGTATGATACGTCGTACCGGCGGTATTGGGGGTTCCACGTGAACTTGTCAGACCTGCCATAGAACAGCAATACATCGTGGATCGGGCCATATCGATTGGCAGAACTGTGCGCATTGGTTCGCTTCCAGATTATCTCATTCAGGAAGCGACTTGGGCCGAATACGGCATCTAGCACCAACTTCAGATAGTGGCTTGCTGCCGGATCGCAGTGCAAATACAGGCTTCCAGTCGGCTTGAGGACCCGGTGCAGTTCCAGGAGCCTTGGGGCCATCATTACCAGATACGCCATCATCTCGCTCTGGCCGAGTATCTTGTGCAGGGCGGACATCAGGTCGAACAGGCGGGCGTTGACGGGGTTGTCGAAGAACTCATCGTAGTGCTTCTTGCTCCACTGCCAGGTATCGGTGAATGCGGTTATCTGCGCCTGGTTCTCGTCCTTCTTGGACTGCTTGAACAGCACATTGTAGTCCCGAGCGGAGTTGAAAGGCGGGTCCAGATACACCAGGTCCACCGACTCATCCGCAATGAACTCCCGCATAACATCCAGATTATCGCCATAATACAATGTGTTTTTCATGGCAAAACTATACCACACCCGGAGTGAGTTGTGAAGTTGGCAATTCGTTGTGTGCCAATACCCAGACCGCACATGGGGCAATTAGCAAATCGGGATATACACCGGGCAGCGGCAGGATGGGACCTGGCGTGCCAATTGAATTACCGGTAATGGGGTATTCAGCAAATCAGCCATAGGACGAAAGACAGATTCCTCCTGCGGTCGGAATGACACGCGGTTGATGGTGGAGGGTTTGATGGGACTGCGCGGGGGCTATTGCGAATCGCGCTCAATCTCCTGCGTAATCCCTCCAGGTTCGGAGGACCTGGAGGGATGGGGCGTGGCGTGCCAATTGAATTACCGGTAATGGGGCATTCAGCAAATCAGGGTGGTTACTTCATCGCCAACTCACAATACTCTCTTTGCAGTTTGGAGTATAGTTGGTAGTCCTGGTAGGAGACTGCGGGTGGGGTTTGGTGGTCTACCCCTGGGATGAAGCCGCCCTGTTTCATTACCGGTAGCAGGCGCTCGAACTCCTGGCGCATTCTATTTTCACCCAAATGCATCACAGTTTTGTCATAAGCGCCGATCATCAGCAGGTCCGGGTGGTTCCTTCGGATCTCGCTCACGTCTATTCCGGCCATTCGCTCAAGGGGCAGGAAGCCTTTCATCCCCACGCCGGTGAACCAGGGGATGGCAGTGGTGACGTCGCCGTCGGTGTCCACAATCGGCACTATCCTGCGCTTCACAATCTCCGGGACCATCACCCGGTAGTACGGCGCCATTAACTCCTCAAACTGCGCCTGGGAGAGCATTGGGCCGTGATTGTAGGACATATCCTCGCCGAATGTCATAAAGTCCGGCACGCATATTTGGCAGAACTCATCGAGCGCGCGGAGGTGGAACTCGGTGAGGTCGTCGAGCATCCGCTTCATCAGGTCCGGGTAGTCGTAGAACGCAAACAGGTGCGGCTCGATGCCGAATAGGGTGCGCGGATACCAGAACGCGCCTTCCAGCGTGATCCATACCACAGTCTCCCCCGCCGCCTGCCTCTTCGCCCAACCCTCGATCACTTTGGCGTCGAATGCTTCCTGAGGATACAGATACTTCCTGAATGCCTCGTACTCGGCCTCGTTGCGGACGAGCGGCGCGCCGTGCCACTCGGGATACGGCCGCTCCGGCAAAGTCGGGCTGATCCACCACTGCAGAAACGAGTCCAGCCCGAGGTAGTCTCGAATCTCATCGGGCCGGTCGAATCTCAGATAGCCCGGCAGACCCTCGCTTTGCCAGCGGATGATGGTCTTATCCCACCACCCCGCCCACTCCACCACCGGCAGCCGGTCAACTTTCTCAAAGCGCATCACGCGCTGGAACCGTTCACGATTGGTCAAAGCAAAACCCTCCACATAAAGATGCCATACTTACGTTAGCGAGGTGGCGCGAAGCATCCTTCGTGGAATTATAAAAAGCACCTCAGGGCCACAGAAATTGGCATCGTGCAATCTCGCCAGGCCAGAAATCGTCACATACCCACGTTCACGTCCTGTGCAAGTCACACGAGAGACACATGTTTGACCTATCGTTAAAGATCAAACGGCCACTACGAAGTGAGCAACTGAGGCTTCAGCGGGGGAATCCGGCCAAAACCACAGACGCTTGGACCGGGCCTAAGCATCGCTATTATTGACTCTGGCGTACCAATTGTGTTACAAATATATCAGAGGTTGATGGGAACAAAGTACCCTGTTGCATCAGTCTGCTAATTAGAGGGTGGTTATTGATGCCACTTTCAGGCTTAGGAACTCGCCCAGTTGGGCTTGATAGATATTAGTCGAGATGGGGTGCTCCGGATTCAAGTACACCTGATCGTTTGTAATCAGACGAAAACCCAGGAGGGAGTTGGGAATGCGTAAGCGCAGGGGGTTCACCCTGATAGAATTGCTGGTGGTTATAGCGATCATCGCTATACTGGCGGCGATCCTCTTCCCGGTTTTCGCAAAGGCGAGAGAAAAGGCGCGACAGACTACCTGCCTCAGCAATACTAAGCAGATAGGCTTGGCGACAATGCAGTACACACAGGACTGGGACGAGTTCTACCCGCCCGGACTGATATTCGAGCCCGATTACGGCCTCGGAGTCTCAGCCACTATTGCCACTATACTCCAGCCCTACATCAAGAGCGAAGGCGTGTGGACGTGCCCCAGCCAGTCCGGCAAGGGAGCCGACCTGGCGCCTTTGTGGTTTGGCTCCGACAACTACTACCGCCCGAAACACTATGTCTTCAACGAGCTTGTCGATGGCTTCCTGGTGCCTCCTGCGTCTGCCGTTCCACCGATAGTGAGCAACCTGGCGCTCCTGCCAGCGCCCGCGGGCACCGGCCAGATGCTATGTTGGAGCGTCGCTCCCGAATGGGGCCTGTATTTCATGCCGGATGATTTCGCTATGGTTCGCATGGTACTGGTCGACATGATGGGCGGGGCAACCGAGGCCCACACGGATGGCTCGAACCTGCTGTTCTGTGACGGCCACGCCAAATGGGTGAACCCGGGAACCATCATCGACCGGCGCATCTGGACCCCGGAGGATGACGGGCCATAGTCTGATCGTCACTTTGGGTCGAGTTTGTTTTGCCAAGGGGGCGGGGAGACCTGTCCCCTTTTGCTTTGTTTGTGGTATCATCGCTGGTACTATGACTGGAAAGCTTTATGTAATATCCACCCCCATCGGCAACCTCGAGGATGTCACGCTTCGCGCGCTGAGGATTCTTGGGGAGGTCGACATCATTGCGGCGGAAGACACCCGCGTGACCCGCAAGCTCCTCAACCGCTACAACATCCCCACCCCAGCGATCTCATACCATCAGCACAGCCGTGGATCAAGGACTCAGCAGATTGTTGACGCGCTAAAAGAGGGGAAGAACGTGGGGCTGGTCACCGACGCCGGCACGCCCGGTATCTCCGACCCCGGCTACGACCTTATCTCGCTGGTGATAGAGGAAGGCATAGCGGTGGAGTGCATTCCCGGGCCGAGCGCGATCATTGCGGCGCTGTCGGTATCGGGGTTGCCCACTGCCAGATTCTGCTTCCTGGGCTTCCCTCCAAGGCCAATGAAGCAGCGCAAGGACCTATTGGCGCGGATGGGCGACATGCCGATGACAATGGGCTTCTATGAGGCCGGGAACCGCCTCACACAGATGCTGGAGGCCGTCCGGGACACTCTGGGGGGCGACAGGCAGGTGGTAGTTGCGCGCGAAGTTACCAAGCTGTTCGAAGAGTTCTTCCGGGGAACCGCCGAAGACGCTCTCACGCACTTCTCCCAGGGGCCGGTAAAGGGCGAGGTTGTGCTGCTGGTGGCCGGGGCCGAGGACTGGCCCGCTGCTCCTACCAGACAGACCGAGACAAAGGACCCGATGGAGTTCATCAGATCGCTGCTGGCCGAAGGAGTATCCGAGCGGGACGCGGTGAAGCGGTGCGCTACGGAGCTGGGCTTGCAGCGGAGGAGCGTCTATCAGCATTGGCTGAGCCAGAAGGACGCTTAGCGGGCTTGTCCGTCACCGACTCAACGGCCACTATCTCGGTTCCGGGATAGTAGTGCGCAAGAATCTGCTGAAAGGTGCGGTTGTTCGGGGGTGACGCCATCGCTTTCGCACCCCGCTGGGACATACCAAAGCCGTGTCCGTAGCCGGTCCCCTCAAACTCCAGCTTGCCGTCATCGGTGAGATTCACCTTGAACGCCGTGCTCTTGATGACATCATTCCCGAGCGCAGCCCGCAGTTTGTGGGCTGGAACGGCAGTCTTTGCATCCACAGTCGCAAACTCCACCTCTATCGCGCGTCCAGCAGCGTCCATCTTCGTAATCGACACAGTCGTGAACGGAGCTTTCGCGGCAAAACCGCTCTTGGTCAGACGCTGAGCCACCGTCGCGGCGGGCAGACTCGCGCGCCAGACGATGTGCTCTGTTTCACTCGGGTCGGGGACGCATGCCAGATACGGGAAAGGCGCGCCGGGATAGTAATCGCAGTAACCGGCGGTAGACCCCCCGCTGTCCGCGCAGTACATGGTGGAAGCCAATGAGCCTGAGCAGGTGAGGACCATCCCGCAGGTGTCGAGAACTGCCTTGTCGCACCTGGGCTTCTCTCCTGAGACGCCTGCGTATTGCTGGCAGTGAGAACCATCGCACAGATCGCGGCCCAGAGCCTTGAATCGCTGAGCAGCCATGCAGACATAGGTCCTTGCAGCGACTGCCTGCGCTTTCAGAGCCTCTTCCGGGTAGCTGGAGGGCATCTCCAGGGGCACAACCCCTCGCAGATAGCTCTCGACATCCACCACGTTGTACGCACGTAACCCATTCTTGCAGGGTTGGATCTCTATGTCGCCTCTGTAGCTGCGCGATTTCCCGGTCGGGGTCTTGATGGTAAGGGGCTGGTCCGGAGAGTCAGGCTTGAGGGCAAAAGCGGAGTTGAGGTGGTAGGTCAGTTCGCCAACGGACACGCTTGCAGAGTTGGCCTCGGCGGTGACCTGGGCAGTTGAGCCGGCTTCCACGTGGGCTGCCACCGAGTTGTCAGACGTATTGGTGACGAAGAAACCACCCGCGCAAGTCACAGTCAGTGACCCGGCGCCGGAGAATGCTGTCAGGCTCACGCGAACTTGCGCCGGCAGCGCGAACAGCAGCGATGGCGCCGCCAGCAGAAGCAGCGTCAGGGCGAATCGCCTCATCATCCTAACGGCCATACTACCATCACAATCTTGGCGGGAGTGCGTGGGAATCGAACCCACCCAGGAACTTCATCAGCCCCCACAACGGTTTTGAAGACCGCAGGAGCCACCGGGCCCCATCCACCCCCATAGATACGGGTTGACAGTTGACGGTTGACTGTCAACTGACAACGAGTCTACTCTGTCTTGTCGTCTTTGGTATCGTCGGTCTTGGTGTCTTCTTCTTTCTTGCCGCGCATGCCTTTTCTGAACTCGGTGATTCCCTCAGCCAGGCCCTTGCCTATCTCGGGAAGCTTCTTGACACCTACCAGAAGCACCACAATCACCAGTATGATTATCGCGATTTCCTGAGTCCCAATCGCCAACGGGAGCATTGCCACTCGCTCCTTTCAACTCAGCGCTCTTGCTGTCAGCCCAGCGGGCACACCTCAACCCGCTGCGCTATCTCCATTATACTCTCTTTTGTGCAAAATCCCGCGCAATAGGTCGCGGCGTTTGCAGTCCCCGCGGATGTCCCCATCACAAGCTGCCTCTCAAGCGACTCTCCCGACAGCATCGCATCGACGAAGCCGGCCGTGAAAGAGTCACCCGACCCCACTGCGCTCACAAAGTCTATCTTCGGCGGCGTGGCCATGAAAGCCTGCTTGCCGTTGGTAACCATCGCGCCCCGGCTGCCCATTGTGACAGCCATGACCTGTATACCCGTTTTCACCAGAGCCTCAGCCTGAGCGTGGACATCCTCCCAGCCCGACATCTCGCGCCCGGTTATGTGCCCCAGTTCCAGCACATTTGGCTTCGCCATGTACGGCAGGGCTTTCACGCCGTTGATCAACTGAACGCCGCTGGCATCCAGAATCGCCTTCGCGCCTGCCTCGTTTGCCATTGTAATCAGCCTGGCATAGAAGTCGTTCGGCACACCCGGCGGACAGCTTCCCGATAGTACAAGGACGGTACTCGCCTGCAGGTGTTCCCTGACTTTGGCGAAGATGGAGTCCAGTTCGGCCTCGCAGATCTCAGGGCCATTTTCATTGACCTCGGTCTGAGTGCCGGTCCGGGTATCAATCACCGCCAGCGCCAGTCTCGACTCGCCATTCACACAGACAAAGTCGTGACTGATCCCCTCTTCCCCTATCAGTTCCACAACCTGCTCGCCAACGTGCCCGCCGCAGAAACCCGTCGCCAACGCCTGCCGCCCAAGGGTCTTCAAAACCCGAGCGACATTCACGCCCTTGCCGCCCGCGGAGGTCCGCATCTCCACGGGCCGGTGGATCTTGTTTATGTGGAAGCCGTCGACAAGATAGGTCTTGTCGAGAGCAACGTTTGGGGTTACTGTCAGAATCAACTGCGGACTCCAGTGTCGGGTCGTTACTTACGTTCTATTCGACGTCGACGTCACGAATACCTGCCCATACGTACCCTGAGACAAGGCCGCTTCAGTGATGACTCGCACATTCTCGGGCTATTTCGGAAGATAGACGTTATTATTTGCGTACTGACCACGTCTAAATAGCTGAGGTCAACAATCCACTGCAATGGGAGGTCAACTGTGGCAAATCGAACCCGGTTGGCGGCAAGATTCGTCTGTATCGTCACAGCGTTGCTTTCGGTGGCTGCGTGTAGTTCCGCTGCGGGAAGCGTATTTGGGTATGTCGACAGGACCGGCAGAGTGATTATAGAGCCGCAGTTCATATCGGCAAGCGAGTTCTCAGAAGGCCTGGCGGCAGTCAGGCTGGGCCAGGAATGTGGCTGGGTAGATCGAAGTGGCAGGTTCGCGCTCAGGCCGCAAGTGCGAAGCTTCGACGTAGGGTCATTCAGGGAGGGAATGGCCCCTGTACGGATAGGGGTGGAGAAGTGGGTTGGTGTCGACAGAACAGGGAAAGTGGTAATAGACTCCTCCTATGGTGCACGAAACGGCTTCTCAGAGGGACTCGCTGCCGCTGTTTCCAAAGGCAAGTGGGGATTCATCCGGAAGGACGGAAGTTGGGCTGTCCAACCCGTTTTTGACTTTGCGTTCAACTTCTCTGAAGGGTTGGCGGCAGTGGAGGTTGGCAAGAAGTACGGCTTCATTGACGCTCTGGGCAAGCTCATTGTCAAGCCGGCTTTCTATGGTGCCGCTCGCTTCTCAGAAGGACTTGCGCACGTGTCGGTCGGCAGAAAGGCCGGATACATAGACAAGACCGGCAAGATTGTAATCAAGCCGCAGTGGGATGGAGCCAGTGATTTCTCCGAGGGTCTTGCGGCGGTGTGGATGGAGGACAGCAGTCCCATGCCGGACATCTCCACAGACTCAAGGTTTCGTCCACGCTTCTACGGGTTCATAGACAGAACTGGAAGAATGGTGACCAAACTTGAGTTCACCCGTGCAACGTCATTCCACGAAGGCCTTGCCGGAGTAACCAAGGACGGCAAGGCAGGTTTCATCGACCGGACCGGCCAGTGGGTGATTCAGCCGCAATTCGATGCCACGTTCGAGTTCCATGAAGGCCTTGCGCCGTTCTGGATGAAGGATGCTGGGGACTTCTAGGAGCAGCCAGGCAGCTCGCTCAGATCGGTACGCAGTGCGTGCCCCTCACCCCAACCCCTTTCGCAGCCCGCTTCGCTAGGGCTGCTTTCGGGCAACGCCTCTCCCCGGGGGCCGGGGAGAGGGGGTTACAGGGCTATATCGTAATCTGAACCCTTTGGCCGGTTTGGCCGGATTCGTAGATGGCGTCTATTGTTGCTTGGGCTATCAGGCCTGCTTCGCCGGGGACGGGCGGCTCGGTGTTGTTGATGATAGACTGGCAGAACAGCGACATCTCTATCCCTATATGCTCCTGGCCGGAGAACTCCAGCTTCTCGGGCTTATCCCAGCCCTTGGTCAGTGTCAGGTCGCCGACCGGCAGCCCCTGGGTCAGCCATATCATTGTCCCGCCTGCCTCAACCTTGCCCTCGGTTCCAACGATATGATAGGTCGGCACGCAGAGGCGTGTGTTGAAGCTGGTCTCGATCACCAACCTGGCCCCGCCCTTGAACTCGACGATCGCCACAACGTCCATCTCAACCTGAGTGTCGGTCTTCTGAGGTCGCACGTAGGACATAGCGCTGTCGGGAATGTCGTCAAGAACGTAGGCTGCCCAGTCGACGATGTGCGGGGAGAGGTCCATAAGAGGACCGCCTCCCGCCAGCTTCGGATCGCACCGCCAGCCGACTGTCTCCTTGGTAAAACCATAGAGGCTGAAGGAGCTGTGGATGTATGTGACGTCGCCCAGCACGCCGTCTCGAACCATATTCTTGACCTTCTCCTGCGCGCCCTGGAATCTGTTGCAGAACCCGACGCCAAGCTTGACCCCGTTGGCCTTGCACGCGGCAATCATTTCCCGGCACTCCTGCGCGTTCATACCGAGCGGTTTCTGCGAAAACACGTGTTTCCCAGCCTCCGCAGCAGCTATCGTCTGAGGCTTGTGCAGAACATTCGGAGAGGCCACGTAGACAATGTCCACGCCGTCGGCTTTGAGCAGGTCCTCGAACGTGAAACACCTGCTCTTGATATCGAACATATCAGCCACGGTGTTTACGCGCTCGGGGTTCACGTCAAACGCCGCAACAGCCTGCGCCTCGGGGATGACCTTTATCATAGGCAGCGCGGCGCACTCTATATAGCGGCCACAGCCACACATACCAAATCCCAACATATTATCTACCTCCA
This sequence comes from uncultured bacterium, assembly GCA_964611645.1. Classification (GTDB taxonomy): domain Bacteria; phylum Armatimonadota; class UBA5829; order UBA5829; family UBA5829; genus CAZTAO01. Next base: position 3,344 of record CAZTAO010000084.1, on the reverse strand, counting down.
TATATCTCTGTAAATGCTATCGTGAATTGTACCAGAACCAACGCGCGCGGGGCAATTCAGGTAAGACTTCAGTCCTCAGTCGACAGTCCTGAGACACGCCGTCACGTTGGCAGGCAAATGGGGGACGAGTGTGTCGTCCCCCATCCGATTTCAATATGCGGTTGCTCCACTTACGAAGCCTACTCCTTCGCGAAGGCCGACACTGCGTCGTCTATCTGGTCGGCTCGCTTGACTCCGATTATCGCCGATACCACTGCGGGCTGCTTGAGCATCCACTGCAGGGCGTATTGGGTCATCGTCACGCCGGCGGCCTCTGCATCGGCCTCTATGGCTTCCAGCTTGTCGAACAACGCATCGTTGAACTCAAGCATCCAACCTTCCTTCTCGACCTTGCGGGAATCGGGGGGAGGCGGAGTGTCTCGGTGATACTTGCCGGTCAACAATCCGCTTGCCAGAACCCTGTATGGAGCGACCGCGATCTGCTCTTTCTCGCACAGCGGAAGCAGGTCGGCACAGAGTGCAGGCTTTAGCAGGCTCATGTCCGGCTGATGGATCACGGGGCGCGGAAGACCGTTGGCATCCGCCAGCTTGAGAACCTCCGCTGTCTGCTCGGCAGTGTAATTGCTGATCCCGTAATGCAGGATCTTGCCTGCCTTGATAGCCTCAGCCATGGCCGCGATCATATCCACAAGCGGCGCGCTGGTGTCCCACTTGTGCATGTAGTAGAGATCAATGTAGTCCGTGCCCAAGCGCACAAGGCTGAGCTCAAGATGCTTCTTTATGGCTGCGGGGCTTGTGCCCTCGTCCTCTGGGGCCTCGCCGACTTTCATTCCGACCTTGGTTGCTATCACGTAAGCCTCGCGATTGCCCTTGATGGCCCTGCCGGTTATCTGCTCCCCTACTCCACCGGGACTCCCGATGAACCTGGCATACCCCTCGTACATATTCGCCGTGTCGATGAAGTTGACGCCCTTATCGAACGCGTGATGGATCAGCTTGATGGAGTCGGCCTCATTTACGGGCGTGCCAAAGGTCATTGTGCCCAGGCATATTGGGGACACCGATATCTTCGTGCGCGGTATGGGTCTGTTCTTCATTCCTTGCCTCCGTTTTGAGTGTACTGCCACATCGTTGACGACCAAACAGCATATCAGGGCGCCGGGGGAGTTTCCACCTGGTAACCGACGCTGATCCGCGTGAATGCCGGTGTGGGGAGCAGTTCCCCCTTGTGGGCCTCATAGCTGCGTCTGTTCGAGTATACCAGCAGGCAATTGGTCATTGACCTGGTTGGCTTGGTGAGCAGCTTGCCCTGGCAGTAGAGTCCGGCAGAGCTTCCACCGTCCAACACCGCCGCATCGGAACACTTCAGCCTTTTCATGACCACCGCCAATTCGCTCAGCAGCAGGCCCCGCTTGGTTGTAACAAAAATCAGCTTATTGGACCATGTTCGACCAATGGCCGACCGAGTCCTTCGCGTAAAATGCACGCTGCTCCTGAAACCCTCGCTTTTGGGGCAGACCACGGTCTTGCCGCCCAATATCAGCGCAGGTCCGGCTACCATCACCTGGTCGTAGTCGTGCCACTTGTAGGCCAGAGAGTCACGAGACTGCGCGAAGTGCAGCTCCCGCCCGTTGCGGATTCCGATAGCCGTGCCAAGACACCCGCGCCAGACCAACTGCTTGTCGATGACGATGTCGCCTGTGGGCTTGTAGGTGCGTGTGCAGAAGAACGTCCCGTCTATCGCCGCCGCAGGTCTGAGACGCCTCATCATGGACGTGAATGACTCGTGCGAACCTATGCCGCTCCTGGACAGAGCCGGAGTGACAACAACATTCGGGGAGTTGAGATCAGCCGTGACAACGGTCACCCAACTGCTGCCGATCTTGCAGCGTTGGAACCCGACTGCCGCTTCCGCGCCATTCTGCCCCATCACCCCAAAGACAAGGCAAAACACGAATACACCCAGATATGCTAACGCGCCGTACTTCCTATTTGCCAAACTCACTCCTCGCTTTCGGGATTTGGGCTTCGCTCAAATCCCGAAAGACCAAACTCACTCTTCGCTTTCGGGATTTCCGCTTCGCTCAAATCCCGAAAGACCAGACCAAAGACCATCACCCCATTGCCAAGCTTACTCTCCCGCCTGGTCACCACAAGAACACGCGGGATTGCCTAGCTTCTTTTCGAGTTCCGCGATCCGGGCTTCCAGACCAGCTATCTTCTCGGCCTGCGCCGCCCCGGTCTGCTGGTGCAGTTTGGTCACCTGTTCCGAGACCCACGCGGCCAGCTTGTCTTTCTCTTCCACCGCCCGCTTCGAGGCGTCGTCGATCAGCTTCTTCGCATCATCCGAGGACAATTCGCCGCGCTTGACCATCTCGTCCGCGAACTGTGAAAGCTTCTCAACCCCAAACGCCGCCGTGCCAAGCCCGAAAGCAACACTCTTCTGCAAGAACTCTTTCATTTCCATGGTAACACTCCCTTAGTTATATGACGAGGGCCGACCGCCCGCATCGCCGCCATGGTGGCGGCCCATCGTGGACAAAGGCGCTTCCATTGTCCACTTCCATTCCTACCGCCCAGACTCCTGCTGCAAACGTATTTGGCGGAGTTTGTTTTCACAATCCCTGATAACCAAGGATCATTTTTTGCAAACGTCTGAGTATACCCGTGTTATAATGTCTACACTTGAGTCCGCGAACGAAGGGGTGAAACTCGTGATATACCGAAGACTGGTAGTAACAGCCATGGCGCTCGCTGCCACGATGGCCGCTGTCTGCTGCGCCCACGCGGCGCTGCGGGAAGAGCAGTCGATCTATCCGGGCGGCAGTTGGGAATATGCCAGCACCGGCACCAGGGACGTGAACGTTCTGCCGAGCGAAGGCGCTTGGTCCGGCGGCGAGCTTATATGGCCGAATGTGCACTGGATGCGCACCAACCTGTCTATTCCAGCAGATTGGCAGTCGTCCAAGCGTGTCATGATCCACATCGGAGCCTGCGCCCACTACGTCAAAGTGTTCATGAACGGCAACGCCGTCGGAGAGCACATTGGCCCTGTTGCTCCGTATGATGCGGATGTTACACCTTACGTCAACTGGTCCGGCCCCAACGTCCTTATGCTGGCCCTCCAGGACTGGACTGTCGCGTTGGCGCCTGGATCGGTCGATATCACGGCCTCCATTCCGGGAGATATCAGCTATGCTCCCGCCGGCTCCGTGCAGGCGCCGCTTCCCGCAGCTATGTGGGTCTATATGGCGCAACCCTACAGCAAACTCTGGACTCACGATGTGCGGATGCAGGGGCTGCCGAAAGTGCGGGTGGCGGATGCGTTCGTCAGGCCATCTGTG
>CAZTAO010000083.1:0-14676 GCA_964611645.1 uncultured bacterium | reverse complement strand
CACTGCTGATGTACGACCGACCGGGTAACAAGCTCTACCTCAAGAACGATGCGAACAACAGTTGGGGCACTGGTTACGCCCCGGGAACCAATGTCATTCTTCAAAACAGCCAGTGCTACGTCTACGTGAAAGACACGACCGTTTCGCCAAGCGCGAACAACCTGACCGTGAACTGGCGTGTCGCTCTCAAGAGCGCCCAGGCGGCGAAGCTCCTGAACTCATACATGTACGTCCAGGATGTAGGCGGTCTTACCGATGGCTGGGACCTGACAGGTATCTACTACAACGTGAAACCTGAAGTAGTGAGCGTCACGCCCAGCAGTGGTCCACTGCCTGTTGGCTCGAAGACCACCCTGAGCAGTTTGTACCGTGACTCGAACGGCTTCGCCGACCTGCGGAAGTGCTACCTTCTGGTGAACGATTCACTGGCACAGACGAACGCTATCCTGGTGTTCTATGACAAGGCCACCAACAAGGTCTACCTCAAGAACGACGCCAACACAAGCTGGGGAACCGGATACACCCCGGGCGCGAACATTGTGCTTTCCAACAGTCAGTGCGAGGTGTACGTGAAGGACACAACCGTATCCGGTGCGGGCAACGATCTGACTGTCGCCTGGTCTCTGAAGCTGAAGTCCACAATGACCGGCAAGAACCTCTACAGTTGGATGTATATATCGGATTCCAAGGCCGCATTCGATGGTTGGGAGAAGGTGGGAACGCACTTCACGCCGACTTTTCCGACGTGCGTCAGTGTGACGCCATCGGCTGGCAACGTGTCGACCGGAACGCCGTTGGTGTTCGCCACTGAGTATTCGGATGCGAACGGGAGCATAGACATCTCCCGCTGCTACTTCCAGATGAGCGTGACTTCGAGCCAGGCAGGCGCGGTGTTCCTGCTGTATGATGCCAAGCAGAACAAGATATTCCTGAGAAACGACGCAAACACCACCTGGGGCACAGGCCAGACCCCCGGCGCCGATGTGACTCTGCAAAACAGCCAGTGCATCCTTTACCTGAAGACCACAACCGTAGCGCCAAACGGCTCCAATAATCTGGTCATTGGCTGGAAGATCACTTTGAAGCCCAGCCAGATTGGCAAGAAGCTCTGCGAGCGGATGTTCGTCCAGGACAACGAACTGCTCAACAGTGGGTGGAAAGTGAAGGGGTATGTGAGGGCGCAGTAGCCGATCTTCGCTCGTGACTGTGTGCAAATGGGTCGGACGAAATGTCTGGTGCCTATGGGCACTATGGATGGCTGGGAGTCTTCGAAAGCGGTGTTCCGACTAGCAATGTGCAGAGCACAGGCCAGGTTCGCGCTTTCGGTACCAGACCGGCCCCGTCGATGCAGGAATGGACATGGGACTCAGAACGCTGTCCAATCGCGAGGTGACCTCGGGACGCTCACACGGGAACTACTTCACGATCTCAGTGGCCGGTCTCTTCGAATGCGCGGATTACACCCTGAGGAACCCTATTCCTGATGTCTGCAAGGACTTAAGGCCAGAAAGCATCTGAAACGGAGAATGGTATGGATACAGTCTACGTAGTCATTGCAGTGATCGCTTTTTCGGTGGTTCTCACGCTGATATCCAAACGACGTAGGGACCAATCTTGGGAGGGAACAGTCACGGATATCCGCAAGTATACCTACCGCAGAAACCAGGACGATGATCATAGCGAGGAGGGTAGAGCCATCTCGTACCGGAAAGATAGCGGCAGACGTGGTGAGATTAAAGTCGAGATGCCGGCATTCCAAATGTCCTATTCTGATCTGCGCGTGGGAGATCGCATTATCAAGGAAAAGGGTGAGTATCTGCCCAGAATCGCTCGCTGATCCGACAGGACCTGTAGTGTTATTGCTTTGATCGTTTCCAAAGTGCCATTCAGTATAGAGGAGTTCGAACATGGGAGTCTCTATGTCCACGCTGCGTTTGGCCGGATTTTGCGGCCTGCTTGTGTGTCTTGTCGCCTGCGCAGGGCAGGGCCAGGCAGCCGATACGGTCATGCTCACCACCCCATCGTCATCTGCCTCACTGTCGGGAGACTATCCGCTAACCAACCTGCGGATATCGCTGCGGGTGAAATACTCCAAGCCGGGGACTGTGCTTGATACCGTAGGCATCAATGCCGCGCCTGCCGGCTCATTTGCGCTTGCCATCGGCGCCGACGGCAAGCCGGTGTTCCTGGTGTACGAACCCGGCAAGGAAAGCTCCGTGCGCGTCTCCAACGGTTGGCACGTCATCCCGTCCGACACAGCCATCCTCGCAAACACCGACGCTAACATAGACATTGATGTGCTGGAGAAGCAGATTGTGCTGTCGGTGAATGGGAAAGTCGAGAAAGAGGTGGATGTGGCGGTGAAGCTGTCCGGGAAGACCGTCTACATCGGCGATAACCCGGACGATGACACCTGGGGCGGCTCCTACAATATCCACCCGGCCATGATCGGAGAAGTTCAGGCGCTGTACTTTGGCGATGTTTCAAAGGCTCCGGCGCGGTCGGACGAGAAAGGGCAGGTTGTCGAACTGACTTCCCCGTCCTCCTCGGCCAAGTTGCAGGGCGGCTATCCGGTCACAAACCTGCGAATCGCCCTGACGGTGAAGTACTCCAAGTCCGGTGTGGTGCTGGATACTGTGGGCATCAACGAAGCGCCCGAAGGCTCTTTCACCCTCAACATCAACAGCGCCGGCAAGCCGGTGTTCGCGGTGTTCTCCCCGGATACCGAGAGCGCGGTGAAGCTGGACAACGGCTGGCACGTGATCTCCGCAGATGCGGCAATCCCGCCGGATACCGAGGGGGAAGTGGATGTAGATGTGCACGAGAAAGACCTCGTGATGCGGGTGAACGGAAAGATGGAGAAAAGAGTCACCCTGGCAGTGAAGCTCTCGGGCAAGACCGTGTATGTCGGCGACAACCCCGATGATGACAGTTGGGGAGATTCCTACAACATCCACCCCGCTATGGTGGGAACGGTGAAAGTCCGCTTCTTCGGCGAGATCAAAGATGCCCCACAGCCACAGGTGGCTCCGGCAGCCACCGAAAAGGGACCCCTCACCGATCCTCCAGCGGCAATAGATGCAGGCGTGAAGAATGTTGAGGATGCATTTCGAGCCGGCCAGATCGAGGATGTACTCAAGCTAACCTGCCCCGCATTCATTTCACGCTACAAGCCTGTATTTGAGGCACACAAGGATCAGTTGCCCCGGCTTGCTGAAATCCTGGCTACCCGCAAACTGGTGACCGCAGTTGGAGCACGAGCGGAGTATGAAGTAACGTCCAACGACCGCACGCTCACCGTTGTATTCGAGAAAGTGGACGGCGTGTGGATGCTGTCAGCGCTGTAGGCCACAACGAGGATCGCTTTCGGGATTTGAACGAAGTGGAAATCCCGAAAGACCATTCCATTCATCGGAGAAATTATAATGAAGAAACGGCTTTGCTGTGTGACACTCCTGGCTATAGTGGCGATGTTTGCCTCCATTCCCGTTCTGGCTTATGATAACGACGCGCGGGACGAGGCCGGAAACGGCCTGCTCAAAGGTGGCCCGCATCGCACCATCAATGCGCTCGCGCTGCAGCAGTGGATCAAGACCTCGCAGGAGAAAGAACCTGCGATGAAGCGCTGGGGATTCGACTATCCGCTGATGCTGTCCGGCCCCGGAGTGCTCAAAGGTGGGCTGGAACTGCCTACCTACGGCGAGCGAATTGGGGACTTCCAGTGGTGGATTGCCGAGGGCGGGTATACGGCCGATGAGCCGGAGCTGTTCGCTTCGTTCCGGCATTTCTTCGATCCCAAGGCGGTGAGCGGCGCGCTGTTCCTAACCGATCATCTCGACACATTCGACAGAGTGTACAGAGTCCTGCTTCCTGCTACTACCCTTGCCCCTACAGGCATCAGCGATATGAACCCGGAGATCAACGCGCGCGACTGGGGGCTTACCGGCGAGCAGAACAAAGGCGTCTGCGAGAATGACTACAGTTGGAAGAAGGGAACCCAGTACATCAGGGAGGCGTTTGCTGAGCAGGACACCAAGAAGAAAGAAGCCCTATTTGCTCAGGCGTGGCGCGCTTGCGGCGAGACTATGCACCTCATCGCGGATATGACCTGCGTCCCACACGTTCGCAACGATTCCCACCCAGGCAAGGCCATTCACGTCTGGATGATAGGCAACCAGGACCCCAACCTTGGCTACCTCAAGAACGATCCCTACGAGCTATATACGAACGCCGAGGTGATCATCGAAAACAAGGACGCGAGCGTGGACCCCGTAGCCAAAGCCCTGATCGACGCGGCCGGCGACCCACTTGCTCTCTTCAACAACCTCGCCACTTATACCCAGGATCACTTCTTCTCGGCTGAGACCGTCAGCGGCACCTACATTAGGGACAAAGGCGCGCCAACCGAAACGAAGGTCACAGTTGTCTCGGCGAACGGCATGAAATCCTATCCGCTGCCAAGGCTCGCGGACTGCGATTTTAACCAAAAGTCCGGACTGTTCACCAGCGAGATCAATCACAAGAAGATCCTGATGTGCAGCGAGGACTGGATGTCGAGCCTAGGGTGGGCTGACCCTGCCAAGTGCGGTCCCGGCATCACCAAGGCCTGCACAAGCAGTGAGGCGTCCATCCTGGTACCGGTCGCAATCTACGCAAATACCAGGCTCCTCGACTGGTTCATCCCGAGAATGGAGCTTAGCCTCAACAGCTTGGACCCCAACACCAAGGTATTGAGTGGCACGTTCACGCATATTCCCAATATCGTCCACACCGAGCAGTTGCACTACCTGCCCGCAGACAAGCAATACTACGAATTGTCCATCAATTACACCACCCAGAGCGGGGTTGACCATCTGTTCCGCCTGAACGAAAACGGCGATCTGAGAGTGGACCTGAGCGGGTTCCCGCTAAAGGAGAAGGACAAGGTCACGGTTGGAATCGGGGTTGGTGGGATGGTGATCCATTCCAGGGAGTTTGTGGTCGGGGCAGTGCAGGAGCCGGAGAAACCGCATTAGATATATGACAGGACGGAGTATTACGGGGCTGAAGAGCGTTCCAGAGATGAAACGACGGAATGGAAGGCCACCGGCACGTTCACCGACTCCGGTGGAATCACCCGGTATGAAGACCGCTGCAAAAACCCCAAATATGAGTATATAAGCAATTGGAACCACACGTGGAATAAGCCTCCCGCATTCCTTGTACCGGGCGAAAAGTACAAGGCGCATATCGGCGTGAACCCGTTGGAGACGCGGTTCTCGGGCGACCCGTTCCACCGCGACTTCGGCTCCGGCACCAAGTTCCGCTGCACTATGGCCAACAAGACCGGCAGTGGCGGCACCTCGGTGACTTCTCTGGACTGCTACGGCGTTGTGGACAACGAGGATGCGAGCCGCAACAAGCCTGTCGGAAACGAAGAGGTAGAGTTCGACATCCCGTTCTCGTACGGAGCCGGGGTCGAACTGCTTATGGCGTACTGGATTGACGGCACGGAATGCAGCCGAGAGATCACTTACCACTATAAATGGTCCGAGCCTGAGCTGCCTGCAACGCCGGTTGATCCGAACAACGGCTGCGTGACCGCCGGCACACTTGTTACCATGGCCGACGGCACTAGAACGTCCATCGAGAGTGTCTTGCCCGGCAGCCGCATTCTGGCCTATGACACCGCAGCCAAAGCGCCGTGCTTTGCCACGGTTGAGAAACTTCTCGTGCACCACAACGGGCCGTTCGCCGTAAGTCGGCTGCTGCTGGGTTCGGGGGAGGCGCTGGGAATCACAGCCAACCACCCCATCTACACCCAGACCCGCGGATGGCAGACTGTGGATGCTCTGAAGCCCGGCGAGGTGATCTTTACTCGCAATGCCCTAACCTGTGCTGTGGAGCCTACAACCGTCACCAGCATCATACGCGACTGCAGCCAGGCGAAAGTAGTCTACAACCTCAAGACCTCGCAGGGCAACTACTTCGCCAATGACCTGTTGGTGCACAATAAGTGCCTGAGTGCCGGTTCACTAATAGACACACTCGGAGGCCCTCGTGCTGCCGAAACTCTGCGCGTGGGTGATGTGGTCTACGGGAGAGTCGACGGCCGCCGCGTGGCTACGGCGATCACTCACGTCTATCGTAAGGAGACCGTCCTGCCTTCGCTGCCGGGCAAGCGGCTTGCGCCTGGGTTGGCGGTGACTGTCAACCACCGCGTCTGGGATAACGGCGCGTTCCGTCCGGCCGGGGACTTGAGCGCTCCAGGCGAAAGCATCACTGGCCCGGTCTACGACATTCAGACCTCAGCCGGCAACTATTACGCTTGCGGCTTGCTTATGACCGCGCAGGAATAGCACTGTTGAGCGAAGAGGAGAACTGCCGTGGCTGAACTTCTGCGACGTGTACTCACGCTTGCGCTGGTGTTGGGCGCGGTCTGGGCGTTTATCTTCACCACTCCGGATGTGGTTCAAGTGCACCCGATAGACCCTGCGAACGAGATGGAGCACAAGACCTGGGCGGACCGTGACGCCCGGCGGATGATGTCGGGCATGGTACCACGGGATATGGTCAAGGGCATTGAGCCGAACGCCAAGCAGACACCAGAAGCCCTCCTGCAGCAGATGGTCTCCGGCAGCAAGCAGGTAGCGGTTGCCGGTTCCGACTGGGGGGCGTTCTTCCGTGACGCTTTCGCCACTGCTCTCTCCAAGCCGCCTTCGGATCGGTGGCGAGTGCGCTACGGGCAGTCGTCCAGCCTGCCTGATTACCTCTACTTCTCTACTCGCGAAGCGCCGATATCCAGCGTAGTGGTTGCACTGGACAGCACTGATCGGTTGATGTACATTTCGTTTCAACAGGGCGCGCACACTGCCTACATCCGAATAACCCGAATGCGGCTGACCGACGTCATCAACGATGCGCCGACCTGGCTGGCGCACCCCTATCGCGAGTACTGCTCCTGGCTGCTGCTGGCGGCGTTACTCGTCTACGTCCTGATCCCCTGGCCTCGTTCAGGTGATGCTCGAACTCTCACATATTCGCGCGGGGCAAGCGTTGTCGGCCCGGACTGGCTGGGGTTCTTTCTTGCCGCGTCGTTCTTCGGCATCGCGCTTGCGGCAGTCAGCTACAACACATACGCGGATGCGGCCGGGACACCGACTTGGTGGGCGACCACAACCGCGTGGTGTCTCCTTGCGACCATCCCAGGGCTGAGCATCCTTGCTGTTGGTTTCTGGTATGCTATGTTCAGGATGGAACTGACCCAGCAGAAGCTGCGGATCGTGAGCATCTCAGGCACGCGAGAGATCAACTTCGATGACATCGCCGAAGTCCGGGAATACGAGGCCAGATCCCCGCGATGGCTTAGGATTCTAACGTGGTTTGTGGTTGCCGCATCCGGCTGGACTTCCGCCTATCTGTTGTTTACGGTGAATCAGCGCTACCCGGGGTTGGAGTTTGTTGGCAAGAACGGCAAGGTTACTCCTGTTCTTGTAAGCTACCTGCCCGGGTACCAGGCGCTGCTGTCAGTTCTGCACAACCACGGTCTACTTTCCGCCTCGCTTGCGGCAGACCTGGATCTCTCGGAAACGCCGGATCCTAAGCCGCGCAGGGCATCTGCGGGAACCGTGATCGCAGGTGTTCTCGCGCTTGTCGTGGTTGCCGGCCTCTGGCTGGCAACTTCACGAAACAGCCCGACCTATCGCCTGCCCGCAGTTCCCCGGCAACCGATCACCGACAAGGACATCCGGGTTATGCGCCAGGGCACAGAGGCTTTGATGAAGATGCAGAATGAACTGGAAGCTGCTCAGCGCCGATACGAGACCGCGCCGCGTGAGAGGCGCGATGCCGCATTCGACGCATACATGGACACTCTCTCGCGATATCAGGAGTTGAGCAAGAAGCTTGAGATCAAGTGATTGCCGTGAACACGCGCGACAAGCACTCTCTGCCTATGTCCAACTAGTAATGTCAAAGGAAGCAAACAATGGGCTATACAAAGACATCTGATCTGAGAATACCGGTTGCCGAACGCGAGATCCGCCAACTCCAACAGTTCCGGCGTCTGACTGCGACCCAGCGCCCCCACGGAGCACCCGAGGGAAACAAGAACAACCTCCACCACGGCGCCTGGTCGAACAGATTCCTCAACGATGAGGAGCGGCAGACATTCGATGACCTGGTGGCGGCCCTGCGTTCGGATTTCTCGTTCAACGCAAGCGCGGACTTCATCCAGGTGGAATTGGTGGCGCTATACTTTCTGAGGCTGGGCCGCGCGCAGTCGGGCGGAGACTGGGAAGCAGCGCACAAGCTTGACCAGATGCTGCGTGGCCACCTCAAAGACCTCAAAGCTACGAAGATGGCCCTGGACCGTGGGGAGCCACCGGTCGTAGAAACCACGCCGGCTGAGTGGGCCTCGTCCCTGCTGGAGCGGTATGCTGAGTACGAGAAACAGGAGCGGTCACGGTCGAAAGCGGGAAAACGCGAAAATGAGTTCGGATAACACCGGACAGGCGATGGCTGGTTCGCGGGATTCCACGCGTGGATTCCGGCGGCGGGAAAGTGGCGATTTCAAGTACTGCGTGTTATCGGCACTCGCAGTTCGCCACTCCTGCCGCTCGGAACAATGGGTGCGGGAAACGATGGGAGGGGAGAAGAGCGTGAGTGTTCATCTTCCCAGAGATTCAGGAGTGTCAGAGTCTCTCCAGCGCATCCTCCAGCTGGTCATCGGAGATGTGAGTGTAGATTTCGCTAGTGGATATATCGGCATGATCGAGCGCCCGCTTCATCAGCAGTAGGTCGGACGTGCCGGTGTAGATGTGCGTGGCAAAACGTATGGCGCTACAGGATGTATAACGTCAGTGATCCAGTGGCAGGATACTGTGTTCCGGTTGCCGAATAGAGTGTTACACCTGTGCCGCGTCGCTGGGGCTAATACTATGTATCGAGCGCAGGAGTCAGAGCCGCACTTTCTGAGTCTTCGCTGGGAAACGCCTGCTCAATAGAAATGATTGACACAACGGTGGTTTACTGAGTGACAACTGTTATCCGTAGTCCTGAGAGTAGTTCGGAGAATGTCGTGTTCAGCGAGAAGCGCCGAGCCCGTATCTGCGAGGATTGCGACCGTGTATCGCCTAAAGTACCAGTCGCTCCCGTCAGTATTTATCTCAGCTTTCGCTGCGATGACAACGAAGAACTCGCCGGTGTGACAAAAGCTGACCCAGGGACATCGGTTACAACATTTGGCTCGACGAAACTGGCATTGGGCCGCGCGATGACTGGCAGGGCTCAAACACTGACGAGACTACCAGGTGCCACCGCCCTTGGTCATCCCCTTACGTGCATTCCACCTGCAGTCCCGGTGTCTGCCGCGATGAGATCGCCCTGGACATTGGCATGACGAATTGCTGAAGGTAACCCATGTATGAAACGCAAACAACGGGCGTAACCCAGTGGCGCACCCGGCCGGTGTATCTGACGAGCACGTTCCGAGACATGCATGCGGAACGCGACTACTTGCGCGATCGAGTCTTCCCCGAACTCCAGGAGCGGCTCCGGCAGCGGCATTGCCATCTGGAACCGATTGACCTGCGCTGGGGCGTCGAGACAGCCACCGTTGGCGAGTCGCATGCCAAAGAGCTGCTTGTGCTGAAGGTCTGCCTTAACGAGATCGAGCGCAGCCGACCATTCATGGTTGCGTTACTGGGTGACCGCTACGGCTGGGTGCCGCCCGCCGAGCGCATGCAGGCGGCGGCGCAGGAAGCTGGTTTCCAAACCACGCTCGAGGACAAGAGTATCCAAGCGCTAGAGATAGAGTTCGGTGCGTTGGACAGTGCCCTTGAACCTCGCGGCAGCCACTTCTACTTCCGCGAGCCGTTGCCCTATGACCAGATGGACGTAGACGTTTCGGCGCAGTTCAGCGAACTTCACACCAACGACCCGCAAGCGCAGGCACGTTACTCTGCCTTGCAGGCGTTGAAGGCGCGGATCGAACGGCAGATGCCGGACCGGGTGCACAGGTACACCGCTGTGTGGGACGCGCAGAACAAAGCAGTCACCGGGCTGGAAGCGTTCGGCCGGATGGTGCTCGAAGATTTGTGGCGCGACCTCGCGATCGAGATTCCGCCGTTGGACCAGCAGGCGACTGTCACTTGGCAAGACCAGGAACGGGCGGCGTTGGAGGAGTTTGTCGAACGCGGCAGCCGAGATTTCGTCGGGCGCGACGAGTTGGTGCGCGACCTGATGGCGTTCGCGCTGGCGACGGATCGCGACGGACAGCCGTGGGCCGTGAGCCTAGTCGGCACGACAGGCGCGGGCAAGAGCGCGGTGTTCTGCAAACTACACCAGCTGTTGGCGTGCGAGGATGTCCTTCTCCTGTCGCACTCGGCCGGCATTACTCCCCGCTCGGTCTCGGCGGACAGTCTGCTGTTCCGGTGGATTAGCGAACTAGCGGCGGAGGCCAGCGTACCAATGCCAGTCGCAGAGAAGGCAAAGACCGAGGAGAAGCAGGCGGCGTTTGCCCGGCTGCTGGAACAAGCTGTGCAACAACGGCGCGTCGTAGCGTTGCTAGACATGTTGGGGAATCTCGAACTGAGCGCCTGCGACAAGTACCTAACGTGGCTGCCGAATGTCTTTCCGCCCAACGCACGCCTTATCTGCACAGTCATCCCCGACGCAGCATCGGAGGAGTTGGCAGCACGGTCGGGAGTTCAGGCGCGACTGCTGCCACCGCTGCACCGGTCCGAGGTGGAGCAGATTGCGACGAAAGTCTGCGCTCGGTATCACCGACAACTGCATCCGCAGGTACTCAATGAACTGGTGTCGAAACGACAACCCGACGGCGCACCGGCGTCTGGCAGCCCGCTCTGGCTGGAACTGGCTCTGCAAGAATTGAACCTGCTCGACCAGGATGATTTCAAGCGGGCCGAGCGCGAGTATCAAGGCAGCAGCGAAGAGAGACTCCGCTGCTTGCTGATGGACACCGCGCGACAACTGCCTGCCGATATCGAGGGCTTGTACGGATTGATGCTGCAAAGGACCGAAACAATCTGGGGCAAGACCTGGACGCGTGCGTTCGCCGATCTCATCGCTCTCAGTCGCACCGGCTGCCGCGAAAGCGAACTCCAGATGCTTCTTCCCAAGGCTGCTGAACTCCTTGCTTCGTCAAACCCTTCTGACTCTGAACTACAGACTTCAGAGCCGGGACCATTTGAGTGGGACCCACTCCGCTTTGCGGGCCTGGTTCGCTGTTTCCGCGCGGATCTGCTCCAACGCGGAGCGCTGGGCCAATGGGATTTCTCCCGTGCCCAAACCCGGCTTGCAGTTGAACGGCGCAACCTGGTTCGTGACGACGACCGACAACGCATACATGCCCTGCTGGCCGACTTCTTCTGCCATCAAGCCGACCCAAATGGAGATGAAAGCTGGCAGTGCGAGCAAGCGCGCCCGTTCACTGAGGTGCTCTATCACGCATCGAAGGCATCGTCATGGGATACCTGGGCTCATTGCTTGACCTGCTTCGCTTTTCTGGAGGCCATGGTCAGAGAAGTTGGAGTCTCTAGAGGAAGCAACTAGGTGGAAGCTCGACCGCCCAGGCATTCGGAGCCGCGTGTTGCCTAGAGACCGGGGCTATGAGGAAATACTGCTGGGCCGGATTCGAGGCGCGGGAGTAGTGGTCCCTGAGGAAGGCAGTTGGGGGCTGATGGAACGGCTCATTGAGTACATAGTAGAGGGCAGCGTTCTGGCTGCATACGAGTGGAGTACACAGGAAATGCTGGTCGTCCGGGAGAACGTTGACGACAGCAACCTCGATGGGCTTCGGGTGGTGATCGCCCACGAACTCGTCCACAGGGCGCAGCACATAAACCACCCCGAACTCTTCGAGCGCGTGGACAAGGGAGTCCGGGAGGTATTCGACCTTGCCATGCAGCCGGGCGGCCTGCCGCAAGCGTTTGAGAAGATCAGAGAACTGCAAGGGGTGATGACCCTCCTCGAAAGCCACGCGCACTACATCCAGGAGAGCCTGCACCGGACCAGGTTCCCCAACGCAAAGATCGAGTCCCACTTCAGCCTGCCGACCCTGCTGCTTCGCCTCGTAGGCGCAAAGAAACTCTCCCAATACACCGACGGCATTCCCGCCGTGCAGGAAGCAGTGGCGCGGGGCGAGGTGGATGAGTTGTATGACCGGGTCCGGTGAAGGGTGATGCGCAGACGCTGACCAATAGCTCACAGTACCCAACCCCCATCTTTCCCGCAGGAATAGTGCACGTGCTTGCCTAACATCTTCAGTGCAGCATGGTTTACTGTCACGGAATTTCAAGATGCAGGATGGCAAGTGAATGAACAGGGTATTCCTCTCCTACGCCCGTGGGGATGATGAGCCTTTCGTGAAGCGGCTGTATGATGATCTTACCGCCGCCGGCTTCACTGTCTGGTTCGACCGCAAGTCGCTTCTGGCCCGAGGTCTGAACTTCCATCAGGAAATAAAAGATGCCATCCGTGTCGAGGTGGACCGGGTTGTGTATGTCGGAGGGCCGAAGGCTGCGGTTTCACCTTTCGTGCGGGAGGAGTGGCAGTCCGGCCTCGAATATGACCACGTGGTTGTTACCCCAATCCTCCGCCTTGGCGACTACGAAGATATTCCCGGCGAACTGAGCCTGCTCCATTGCGAGGACTTCCGGGACGACGCCAATTACCCTTCCGCCCTTGACAAGCTCATAACGGGCCTGCGGCAGCCCAACCCCAAGCTTGGTGGGTTGTTTGCCGTGCCGAACTTGCCTCCGAACTTCCTGGGCCGCCCGGAACTGATGCGCCGGGTACGCGAAGCCCTGCTCATCGATCTTCAGACGACCCAGGTCATCACCAGCGCCGATGCGAAGGTTGGGATGCAGGGCATGGGCGGTATCGGAAAATCCGTGCTTGCCGCCGCGCTTGCTCGCAACCGCGAGGTACGCCAGTCGTACCCGGACGGCATCGTCTGGGTCTCCTGCGGTCAAGACCTCACCCGCGACGACATTCTCAGCCGCCAGCGCGACGTAGTTTGCGAACTCGGAGGCGACAACAGCTTCGAATCGCTGTCGCAGGGCCAGGGCGTGCTCCGTGAATTGCTCGCTGCGAAAGCCGTTCTCCTGGTTCTCGACGATGTCTGGCAGGCGTCCGATGCTCAACCCTTCGACGTGCTTGGCCCGCGGTGCCGGATGCTCGTCACCACCCGCGATGCCGGTATCCTCCACGCCCTGCACGGCGAACTGGCCCCCGTCTCGCTCTTCACAGAATCCGAGGCCCTGCAACTTCTCGCGGATGCCGTGGAGGTAGAACGCGCCGCGCTGCCTGCCGAGGCGCGGGAAGTGGTCAAGGAATGTGACGGCTTGCCCCTCGCCATCGCCCTGTGCGGCGGCATGGCGAAGAAGCGCGGGGGAGACTTCCATTCCGTGCTCGAACGCTTGCGCCGGGCCGACCTCGACAAGATCGCCGACCGCGAGTCCATCAACGAGCAACACCGCAGCATCTGGCGAGCTATGCAGGCCAGCGTCGACGCGCTCCCGGAGGAAGAACAGCGGCGCTTCGCCGAGTTGGCGGTTTTCGACACCGACGGTACCGTTCCCGAAGCCGCCGTCGCCACCCTTTGGGCCCACACCGGAAACCTCGACGACCTGGACACTGAAGATCTGCTGATCAACCTCTTCGAGCGCTCGCTCATTCGGAGAGATGAAAAGTTGGACTCCGACGGAAGAAAAGAAATCCGGATTTCGCTACATGACCTCCTGCACGATTTCGCCACCCGTGTGGCTGGCGAACCCAATACCTTGCACCAGACCCTACTTGACGCATATCAGAAGGTATGCCCCAACGGTTGGGCATCAGGTCCAAACGATGGCTACTTCTTAGAACACCTGTGCCAACATTTCACCGAGATTGAGCGCTGGGATGAGATGGTATCAGCGCTCACCGACCTCAACTTCGTGGAAGCGAAGAGCAAGGCTGGCCTTGTTTATGACCTCGTGACTGACTATAACCGCGCACAAGCATCTTTACCGGAGGGCCAGACTGAAGCCCGGAAAGAAGAGGAGCGACAGGCGGTCATTCGGAAATATGTTGATAATCTCATCGCTCACAGCAGCGATCCCGACAATATACCGCTTCCCGACCCGCCAAGGTCTGTCGAATATAAGCCATCAACTCCAGTTTCCGAGCGTAATGGCGATTGGACATCACTGGAACGGGTGAAGGAGTGGGGCCACTTCGTGGGCACTCATATCCGGCGGCTTTCGGATGGAGAGGAGCCTGTTTTCCAGATGGCTTGGAATAGCGCTGCCTCGGGTCCAGTCAGCGAACGAGTCGCCGAAATGGAGAATGATGGCAGAGGCCTTTCGCGGGAGTGGATCCGGCTGCGGAACCGGCCACCTTTCACTCCCAGTCCCGCTTGCCTGAAGACCCTGGAGGGGCACACGAGTAGCGTCTATGCCGTCTCGGTGACCCCCGACGGTCGCTGCGCGGTGTCGGGAAGCGGGGATTATACCCTTCGCGTGTGGGACATGGAGACGGGCGAGTGCCTGAAGACGCTGGAGGGGCATAACGGCTGGGTCTATGCGGTTTCGATCACCCCGGACGGCCGCCGCGCGGTCTCGGGAAGTAAGGACAATACCCTTCGCGTGTGGGACCTGGAGACGGGCGAGTGCCTGAAAACGCTGGAGGGGC
>CAZTAO010000082.1:0-15268 GCA_964611645.1 uncultured bacterium | reverse complement strand
CCTGTAGCGTGTTACCACATACTAAAGTAATGTGGTAAATAACACGGTACAGAAAACCATCGATTCTGCCGTGTTATTACCCCCATGTGCGGGTGGTGAATGGACACGGCACGCGGGATACTATGGCATATCTGCCGATTGTCAGCCGGCAGTCGCTCATACGTGGCGCAGCAGGGTTACGTAGCGGCTAGGTTACACCTCATCTCTAAAGAGATGAGGGTTGTAGTAAACTAGAATCCCCTCTCAGAGAGGGGGGATCATCATGACCAAATAGACGCTATTGCTGGTTTACCACAACCCCCACGTGCGGGTTGAAAACAGATAACTCACGCCACACGGCAACCCACCCCGCTGATATACTGGCTCAAATGCCACGAATGAGGGTTGTAGTACACGAGGGAGGAGCCTGATTTGTCAATAGAATTACCGGTAATGGGGTAATTGACAAATCAGGGAGTGTCTCAGGTTCGTGGCAGCAGCAAGAATGGCCCCGCAATGGGAGGCGAGCCGAGGAAGCGGGATAATGCCTGACGATGCCGCTATCCTCCCACGTTCGCTGACACCCACCTTGACCACCCCCGCCTGCTGTCTCCGAAGTCCTGGCCCGTCATCCGCTTCAGAACTTCCTGGGTGGCTCGCCTGACATCCTTGTCCGGGTGGTTCAGCAGGTCGATGACTGCCTCCAAAGTGGGGCGGCCTGCGGTGATGATCGGCTGTGAGTTTGCCGGAGGAGCGGGTTCGGTTGTGAGGATATTGAGCATCGGCGGGACCGCACGCGGGTCTCCCATTAGTCTGAGCGCCCAGGCAGCATTTGCACGGACTTGAAGTGAGGGGTCTGACTGAAGCGCTCTTATCAGCGGTTCGACCGCAGCCTTGTCCTTTCGCCCTCTAAGGGTATTAATGGCGGCATCGCGCTGCTTCTCGTCAGGATCGCCTAGCGCCGTTATGAGTTGCTGTGTGCTGCGTTTGTCCGGTCGAGAGGTCCTATCCCATTTTCGGAAGACCCACATTGCCGGAGCGGAGAACCCAAGCCGGAGAGTCGGCTTCTTCGGATGGCGCAGAGCATAGGGCGACGGGTTGAGTATCAGATCAGCCTGTCGGCGAACTGTCGTTGAGTTGTCATACTGCGCCGCCTTCACGTACTTCCTGGCCCTGGCGTTCTTTACCATCCCAAGCGCGGCCACGGCATGCGGCCTGGTGTATGAGCCAGGGTCCATCAGTTCCGCAACAAGGGCATCGACTGCCGCATCTGTCCCGATAGCTCCGAGCGACTCCGCCGCCTTCGCCCGCACACCCGGGTTCTGGTCATCTAGGGCCTTTGTCAGCGCAGCTACAGACTTCGCGCTCTTTATCTGCCCGAGCAAGCCGACCGTCACCCAGCGGTTGTGAGGTTCCTGGTCATCGAGGACTGATATCAGACCATCCGGAGACTGCCCTACCACCCCAACATCCGCCAGCTTGTCCAGCGCTTCCCAGCGAGCCCTGGCGCTTGTCTCTTTCAGGGATCCCAGAAGTTCTTGCACTGTCCTCTTCGTTTTTGGCGCGTCAAGGAAAGAGACCACCAGTACGTGTTTCCAGTCATTCGTTGAGCTAAGTAACTGCGTGAAGATTCCCCTTGCTCCATCTTCATCCCGGCCGTTGAGCGCTCTGGCGGCATAGGCGAAGTCAGCCTGTGGAGCCTGGTTCAGCACGCCCACCAGCGCTGGGAATATGCGGGAGTCATTTGATTTGCCCAGAGCCGCTATCGCCAGCTTGACGTTGCGACCAGCATAGAGCGCGTCCAAGGCGGCGTCTATCACCGACGGATCGTTGGCCTCCGCAATCTTCTCTACCGTGTGTTCGTCCATATCTGACGTGTCTTTACCCAGTTCACGCGCCAGCCTCTGAAAGGGCGAACGGTCTCCCAACTTCATCAGAACGCCTGTCGCATATACTTGAGTGAACCATTCCCCGTTTGCCGCGGCCTTTCTCAACGGCCCAATGGCCCGCTTATCGCCGATTTCGCCAAGCGCAAGTATTGCGCCCCCCCCCACCCGGGAGTCCGGGTGGTCGAGCAGTCGTATTATCGCCGGCAGCGCGCGCTTTGCCTTCGCCCTACCAAGTTCGCGCACGAGATCGTCGCCCCGCCATGGCCGTGGATCATTCAGAACGGACACGGCTCCGTCTATGGCTTCAGGAGTTCCTATTTCTATCAAACTTAGCGCTCCGCGCATCCGAAGAGTTGGGTCGCTGCTTTTGAGCAGGCCCAGCAGCCCCGCCACGGCTTGCTTGCATTTCATATCGCCAAGAATCCCCGCAACAGTGAATCGGGCGGAGACCTCGCCCATTCCCGCCTCTTTGACCGGAAACATATTGCCCAGGTTCTGAACTACCATATATGGCACAGTCTTCTCGCGAGACTTGAGGGTCTGCAGAAGATCCGGCAGCGCGACATCACCCATCTGAACCAAGGCGCGCATAGCCTCGAAATCCGGCGAGGTTGGGCCGTATGGAGTGGATATGGCCGACATCATGTGGTGGGAACTGTCAGCCAGCATCTTGATGAGATACGGCACCGCGGGCTTGGCCTCCGCTCCGTAGCTCCCGATCCAACTTGCAGCCTGCCCTCGCTCCTCGGGGTCGGGGGACTGAAGAAGCCTGATAGCCAATTGGACATCCGTTGGCGCGGTTGACGGCATAGTGATCCCGGCGTAGCTGCGGGGGGTAGTGGGGGACGCTGATACTGGTCCACCATCGGTCTGGCCGGAGCCGTCAACAACAGCCGCTGGACCGCTGTCGACTTTCGCATAGCGGTGAGCGGCCCACGAGAGCGCACCCACAGCAAGAATGACGCAAATCAACGCACCAAGACGACGCATCTGGCTATCCTCCGTCCGGTCTTTTACTTTAGACGTAAAGCATGCCAATAATACTACAGCTTGCCGCAAATATGCTAAAGGTATTTTGAGAACAGGGCCACCATCGTGCACCTACGCTGGCTTACCAATTGAGTTACCGGTAATGGGGTATTTGGCAAATCAGGGAGCGGAGCGATATGCATGCTAATATCCCCGCTCCCGATCATACACATTCACCATCTCCCCGCCGGTGAGGAACGCTCGCAGGTTGGTGCGGAATATCTCTGCCCCCCGTTTGGCGTAGTGGGGGTTGGCGCAGCCTGTGTGGGGGGTGACTATGAGGTTGGGGCAGTCCCACAGAGGGCTGTCGGGGGGCAGGGGTTCTTCGGGAAGTACATCCAGCGCCGCGCCTCGGAGCTTGCCGGACTTCAGGGCTGCGACCAGCGCATCGTGGTCCAGCATCGCGCCCCTGGATACGTTGATGATGAACGCGCCATCCCTCATCTTGGCGATCCGGTCGGCGGTGATGAGTTGGGCGGAGTCCCGGGTAAGCGGAAGGGCCAGTGTGAGCCAGTCGCAGTTGCAGATGACCTGGTCGGAGTCCTCGTGAGGAAAGACCTCATCGACATTGGGGATCGGACCATCGGGCGTCCGCTTTGTCCCGATCGCCCTCATATCAAACGCCTTTGCCAGCCTGGCGATGTGCAGGCCTATCTTGCCCAGACCGAGTATGCCGACCGCCATCCCCGCCAGTTCGAGGTTGCAGGAGGCCATCTCAAGGCGGTCGAAACGGTGCTCGGATTGTTGGTGAAGGGCAGAAGGCAGACCTCGGGAGAGAGCAAGCATAAGGGCCAGCACGTGCTCCGCGACTGCCGCCGTCTGGACCCCGCTGAACGTGGTGATGGTTATGTCTGAGGCCAGAAGCTGGGGGAAGATGGTGTGGTCGATGCCCGCGCTGCCAAACTGCATCCACCTGAGCCGCTTCGCCGAGGCCAGCAGTTCGCAGGTGATACGGTAGCCCATGAAGACATCCGCATCGGGGATCTCACGGGCGATGGAGGCATCGTCGCGGCAGATGACATACTCGTGGCCGCCCAGCATATCTCCGATCAGCCTGCCGTATTCCTCCACATATTCCCTGGCCTCGAGGTGATTCGCCAGCCAGAAAACGAACTTCACTCCCCATCCTCCGCACTCACCGACCGGACCTTGTCTTTGACCTCTTTTACCAGGTCGTGCCGCACCGCAAGAGCCCGAGCGCCGGCCTTGACCAGCGCCTGCACGTCCGGTTTGTCATCCGCGCACACCGCCACAACCCGGCTGCCCCCCACCCTGCCAACCGCCTCCGCAATCTCGGAGACGTCGCGAGCGCAGTCAACAGCCAGAACGCCTACCAGCCCGAGGGGTATATGGCCGGAATCGGGATCATCCGGGTCGGACGCGGCGATTGTTCCCACCTGGATATCCGGCGGGAGCGGGGAATCTGGATGGCGGATGGGGAAGAAATCGACCGCACCCAGAAGGAGGTCCTCTTCATGCTCCATCCCCTCCGGGAACAGCGCTGTCACCTGGTGGGGAACACAGTAGATAGATGCGGCGGAGAGCAGGGCATCGAAGTTGGTCGGGTATGCGATGAGGGCAGGCAAGCCGGCGGCTTCCTTGAAGAAGGCCTCATAGTCGGCCTCATCGTGCCCGGACAGGTATATGCCGTCCGCTCCCTTGTCCATGGCATCGTCGAGTTCCTCGGGCGTACTCACTGCAGCGAAGACGCGGATGGGGACACCGTCCAGGGTCTTGGCCCCGATGTGCTCGGCTGTGATCCTGACCCGGCTACGGGGGATGAAATCCTCGTGGATGCTCTGGAATGCAAAAAGCGTCTGCACATCCGGGTCGATATGAACCAGCCCCTTTGTGCCGTCGACTATGATGACATCGTTCTCTTTGACGGAGGCAAGCAGGTCCGGCAGATTCACCACACACGGACCGTCGATCTCGCACTCGTATGACACGCTGTCTTCCTGCGCGATGGTGGCGACCAGGGTAACCCCGGCAATGCGGGCGTTGCGGGCGGCATCGAGCTTGTCGCAGACGAGCACGGCATGCGGCCGATCCCCCTCCGGAAGCTGCCTCATGAGAGCATCCAGCCCCCGCTTGAGCAGCGAGGGCCAGACTGAATTAGTCCCGGCCGCGCTGGTAACCACCGCCCCAACAGCAATGGCAGTCCCAGGCCTCACCGGTGTTCCCTGGATTGTGATCATGATTTGTGACTACGCCGCTACGCGGACGTGCTCAACTTCGCTAGCAGGCTCGGGTACAAGCTCGCCATCCAGCTTGAGTCCCTCTATATGAAACTCTATGGCTTCACGGATCAATTTGGCGGTATCTTCGCGAGTCTTGGCCGCCGCCACGCATCCCGGAAGATCGGGCACGTACGCCGACCAGTTTTCCCCTGCCCTCTCAAGTATGACTACATAATCTCTCATTGTTTGTCACTCAATCCAGCTTGCCGCCACACACTCTTGATTGTCGGAGGCGCCATCTCAAGGCTTGGATGTCCGGCAACCGTTACTTTCCCAGGCTTGGTAGGGTGCTTGAACTGCCGATGGCTGCCCCGTGATCTTGACAGATACCACCCATCCTCGTTCAGCCGCTTGATGACATCCCGCACTTTCATTATATCATTCGCCTGCGTTCCGCGTTAGCCAGCTAGCTGCTTTGCACCATCGTTTTCGCCCACTCAAGCACCTTGCGCGCGATATCGACGGCCTGTTGGCGATTTGCTTCAGAAGGCGGATTTGCCCAGCCAGGATAGCGGGATTCGACAGCATAGTCCGTCAGACCCGCAGCCTCGTCAAGTCCAGGTTCCCAAGGAATGCCGGCGTCCCGTAGAACAGTGATTAGCCGAGCTATGTCATGAGTATACGGAAACCTCACACCATTGTGCAGCAGGACGGCTTTGATCGCCTTCTCAACTGACTGCTGAGTGTGATAACACAGTGTCTCCAGAAGCACGCCAGACGGCACAGGCGCTTCGGCGATGGCCAGATCGCTGACGGCATACCTTATCCAGTCAGCGGGGCTGCCGGGAGTAACGGCTTCAGGCGGCATACAACTCTACCCCCTCCTGAAGCGCCGGATAGTAGACCAGGCTGAAGTTGTCACCGTAAAGCCGCAAGTCCTCCTGAGTCGCAACCACCACGTCCGCAGCGGTGCCGAAGCCGATCAGTCCCCTGTATATGCGCTGGGTAACATCTCGACAGTCCACATCGTCACGCACCTCAACGAGCACATCCAGGTCGCTGTCGGCGCGCATCTCTCCGCGAGCCGCGGAACCGAACAGAATAACCCTGACCGGCTCCACAACCAGCCTGATTCTCCTTATCAATTCTTCCAGCAGTTCCGCTTTCGGCTGCATAAGTTGCTCGCCCCTACTTCTTCCTCGCCGCCTCGGCTATCAACCCTCGGCCTATTTCGTCTCTCTGGATCTGGTTGGTGCCTTCGTAGATTTGGGTAATCTTGGCGTCGCGCATCATTTTCTCAACCGGATACTCTTTCATATACCCGTATCCGCCGAAGACCTGCACAGCGTTGGTTGTTACTTCCATCGCGATGTCCGAAGCCCAGCACTTGGCCATGGCCGCGTAGGTAGTGACTTTCTCGTCCGGCATAGAGTCGATCCATCGGGCGACTGCATAGACCAACGCCCTTGCGGACTCGACTTTCATCGCCATATCAGCAAGCATGAACCGCAGGCCCTGATTGGCCGATATCGGCTGGCCGAACTGCACCCGCTCGCGAGAGTAGTTGACCGCCAGATCCAAAGCCCCGGCTGCGATTCCCAACGCCTGCGCCGCAACTCCCGGCCTGGACTGGTCGAAGGTCTTCATCGCCGTGAAGAAACCGGTGCCGCGCTTGCCGATCATATTCTCCTTGGGCACGCGCACATCCTGGAAGATAAGCTCGCGGGTAGCCGAAGCTCGGATGCCCATCTTGTCTTCCTTCTTGCCGAACGTGAAGCCATCGGTTCCCTTTTCGACCACGAAGCAGGAGACGCCGCGAGGTCCTCTCCCGGGGTCGGCCACCGCGAACACCGAGTAGATGTCCGCTTCGCCTGCGTTGGTGATCCACTGCTTGGTGCCGTTGAGGATGAAGCTGTCGCCGTCTTCTATGGCGCGGGTCTGCATTCCCGCAACGTCGGAACCGGCGTTGGCTTCGGTGAGGCCGAATGCGGCGAGGGTCTTGCCATCGGCTATCGACGGCAGCCATCTCTGCTTCTGCTCATCAGACGCGGAAACCAGTATGGGGAAAGTGCCCAGGCCGGTTGCGGCGAACGCCAGGGAGATTCCGCCGTCCACCTTGGAAAGCTCCTCGGTGACCACGCACATGTTCATGATCGGGCTGTCCCCACCCATCCCGCCGTACTCATCGGGGATGAAGACGCGGAAGATGTCCGCGGCGGCCATATCATGCACTACCGGCCACGGAAACTCGTTGGCCTCGTCATAATGCGCGCTCACGGGTTTGATCTTCTTCTGCGCCAGGTCACGGGCCACATCCCGCATGAATATCTGCTCTTCGGTCAGGAAATAGTCCAACATACTTACTCGCTCCTCTTACAATAGATGTCCGAGGTCGGCGTAGTCGCCGGCCTCGGGCTGTTTGTCGGTATCTTGAATTTATATACTTCGACAGGGGTAATGCGAATCCCTTCCTACCTCCCGAACCGGCGAAGGCGGAGAGCGTTGGAGACTACCGATATTGAGCTTGCGGCCATCGCCACCGAGGCTATCATAGGATTGAGCAGCAGTTCGGCGCTAATCCGGTATAGGACGCCCGCTGCTATGGGAATGCCCAGCACATTGTAGATGAACGCGAAGAACAGGTTCTGGCGGATGTTGGCTACCGTGGCCCGGGAGAGCGCTATGGCCCCCGCGACATTGGAGAGGTCGTCGCCTATGAGTGTGATGCCGGCGGTCTCCGCCGCGATATCCGTTCCACTTCCGATAGCTATTCCGATATCCGCCTGGGCAAGCGCGGGGGCGTCGTTGATACCGTCACCCACCATCGCCACCACCTCTCCCTGCTCCTGTGCCTCCTTTATCTTAGAGGCTTTGTCGTTGGGCAGGACTTCAGGGATCACCTGCTCGATCCCGAGCTGGGCCGCAATGGCCTTCGCGCTCTGGGTGTTGTCCCCGGTTATCATAGCTACCTTGAGGCCAAGGGCAGTCAGGCGTTCGACACCCTTCTTAGCGGAGGGTTTGATGGTGTCAGCGAGAGCAATAAGGCCGTTGGGCTGGCCGTTCGCCGTTACAATCATGACCGTCTTACCCTGGGCCTGCAGGTCGTCCACCGTCCCCTCAAGACCCGTAACCGGGACCCCTTTCGATTGCGCGAGCTTGAGCGAACCGACCATCACGTGAACCTCGTTCATGGTCGCCTGGACTCCGCCGCCCGGGATGGCCTCGAAATCGCTCACTTCGCCGATAGGAATCTCCTCAGCTTCGGCTAGCCTCACAACCGCCTGGCCCAGCGGGTGCTCGCTGTGCTTTTCAACAGCCGCCGCGACTTCCAGCACCAACTGCCTGCTGGAACCCTGCAGAGGGACAACGTCGGTGACCGTCGGCTCGCCCTTGGTGAGGGTGCCGGTCTTGTCGAGGAAGACTGATGTCAGCTTGCCTGCGCGCTCCAATATCTCGCTATCCCTGATGAGAATGCCCTTCTCAGCGCCTCGGCCCATACCCACAGATACCGCAGTCGGTGTAGCCAATCCAAGAGCGCAGGGGCACGCGATTATCAGCACCGATACAAAGCACTGAACAGCCAGCGTGACCTTCTCCCCGCTCGGCCCGAACGCGAACCACAGTGCGAAAGTTGCCAGGGCGATGCTGATCACCACCGGCACAAAGTAGCTTGCCACAAGGTCGGCGGTCTTCTGGATCGGGGCTTTGGACTGCTGCGCGCGCCGGACCATCTCCACTATCTGCGAGAGCATCGTGTCCGCGCCTACTTTTCGGGCCTCGAATGTGAATCGGCCGGTCTTGTTGAACGTGCCGCCGGTGACGCTGTCTCCGACCTGCTTCTCAGCGGGCATGCTCTCACCGGTTATCATCGATTCATCGACAGCGGAGTAGCCGTCGGTGAGTGTCCCGTCAACAGGGATCATCTCGCCAGGGCGCACCACGACCATGTCTCCGACCACCACTTCCTCGGTGGGGATGGTCAGTTCTTCGCCGTCGCGCAGGACTCGCGCGGTCTTGGCCTGGAGGCGAATGAGTTTCTGGATGGCGTCGGATGTGTGGCGTTTGGCTCGGGCTTCCAGGTACTTACCTATCAGGACCAGGGTAATGATGACTGCGGTTGTCTCGAAGTAGACGTGCGGCTTCACCCCGAGGCTTTGGAAGACCTTGGGTACCACGGTAACTGCCGTGCTGTAGACAAATGCTGTGGTGGTGCCGACCGCGATCAGCACGTTCATATCCGCCGCGCGGTTCTTCAGGGCTCCCCACGCGCCTTTGAGTATACGGTTCCCTGCCCCAAACAACACTATCCCGGAAAGCAGGAACTGGACCCAGGCAAGGAATGTGCCACCCTCGGACATAAAGACCATAGAGCTGATCAGCACAGGCGCGGCCAGTGCGACTGAGATTATCACCCGGCGGAATGTGTCCGCTATTTGCTCATCGCTGGTGCTGCCGGTGTGGTCGTGCTCGTGCATCGGGGCGGTCGTGTCGTGCGCTTCCGCTGTGTAGCCAACCCGCCGGATTCGCTCGATTATCTTGGACGGGCTGGTCTTTGCGGGGTCGTACTTGACCTTGGCATGCTCGGACTCGAAGTTGGAGGATTCCTCGATCACCCCTTCGGTCCGCATTATGACCTTGTCGATGGCGAGCAGGCAACTCGGGCAGTGCATACCGCCCAGCCTGAGTTCAACCTCTGCGGTACTCGCGCCTGAATCAGCCGGTCTCTTCTTGCCACCGCCCAGAAAGAACCACAAAACAAACAGTATCGCGGCGCCAGCGCCGCCAAGGATCCATATCTCAACCGCTGTCATAAGCCGGCTACCTCCACAAGCTTCTCGCGCAACAGCCTAAACTGCTTCTCGCGGTCGAAGTTCTCGATTGCTCTTGCCCTGCCTGCTTCGCCCATCGCCTGGCGCAGACCTGGGTCTGAGAGCAGTTTACCCATTGCTGCCAGAAGTGACCGGGGTGAACCTGTATCCACAAGAATACCCGTGACGCCGTCCTGCACTATCTCCGGCAGGCCGCCTGTTTTCGAGGCTGCGACCGGGATTCCCAGCGCCATGGCCTCAACCGCCGCAAGGCCGAAGCCCTCTCTCAAAGAAGGCACGACAACAACGTCGCAAGCGGACATCAGGGACTTCACGTCATTCTGGAAGCCGGTGAATATGACGTCTGCGGCGGCTCCAAGTTCCCTAACTTGCGCTTCCAGGGCCTCTCGCTGCTTGCCGTCGCCTACTATCAGCAGCTTCGTTCCGGGGTATTTCTCGATCAGTTGGGCGAAGACTTCCAGCGCGACATGCTGCCCCTTTTCGGGCGACAACCTGCCGAAGACGCCTACCAGCAGCTCATCCGGCCCATATCCGGCGCCTGACTTGGCTACGGCTTTGTCTATTGGAGTGAATGCAGACAGGTCGATGCCGTTGTGGACCACAGACACCCGCAATTCGGGCACTCCCTGGCTGGTGAGGTGGCGTTTGACTGCCTCTGAAACCGCGATCACGTAAGTGGAAGACTTGTAGCAGGCGGCGGAGTTCATCCCGTGCACGTGCGCAACCGTCGGAATCCTCGCCAGTCTTCCGGCCAGCGCTCCCAGAAGGCTGGCGGTGGAGAGGTGGGTGTGGATAACATCCGCCTGAAGGCCCCTGGCCAGGCCGGCGAGCTTGACGATGGTGAGCGGATCGAGCTTGCCGTAGGTCTTCCAGGTCACCGGCTCAATGAACCGGGTGGAGAGATACTCGACAAACGGCCTCCCGCGCGGGCAGAAGATGTGGACCTGGTCGCCCCGATCCCGCAGCCAGCCGGAGAATGAGGCAGTGAGCACCTCCGCACCACCGATCCGGGACGGGGTTATAGCCTCCAGAACTCTCAGCGGCCTGGTCATTGGTTCTCCGCGCGGATGATCTTCTTAGCCAGCAGTGGCCCGGTGAGATTCCACCTGACATTCACACGGGGAATCTCAAATGCGGGGCAATCGGACCTGACTGTTCCCAGCTTCGTAGCGGTCGCCCTTCTGTAGCCGGCTTCGCGCACAGCCTCCAAGACCTCCGGCGAGTAGTCGCCATACGGATAGGAGAAGGAGGTCACTTCGCGGCCGATAATGTCTTCCAGCAGCTTCTTGGAGTCGACCAATTCACGTTTGAGGTCGTCCGGTGAGAGCTTGCTCAGCCGAGGATGGGTCATAGTGTGTGAGCCTATCTCGAAGCCCGTGGCGGCAACTTCCCTGATCTGGTCCGCGCCCATCATTCGCTCAATCACATCCCCCGCCGCGCGGTCCCACTGGTTGATTCCGCCGATTGCCCCGGCTACCACAAATATGGTCGCTGGGACGTTCTTTGAGAGCAGCAGAGGACAGGCGTCTCGGCACACGCTCAGATATCCATCATCGAATGTAATGGCAAAGCAGGGAGAGGACTCGTCGGCGTCCGGAAGCTCTATCAGCGAACAGGACGAAAGCCCGCGCGAGCGGAGGTAGTCGATCTGTCGAGAGATGAGCCAGGGGGTAACATACTGCCCGGAGACTATCGACCTCAGGCGCGGCAGACCCACCCGGTGATACATCAGCGCCACGCCGCGCGAGTCGTTCAGAATCGGTTCAGTCATAGCGCACCTCGCCTCCACACCACCCTCAGATTATACCCATTGATGGCAGGTGAGGGCAAACGGAATCGCGAATGGGCGTCCTTCGACAGACTCAGGACGGGCTACAGCATGCTCCGGTGTTTCGGGACTTGAGCGGAGCGGAAGTCCCGAAACTAGTCCTGTCGTGCGTGGGATCCGTTCCGGGGCTGGTTTACTACAACCCCCATCTGCGGTCATTAATCCTGTAGTGCGTGGGATCCGTTCCGGGGCTGGTTTACTACAACCCCCATCTGCGGTCATTCAACTGATACGCCAGGCCCGGCTGATATCCTGATTTGCCCAATGCCCCATGTGCGGTAATTCAACCAACAAACTACCTCCCATCCCTCCAGGTTCTCCGAACCTGGAGGGTAACCAACGCAGGAAAACCCCGAGCCGAAGGCGAACTGTTATCTTATGCAAATGTCCACTCCCTACAAGAAAGCAATCGACGCCTACCTTGCCTCTCTTGCCGAGTTACGGGGCAAAGGTGGGATCAGTGAACTGCACTTGCGCACTTGTTTTCACAACCTGCTGGCCTTCGCCTGCAAGAAGGTTGGCTGGACACTGGTGCCGGAGCAGCGGCTGCCCAATGGCCGTATCCCTGATGGCACGCTTCGCGATGAGTTCCTGCTGCCTCGCGGTTACTGGGAGGCCAAGGACACCGCCGATACCCTCGATGTAGAGATCAAGAAAAAGATCGGCGAGGGATACCCTCTCACCAATATCATCTTTGAAGACACCAACCGCGCCGTGCTGTATCAGGATGGTCAGCGCAAGCTGGATGCTGACCTGACGCTGCCTCAGCAGGTAACCGATCTGCTGCACCAGTTCACCACCCACGCCGAGCCGGATATCGAGCAGTTCGAGCAGGCGGTGGCGGAGTTCAAGGCGCGTATCCCGGAGTTGGCGCAGGGCGTGTTGGGGATCATCGCGAAAGAACGCGCGGAGAACAAACGCTTCGTCGCCGCATTTGCCACTTTCCACGAGCTATGCAAGACCGCGCTGGACCCGCGCATCAGCGAGGCCCAGATAGACGAGATGCTCGTCCAACACCTGCTCACCGAGCGCCTGTTCCGCACCGTGTTCGACAACCCGGACTTCACCAACAAGAATGCCATCGCCTCTGAGATAGAGACCGTCATACGCGCCCTTACAAGCAGGACTTTCAACCGCACAGCATTCACGAAATCGCTCGACCGGTTCTATCTGGCAATCGAGGATACCGCGCGTGGTTTGCAGGACTTCTCCGAGAAGCAGCACTTCCTCAATGTGGTCTATGAGCGGTTCTTCCAGGGCTTCTCGGTCAAGCAAGCCGATACAATGGGCATCGTCTACACCCCGCAGGAGATTGTGGACTTCATGTGCGCCAGTGTGGAGGAGGTATTGCAGCGGGAGTTCGGCAAGTCGCTTTCGACCCCAGGGGTAAAGATACTCGACCCCTGCGTTGGCACCGGCAACTTCATAGTCAACATCCTCCGCCGCATAGACCGCAGCAAGCTCAAGCAGAAATACGCGGAAGACCTGTTCTGCAACGAGATTATGCTCCTGCCCTACTACATAGCCAGCCTCAACGTCGAGCACGAATACTACCAGCTCTCCGGTGAGTATCAGCCGTTCGAGGGAATCTGCTTCACCGACACCCTGGAACTCGCGGAAGGCAAGCAGATGAGCTTCGTGTTCAGTGAGGAAAACACCGAGCGGGTGCAGCGCGAGACCGACGCCGAGATCACCGTGATACTCGGCAACCCGCCATATAATGTCGGCCAGCAGAGCGAGAATGATAACAACAAGAACCGGGCATATCCGGTAATCGACAAGCGCGTTCGGGAGACATACGTCAAGGACTCCAAGGCAACGAACCGCAACGCGCTTAGCGACGCATACGTGAAGTTCTTCCGATGGGCGACGGACCGGTTACAGGGGCGCGATGGCATTGTCTGCTTTGTGAGCAACAATGGATTTATACGGGGAATCGCTTTCGACGGTTTCCGCAAGCACTTGGCAGACGACTTCACGGAAATACACCACATAGACTTCAAGGGCAACGCGCATACGAACGGCGAGAGGCGACAGCGCGAAGGCGGCAACATCTTCAGCGATCAGATACGGGTGGGCGTCGGAATAACCTTGCTTGTACGAAACAGCAAGTCAGCAGCACGCGGGATAGCCTATCGCGCTGTCGATGACTATTGGCGCGCAGAAGAGAAGTTGAAATATCTCCGATCCCTGAGTAGCTTGGGGTCGGTTGGTTTTGGCCCTCTAGTGCCGGATATCGACAACAACTGGCTCACTGAGGGTCTGCAGGACGACTTTGCTGCATTCGTGGCAATTGGTTCCAAGGAAGGTAAGGCTGCGCGTGACTCAGCAGCACAAGCACTATTCAAGACATATGGCAGAGGAGTTGCCACCTGTCGAGACGATTGGGCGTACGACTTCGACGCCACCAAACTGTCCGAACGCATGCAGGCAGCCATCGAATTCTACAATGGCGAGGTTGATCGCTGGCAGCGCCGGGTGGACCGAGATGCGCGCGTGGACGACTTCGTCGCGTATAATGACAAGCGGCTGAAATGGAGCCGCGATCTGAAGCTTGACTTGCAGCGCGGCCATCTAGCACAATACTCAAACGCAAAACTACGCACAGCGCTCTACCGTCCGTTCTGCAAACAGGTTCTCTTCTTCGACCGTATCCTAGATGAGGAGGTGTACGTGTTTCCGCGAATGCTGCCGACTCCTTCCTCCGAAGACGAGAACCGGATATTGATAGTGGGATGCTATGATCGGAGAGACATGTCAGTCCTTGCTGCACAGTGGATAGCCGACCTAAACTTCTACGCAGACCCTGCACAATGCTTCCCCTTCTACACCTACAACGAAGACGGGACCAACCGGCAGGAGAACATCACCGATTGGGCGCTGGGGCAGTTTCGGGAGAAGTATGGGGAGGAAGTCGGCAAGTGGGATATCTTCCATTATGTCTATGCCCTGCTGCATCACCCCGTCTACCGCGAGCGTTACGCCGAGAACCTCAAGCGCGAGTTGCCTCATATCCCGCTCACCGTGTCGCCGGAGGACTTCCCCTGCTATGTGGAGATTGGTCGCAAGCTGGCCGACCTGCACCTGAACTATGAGACGGTGGAGGAGTACCCGCTGAAGTGGATGGAGAACAACGACATCCCATTCAGTTGGCGGGTGGATAAGATGCGGCTGAGCAAGGACAAGACCACGCTGGTGGTAAACGACAGCCTCACCCTCGCCGCCATCCCGCCGGAGTGCTTCGACTACCGCCTGGGCAACCGCAGCGCGCTGGAGTGGGTAATCGACCAATACCGCGTAACCACCGGCAAGCGCAGCAACATAACCAGCGACCCCAACCGCCAGGACGACCCGGAATACATAATCCGCCTAATTGGTCGGGTGGTTACGGTGAGCGTGGAGACGGTGAAGCTGGTAAAGGCTTTGCCGGGGTTGGGGATTGGGACGGAGTAGGCGATTCCGCACAATGTAATCCTCTACCCAGGAGAGGAAGTTTGGCAGGAGCGAGCGCACAATGTAATCCTCTCCCCTGGG
>CAZTAO010000081.1:2842-16142 GCA_964611645.1 uncultured bacterium | reverse complement strand
CCATTCTCATCGATATGATTCCACGACCACCGGCTCGTGAACAGCCGATATCTACATTCGCACATTGCAGATCCTTAGAGACCACTATGCCTGAACCAGTGGCAAGCGGTGACATAGTATTCCTTGGGATTTGGGGTGGCGATCCGGAGATCGCCACCTACCAATGCCACGGCACCCTGAACTTGTTTCAGGGTCTTTTCCCGATTGAGGCCAGATGTTCGGCGAGACGCGCGCCAGATGCTGAAACAAGTTCAGCATGACGTATGCAACGTGCTTTCTGCGGAATACTTAGTTATCCAGCACCAGGCCGTCGTCGGTTACTTTGATTCTGGCTATGCGGCTGTCCGCTTTGCCTGGGTGGGTGATCTCGCCCATGTAGGTCACCAGCACCACATTCGGCTCGACTTCCAGTGCCTGCTGGTTCGCCCACATACAGTAGTCGATGATGACCGGCGGCTCCCAAGTGCGGCCCCCGTTTCGGCTCAGGTGTGCCGCGAAATACGGGTACCGGGTGGTTGCCACCAATGCCCCATTTTGCGTGCGGGTGATCGATGGGCAGTAGCCGGGGAAGTGGCCAAGTGCGCCCGGCTCCCAGGTCTTTCCGCCGTCTTCGCTTCTCAACTGCCACATGTAAGGGTCTCTCTCAGGTCTTCCTATGCCCACGATGGCTCCCTTGTCCGCTTCGGCTATTCCGACCTCAAAGTAGCGAGCGGCATGAACCAGCCCGCCGCCCATCGCCGGCACCAAGGCCGTTCCCGGCTTCATGTGGTTGGTGTCGGCTTGCACCGGCGCGGACCATGTCTGCCCGTCATCCTCGCTGCGTATGATCTGGGCTGCCCAGAACGGGACCAGCGAAGGCGACTTCGGCTCGTCGGCCAGAGTACACATAATGGGTGTTACCAGGGAGCCGTCACTCATTCTGATTGTCCGCCAGGCTCCGCCGGCCTTCCACTCCGAGGGCCATCCGCCATCAACCATCAAGGGAATCGGCCCTTTCCAACTTCGGCCTTCGTCTTCGGATTCATACGTGTACAGAGGCGAGTCCTTGTAGATCGGGTGGTTGGTGTGGATGCACACCAGGGTGCCGTCCTTGCGCACGAACGCCGATCCTATGCCCTGCTGCAGAGTCGCTGGCTCCTGCTTCTCCCAAGTGCGTCCGCCATCCTTGGAGCGGATGAAAGCAGCGCGCCGAGTCTCGCAGGCATTGGGGTTGCCGAATGTGAGATACAGGATCACTTCACCGGACTTGAGCTGGATGATGTTCGCATAGCTCTGGAAAGTTCCCTGCTCGGGCTCGGGACAGGGGGTGATCCAGTACGGTTCGTATGGCTTCAGGCCTTGCCAGGGCGCCGGGTCGGTCGCGACTCCGTCGACTACCAGCGAAGCGAAGTGAGCGTTGTCCTGGTAGGGGTTCACGATGCCGGCAAGCCCGATGCGGCCCGACGCGTAGGTATCATCCTCCACATCCGCCACCAGTATATCGTTGATCCAGGCTTTGAACCTGTTGCCCTTGGCCTCGACTTTGGCGTCGTACCAACTGTCTATCCGGCAGCAAAGCCCCGGCACCAGGCCGAACTTGAGGTATCGCTGCAGCGGAGTTCCCTCGGCGATTACTATGCCCGCCCAGAAGTGCCGCGAGCGTGACTGCTGGCCGTTGATGGGGATATCCAGCGCGTAGAACCTGCTGGAGTCCTGGACTCTAAACAGGAACCTTGCGCTTCCGCCCGCGCACCTGAACTTGAACTTGAACGTCGCCGTGAAATCGCCGTATGCCGCGTCTTCCTTGACCGCCACGTAGTTGAGGTCGTAACCATCCGGTGGCGCGATCACATTATCCGGCTCATCGCTCCACTTGCCATTGATAAAGGACCATCCCTTAGCATTGCCTATTGACCAATTTTTATCGCTGACCGCCATCTTCCTGTTCCTCCTGTTGATTGAGAATCGATGGGTAGGGATCTCCGAATCCCTACCCCGGAACCGTGCGATTGAGGTGGCGATTCGGAGATCGCCACCTAGCACATGTATGCTAAGTCGTTCACGGAAAGTGAGTTGCACACGTCATACTGAACTTGATTCAGCATCTGTTCCCGATCGAGAGGAGACCCTGAAACAAGTTCAGGGTGACGTATACAACCGACTTAGCGTGACTCAGTTACTCCTCCGGACTCTCGCCTACTGCATCCAGTCTCTTCTTCGCTTCCGCGTATACATCCGCAGGCAGAGGCCCCTTGTTTGTTACTGCAATATTCTCCCGCAGGTGCTCCGGGCTGAGCGTGCCTACTATGGTGGTGTGGCAGTGGGGGTGGCTCAGGGTGAAGCGCAGCAGGAACGATGTACGGCTCTCGCCCGCTTCCAGAAGCTCATCCAGACCCGCCTGCTCAAACTTCCTCCACTTGTCCTCGATCCCCTGCCCAACTCCCGGCTCTCCCTTGGCCACTCCACCTCGGATGATGATCCCCGCTCCGGCCTCGGCGGCTTTGGTGATCAGGTTCTCGTGACGCCGTTCCAGCGCTGAGTATGGTATCTGGAATGTGTCGAACACTCCCCAGTCGATATAGGTGGCAAGGTGAGGGGAAGTGGTCGAGATGCCGATGAAGCGGGTCCCGCCCCAGTCCTTGATCTCCCGCAGCACGTCCACCAAGCCCGCCTTCTCGCGGGTCTCCACGTCCGGGTTGTGAAGCTGGAGGATGTCCACGTAGTCGGTTCTCATCTTCAGCAGCGAGTCCGCGATGTTGCGCAGGAGGTTGTCCCTGGTCCATACGTGCGGGGTCTCATCGTGATCGCCGCAGTATTGGTAATGGCACCCGCACTTGGTGGACAGGTAGAAATCGCTCCTTCGACGCGCGATATACTGCCCGATGTAGGCTTCGCTCATGCCGTAGTCGTTGGAGGTGTCGATGAAGTTCACACCTGAATCCACCACTGCCGTCAGGATCGTCCCTGCCTGCTCATCGGTGACGGGCCGACTGCTCCACGAACGGTGCCCCCGTATCTCCATCGCGCCGTAGCTCAGTTGGGTTACTTCCAGCCCGGTTCGTCCAAGAATCCGCTTGGGTATCTGCTGGCTCATCAGTTCATCAGTCCTTTCAGTTCCTCAGGCAGTTCGCCAATCAGGCAGCCGATATCCCTTGCTATCCGGTGGCGGAATGCGGCATCAGGCTCTGCCTTCGCGGCTGCAAGCGCGGCGTCGATCTCGGCTTTGTGCTTGGCCGCGATTCCAGTAATGGTCGCGCCGGTGATTTGCACCTGGTGATTGCCCTGTCCGCCTTCGGTCCATTGAGTTGTCGGAGTGCTTCTCAGCG
This sequence comes from uncultured bacterium, assembly GCA_964611645.1. Classification (GTDB taxonomy): domain Bacteria; phylum Armatimonadota; class UBA5829; order UBA5829; family UBA5829; genus CAZTAO01. The sequence continues at coordinate 12,837 of CAZTAO010000081.1, read as the reverse complement.
AATTGGCAACTGATTCATACACCCGCTCCATGGCATCTCCCCCGGTCGAGCCGTAGTAGCCCCTGACGAACTGCTTTCGCAAGGCCATCACGTCCAGGTCAGGGTCCCACATTAGCTTGGTCTCCACCCAGTTCTGCAGCGCCCAGTTGGCTTGCGGCGCGCCATTGTACTCACGGAATCCGCCGATGGAGCCGTTGGCTCTCAGGAACCGAAGCTCCTCGGCCATGGTGAGCACGTCGGGGCCGGTGAATGGGCCGCCGTAGTTGTAGAGGTGGAAGCTGGTCTTGCCTGCTACCGCCTTCCAGCCCGTGGCTGACTTTTTGAATGAGGTAACCCAGGGGCAGTCTGAGTAGATCGAGTGGACCAGGCAGTTGTCCAGCGGTGCCAGGTCCGGCAGCATATTGCCTTTCGCTTTGATCTTCAGTGGCGGGTTCTGCGTGTGTCTGTAGGCGTAGAAGCAGTAGCCCTTGCCGGGGTACTTTGCTTCATTGATCTTGGCGACCGCGTTGGCGAACGCCAGCAGCCTGTCGGAGACCGTCGGGCCGAGGGCGAGGCAGTTGTCGCACTCGCAGAACCCCCCCTGCTTGGAGCCTGCATCGTTGGCGCTGAGTGATGTATAGATCAGGCCGGGTTCGCTGTCGAATTGTCTGGCGGAGTAGTCAGCAGCCATTCTGATTACGTCCGGGTTCGAGAGGCACCGCTGCACCTCCTCGTCTCCCTTCAGTCGCTTGCCGTCGACCAGCGGGAAATACTCTGGGTGCTCATTGTGCATACTCACAGGCACGATACTCCCGAACGAGTGGGCACAGCCGTAGCCGTCGAGCCCCCACACCCGGTTGAATGTCCACCAGTTGTTCTGGTTGTCGAGCTGTTGCTTGGTCATATACTTCCGCATTCCGGAGTAATACTGGCCCCGCCAGGCGAACTTCGGCTTGACGGTGAGGTTGAGCTTCGGGATATCGATCTTGCCCTTCTGCGGGCAGGTGGGGGCGTTATCATCGAGGCTGAACCAGTGGACCCCGAGCACATTCTCGGCAAAATGATATACGCCGTTGCCGGTCCCCTGCGGAGTCCGACCCGCTATCACCAGGCCCTTTGGCACGGACCTGATGATAAACCCGTCGAACCCGAGCTTTGCATCGGTCAGTTCGGTCGGCTTCACCGGCGCGAGGCTGGTCGAGCCGATGAGTATGCGAAATCCGGGGCAGTTAGTCGAGTCCCAGCGTATGGGCAAGACCACGCCTGACATCTGCTGGATATACCCCTGCAGGTCCTTTGCGGCAGTCAGCACGCGCCCCTTTTCGGTCCCTTCGGGCACGACTATGCACCCCTTGGCCACGCCATCCGCAACCAGAACACCTGCGGTTGCGCATACGGCAGCAGCCAGCAGCACCCCCATTACAACAATGAATCCAACCAACCGTGATCGTAAGTTATTCAAGTTTACCCTCTCAATGTTGAATACAAGAATCTCAAAATCCCAGAATCGCAACCCCAATCCACAAACCACGAATCTCAGATCATAAATCCCTTGACTTTGCAGTTGCGCTACTGATCATTCACCAGTCCTTTCAGATCGTCTGGCAGTTCGCCGAGCAGACATTCCATGTCCCGGGCTATCCGGCGGCGGAAAGCGGGATTGGATTCCTGCTTAGCCACCGCAAGTGCGGCGTCTATGCTCCCGCGGCAGGCTTCGACGAACGGTTTGAGAAACGCCTGGTTCATCTGGTTGTGGCCGTAGGGGCTTTCCGGACGCGGCGCGGTCGAACTGGCGCGAAGACTCATCTCCATTGAATCGTAAACACTCTCGACGGCTTCCGCGACGGCGCTGCCGTAATAACCGGAGATGAATTGGCGGCGCAGCTTCTTTGCGTCCTGATCCACGTCCCACTGAATTTTCACCTCCATCCAGTTAAGCATGGCCCAGTTCGCTTGCGGCGCGCCATTGTACTCTCGAAAGCCACCCATGCCGCCGTGGTTGCGAACGTACAACATCTCCTCTGCCATCGTTAGCACGGCCGGCAGGTGGAAACCACCGGCGGCTCCGTACGGACGATAGAGAATACGCCCCGTGATCTTGTGCCAGCCGTCTATCGCAGCCCGATTACTGACAATGTCCGGGCAATCCCCAAGAAGCGAGTGCAAGCGGCAGTTGTCCAGAGGACAGATCATCGGTACGACATTGCGATGGGCTTTCATGCCCGTAGGCGCATCGAGTGTGTGGCGATAGGCGTAGAATATGTAGCCTCGGTCAGGAAAGCGTTTCTCGTTCCCTTTGGCGACAGCGTTGGCAAACGCTAGCAGTTGGTGTGAAGGTGTCGGGCCCATTGCCATGCATTTGTCGCATTGGCAGAATCCTCCTTGCTTTGACCCTGCGTCGTTGGCGCTCAGCGAAGCGAAACGAAGCTCTGGGTTCGCGTCAAACTGCTGCGCGGTGTAAGCAATAGCCATAGCCAATACGTCGGGATTGGAAAGACAGCGCTGCACTTCGCTGGAATCAGGGTTCGTATCGCCCCGCAGACGCTTACCGTTGACCAAAGGGAAGTACTCCGGATGTGTGTCGTAGAGGTTGTTGGGCACAATGGCGACAAAGACGTGCGCAGTTTCGCCCCCGATGCCCCATGCGCGGTTAAACGTCCACCATTTGTCCTGGTTGTCATTCTGCTGTTTGGTAAGGTACCTGGGCATGCCCGCGTAGTACTGACCTCGCCACGCGAAGTCGGGCTTCACGGTGAAATTTAGATTGGGAATCTCAATCGTGCTACGCTTCGGGCAGGTTGGGCCATCGTCATCAAGCGAGTACCAATGAACGCCGAGGACCTCCTCGGCAAAGTGGTACACACCATTCGCCGTGCCTTGCGGTGTCCGCCCGGCAATCACGACGCCCTTTGGGACAGACTTGATGATGAACCCATCGAAGCCCACTTTCTTGTCCGTCAGCTCGGATGCGTTCACCGGCGCAAGGCTGGTCGAGCCGATGAGAATCCGAAACCCGGGGGAGCTGCCGGAGTCCCACCGAATCGGAAGAGTAACGCCGGACATCTGCTGTATATACCCCTGCAGGTCTTTCGCCGCAGTCAGCACACGCCCTTTCTCAGTTCCCTCAGGAACAACTATGCAGCCCTTGGCCGCGCCATCAGCGACCAGAACATCTGCGGTTGCGCATCCGGCAGCAGCCAGCAGCACCCCCACTACAACAATGAATCCAACCAAGCGCGATCGTGAGTTATACAAGTTTACCCTCCCAATGCTGAACACTAGAATCTCAAATCTCAAATCTCAGAATCCTAGAATCGCAACCCCAATCCACAAATCACGAATCTCAGATCACAAAACCCTTGACCTTGTAGTTGCGATACTAATCATTCACCAGTCCTTTCAGATCGTCTGGGAGTTCGCCGAGCAGACATTCCATGTCCCGGGCTATCCGGCGGCGGAAAGCGGGATTGGATTCCTGCTTTGCCACCGCAAGTGCGGCGTCTATGTCTGCCCGGCATTTTGCGGCGATCCTCGTGATTGTTATGCTGGTAATCTGCCTCTGATGGTTTACCCGTTCATCATTCCACTGATCTGTCGGAGTGTTCCTCAAGGTGTTCTGGAAGAAGTCATACACCCGTTCCACAGCGGCAGCGGCTGTGGGGCCATAGTAGCCTTTGATAAACTGCTTTCGAAGAGCTAGAACATCCTGATCCACATCCCACAGCAGCTTGGTTTCGATCCAGTTCTGCATCGCCCAGTTGGCCTGGGGAGCGCCATTATACTCCCGGAATCCGCCGACTGCCCCGTTGTCGCGCATAAACCGAAGTTCTTCCGCCATCGTAAGAACGTCAGGACCAGTGAACGGGCCGCCGTAGTTGTAGAGATAGAAGCTGATTCGACCGGCTGTCTGTTTCCAACCTTTTACGGAGCGTTTGACACTCGCGACCCATGGGCAGTCCGAGTAAATGGAGTGGACCAGGCAGTTGTCCAGCGGCGCGATATCCGGCAGCATCTTTCCCTGGGCCTTCACCTTCTGAGGCGGGTTCAGGGTATGTCTGTAGGCATTGAAGCCGTAGCCTTTGCCTGGATATCTGGCTGCGTTGATTTTCGAGACGGCGTTGGCAAACGCCAGGACCTGGTCGGAGACGGTGGGTCCCAGAGCCTTGCAGTTATCGCATTCGCAGAACCCGCCCTGCTTCGACCCGGCGTCATTGGCGCTCAATGAGGTAAAACGGAGGCCCGGATTTGCGTCGAACTGCTTGGCGGAAAACGCAGCCGCCATCTTTATCACGTCGGGATTCGAGAGGCATCTCTGCACCTCGCTCGAATCAGGGTTCGTGTCGCCTCTCAGCCGTTTCCCGTTGACCAGTGGGAAGTACTCCGGATGTGCATCATAGAGGTTGTTGTGTACAATATCGGCAAGCGCATGATAGACTTCGAACCCATCCAGGCCCCAAATTCGGTTGAACGTCCACCATTTGCCCTGGTTGTCCTTCTGCTGCTGTGTAAGGTAATTGCGCATGCCGGAATAGTATTGACCCCGCCAGGCGAACTCCGGTTTGATTGTGAGGTTCAGCTTGGGGATGTCGATCCTGCCTCGCTGTGGGCAGGTGGGGGCGTTATCATCGAGGCTGAACCAGTGGACCTCGAGCACATTCTCGGCAAAATGATACACGCCGTTGCCGGTTCCCTGTGGAGTCCGACCGGCTATCACCACGCCCTTTGGCACGGACCGGACAATGAAGCCATCGAACCCGAGCTTCGCATCGGTAAGTTCTGTCGGCTTAACAGGCGCAATGCTGGTCGAGCCGATGAGAATGCGAAACCCAGGGCAGTTGCCAGAGTCCCAGCGTATGGGCAAGACCACGCCTGACATCTGCTGGATATACCCCTGCAGGTCCTTTGCGGCAGTCAGCACTCGCCCCTTCTCGGTTCCATCGGGCACGACTATGCACCCCTTGGCCACGCCATACGCAACGATGACGTCCGCGACGGCGCATCCGGCAATAGCCAGCAGCACCCCCACCAGTGCAATGAATCCAACCAAGCGCGATCGTGAGCTATACAAGTTTCCCCTCCCAATGCTGAATACGAGAATCTCAGATCTCAAATCTCAAATCTCAAATCTGAAACAACAGATCCTAGACTCCCTCGCCCCGCAGTTCCGCTACTTCTTCAGGCGTCAGTTTCACGTCCGCCGCGCCCAGGCTGGACTTGAGCTCTGTCACGTTGAACGGTCCCACGATCGCAGCCGACGGGAACGGGTGGTTGAACACGTACGACAAAGCGATGTCGTTGACCGCAAGGTCGGATTCCCGGGCGATGCGCGTAGCCACGCCGAGCTTGCGGAAGTTGTCTTCGCGGATGTACGGCTCCAGCGCGCCAGGTATCCGAACATCCGGCGCATCCCTCAGGAACTTCTGCGCCAGACCAGTGAAGAACCCTCTCGCCTGCGATGAAAAGGCTACAACAGGCATTCCGGATTCCAGATGATATGCGTAGGTTTCCGGGTTCATAAACAGCGTCGTCGCGTCTCCGGTGAGCGCTCCGACAGTCGTCGCCAGGCTCCACCCTATTTCGCTGCCGCAGAATCCTGTGATTCCGTGCGCTTTGGCGTAATCCGCTGCCTCTTTCAGGCGGGTGGGGGACCAGTTCGATGCCCCCAGATTCCTCGCTCGACCGCTGGAAAGATATGGCTGGAACTTCTCCAGAATATCGCCGACCGGCATCGCCGGGTTGTCGCGGTGGAGCCAATAGATATCGACGTAATCCGTTCTGAGCCTGTCGAGGCTCTCATTGAACTCGGCGGCTATCTGTTCCGGCAGGAACTTGGGATACTCCAGGGTCTTCATATCCAGCGTGCTGCCCTTGGTTCCGATGATCACGTCCTTGCGGCAGCCCCTGCTTTCCACCCACCTGCCGATGGTCTTTTCGCTTGAGCCATCTCCCCCGGGAATCCAGCAGGCATATATGTACGCCGTGTCGAGGAAGTTGCCGCCCGCGGCAACGAACGCGTCCATCATCCGGAATGCTTCTTCCTCCGGGATGTCTGTGCCGAATGACGCCGTTCCCAGGCATATTGCTGACGGCTTCAAGTCTGTGTTTGGAATATTAACGTACCTGATTTCGCTCTACCTCACTCTCGATTTGCTGATGGGTAGGGATCTCCGAATCCCTACCCCCCACAGCCAGTTCAAGGGTGGCGATTCGGAGATCGCCACCCATCATTGTGCGTCCTGGACTACTCAGTTGATCAGCAGATAGTCAGTCAGTTCCAAAGGAAGCTTGACCTCCTGCCTGCCATCTACTGTTTTGATCTCCAGCACTCCGCGTTCCTGCTCGTGGAAATGGCCTTTGAAGAACCCGGCGACGCGCAGGCTGCGAACTCTTTCGACTTTCATCGACGGGTCAAACCTCAGGGTAAACTCCTTGATCGGCTGCTCCCGCCAGTTCGTCAGAACGACGATTCCACCGTCGGGGCCGGTCATATACTGCGTCTCAACCAGCGGGTCCGATGACTCGACGTAACGAACTGCCCCAGCTATCTCCGCGGGCCAGGCAGCGAAACTCCTTATGTCCGAGGGAAACTCGGAAGGCAGAATCTGCGAAGAGGGCGTCACGGCCGGAGCGGCGTATGCCAGCCCACTCAGAGCGCCGACCAGCACGGTCTTGCCTTTTCCGAATGAATTGGTCACCATTCCAACCCTGCCATCCGACTGATACTTGCCGCACACCTTCACGCGCTTGTCGTTGGGAACAGGTTCGTAGGTCTGCCGGTAGAAAAGCGCCGGAAGCGACTGAATCGCAGCGACCCCCGGCTCCAACACCAGGGTATCCAGCGGCCTGGCTGTCTTGAGGTCGTTCTGCGGTCTGACATTGCGCCGTTCGCGCTTGAGTGTGTGGCTCGTTATGCCGTAAAGGCTGTAGAGGCTTGTGAGCGGGCGGCGGTACTCATCCAGCAAGCCCGCGCCACCCGTGGCATAGAGCGTGCCACCGCCCTGCACCCATTTCTTGAGCGGTTCGGCGGCAGCGGCCAGCATCTCGGAGCCGACGATATATAAGACCTTGTATGGCTTGAGCTTGCCCTCGGCCACGTCCTCATCCGTGATGAGGTCGACTGGGTATTGCGCGTGTCGCAGGGCCAGCCAGAGGAGTTTTCGCTCCTCGTTGTTCATGTTGTATTCCGCGCCGTAGAGATGCCCCGCTCCTCCCAGATCCTCGGTGTCCCACGTGTCGGATGCACGGGAGAGCATAATCGCCACATCCGCCCGCGCGGGCATTGCGGAGTAGAGGCGCTGCTCGGTCGCGCCTGCGTCCCGCATTACATCGTGCAGCGCGGGGAGCATGTTGGCGCTGAGGACGAGGTCGATATAGTCCCAGGTGATGAGCGTCTGGTCCATAATGACGAAGTGGTTGAATATCTTCGTGCCATGGGAGGCAGCAAGGGCGTGCATCCGGCGGACGTTGTCCGGCGAACTACCCTGATACGGCATAACATAGAACTGCATCGGCGCGCCGTGATATGAACCGGCTAGGCGCAGCCCGTCGAGCAGGAAGCCGTAGCCCTGTGGAGACACCTCCGGAAGCTGCCACCACCAGTCCTCGGTCCAACTCATTGTCAGCGCATCAGCTTTGAACGGATCGACCCACTGCCGCACATCCGGCCAGACGTTCATGTGCGGAGAGAAGTTGGCTCCGGAGAGGACGCGCTTGCCGGGGTTGTCGCTCTCAGCCTTGCGCGCTTTCACCGCCAACTCTTCGTTCCACAGGCCGTAGCGGAATATGGCCGACTCGTAGAACTGCTTGGGCCTGCCGGGCAGAGGAGGCAGAACGTGCACTAGTTCCCATCGCTGGTCTGCATTCAGGCCTTTGGCAGTCTCAAGCTGGTCGTCCGCGATCAGTTCCAATGGGTCGAACTTGCGGGACTTGAGCATCTCGCGGAAGCGCTTGTCCTGCTCTTCGGCGGGCACCGACACGTCCAGCCCGATCTCGTCGCCCTGGTTGGCTTCAACTGTGTCGGCGGGGTAATCGTTGTACTTCAGCGCCTGCATCACCTCGGGCAGCCCACTTGCTTTGAAGACGAACTTCTCCGGCTTTCGTCCGAAGTCCGGAAGATTGCCGATCAGCTCCAACTGCCACCGCAGGGCTTCCTCCAGGGTATATATCCTCCCGGCAATATCCGGCCTTGTGGGGACCAGCAACCCGACTGTCGGCAGCACTGCCCCGCCGTTCCACACCCCGAATCCGATCTGCCACGGATACTTGCGTTCGCCGTTGGCCTTGACCTCGGGCTTGTTGATCTCCAGACGCCTGAGGACCCCCGTCCCCTGTCCGGTCGCGACCTCGGCCAGAATGTGAATGCCGTCAGCATTGGGCGATGTCATAATGCCGCACAGCACGGGAGACAGGTAGGCATCCGGGCTGCGTTCGCCCCGGAGGTTCATGTACTGGCCTACATCTACCCACGGCGAGCGCTGGCCCGGCGCAATCCACAGCTCGGCTGTCGTGTCCGCGCTGGGGTTCTCGCCATTTGTCCCGACATACACTGTCTTGCCATTCCAGCCAAACCACTTGTCGTGGTTGGGGACAACGTTCACGCGCACGAGTATCTTCGATACGTCGCTGCGTGTGTTCGTGATGCGCAGGTATATCTTGTCCTTGCCAAGAAGCTCCCGAGCGGCAGCCGGAACCGCGAGACCGACGAGCAACAGCACACCCAGGCAGACAGACGCAGCGGCCCGTATGCGAGTCTTACGTGCCATACAGATAGCTCTGGGTATTCCGGTTGTCACGAACATAGCAGTCCTCCGAGATGCGCTTCCCGACGGTACTGCACCGCCGGGAAGCGCATCAGACTTCTAGTTATTCTTTATCACGATGTCGTCAATATACCCGCCTTCGCCGTTAAGGAAGACGCTGGTTGCGTCGATGCCCTTGTACATACCCAGGAAAGGCATTTCAAAGGGGCCGATGGAGTCGCCGGTGGTGAGGTTGGTGCAAGTCCAGACTACTACCCGGCTGTCGCAATTGGCAAGCACCTTCATCCGGAATGGATCGGTGGCCTTCCCCGAGCCAACCGGCGCTGGCAGTTTCATCCTCTCCATCGTGATCCCTCTGCTGCCGGAGACCACTATCTGCCCGCTTTCTAACTCCACAGCCAGGGATCCCATCTCGCCTGCTTTGTCCTGCGAGTTCCAGAGGTGGGTGCCGTTGTTCTGGAAGCCGACTGGGCCGGCCTTGATGGTGAACTCCCAGTTGATTATGCCATACTCGCCCAGTCCGCCGGCAGTGGTGAAGCGAGCCTCGTTGCCGAGGTAGTGCATACCGATGCTGCTTCCACCACCGGCTGCCTTGCCGGGCTGCGAGCCGGTTTGCTCCACCACGCTGACGCCGCCCATTATCCACGCCTTCATCAGCAGGGAACCAGGGAAGCCTTCCGCCTCTGCCCACGGGCCGTTGCCGCCCAACGGGCCGGCCGGGTAAGCATCAAACGATTCCTTCCACTCATAGGGTTTGGTGTTTATAAGTCTGTTCAAGAATTCACCATCAGACTTGGACACTTTGCCGTCACCATCGATGTCGGCGCGCAGGTTGTTGGCGGCCAATGCCTTGTCGAACGCCGCAGTATCATCCGCCGAGAGCTTGCCGTCGGCGTTGATGTCTCCGGTCAGCTTGGAGAATACGATCAGGGGCGCGCTGGCGTAATGCAGCTTGAGTTGGAAGCTGGCTTTGTTGGAGAGGACCGAGCCTTTCTCTTTCAAAGTCAGAGTCTTGCCGTCCGTGCTGAGTATCCGCTCGAACCTCTCGCCGAGGTCTTTGCCTTGCGGCTTCCCATCAGCTCCGATCATCCGGATCTCCGGAACTACTTCTCGCGCGTCTCCGTTGAACTTGACGGTGAGCCTGTTCCCGGCGGAAGCGCTAAGGATTCCATGTGCGGGTTCAACCGAAAGCTGAGCGGGAGGTACAGCCTTGCCTACACCCGCGAACGGAGAGCCGGTGGAGAACTTGAAGAGGTC
>CAZTAO010000081.1:0-2832 GCA_964611645.1 uncultured bacterium | reverse complement strand
GCGCCGCCCTCCAGCTCGCGCTTCGCGGTGACGGTGCCGCCATCGAGGCTGAAGATGTAGTTGTCCTTGACGGGTATCGTCTCGACCTTGCCGGTGAGTCTGCTGAGTCGCTGTATGGACTTCACGCCCGGGTGGAACGTGAGCGTTACAGGAGTCGCCAGCTTTGAACCGTATGTGTCCTTAGCGATGTCCTTGTTGGCGACCATGAAGTACTCTTCTCCGGCCTTGTCGCGGAAGAAACCGACGAGCAGGTGATTGCCATTGACTGCGCCTGTCACGTTTGCCAGCCTGCCTGTCCTGCGCATCCATGCGGGAAGGTCGTTGTCGGAGTCCGACCAGTGATGCACGCCATCGCCATCATCACGACCATCCATGTGGTAGGCGCGAACAGGGGTCAGCCGTATGAGGCTCTTGGCTATGTTGGCGACTTCCTTGTTGATGACCTGAAGCTGCGTGTACATCTTGGTCGGCTTGCCGCTGCCGTCCCAGTAACCCGCGCCCTTCACGCTGGGCCCACTGCCGTCGGCGGTCCAGAGGAAGTCCGCGAAGCCGCGCATGCCGTAGGCAAGGCTGGTGAATCGCTGAAGGCGGAGTTCTGATTCGCTTGGTATACTCTGAACAGAGGAACTCCAGGTGGTCAGCCAGGACCACATAGCGACGTCCTTCTCCTTGGCCCAGTTAAAGTACCATTCCAGGCTGCTGTAATACGACGGAACCACGTACCCGCTGCGGACAGGGTAGAACTGCGCCAGCCAGACGTCGGGTTTGATCGCCTCGACCTGCTTGTCCCAATTCGCCTGCGCGCCTTTGTTGGCCGATATAGTATCGCCGATGGCCTCGGAGTCTATCGTAACGATGGATGAGATCTTTGGATCGGGGTTGTTTGCTATCCAGTCCCGGCTATCTCGAACGTTCTTGGTTTCCTCCGCATTCATGCCCGTCATCTCGTCGCCGAGAAGCACCGCTATAATATCCTTGTGCTTCGCCCGAGCTTCAGTCCAGTGCTCGAGGAAGTACTTCATCCCCGACCGCGTGTATGCGGTATATATGGTGGGGTAGCCGAATGTTTCTGGCACGGGCCAGGTCTGGCTGCCGAACCAGCGGGCGTCCATGGCGGTGTTCAGCCCGGAGGCTTTGAACTCCTCCAGGTGAATCTTGTCTCCACCGAATGTGGTCTGTCCAAAGGACGTCTGTATAAACGGGTGCTTCTCCTGCCACGCGTCGTAGCGGGGGTTAGCGCTCGCGGGGCCAACGATTGCGGCCACTGCCAGAGCGGCAAGCGACCATATCTTGATTATGCCACTGATTCGTCTCATTTGTCTCTCTCCTAGCTTTTGGTCGGGCAAAACTCCGGGAACTCCTTCTTGAGCAGTTCCACGTTCTCGGGTGTAAGATAGAACTTCTCGAACTTCCGCAGGTCCGGGATGTAAAGCAGCTTTGTCTCAAGCGCCATCGGCAGGAACAGCTCCTGCGCTTCCTTTCTAATCGGGTCCTCAGGCGGCAGGAATAGCAGGCAGCACCACAGCACCGTGAGGCGTTCGGTCCTGACTCTTCTGAGCAGCGTCGGGTCGCTGGCGACCGCGCGTTCCATCGCGGCGAAGCTACTGGACCACTTCCGCAGCAGGTCATGCCTCGGCGCGGGCGCAGAGACGAAGTCGAGATGGAAGCCCGGCTTGCCCGCGAGGCCGTTCCACGGCCTGAACCAGAGGTTGCTCGCCGGCACACGATCCGGAACGCCGGGCGCGATCTTGTGGTCAAGGGGCTGCAGCCAGCTTCCATCCGCCGCACGCTGATATGCCTTCTCATCCTGGCTCTCCCGCACATAAGCCGCCATTGCCTTGCCTGCGGGGCCGTAGTAGGCCTTGCAGAACTCATCAATGCCCTTTTGCACGTTGAACTCAGGGTCCCACATCACCTTCGCGCACAGGTAGCCTTTCAGGCTGTGCATATAGAACGCCGAGCCGTAAGGCCGGTTCTGCAGGAAGCTGAACCCCTTGCCGCCCAAATCCCTGATGAGCTTGACGTTGGCGCTCAGGCAGTTGAATGCGGGGTAGGGCTGAAGCTGCGCTCCCTCCAGGATATAGTACCACACCCACACTCGCGGGCTGATCTGGGTCCAGGTCTTGAGGTATTCGGCGGCGTGTTCCTCTACGTTGACCGCGCAGTTGGGGTCATCGTAACGGTGGTAACTGCAGCTTTCTATTGGTGCGTACCGGATGGCGACATTTTTGCGCGCCTTGACGCCCTTCGGCGGATTGACCGTCCAGGTGTAGGCGAACGTATCCACGATAATGCTTGGATAGTCTTTCTCAATGCCCTGGGCTATGGCGTTCACAAATCTGAGCCAGGTGCCGGTGACGCCGTACTTCTCGTTGGACGCGCGGCAGTCGGTGCACTCGCACTGGTTGTTCCAGTCGTTCGCTGTGACCGACAGCATCTTTGCGCCTGGGTTTGCTTTGAGCCACTCCAGCGCGTGCTCGGTGATGATCCGGGTGGCATCCGCGTTGGTAGTGCAGACCTGGGTGTAGTCCTTGATGCGCTTGCCATTGATCTCCGAGAAATACTCAGGATGCTCCCCGAAATACTCTTCCACCGGCAGCAGCGCGGCCAGCGAGTGCGAAGACCCTCCGGCCCACCGAAGCGACTGCGCGTGCCGAGGATCGCTGCCCGGTACAAGACCGTTGAGCCGCATACGGGCTGCCCAGTCCGGGTCGGTCGCGTTTGTGCCGATAGTCATTCGAGCCTCGAACACGGGAGCGCCCTTCATATCCAGCGGCCCGACCTGCAATTTCTTGCGACGGGGCACAACCGTGCAGTCCGGCGCGTACCATC
>CAZTAO010000080.1:14387-16576 GCA_964611645.1 uncultured bacterium | reverse complement strand
CCTCAAAACACTACCCTCAGGCTCAGTGGCAAGTATTCTGATAATTGTGCCGCGCATTGCCGATATGGGGGGAGAAGACAGATTTACGCGCTGGTGAAGTGCATGCTGCTGATGGGCCCGGCTGTCTTGCTGCTATCCCCACACGCGCTCCACTATGAGATAGCCATCGCGGCAATACCACTAGCAGCTCTGGTCGATCTGGACAAAGATTGGAAGATCACAGGGGCGTTTCTTGCCATTGCCGCGCTAATGATTCTCACGTTTGCCAGGGCGGCAGTCCCGCTTTCACCGATCCTGATCTACAGCGTGGGAGCTTTCGTGTTAGTCTATATCCTCACAGGCGACAGAACCAGTCACCTCAAGCCCGGCCCACCGCCCCACGATCTCAAGTCTGAGGTTTGATTTGGGAATGAAGTCGGCGGTCGGCAGTCTCATGCTAAATTAGTCTTCTGCGCCCATGTCCGGTTTGCGCTATAGGCACCTCATGGAACTCGGTACGCACTGGTTCCCTGTATGTAGGTTCCAAGCTCTTCGGAGTTCCTGAGACGTGTCGGTTTCAGAAACTCCATCCGAGCACAACATGCCCGGTTTATGCTATGCTGGCAGCGTGATAGACTTTAGAATGATTCTTGTTTCTCTGCGCGAGTGGCGGTGTTTCCTGTTGGATGTCTGCCGAAGCGCTCTGATGTCGCGCCAGGCTCTTACCATCGAGAACCTCGCCCTGCGAAGCCAACTGGCACTCTATGGGCACGAGGTATTATCCCACAAGCGTCCGAAGCGATTGCCAACACCTGCATTCCGCCAGCTTTGGGTCATCCTGTCGCGCTTCTGGACCGGTTGGGAGTCCGCGCTGATTGTTGTCAAGCCGGAGACAGTCATCCGCTGGCATCGAACAGCATTCCGTTGGTACTGGGCGCGCAAGTCAAAGCCGGGCCGTCCGCTAATATCCAGATCCACCATCGCTCTCATCAAGCGCATCCATCGGGAGAACCCGCTCTGGTCACCGGAGCGAATTCACGATCAGATGGTCGCGCTGGGCATGTCCGACGTTCCGTGTCCGAACACCATCGCCAGGTACATACCGGCGACGCGCAGACCGCCCTCCGAGAATGTTCGGCAGTCCTGGAAGACATTTCTTGCAAATCATATGGACGCAACCTGGGCGATGGACTTCTTCACGGTTCCAACGCTGTCGTTTGGCCTGCTCTATGTGTTTGTGATAATCGATCACACGAGGCGACAGGTCGTCCACATCGCCGTCACACGGTAGACGCCTGGCATTCACTCGCCGACATCTCCACAGCGAGCGCATCCTCACGTCGGCTTTGCTGCTCAGCGGTCCGATCCTCGGTTCCCGACGCCCCCGACTGCCTCGCCGTGCTCCCGATCCCGGCAACAATCGGCTCTACCAACCGCCGAAAACCGAGCCAATGCTGCCTCGGAGGACAGGAGAAGCGCCGGGATAGGGTCCTTGCGACCCACAGCGGGCGGCTTCCATCAGTTGCTACCTGGTGTCAGGCAAGGAAAGTCGCGGCCACTCCGCTACCAAGGAATCTCCATCGTTTGGTCCACGAACACATAATTCCCATAGTAGTAGTCCCAGCCGTGTTTCTCGCCAGGGTGAACCTGAATGACCTTGCTCCCTTTCTTCAGATAGACTGGGGTGAGCTGCATTACACCCCAGGCGAGCTTACCCGTTTCGCCTGCGTTTATCGCCTTGATGCGCAGGGTGTCTTTGGCTTTCGCCTCAAACTTGATCGGGCCTATAGCCGCCGCAGTCCCGTCCAGGTTCTCGAATACAACCTTTCCGTTGACGTAGACGACAAAATCATCGTCTGCCCACACGTCTGCGGTTCCGGCCGCATCGCTGAACAGGTGGTAGGTGTTGTCGAACAGGACCTCGACTTTCTTCACCGTTGCTGTCAGGTCATCCGGCGGGGAGTTGTGAGGTTCAAGAGCTTTGACTGTGACCGTTGCCTTGCCCTTCTTGTCGCTGACGAGGTTGGCGCTCGCAACGCCGGTACCGGACCTTGTGATTGCGGAATACGACGCTGTGCCGGATTCGACGAACGTGCCAAGATCCGTACTGAACTCCACTTTCACGTCGTGCACAGTAACATGGTCAGGCGGGTTGGGATCGGCAGTATCATCGCCAAGGGAGAATTGGTGGGGAATGGCGTCTATCCTAC
>CAZTAO010000080.1:0-14377 GCA_964611645.1 uncultured bacterium | reverse complement strand
TCCTTGCCATCCGCGGAGATGATCGTGTCTTTGGGCGGATCGGTTTTCAGTTCCAATCCTACGTGAAAGTCATAGACTGTGAACTTGGTCAGAGGAGGATAATCCAGCCATCCGGCGGCCGTGGCGAGTAGGTTTGCTGTAGCAAAAACGGTGCCTACCACCGCCAGGACAGCAGCAGCAGCCACGCCTACAGCGGCTCCTGCCGGTACTCCAATTCCGACTAGAAATACGCCCAGGGCCCCTCCCCCAGCACCTACGGTGGCGATTCCAAGAGTAACCACTATCATGTTGGTCAGCCCTCTGAAAAAGGCTGTAATATCGCCGCTAAATGCGTCGTTTATCAATGCAGAGAGAAGACTTTCGACACCTGCGCCTTTGCTAAGTGTCTGCCAGAACTTGCTTGTTGCCACAGCAAGCGCCGCCTTGTCAACCGTCTTCAGAAGATCGCCCAGCCCCGTCACAAGTGATATGACCGGCACCAGGCAGCAGAAGGCTATGCTTACACCCCAAGCGGTTTCGCCTTTTGATGGCGCGTCCACAGGGAAAGAAACCTCCGGTTTCTTGAGGCCCGGTCCCGCAATCCAGTACTCCGATTTCGAATAAAAATTCGCGATATCGTCTTCCAGAATGGTCGGGCTTGTTACTGTCCCGGTAAAGACGGAACCCCAGGTCACGCCTCCCAGCCCCATCATAACCGGCAATCCCAGAAGACCACTCGATACCGTTTTCCAGGAACTCCCACCACCGCGAGTTTCGCTATATCGGCGGATATCGACATAACGCCATCCGGAGTTTGTTATTTTTATTGTAGTGGGGGTACTGTAGGCTCCCGTTTTGTCAGAGATATCGAACTTCATTGCTCCATATTGACCATATCCCGGTTCATCAATCACCTTGGGCTTGAGACCAATGGACGCTGTCGTGACTGGAACCACGCGGTAACGCGCGAGCCACTCATCAACGCACGCGCTTGCCAGGTCTTCATACTGTGTGCTCTTGACCACCTCGGACACCGGGCGATCGCGAAGCTCTTTGCCGAGAAAGCTGACTAGGCCGGTAAACGACGGAAGTTCTTTTATCTGAGTAACGCGATCCGGCGTCTCATCCGGCGCTACTGCAAGAATGCCCGGGGTGAGCATAATGAGGCTGAGCGCAGTGCTTTCAGCATCTACAGTGAGTAACGTGCCGGCCTCTTTGGCCGTTGGCGTACTCATGGTTATGCCGCGCAACTGGCCGGTGCTATCAGTGACCATTAGCAACTGTGCCCCGGCCATCGACGCAGTAGTAGTGAATGCTCCATCCGCGGCAGGCGTAACGGGCGAAGCCCAAACGGAGAGGACCTTCAAGCCGCCTCCGCCGATTTCGCTAGTGTCTATCTTACCGCTAACTGCTGCTTTGGGGATGTTCAGCGGTTTCACGGGAGGGGTTGTCGGATCCCCAGGACCTCCTCCGGAGCCACCGCAGCCACTCAGGCCCATCATAGGGAGAACAGCGGTCACTACGGCCAGTAACCAGGCTATTAGTCGTCGGGGGAGATTCCTCTTGCAGCAGATCATGATGATGTCACTTCCTCCATCGCCCACTTTATCAGTCGCGTAGTATATGTCTGTTCCGTGTTCCCGGTTGTCTGGACACGGCTTTGCGTTATGCCGCTGCTAGTCTTGGCACTGGTTTTCGTAGTGCTGCCGGACTTCCAGCGGCGTCATGAAGCCCAGCTCGCCAACTGTGATCAACCGAGCTACCGCCCCCGCACGTACCCTTTCAGCTTCCAGTTGCTGTTCATATACTCGTTATCACGGCAGTACATCCGCTCGCCGAGCAACTTGCCAATTAGGATTGGCTTGAGTGTGATCTTCCAGTCCACAATTAGGTTGTCCGGGCCACTGGGAGTCACCGTGGTATCCATCACGTAGACAATGCACTGGTTGTTTTCGAGCGTCACGTCTGTTCCGGGAGTGTAGCCAGTGGTCCACGCGGTGTTCGCATCGTTCCTGAGAAAGACCTTGTTCTGCTTCGCGTCATAGAGTACGCAAACCGCATTGGCGTTACTCCCCGTCTGGCCCATCTGGAAGAAGCACTGGTGGATATCAGCGTAGCCATTGTCGTCGGCGTATTCGGTTGTGAGTACAAGCGGCGTTCCAGTCTGCACCTTGCCGGTCGATGGGGTCACACCAACGCAAGTCGGCGCAATCGGGGTGAAATGTGTTCCCACCTTCTTCCAGCCGTCGTACAATCCCTTGGAATCAGTTGCATACATCCAGCTCTGCAGTTTCTTCTCGGCCATACTCGCTTTGAGCTTAAAAGACCACCTGACAGCGAGATCGGCCGCCGAGGCGGAGAGAGTGGTGTCTTTCACATAGACCTCGCACTGGCTGTTGGAGAGCGTTACGTCGGTTCCAAGGATGTAACCGGTTCCCCAACTGGTGTTGGAATCGTTCTTTAGATACACCTTGTTGCTGCCCTTGTCGTAGTAGAGGAACACGGCATTCACCTGGTTGAGATCCTCGCATACCAGCACGTAGCACTTGCGCAGGTCGTTATAACCATTCGCATCGCGATACCTGCCCGTGAGGGTGGTCTTTGTATCTATTGGCAGGACATCGTCGTTAGGGGCGATACTTACCACCTGCGGTCCCAAGTTGTAGTAGACACCCATCTTGTCCCAGCCGTCACTGAGTCCGCCGACGTCCTGAACGCACATATAGCCGTTCAACTGCTTTGAGACAAACGGGCTCTTCAGGGCTATCCGCCAGTTTACCGTCAGGTTCTTGCCTATTCCGGAAACCGTGGTGTCTTTCACATAGAAGAAGCACTGACTGTTTTGCAGTGTGATGTTCGTGCCGGGGGTGTAACCTGTTCCCCAACTGGTGTTGGCATCGTTCTTGAGGTAGACCTTGTTAGCCGAGCGGTCATAATGAAACAGCGTTGCGTTCGACTGGCCCAGGGAGTCATTGACGAGCAGGTATGCCTTCTTGATATTAGGATAACCATCACCGTCACTGTATACTGCCGTCAACGTTGCCGCACTCGCGCCAAGAGTCCCTCCCGATGGCGAGAGGCTGTTGTTCTTCGGCGGCGTGTTGAGTGTCACGACATTGTCTGTGCTGGTGGATGCCCAGTTGATGTTTCCGGCGCTGTCAAGGGCAACACCTGCTGCTATCGAGGCGATCACCGTTCCGCCGGAAGTCATCCCGCTCACAGCTACGTTGTAGGTCGAGCCACTGCCCGTAACGGTTGCGACCATCGGACCTGCCGTGCCCGACAACGTTACATCGCCGGTGGCAAAGCCCGAAACCGGTTCGCTGAATACAGCAGTAAAGCAGATTGGCGAGGCGCTTGCAGGGTCAGGCTGCTCCGAGGCCTGGTTGATCGTGACCGTCGGGCTCACGTCATCGGTATTGCGGACAAACACGTCGATTCTGCCATTAGTATCGCTGGGAATGAGGTTCGTAGCACCGGATTGAAACATGACCAGGCTGCCATCCCCACTGATGGAGCAACTGCCGCTCCCGTCGTTTCCCTGAGCGCCGTCGTATGCAATCGAGACAAGCTTTGGGACATCCGTATATCTGTCGTAGACAAAAACGTCATCTTTGCCATTTGCGTCGCCTGGGACAAGGTTGGTCGCAGCGGATGCAATGACCACATACCTGCCGTTCGCGCTGATTGCCCGTGATTCGGCCGTCTTGTTTGCGATTTCACCGCTGGAAGACACCGAGACAAGTTCGGTGACTCCGGCCGACCTGTCATTGACAAACGACTGCACCTTTCCGTTGACGCTACCTGGGACAAGGTTAGTAGCCCAGGAATTGAATGCCACACAATTGCCGTCCGCACTGATCCATCCGCCGCTTTCACTACCCTTGTCTCCCTGCACTCCGGCGGAAGAGACGGAGACGCGCCGCATAGATGAGACGTTCCCGACGTAGTCGCAGACAAAAACGTCACTACACTCATTCGTATCGCCGGGGACCAGGTTGGAGGCCATGGACCAGAACGCCACATGCATAATGGGAGGATCAGCCAACCCATCAGCGCTGATCCCTGTGCCGTAGCTATTGGAGTTGCCCTGTTCCCCAGTATCAGAGACAGAAATGCGCTTTGTGACGCCGGTCTGCCTGTCGTGAACAAATACGTCTCGGGCGCGGTTGGTATCGTCGGGAACAAGGCTGGTGGCAATAGAATCGAACATCACGTATCTGCCATCCGCGCTGATCATCCCTCCATAGGAGTGGTCTCCAACATACTCGCCGCTAGAGGTGACAGAGACGCATTCCGTTGTACCGGCTACCCTGTCACGCACAAATACGTCGTCGGTAAAAACCATGTGGTCTGGCACGAGGTTAAGGGCTCTGGATGTGAACGTCACATATCTGCCGTCCGTGCTGATGGATTGCGCATAGCTGTCCATATTCCCCTGTTCCCCGGTGGAAGACACCGAGATAAGCTCCGTTATGCCGGTCGCCAACTCGCGAACGAATGCATCGCACATACCGTTGGTGTCGCCGGGGACGATGTTGTCGGCATATGAGTAGAACGCCACAAACCTGCCGTCTGCGCTGATCGCCGCCTCATAGCTGTCGCTGTTGCCCTGCGTCCCGCTGGAGGAGACTGAAATAATCTCTGTCTTTCCGGCTAGAGCCGGCAAAGCCCCCAATAATACAAGCATAGCCACCACCGCTAGCGCGAATACGAGATTAGTCTTCGAATTCATATTAAACAACCTCCTTGTTCTTTGACACTGAATCAAACCGAACAGATTGTACCGCGCCCGGTTACTTCGACACGGCTTTGCGTTGTGCCGCTGCTAGTCTTGGCACTGGTTTTCGTAGTGCTGTCGGGCTTCCAGCGGCGTCATGAAGCCCAACGGCCTCAAGAGGGTCAGTCTGCAAAGCACTGGACACTTGATGTACGTTTTTGACACCACCCTCGATTATTCCTTCATAGTTTTATGCTGGCCAAGCCACCTTGCCCCAGTAATCGAACAACCGCGCCACCAGACTCCGGTGCATCCTTCCCCGCCTCACACGTGTAAACCCCAATCTCCCAATCGCAGTTGATCGCATAGACGCTGATGAGGCAGTTCCCACATATCCCGTCTACCACAACAACGCCCTTGGTTCCCGGGTTACCCGCCGACGTTTCCTCGCGCCCCGGGTCGTAGAACGCCAGAATAGGCTGCCTCTGCCTCTGCCTCTGCTCCCCCTCGCCACCTATGACCCCCGCTGCAAACATCCAGGGCGAAGGCTCGCGACTCCGCCGTTTCGCTTGATAGCCCACCGCCCAGGGCATCTTGGCCACGGCGAATGGTCTGGTGTTCGTCGGCCCCGTTTTGTGATCGGAGTAGCCGCGGCAAGCGCGTTCCAGGATGAACGTCACGTTGCGCATATGTACCGTCCGAGGTAGATTTGAATCGGCGTAATCGGACGGTGAGATGACGGTGAGTGTGTTCGTGGGCACGGGCGGTGCCTGGCGTGTGATTTGTCGGACCGTGAATCCGACCAAGACGACGAGCGATAGCAGCACGCCCGTGCGTATCCACGGTCTCCATCTGTGATATCGGCGCGCTTCTGTTGCGTCGCACTCCAGTTCGCCTGTTTTCACTTCTGATTCCCTGTTCGCTTTCGCAGTGTGACGTACCCGAAATCCTCCCAGATATCCACGTCCCTGAGCCACCGGAAGACAAACCTCGCGGCGTCCAAGAATCCCTTTGTCTCTTGGAGTCCCACCGGGTACCATTTCTTGTCCACGGTATATCCGCTTTTCGGCCCCAAATTCGGACATCAAAAAAAGTGCGGATGACCAATTGTGGCGTATCATTTCCTCCACCAACAAAACGGAATAACCGCTCTCTCTGCAGAAGCCCCGGGAAGATATAGTCCCGGGGCTTTTCAGCGTCTCAGGCGCGGTTGTCGAGGCTAAACTGCGCACATCACGGCGATCACTGATCCGCCGACCTCTGTATGCACCTCTGGCCCATTTCGGCACATTTTGACCCCAAATTCTCTATTCTGCCACTTTCTCTCTGAAAGCTTTGTAGTCGGCCAAGTGACTACAGAGGTGCCATTTTAGCCTCGAAATTGAGGCCTGTCGATGTGTTTGTGGATGAGTACGTTCGGAGTAGGGAGTGTTACCGGCAGTAACATGAGCGTGGCCAGAACTGGTCGGGGCCCACAAAGCGGCAAGTCCAAAGGCATTCGCATCCTACGGGGGCACCTCTGTTTGACTCCCTACAGCCAGGCCGCTAGACATACCGATATCGAAGGAGTAAGCTCTAGGAGATGAATGCTGGCTGAAGACAAAGTCGTTCAGGCTGGTGGCGGACTCAGTGCTCGAGAGCGATACCAGTCCATATCGGGGCTTGGCAACAAGGAGAATGTACTGTGGTTACGAAAGCACTTAAGCTTTATGTGTTAGCTGCTATCCTGTTGATGGCGTTTGTGTTGTTGGGATCAGCACCGGCACTGGCCGGCCTCACCGAGCTTGTCTCAGTCTCCTCAAGCGGCCATGTGGGCAACGACAGTAGCGTACAGGCGTCAATCAGCGCGGACGGGAGATACGTGGCATTTATGTCCTGTGCCACCAATCTTGTCTCCGGAGATACGAACGGCAAGGACGACATATTTGTCCGAGACAGGCTTACTGGCGCTACTGAGCGCATTTCACTCTCCTCCGCCGGCGCGCAAGGGATTGATCACAGCTATGGACCCTCTATCAGCGCAGACGGCAGGTATGTGGCGTTCTACTCGTATGCGACTAACCTTGTTGATGGCGATACCAATGGTGCCCGTGACGTATTCGTTCACGACAGGATTACTGGTGTCACCGAGATCGCTTCCGTATCCTCCAGCGGAGAGTGTGGAAATGGAGTCAGCGAACTCCCATCAATCAGCGGCGACGGCAGGTATGTGGCGTTCTACTCGCGTGCCACCAACCTTGTCGCAGGAGACACCAACGGGTGTGCTGACATATTCGTTCACGACAGACTCACAACTGTTACCGAGCGTGTCTCGGTGTCTTCCAGTGGCGTACAGGGTAACGACAGGAGCGAGGGGCCTCCAGCAACCAGCGCGGACGGTAGGTACGTTGTATTCGATTCTGTGGCCACTAATCTCGTCTCGGGCGATACAAACAGTGAGTGGGACACATTCGTCCGCGACACGCAGCTCGGCGTTACGGAGCTCGTCTCCGTCTCATCCAGTGGCAGTCTGGGTGGTGGCGGCGGATCTGCATCGATCAGTGCCGACGGAAGGTTCGTCGCTTTCGAGGGCGGATCAGGTCTTGTCGATCATGATACCAATGGGCTCATTGACATCTTCGTTCGTGACAGGCTGACCGGCATCACTGAGCTTGTCTCCGTTTCGTCAAGTGGAATGCAAGCGAATGGCCGGAGCGACTCCCCAACAATCAGTGCCGACGGTAGGTATGTGGTGTTTGTATCCATAGCCACGAACCTCGTCTCCGGCGATACCAATAACAGTTCTGACGTGTTTGTTCACTCCAGGCGAACTGGCGTCACCGAGCGCGTTTCCGTGTCTACCGACGGTGTCCAAGGAAACAGGGCCAGCAATGAACCGGCAATCAGTTCAGACGGTAGGTACGTGGTATTCTCATCCACATCGACTCACCTGGTCGACGGTGTGAGCGGACGCGGAGACGTATTCATTCGCAACATAGACAACGATCCGCCGTCAGTGACCGTGAACCAAGCCTCGCTCCAACCCGATCCCACCGGCGATTCCCCAATCAAGTTCACAGTTGTCTTCAGCGAACCGGTTTCCGACTTTGCCACCGGCGACATTACACTTTCGGGGACCGCCGGAGCAACTGCCGCCACGATCACGGGAAGCGGCACGACCTACAACGTGGCCGTGAGCGGGATGGCGGGTAACGGCACAGTGGTTGTAGATACCGCTGCAGGCGTAGCTCACGATGCAGCGGGCAACCCCAACACCGCCTCGACCAGCACAGACAACGAAGTGACGTACAACGCTCCGCCGGAGAATGTAGGCATTTCACCAACGGCTGGCCCACTTCCATCAGCATCGTTCACTCTGACCAGCCTATATCGCGACGCCAGCGGCTACTCTGACATAAACCGAGCATATCTCCTCATCAGCGACTCGCTTGGGCAGGCGAATGCAACCCTACTGATGTATGATCGGTCGGCTAACCGATTGTATCTCAAGAACGACGGCAATACGAGTTGGGGCACCGGCTACGCGCCGGGAACGAACGTCACCCCGCAGAACAGTCAGTGCTACTTCTATGTGAAAGACACCACGGTTTCGGGAAGTGGTAACAACCTGGCTGTGAACTGGCGCATCGCGCTAAAGAGCCCGTTCTCGACAAAGATGCTTAATGCTTACATGTATGTACAGGATATGGGCGGTCTGAAGGATGGCTGGGAACTCATGGGAGTATACCACAGCGTGAAGCCGCAGGTAGTAAGCATCGACCCGAACACTGACTCGCTGCCAATCGACACAAAGACCGCTCTTACGTGCGTCTATCGTGACCCAAACGGGTTTGCTGACCTGCGCAAGTGCTACCTGTTGATAAACGATACCCTGAACCAGACAAATGCCGTTTTCGCTTATTACGACCAGTCTAGCAACAAGGCCTACCTCAAGAACGACGCCAATACGAGTTGGGGCACGGGGTATACGCTTGGTACGAACATTGGGCTGTCCAACGGCCAGTGTGTGGTATATGTGAAGGATACCACGGCGTCGCGCAGTGGATCGGATCTTACGGTAAATTGGTCGTTCAAGCTACAACCCTCGGTGGCCGCCAAGAACTTGTATAGTTGGATGTACGTTACCGACTCCACGGGGTTGTTTGACGGTTGGAAGAAGGTCGGGACACACTTCACGCCAACCGCTCCAACCTGCGTGAGTGTGACGCCATCGACAGGCTATGTGCAGACGGGAACGCCGTTGGTGTTCACCACCGAATATGCGGATGACAACGGGTTCGGAGACGTTTACATTTGCTACCTGCAAGTTAGCGTCACATCAAGCGCGACGAATGGGGTGTATCTGCTGTACGACGCCAAGCAGGGCAAAGTGTTCCTGCGCAACGATGCCAACACCGCTTGGAGTGTCGGCCAGACTCCTGGGACGAACGTGACCTTGGAAAACAGCCAGTGCATCGTTTACGTGAAGAACACCACGGTAACCCCGAATGGCCTGGACGGTCTGCTGGTTGACTGGAGCGTCGAGTTGAAGTCCAGCCAGATTGGCAAGAAGCTTTGCGAGCGGATGTTTGTTAGAGACAACGAGATGCTGAACAGTGGGTGGCACGTAAAGGGATACGTGAGGGGACAGTAGCAGATCCTTGCTGTGACCCAGCAATGCAGCGGGGCGAGCAGATTGTCCGTCCCTTGACCTTACGGGAGGGCACATATTAGGTACCGCCGCGATTCAGCGTTTTGCATTGTCCTGGGACTGAAAGGAGACAATAATGCCGAGGCACCCCAGACCCCCCACCACAAAGAAAAGCGAACACTGGATTCGGGTTCTCGTCAACAGCAACCAGAGTGTGATCGACTCGGAGTTGGAGCGCGCGTTCGGATGGGGCGAACAATGCTTCCAGTGGCTGTCACCGATAGCATCGGACGAGTATGCGGAGTACTCAGACGATGCATTCTTGCAAAGGCTAGGAATCGCACCTCGGACGCCTCCCCTGCGCGGCTTCTGGCCTTCAGGGGGCCCTCACTGGGATGCGCTGGCAAAGACGGCCTCTGGCAAGGTCATCCTTGTTGAAGCTAAGGCGTACATCGAAGAATCCTATGGCGGAGGATGCGGGGCCAGCGACAAATCCAAAACACAGATATTGAAATCACTGTCGGATACGAAGAAGTACCTCCAAGTCCGGCCAGACGCCATCTGGGACAACGCGCTCTACCAATATGCGAATAGGCTATCACACCTGTACTATCTGAAAGTCCTAAACAACATCGATGCTTATCTCGTTTTTGTATACTTCCTCAACGCTCCTGATGTGTCGCATCCGTCCGGTCTAGAGCATTGGATTGGGGCAAATCGTGCAATGAAGACTGCCCTGGGCTTGGGGGAACATCGGCTTTCAACGAGAGTCGCCGACATATACGTTGACGCCAACAGTCTGTAGCACGCGTGCTCAGCCTGCGGAAACCGGGTGCGGCCAGTCAAGGAAACACTGACATGCATCTGTCAGGTTTCTTTGATACGATGGCGGCATGGAATCAGGTGGCTCCTCGAAGATCGAACGTCTCCTTGGCATCAACCTACTGCTATCGACGAGTGGGAAGACCTCGTTACAGACCTCCCCGTGTCCGGTCCCTTCGTACGCCATCACCCCATCCCCACTGCCGTCCTCTGCTCCTCCCACACCACGGTCTTCACGTGTTCCAGCACCCTCATCGACAATCCGTCCGGCTCCCTACCGTCCAGTATCGCTTCAATGATGTCCGGAGCCAGGTAGGTGAGCCGGTAAATTCTGGCTGCATAGGAGACATTCATCCCTATAGCCAGGGCAAGCTCCGAGATAGACGCGAACTTGCCAGAATCAATGAGACGTTTCCAGTGGTGCGCGCGAGCAACACTCACGGCAAGTGACTCGGCATAGGTACGACTACTATTCCCCTGCACCTGCTCCGGGACGATAATACGCCGCCTACCTCCCCGTTTCTTCATCTGAATCGGGACCGTCACTGTAATCAATCCGTCATTGGTCATATCATCAACCCTGTTCACAGCGCCCCTCCCACGTGGACAACATCGGCAGGAGAACCCGGCCCCCTCATCTCGGTAACCAAACTATTCAGCCCCCCAGCCCTTACCGTCACGGAAATTCCCCCGCGCGTGACCGTCACCTGCTCGACAAGCAGATGGACTATTCGTATCTGCTCCGGTGGATACAGTTCATCCCACACGGTATCCACATCCTGGAGCGCCTGCCGAACGTCAGCCTCGGTGACGCACAGAAACCCATCATCAGACTCACCAGCCTGTGTGCACGCTGCCCCGTATGTCTGAGCCACCATCTGCGGCGATGTGAAGATTCCCCGGAGTTGCGCCATAACCGCACCCTCAACTTCCCCGGCGGGCATCGATCCCACAGGACAGGAATCAGCGCCATTCTTGGATGCTTTGCCACACGTGTAGTATCGATAGTACTTCCCTCGGCTTTGAGCCGACACGGGACTCATGGCGGCGTCGCATGCACCACACCGGATGATTCCTCGCAATAGGGACGGCTCCTTGGCCCGGACATGCTGCGCGTGGGTCTTCACATTGTCATCTATTACCTGGTGTGCCTTCCACCAGGTCTTCTCAGGGACAATTGCTTCATGCTCCCCGGGGTAGGTCTTGTCTTTGTGAATGACCTCGCCTATGTATGTCTTGTTGTTGAGCACGCGATGAATATGAATCCTGTGCCAGGGTGTGCCCTCACGGAAAACCCCTCGTTTGGTCATCCAGGATTTGGTGGTAATTCCCTTGGCGTTCAGCTCTCTGGCGACTGTCAGCGGCGAGCCCGTCTCAGTAAAGCGTTTGAAGATGTGGCGCACGACCTTGGCTTCCTCCGCATTCACTACCAATCGCCGGTTCTCACTATCGACATCATAACCCAGCGGTGGAGTGCCGCCGGTGAACTTACCACGCCGTTTGGCCGCCGCCACTTTGTCGCGGATGCGCTCGCCTATAATCTCCCGCTCGTACTGGCTGAACGACATCAGCACGTTGACAGTCAGTCGGCCCATGGGAGTCGAACTGTCGAAGTGCTGAGTCACGGAGACGAACGCCACTCCGCGCTCATCGAACACTTCCATCAGCTTAGCGAAGTCCAACAGCGACCGGGACAGGCGGTCAATCTTATAGGTCAGGATTACGTCTATCTTTCCAGCCTCAACGTCGGCCAGCAACCTCTGCAACGCCGGCCGTTCTACGTTCGCGCCGGTGTAGCCGCCATCCGAGTAGTCGGTCGGCAGCATCACCCAGCCGTCGTGCTTTCGGCTCTGAACGTAGGATTCGCAGGCTTCCCGCTGGGCGTCCAGCGAGTTGAAATCGGTATTGAGATTCTCCTCAGTGCTCTTGCGCACATAGGCGGCGCACCGAACCTTCGGAGGCAGACCATTTGCGTTGCCCGCTGTGCTCTCTACTGCGTTACTCCTCAATGTGCTCCTCCATCTTCCGCTTCTTCCTGCTCTTGCCCGGAATGCCAAAGAACGCCCGTCCGTTCCAGTGGGTGCCCGTTATTGCTTTGGCAACGGCGGTGAGTGACCTATAGATGCCACCCTCGTATTGGAAACCGCCGTGAACTGTAGTAACCTCATGCGTTCGACCATTCCAGTCGCGGACAATCCTGGTCCCTATGATCGGCCCATCTTTGCGGCCTATGGCGCGCCGCCTTCTGGACTGCGGCTCTCCGCCGTTCTCGTCGAGTCCACTGGCTTCCATTATGGCCTCCATCTTGGCTTCGGCAGTCTCTGACAGACCCCCGAATGTGAGTTCCTGGATTCGATACGCCAGTCGACTCACAAGGTGGGGCCGGTTGTATGCCGGTGGCTCCGTGCCGTATAGCGTGCGCCAGAGATCCTTGAGTTCGGAATGGGATAGCTTGTGCAGGTCTGCCACCTGCCGTAGCACTGAGTCATTCGGGGGTGCGGATCTATTCATTGTTCCTCCGGTACGCTTGGGTGTCGCTGTATTGATGGACGGCGCGCTGGATGGCGTGACTGGTTGACTGAATATCCATGGCTGCGGGTTCGCGGCAGACGCGAATGTCGATACCGGCGCGGAAGAATGCCAAGTGAGCCTTCATAGCATCCACGCCTCGACCCAGTCGACTCCAATCCTGTATGATAATCACAGAGAAGTGGCGACTGGGCCTGCCGGCGTCTCTGAGCAACCGCTTCAATTCGCTCCCATCTTCGATACGGGCTCCGCTCTTTCCGATGTCGGTGTAGAACCGGGTTATTTCCAGATCATGACGATCAGCATATTCCCGGGCCTCGACACACTGGTCTTCTACTGGGACTGCCGAGTCTGCTCTTGCAGAGCGGGCGTAGACAACGGCACGGGTACGCCCATTGTCCTCATGTCTTTCGCCCGGGATTCTTTGTTGGTGCGGCGTCATCTATTATGCCTCCAGAGAGTCTTTTCGTGTCCCAATTGACGCTCGAAGTGGCGTCACAAAGCAAGTCCACAGAACGAGAGGCGGCAAGAAATGAATCCCGCCGCCCCCTCAATGCCATCTCACTAGCTTGTCGGATGCTGCCCGCTGAGGTCGGTCCGCTCGGGGTTCTTGGCAGCCTCTTCTTTTGCCGTCAGTCCGGACTCCAGCATCAATTGGGCAACCGCAGGGGTATCTGCCAAAGGCACTTCCAGAACATATGCGATGCACTGATTTGCCCGGCAACGCCGCCATCTCCCAGGACCAAGAATGCTCTCGACTTGCTTCTGCAGCGATCTCTTCGTCTCAGTGTTCATCTTGTATGACATCGCAATAAGATCGATCTCAACGGCTGCATACTTCCTGGCCTCGACTACTTTTACGTACGGCCACTGGTGTATTTCGCACCAGGTGAACCAGACGCTGAGGAGAGCCTGGTCCTCAGATGTCTTGCGACAGACCACGTAGCCACGCTTCTTGGAGTCCTCAAACCTTTCCCTCTGACGTTCCGTGAGCCTATACCGCCATATCTGCCCCATGGACAGTATGCGTACTCTGCCGTGTATGGCATCATCGAGTATCTGGTCGTTCCACGTGAACGAGCGCCATTTGCTCTTTGGCCATCCCGGTTCCTGCAATTGATCCATTGTCTCTGTCCCCCTATTTCCCTTTCTTCTGTGCGGCCAGCCAACGCATCTGCGCCAGGGTCTTGCCACGGGTTACCTGGACATGCGGCTTGTCTACGAGCGTGCCTTTCCAGTCCCCGCCCCACTCAAGGCCGCACTGACGGGCAACATTCCCGAACGTCTTCCACGGGCCACTCCAGGTCACTTTCCCGTTGATGATGAATGCATAGTCGGCGGCCAGGCCGAAGTTGTGCCAGGAGTACCCGCCTCGGGCCTTGGTCACAATGCTGCCCGGCTTGGTCCGGCCTATGGCATACAGCGCATTCTGCTGTTCTATCGACCGGTAGCCCCAGGTGAATAGCACCTTGATACCGTGCTCGGCAAGCATGTTCTCGAAACAGGCTATCTTCTTGGCGAATTCGGGGTCGAGCCCCGCTCTAGATGCGCTCATCGCGGTCCTCCCGATTCTGCGTGATTAGCGCATTTACTGGCTGGACCGGCGCTGGCCCTCTTTCGTCGCAGCAAGCGCACGATGCCCGCAGCCAGAATGTCCGCGACTTCGGACACGGAACCGATGTAGCTGGTATTTGGAG
>CAZTAO010000079.1:0-16835 GCA_964611645.1 uncultured bacterium | reverse complement strand
GACTATCCTCACCACACGCAACTAAATCGTACTCACCAAGACTGAACTGTTACTGCAAAACTTGACGCCTGCGGCTCTCGCGGATACCATGGTAAGGTTGGGTTCCTATCCGTATCTATGCTGAAAGGCGAACAAATGGAGTACACCACAGAGCAGGCCGCGATCCTTGTTCAGGCGCTGCCTTACATACAGCGATACTCCGGCAAGATCATCGTCATCAAGTACGGTGGAAACGCCATGATCGACGAGGGTCTGAAGCGAAGCGTCATCCGGGATGTGGTGCTGATGCACTATGTCGGGATGAAGCCGATACTTGTGCACGGTGGCGGGCCGGAGATCAATAATCTGATGAACCGGCTGGGCAAAGAACCAACGTTCGTGAATGGTCTGCGGGTGACTGACGAAGAAACAATGGAAATCGTCGAAATGGTCCTTGCTGGAAAGACCAACAAGGGCATCGTGTCGATTGTGAATACCCTGGGGGGGAAAGCGGTCGGAGTCAGCGGCAAGGACGCGAACCTGATCGTTGCCGACAGAGCCTGCGGCGAAGTGGACCTGGGCTGCGTAGGCAAAGTATCCAAGATCAATCCGGAGCTTCTGTGGGACCTTCTGGAGCATGGATACATTCCGGTTGTTTCTTCGGTAGCTATAGGCGATTCCGGCGAGAGCCTAAACGTGAACGCGGATCATATAGCAGGCGAAATCGCTGCCGCAGTAGGCGCAGTTAAGCTCCTGATGATGACGGATGTGGCTGGCATATACCGCGACATAAAAGACAAGTCCAGCTTTGTGCCGGAACTGGCTGTTGGGGAAGCCCTGGAGATGATCAAAGCAAAACAGATAGATCGCGGGATGATCCCGAAAGTCGAAGCCTGCGTGACAGCGTTGGCAGGCGGGGTCGAACGCACTCACATAATAGATGGCACCAAACCCCACTCGCTGCTGATGGAGGTCTTTACGGACTCAGGCATCGGCACGATGATAGTGCAGTGATTGGTGTGAGGGTATGAGCCGGAAGCAGCCGAAAGATGAGCAGATCGTCGAGGGACTGCGATTCCGATACGATATCGGACTGATGTATCACGGCTTTCTGGCGTTGTTCGGCCGGAGTCGGGCGATATGGGTTGGCCTGGTTGGCGTGGGTTTGGCTATCTCGAGCTATAGCGGCTACGGTGCCCCCGACTTCCGGGCGCGGGTGTTGGTGAACGCTGTCGCGCTCTTGTTGTTTGCTTCTGTGTTCTACGGGTCGCCGCTGCTGACGCTTCGCCGCCTGATGCGCGGGCCGACTCTGGCCGGGGAATGGGAAGTAAGCGTCGTTGAGTCCGGAATATGCGCAAAGGGCGAACGAGCGGAAGGCACCTACCTGTGGTCAGGGTTTACCCGATTTGTTGAGACGACAAGGGCTTTCGTGCTGAAGTTGGGAAAGCAGAATCTGGTGGTGATTCCTAAGAGCGCATTCCGGGACACCACCCATATCGACAGCTTTAGGACCATACTCGAGCAGAGGATCCCGCGTAAGCGGTAAACGTGCCAAGTCGGAACGGTCTGGCAGAATCAGGGAGAGACATGCCTGAGACTAAGAAACAAGTTATGGAAATGGATCAGCAGTATGTGATGCACACCTACGGCAGGCTGCCTGTCGTGTTCGTGCGTGGCGAAGGCTGCTATCTGTACGACACCGAGGGTAAGCGGTACATAGATATGGTCGCGGGGATTGCGGTCAACGGGCTTGGGCACTGCCCCCCGAAGGTGACGGACGCCGTGTGCGCGCAGGTTCGCAAACTGATGCATACCAGCAATCTCTACTACACCCCGCAGCAGCCGGCACTGGCCAAGTTGCTGTGCGAGCTTTCCGGCATGGAGAAGGCCTTCTTCTGCAACTCTGGCGCGGAGGCCAATGAAGCGGCGATCAAGCTTGCTCGGAAGGCCGGTAAGAAACAGGCCGACAGCAAAATAGCCATCATCACCGCCGAGCAGTCATTCCACGGCAGGACTCTTGGTGCGATCACGGCCACAGGACAACCGAAGTACCAGAAGTCGTTCCTGCCGCTGGTCCCGGGCTTCGAGTATGTGCCGTACAATGACGAAGCCGCGCTGGAAGCGGCTGTGAATGTTTCGACCTGCGCGCTGATTCTTGAGCCGGTGCAGGGGGAAAGCGGGGTCCATCCGGCTTCGCAGGGCTTTGTTGCCAAGGCACGGGAATTGTGCGACAAGTACCAGGTTGCATTAGTCTTTGATGAAGTCCAGACCGGCCTTGGGCGGACCGGGAAGATGTTCGGGTTCGAGCATTTTGGAGTGAAACCCGATATCATGACCCTGGCCAAGACTCTCGGCGGCGGATTCCCTATCGGGGCCTGTTTGGCTACCAACGGATATGAGGACGTGTTCCAACCGGGCGACCACGCGGCAACCTTCGGGGGTAACCCGCTGGCATCCGCAGCGGCGATTGCGGCGGTTACCGAGATTCGGGACGGCGGATGGGCGCGCAACGCGGACCGCGTGGGCGCTTATCTGCGCACGCGATTGGCGGAGATGCCTGGCGTGAAAGAGGTCCGTGGGCTTGGGCTGATGATAGCGGCTGAGTTTGAGGAACCAGTGGCGAAGTCGGCTGCGACCGCCGCCATGGACATGGGCCTGATAGTGAACCCGATAGGCGACAAAGTGCTGAGGTTCGTGCCTCCGTTGGTTCTGACCGAACAGATAGTGGACGAAGCAATGGTAGTCCTGGCAGGAGCCATCGGCCGCGCCGGGTGATGTGCTGGGAGGGTCATGATTATGTGGCCAAAGTTCTGCTTCGGCTTCAAAGACATGGGCAGGAAGTTCACTGCTCCACATTGTAGGGGCGTGCAAATGTGGCAGAGGTTTAGCGAGAGGGCCAGAAGAGTAGTTTTCTTCGCGCAGGAAGAAGCGGCACGGATGGGCCAGAATTACGTTTCGACGGAGCATTTGCTCTTGGGGCTTGCTCGGGAAGACGACAGCCTTGCCGCACGGATTCTTGATCGCTCGGGGGTTAGCCTTAGGCAGGTCAGGGCGGAGGTAGAACGACAGGTGACCCGGGGCGAAGGCCGACTCAAGCAAGATATACAATTGACCCCGAGGGCGAAGCGAGTAATTGATCTTGCCTACGATGAGTCGAAGATGCTGGGGCACGATTACATCGGCACTGAGCATCTCCTGCTCGGACTGATCGGCGAAGGCGAAGGCGTGGCCGGGCGAGTTTTGCAGAAACTCGGAGTGAAGTTGGAGCGGGTCAGGGCTGAGGTTGTAGCAGTGGTTGGGGATAGCCCCAAGAAGGAACACGAAATAGGACGTGAGAGCAAGTTGGAGAGCAGACTAACAGAAAACATTTCGGAAGCGGTTCGTGTGATGGCCGGCAAGGCTCACCTGGAGATCGCGCCTTTATGCAGTTCAGAAGCAGGGCAGAGTATGGCCGGCAAGGATCTTCTGGAGATAGCAGACCTCAGCCGCGATGAGATAGATGCCATATTTGAAGTCACGCGCAAGTTGAAGGAGAACATCTGCCATCCGCTGAACCAACGCGCTGTCCTGGCGGGCAAGACTTTGGCGATGATATTTGAGAAGCAGTCTTTGAGGACTCGTGTCTCCTTTGAGACCGGTATCTTCCAGTTGGGCGGGCATGGTATATACCTGCAGCCGGCTGACATCAGCCTGGGCAAGCGGGAGAGCATTGCGGATGTTTCGCGGACTCTGAGCGGCATGGTCGATATGATAATGGCCAGGACTTTTGCGCACGAGACAGTTACCGAACTGGCAAAGTACGCGGACGTTCCCGTGATCAACGGCTTGTCCGATCTGGAGCATCCCTGCCAGGCGCTGGCTGACTTCTATACGATCCTTGAGAAGAAGGGCGACCTCGCAGGACGGAAGCTAGCGTTCATTGGGGATGGCAACAACGTAGCGCATTCGCTGATGCTTCTCGCCGCCAAAGTTGGCGTGCATTTCGCCATCGGCTGCCCCAAGGGGTATGAGCCGATGGAAAGCATCACCGGCGCGGCAGTCGCCTTCGCCAAGGACACGGGCGCCAAGATCGAAGTTCTGAACGACCCATTTGCCGCGGCTGAGAACGCGGACGTAGTATATACCGACGTGTGGGCCAGTATGGGCCAGGAGAGCGAAGCGGCGGAACGGGAGAAAGCATTCGCCAACTTCCAGGTAAACGCCGAGCTCATGCAGGCCGCCAAACCCGACGCGATATTTGAACACTGCCTGCCCGCCCACCGAGGGCTGGAAGTCACTGCGGAAGTCATCGACAGCGACCAAAGTGTGGTCTTCCAGGAAGCCGAGAACCGCCTGCATGTGCAGAAAGCGGTTATGGCGCTGGTTGGGCGGGCCTGAGAGCAGAGGGCTGAGAAGCAGAGAGCAGAGGAGCACGGTGTCATGTTCAGATTCGAGAAGCTTGACGTTTGGCGCAAGAGTCTTGAGTATGCGAATCTGATATGCGAAGTGTCTGCCTGCTTCCCAACCGACGAGCGTTTCGGGCTGACGTCGCAGTTGAGGCGCGCGGCCGTCTCAGTTGGGGCCAACATCGCCGAAGGCAGCTCGCGCTCGTCAGATAAGGACTTCTCTCGCTATGTCGAGATTGCCTATGGATCGCTCTGTGAGTCGATATCTCACCTCATGATAGCTAAGTCGCAGGGATTTGTGGGAGAACAAGAGTTGGGCCGCGCTTACAGGGCCGCGGAAGATCTCGGGAGAATGCTTACTGCATTCCGAAATACTCTGGGGAAGTGGAAAACGATAGCAGACGTGGAGACTTGAGTCTCTGCTCTCTGCTTCTCCGCTCCTCTGCTCTTAACGGAGGAAGAAGATGCCGAAGACAGTTGTCCTAGTTTACAGTGGCGGGCTGGATACGTCCGTCTGCATACCGATGATGAGGGAAGATTACGGCTTCGAGCGCGTGGTTACCGTGACCGTGGATGTTGGTTTGCCCGAAGCGGAACTCAAGCAGGCCGAGGATAAGGCCAAGCTGCTTGGGACCGAGCAATACACATTCGACGCCAAGGATGAGTTCGCTGAGAACTACATCTTCCCGGCAATCAAGGCTAACGGCGACTACCAGGGATATCCGATAAGCACCTCGATCGCCAGGCCGTTGATTGCGCTGAAGGCAGTCGAGATAGCTCAGAAGATCGGCGCGGATGCATTCTGCCACGGCTGTACCGGCAAAGGCAACGACCAGTTCAGAATCGAGTTCGTGATGCGGACCCTGATGCCGGACACCCCCATCATCGCCCCGATGCGCGAGCGGTCACTCACCAGGACCTGGGAGTTGGAGTACGCAGCGAAAAAGGGGATTCCGGTCGGGCAGAGCAAAGACAAGATTTGGAGCATCGACGAGAACCTCTGGGGCCGCAGCATAGAGGGTGGAAGGCTCGAGGAGCCGGACTACGCGCCGCCGGAGGAGATCTTCACATGGACCAAGAATCCCGTGGACGCTCCCAACACTCCCACTGAGCTTGACCTTGAGTTTGAGAATGGCGTTCCCGTGGCTGTGGACGGCGTCAGGATGAAGCCAGTGCAACTGATACAGAAAGTGCACCAACTCGCCGGCGATAACGGCGTTGGGCGCATCGACATCATGGAAGACCGAATACTTGGCCTGAAGGTGCGCGAGAACTATGAGTGCCCGGCGGCAAAAGTGATTATTCCGGCGCACGCGGCTATGGAGGCTCTTGTATGCACCGCTGCTGAGCGGGAGTTCAAGGTGATGGTGGACCAGCAGTGGGGCAAGTTGGCGTATGCCGGCCTGTGGTATGACCCATTCAAGGACGACCTGGAAGCCTTCATCAATACGATTCAGCGCCGGGTTGCGGGGACGGTCCGCTTGCGATTGTTCAAGGGCAGTTGCAGTGTGATAGGTCGCGCGAGTAAGTATGCGTTGTACAATGAGGATCTGGCAAGCTTCGACAGCAAGACCTTCGACCAGAGCGAGGCCGTCGGCATAGTCAAGACCCACGGTATGCAGGCCAGGATGTTCAAGACGCTCGGTCTGTAGTTGAGTGAGAAGACCCACATAGAGGATACCATGCCTGAGGATCTTAGGGTACTAATACTGGAAGACTCCGAGGACGACGCCCTCCTGCTCATCAGAGAGCTCAAGAAGGGGGACTACAACCCTCTGTTTGAGCGCGTGCAGGATCGGGAGGCGATGCTGCGGGCATTGGCCGACAAAGAGTGGGACATCGTCATCTCAGACTACGTAATGCCTCAGTTCACGGGACTTGCGGCTCTGAAGGTGATGGGAAGTACGGGCATCGATCTGCCTTTCATTATAGTCTCGGGCAACATCGGCGAGGACATCGCGGTTGAAGCCATGAGGGCTGGGGCGCACGATTACATCGTGAAGGGCAGCTACGGTCGGCTGATCCCGGCGGTCAGGCGGGAGCTCGCAGAGGTAGTCCAGCGTAGGCAGAGGAAATGGGCGGAGAAGGCGCTAAGGACTCAGGGCGAGCTGCTGCGCAGAGTTATGGACAATATCCCGCAGGCTGTTGCGTGGAAGAATGACAAGCTAGTCTACGAGGGGTGCAACCTCAACTACGCGCTGACGGTTGGGCTGGGGTCGCCGGATGAGATAGTAGGCAAGACAGATGATCAACTGCCGACCACCTTGGGTGTCGCCGCCGTTTTGGCGGAGCGAGAAGCTCGGGTTATGCGCGATAACACACCTGACTTGCATGTTTCTGAAGTGGTCACGACGGGCGATGGCGCTGAGCGTTGCTTTGACCGGAGCAGGGTGCCGCTGCAGGACGCGGAAGGCAGGGTTGTTGGCCTGCTCAGTGTGAGCGATGACGTTACGGAACGCAGACAGGCGGAGGAAGACCTCCGAGAGGGCAGAGAGCGGGAGCTTCGGATACAGGTAGAGGCTGAAGAGACAAAGCGGGAGTTCTACAGAAGCACCATTCTGGCAGTCACTGACGGGAAGCTGAACCTGGTTGAGAAAGATCAGATTGAGCGGCTAATTGCGCCGAATGCCGCGCTCATTGAGATGAACAGCGCGGACGGGCTGAGTGGACTTCGAACTGAGATCAAGTCTGCGTGTTCTCTTGCGAGTGTGAGCGAGGATGACAGCTACTGGCTGGTGACCGCTGCGGGTGAGGCGGCTGCTAACGCGGTGAAGCATGCGACTGGTGGGATTGCACGAGTAGGCCTGAAAGAGGGCAGAGTGCAGGTGCTCATTGTGGATCATGGGCACGGGATGGACGAATTGGTGTTGCCGCGCGCTACGCTGATGAGGTACTCCACCACGCGGTCGATGGGCTTGGGATACTCCTTGATCCTGTCGCTGGTGGATGCTGTCTATCTGGCGACGGACAAGAGCGGCACTTGGGTTATGATGGAAAAGGGCGCGCAGTCCAGAGAAGCGGATTTGACTCTGGAGGCTTTCCCCGATTCGTGGTAATATAGGGGAATGGCTGATAGAGTAGTCAGCACGGAGAGGAAAACGTATGGGCCGGGTTTTTGCGGTAGTCAACCAAAAAGGTGGCGTGGGAAAGACGACGACGGCGGTCAACCTGGCGGCGTGCATGGCTGCTGCCGGGAAGAGGACGCTGCTGGTGGACATGGATCCTCAGGGTAATGCGACCAGTGGCGTGGGTATTGTGAAAGCCGACCTTTCCCGGTGCGTGTATGACGTGCTGGTCAACGAAGTTCCGTTTTCGGATGTGATTGCGGAAACGCAGTGGCCTAATCTGCACCTGGTCCCGGCAAGGCTGGAACTCGCTGGCGCGGACATCGAACTTATGTCGATGCTGTCCAGGGAAACGAAGCTGAAGAAGGCCTTGGAGCAGGTGGATCAGAAGTATGACTACGTGGTGGTCGATTGTCCGCCATCGCTGGGCCTGCTGACTGTCAACGTGCTATCCGCGGCGGAGTTCGTGCTCCTGCCGATTCAGTGCGAGTATTACGCGCTTGAGGGAATTAGCCAACTTCTGAGGACGGTGGATCTGGTGAAGCGACACCTGAACCCCAACTTGGAAGTAGGGAAGGTGCTCCTGACAATGTTCGATTACCGCACCAGGCTTTCTGAGCAGGTGGTTGAAGAGGTAAGACGGTTCTTTCGGGAGAAGGTGGCGACTGTTGTGGTGCCACGAAACGTGAGGCTTAGCGAAGCCCCGAGCCACGGACTCCCGATTATCCACTACGACGCGAAATCCAGGGGCGCAGAGG
Organism: uncultured bacterium; assembly: GCA_964611645.1. Lineage (GTDB taxonomy): Bacteria > Armatimonadota > UBA5829 > UBA5829 > UBA5829 > CAZTAO01. The sequence continues at coordinate 8,648 of CAZTAO010000079.1, read as the reverse complement.
CGTACACCGGATTCGCTGAAGAGGTGATGGGGCTTGGATAGAAAAGGACTTGGTAGAGGGCTTGCGGCGCTTATTCCGGGCGCGGATCAGGAGCCGGAGGCCGGCGTGGCCGAGGTAGAGGTTTCACGGATTGAGTTCAACCAGTATCAACCGAGGACTAGCCTGGACGATGACAAGTTCCACGATCTGGTCAGTTCGGTGAGGGTGCATGGTGTGGTTCAACCGATCGTGGTCCGGGGGAAGGCTGGTGGGTCGTATGAGTTGGTGGCGGGTGAGCGCAGGCTCCGGGCGGCCAGGGCTGCTGGCTTGGCGACGATTCCGGCTGTAGTGCGTGATTTTACCGACGAACAGAGCTTGGAAGTCGCGCTGATCGAGAACCTGCAACGTGAAGACATCAATGCCGTGGACGCAGCGCGGGCGTATAAGCGCTTGTCCGATGAGTTTCAGCTATCGCAGGAAGAGATCGCGGCAAGGCTGGGAAAGAGTCGGTCAGGTGTAGCCAACACAATGAGACTTCTTGGTCTGCCTGAGGCTGTTCTGGAGATGGTCAAGGCGGGACAGTTGAGTGAGGGGCACGCGCGGGCTATTCTGGCGGTTGATGATGACCATCACAAGGTTTCGCTGGCTGTCGCGGCAGGCGATGGCGGCATGACGGTGCGCGAGACGGAACAGGCCGCGAAGTTCTGGCCGGCCTGCGAAACTAGCGTGGGGGAAGCCGTAACGACGGGTGTTTCACGTGAAACACGCACGGAGCCGTCGGACCCGCACATGGACGACATTGCAGTCGCGCTTTCCCGAGCGTTCAAGACCAAGGTGAACCTTGTAAAGGGCAAAGACCGAGGCCGGATAGAGATATTCTTCTACTCAGACGAGGATCTGCAGCGTCTTCTTGATATCCTCGTTCCATTCTAGATTTGGTGTCACTTCTCTCGCTACACAATGAGGCTTCGTGCCTAACCTAAGGAGCAACTGTCAGTGGACAAACGTATTCCGATAGCTGTGTTCGTGATTCTTTTCATAGTCGCCGTCACGTGGCGGATGCTCAACCCGCGGCCGCCATCGCCTCCGGGGCCCAACGGGGATCCATCCTCGTGGCGGAGTTCGCTGAAGGTTGGAGATATGTCTACCCAGGCAGTGAACCCGGCGGGAACGTGCTGGGCAGGTGGCTGGTTCAAGAAGACCGATAAGCCCGCTCCTCAGGACTATCGCTCTGCTTTGAGAATCCTGCCGTTTGATTCAGAGAAAGCTCTGCTTGTGGAGTTCAGCCCGGTCCGATTCCCCGGATACATTGCCGGGATTGGCTGGATGGACGACTCCTCCATCTGGGTGCTGCTGAACGACAATGAGAGTGCTGCGCCGACCGCCTCCTCTTTGGTCGTTGTTGACGCGGCCACGGCGGCGATCAAGTTGGAAGTGAAGCTGGCTGCGCCTTTGTATCGCGTTCTGGGGTGTGTTCGCAAGACCGGGCAGCTTGCCTGCATTGCCGTCACTCCCGAAGGGGCCCATCTGGCTCTTGTTTCCGCTGACGGGCGCCTCGACGCTCGAACGCAACCCATTCTGTTCAAGGAAGGCGATTCCGTCGGCCAGATCTTTGCCGCAAGCCCAAGTGGCAAGTATATGGTGGCTTCGATTGACACCGACCTCTCTGGTGCGCGTGCCTCTGTGTATCACCTGCTGACGACTGAGACAGGCGCGTCTCGGTCCATCTTCAACGCGCTGGCGCTGGAATTGCCCTCGAAGGTGGAGGCGGTGCAAGTCTCCGACTCCGGCGAGGTGCTTGTGGTCTGCCGGAAGGGCGAGGACGCTCAGACGCTGTCGATAAGCCCGCTCTCGGTCCAGGCCCCGAAGCTGACCCCGAAGGTGACGGACGTGCGCAAGAGGTGGCCGGACTGCCCCAAGGAGTTCCTCTTCGCGAGCTACAAGAGTATCTACAGTTATGACCCGGCGACCGCCAAGAGTGCCGTGCTGGTTGCATTGAAGAATGACACCAGTGAACGGGAGTTTCTGGCTCAGCAGGTGCAGGGAGGCTCAGCCTACAGGCTGGGTGCTGACCGCTTCGTCACCGTCTCCATAGTAGGCGAGAGCGTGGACATTCGTGTGTTCACAAAGACAGGCACAGTGGAGAGGGATATTCTCCCGAGGCAGTAGATGGCAGTAAACACCAGTACTAAGGCAGTTGTTCTTGCTGCCGGACGCGGGTCGCGCTTCGAGGCGATGTCCGGCAGCAAGACGCCCAAACTCCTGCAGACTCTTTACGGTCAGCCTGTCCTCAGGCATGTGCTTGACCATATAAGGCAAGCCGGCATTGACGAAATCACCATTGTTGTAGGTTACCAGGCCGACCAGATCCGCAACGCTATGGGTTCGGAGTTCAGATATGTCCTCCAGGAGCGGCAGTTGGGATCTGGAAATGCGACTGCCGTAGCTCTGGCCCAACTTCAAGGCTTCGTTGGCTCCTTGCTGATTATGTGCGGCGACAGCCCGCTGATCCAGTCCTCCACCATCCGCCGAATGCTGAGCGTACACGCCTCCGAAGGCGCCACGATCACCCTTCTGACCGCCAACCTTGAGAACCCATCCGGATATGGGAGGGTACTGCGTGATTCTCTGGGCAGGATCACCGGCATCGTTGAAGAGAAGGCTGCCCAGAGCGAACAACTGTCTATCACAGAGGTCAACGGGGGCGCCTACGTGTTTGACGCAGCCTGGCTGGCAGATCGAATTGCTGATGTAACTCCAAACGCTACCGGAGAGACCAACCTCACGGGAAGCCTCGAACTGGCAGCCTCGGAGTCCAGGACGATAGCTACAGTCACCTGCGATATTGAGGAGATCCTCGGAGTGAACACGCCCGCAGAGCTTCAGGTCGCCCAGCTTCTGCTGCCTGATCTCTCCCGCGTGGTGACAAAGCGTAAGGAGTTGCTGGAGGACGGCCGACATATCGAGTACTATTCATTTGCCCCAGGCGAATCCCTTCTCTCGCACGATGCGGGGATCGGGAGTTGCGGAGAGGGGAGTGCGAATTGTCCGAACTGAGATGGCATCCCCTGCTGGAGCAATGGGTCATTACTGCGACACATCGCCAGAACCGCACATTCCACCCGCCTGATGACTACTGCCCGCTGTGTCCGACTCAACCTGGAGGCTTCCCGACCGAAGTTCCTGAGCCTGAATACGACATCGTTGTGTTCGAGAACAAGTTCCCGTCGTTCTCTGACCCTGCGGCGGCGATTGCAGTGGAACAGACTGGTCTATCACCGGTCCGGCCATCGCGCGGTATCTGTGAGGTGGTCTGCTATACGAGCGCCCATGCCGGCACGCTGACAGATGCGCCGCTCTCGCGGATGCGCAACCTGGTTGATGTATGGATAGACCGATACCAGGAACTGGGATCGAAGGACTTCATCGACTACGTGTTCATTTTCGAGAACAAGGGCAAGGAGATCGGCGTCACTCTGAACCATCCCCACGGCCAGATCTATGCATTTCCGTTCATCCCGCCCAAGATTCAACAAGAACTGGATGCCTGCACACGTCACCGCAACCGCACGGGGGACTGCCTGCTCTGCGACATTCTCGCCGGGGAAACGACCGACGGAAGCCGCATAGTTGCGAGGAATGATCACTTTACAGCGGTCCTGCCTTTCTTTGCCAGGCTGCCATACGAACTGTACATTATCAGTAACCGTCACACAGGCGCGATCTCCGATCTCGGTCGTCTCGAACGCATCTCGCTGGCCAACATCCTCAAGGTTGTTCTTCTCAAGTACGACAATCTATGGGGAATGTCTTTGCCCTACACAATGATAATGCATCAGGAGCCGACAGACGGTGCCTCCTATCCGGACTACCACTTCCACATCGAGTTCCACCCGATTCACCGCACCGCAGACAAGCTGAAGTATATGGCTGGCTGTGAGACTGGGGCCTATACCCATATAAATGACTCCCTGCCGGAAGAGAAAGCTACGGAGCTTCGGGCGGCTGCCCCCAATACAACGACCGACAGCTTCGTGTTCCTGGAGGATTCCCAATGATAATCGATCCCAAGAGGCTCGGCAGCCTCAACAGCGAGTTCACACGGGTGTTCGGCCGGTCATCCTCGTTTGTGGCGCGCGGACCCGGGCGAGTGGACCTGATGGGGATACATACAGACTACAACCAGGGCTTCGTGCTTCCGATCGCCGTCAACCTGGACGTCATTGCGGTCGCCGCTCCCCGTGATGATGGAGTCGTGAGGCTGTTCTCCACCAACAAGAATGCCCTTTCCGAGTTCCGTGTCGATTCCATACCCAAGGATGTGGAGGACCCGTGGGCGAATTACCCCAAGGGTGTGCTTCACTTCTTGCGTGTTGCCGGGGCCGAACTGGGCGGGGCAGATGTAGCTTTCCATGGCACGGTCCCTCTCGGCGGCGGGCTGAGCAGTTCCGCTGCCCTCGAAACCGCCACTGCGGCAATCTTCTCGGCTATGTACCCACACGTGCTTACAGGGCCACAGGTTGCCAGGGTCTGCCAGCTTGCCGAGAACGAGTTTGTGGGAATTGGCACTGGCATAATGGACCAGTTTGCCTCGCTTCTGTGCGCTGAGGACCACGCTCTGTTCCTGGATTGTCGAACCCTGGAGTACGAACTTGTGCCGCTTGATACCTCGGTAGTGAAGATTGTGGTGATGGATACCAGGAAGGCCCGCGGCCTGGTGGACAGCGAATACGACACTCGCCGGAGCCAGTGCGAGGTCGCGGCGCGGGAATTCGCAAAATGGATACCCGGAGTGACCGCTTTGAGGGACGTTTCGCCGGAGCATTACGAGCGTTTCGCTGACAGGCTCGATCCGGTAGTGGCAAAACGGGCGCGGCACGTGGTGTATGAGAACGACCGAGTCGTGCGTAGCAAGGAAGCTCTGAAGAACAGCGACTACACCGCGTTCGGCAAACTGATGAACGCTTCCCACGATTCAGCGCGAGACTACTACGAAGTAAGTTGTCCGGAGCTCGAGGCCATGGTGCTGGCGGCAAGGCAAGCGCCGGGCGCACTCTCCGGAAGACTCGCGGGCGCGGGTTTCGGAGGCTGCGCCGTGGCTCTTGTGGAATCAGGCGCGGTGGAGGAGTTCCTTGCCTACGTGTCGAAGTCATATCGGCAGGCGACCGGCTTGGACCCGAACCTGTACGTCTGCACAGCCGCAGACGGCGCTAGAGCGCGCAAAGAACCTATGGGAAGTGATACTGGAGGAGTTGACTGATGGATTGCCCTAAGTGCGGAGTCGAGGTTATCGACACGCAGAAGATATGTCCGCAATGCGGAGCGTTCCTGCCGGCGAGCGGCTACTTCTACCAGGATGAGAAGCGGTTCGTAATAACTCCCAAAATGAAGAAGATCGCAATGATTGTTGGCGGGTTCATCGTGCTGCTGATTCTGCTAAACTGTCTGCGGGTTGCGCCGCCTGAACGCGTTGGTCAGACCTACATCGAGCTACTGTCTTCACGAAACATGCCCGCAGCCAAGAAGCTGGTCACCAATGACTTTGAGGCGGATCTCGCTGACAGTATGCGATACATCTCCGATATGTCCGGTGAGCTGTTTCTCTTCACCCCAGGTGGCAGCGCGACCACGTATACTTCAACTGTGGGCGGCTACGATGACCCCGAGAACCCAACGCAGGCGCGAGTGTCAGTCACCATCAACAACTCGCTCAACGGCACCAAGATAGTGAACCTCGATGTTGTGAAACGAGGGCGCCGGTGGTTCATCAACCGAATCTACATGTAGATTTCCTGCGCGAAGCCTTGAACCGGGACCTGGCTGAAGTTGCCGGGTTCCTTGGTCTGGCCGCCATAGGCTGCACTCCGGCAGACCACCGGGTCTGGATGCGGTTCCCACACGCCGCCACTGTTCTGTCCATTGCCGTTTCCTGCCTGCCGTCCGGCTCAGCCTGCTCACCCTTCGATGCAGATCCCGGAATCGCTAGATTCGCAATGAGTATAGACTACCATACGCATGTTACGCGTGCTATGGATGTTATAGTGCCAGTGCTGCGTAGCTATGGGGCTAGCTATGTTAACACATGTGTGGATGATAGCTATCTGGATGAGCGAGCACTGGCTCGTCAAGCAGGACTTGGTTCGATTGGTCGGAATGGACTGTTGTTTGTAGATGGCTGTGGATCCTGGGTTAGCATAGGGGAGATACTTACCGACATTCCCTGCGAATCCGGAAGCGAGCCGAAGCCGTCGATGTGCTCCGGTTGCCGCATGTGCGTGCAGGCGTGTCCGACAGGCGCTCTGTCCGACTCCGGCGCTCTGGACGCAACCAGGTGCATATCCGCGCTCACACAGAAGAACTGGCCATTCTCTGCGAAGTCGGCTGAAGCTATGGGCTGCAGGCTGTATGGATGTGATGTCTGCCAGGAAGTCTGCCCATATAACCAGGGTATCGAGCCAACTAACCCCGCGTTCTCCGTGGCGGTCTACCCTGAATGGCTGGGCGATGCGGGCCGGACAGCCACAATGAGCCAGAAGGAGTATCGTGCGGCGCTGAGAAACACACCTATAGGTTGGATTGGGCGGAACAGACTGCGTAGAAACGCAATCATATCTATCGGGAACTCTCAGAACCAAACCGCAGCGGCGTGTCTTCCTGAGTTGCTGGAGGATCCCGGCAACGTGATCAGAGAGGCGGCTGCTTGGGCAATGCTCAAAATCGGGGGATGAGCGCCCGAAACCAGGAGGTAGAAAGTGGTAACAGCATTTGCGCTAATACAGGGTGAGAAATCCAGGCTGCCGGAAACAGCAGAAGCCATCGCAGACATTCCAGGGGTGGCTGAGGTCTACTCGGTTGCAGGTGACTACGATCTGGTCGCGATAATCCGAGTCAAGAAACACGAAGATCTGGCCGACGTGATGACCAAGCAGCTACTACCGCTTGAAGGCATAGTTCGTACAAACACCCTCATTGCGTTCCAAGCCTACTCTCGGAAGGATCTGGAGAGCATGTGGGACATAGGGGTCTGAGGTTGTTCTGCAATCGTGGGGACAAACTGTAATTGAAGGATATTTCAGGCAGTGGATAGAATGAGGAATTGGGTATCCGGACAGAACCTAGCTGGCTGCCGGCTCCAAACACAGTTCAACAAGGGGGGGACTAGGTCTTGAAGACGATTCTTGCAGGTATACTCCTGGCAATGCTGGTGCTGTCAGCGCCGGCGTATTGTTCCGACTTCAATTTTGGCAGCACGGCCAGAGCCGCTGGTCTTGGCGGCGCCGGACTTGCTCTGGGTGATGACTCAGGCACAACTGCGGTTATGAACCCCGCGTCGCCCGCAGTCTCCGGGGCCAAGTTCAAGATACTGGTGCCGGGACTCGATTTCCATGTCCGTGGCACAACGGTCGGCAAGCTGATCGACGCTGCGTCGACGGTCAACAACCTCGATGGGTCCGGCGCTATCGACTTGGTGAACGATTTTGCCAAGCGGCCCACATCGGTGACCTTGAGTTCCACTGTGGGTTTTGCTGGCCAGTTTGGTCTTACCATCGAGGGAGAGGCCGCCGCCAACATTCTTCCTAGCGTTGCGGCACAGGAATGGGCAAACATTGGCCAGGGCTTCAGGACGGGGGTCATGAACCTCTCAGCGGCGTATCCTTCCGCAGCCAATACGAACCTGCGCTCCACAGTGACATTGGCCAAAGCCGGCGACATGGCAGGAGCTAATGCGGCCTTCGCGGCTTACACCAACGACCTCTCCCAGACATTCGTCACCGGCAACCTGGTATATGCGCTGCCCGCCATTCAGCTCAGCGCCCCGGTGGAAAGCGAGTCGGGGAAGTGGTATCTGGGGACCAACATCAAGATGCTGCGAATTGAGAGCCGAAGCTGGCAGGTAGTTGCATCAGGCGCGGGCGCAAGTCCGGTGGTCGTCGACTCCGTGGGTAACGTTCTTGCGGGCGCTGCATTCGACGCCATTGCGCAGCCCACCCAGAAGCACAACAGTGTGAAGATGGATGTTGGGGCGATCTACGCTCCCCACGACAGTATGCTCCAGTATGGAATAGTGGTCAACAACTTGATCAAGCCCAGGGAAGCCGGCCTCGGACTTAACCAGGCGGGCACAATGGTGAGCGTGGGAGTGGGGGCGCATCCGATTCCGGGCCTCACCATCGCTGCCGACCTTATCAACGTGACCCAGGCAAACAACGCCAAAAGGGACCTGAGAATGGGCGCTGAATGGAGACTCGGCCGCGCGTTCGCCGTTCGTGCAGGCTACACTGGTCAGGGAATTGCCTGGGGCATGGAGTTGTTCGGTCTCGACTTGGCCTTTGCGCCGAAGACTCCCAGACTGCTTTCCCAGATTCTCAGGTTCTAGTCCCGACGTACTCTATGTTGTGAGGTGCTGAAGTGAGAAACCTACTTTACTGGTTGGTGCGGCTGGCGGGAGTCGCCGCGCTTGGCGCGCTGGTATCCGGATGCTCACCTTGAGGTGGCTAGTATAGCTGCCTCGGTCGAGGAGCAAAGACTAAAGCAAAACGGCGTCCCTGCTTCGGCGGGGGCGCCGTTTCTCACTCGCGGATGCTCTGCTATGCGGTGGGCACCACGCCTGTGGCGTAACTGTTCAGTTTCGATGAGCAAGTGAAGAAAGTGGAGAAAAACCACAACTT
>CAZTAO010000078.1:0-16978 GCA_964611645.1 uncultured bacterium | reverse complement strand
GAATGCCCCATGTGCGGGTGAAAACGCAGCACGCTTGAGGACCGCCTGGTTTTCCAGTTGAATTACCGGTAATGGGGTATTGGGCAAACCAGGGGGCAGGCTGGAGGGGACGGTTGAGCAGAGGTGGTACCCTCCAGGTTCGGAGAACCTGGAGGGATGAGAGTATACACGGAATGGCGCGGATAACGCGGAAAAGCCCTCTTACTTGACCGAGTACAGGTCGAACTTGTTGCGCAAGTCGGATTCGTAGAGGGCATCCCTCAGGGTGGTTTCGGTATTGATTGCCTGGCCGCTGGGTTTCCACTTTACCATCGCCACGTCCATCTTGCAGATGCTTTGGGTCGGCAGGTTGCGGACTCCTGTGCCGAATGCCGTCAGGATGTAGCCGTCGGGCAGGAGAACGTTGGTTGTCGACTGGGTCGAGCCCCACCAGGTGTCCTTGATCTGTGCCGAGTAGGACGCCAGGATGTATTTGTGATCCAGGTCCCAGGTCTTGCCGTTGTCCTTGCTAACCACCGCCTCGATGCCAAATCTGGGGAAGCCGTCGTTGTCATTGGTGTAGCCGTTGCGGACCACGTATGTCATCACTATGTCACCGCTCGGCATTACCACCATGTTCGGGTGATGCCTGCCCCAGAAGTACAAGTGGTACAACTCTGTCCAAGTATATCCGTTATCGCTGGACACTGAAGTCGCCAGGCCGCTATATTGGTCGTTTACCAAGCCGAGGAACTGCACGGGGTTATCCGTTCGCCCCGCGGCAACTATGTCGCCATTCTTCGCCCGGCTCAGCACAACCTCATTGAGACCTTTCCACTGCGGCACATTGATCTCCGTGCTCCACGTCCTGCCCTCGTCCTCGCTGAAGCGAATGCATGCCTGGGAGAAGTATTCGGGAGTGTCGAATGTGCCGTTCTCTTTGTAGCGGGTCTCGGCTATGCGGGTGACATCTCCGGTGATGGGGTCTCTATCAACCAGCATCGGGGCCCAGTTGTACATCGGCTTGCCTTCGGAGCCAAGCGGAGATGTGGCATACCACGCAAACGACTGGCCGTAGTCGCTGCTGAACCAGTAGCTCGGAGTGTCGCTGCTGATGAGCTTGCCATTGCCCAGATACGTCATCTGCATACTGGCCATCAGGTCGGGCGTGCCGGAAGCGTTGGTGTGCATCCACCGTGGCGCAGTCCAGGTAGCGCCGGAGTCGGCGCTGAATGTGAGGACAGTCTTCACCGAAGGCGGCCCAACCTCCGCCGCCATCATGATGGTGCTGATCTCAGGCATGTATACCAGGTAAGGCATCTGGGAGTTGCTGTAAGGCCACTCGCCACCTATGAAGTAAAGCTGCGCGGGAGTGTTGATCCTCTTGGCAGAGCCGTTGAGCCGGACCACGGCATGCTTCTGCCAACCCCAGTGGGTCCATGGAACGTCTCTGTTGTCTATCTTGGAGTTGATCTCGCACAGAAGCGGCGGGTTGCCGACCTGCACATATCCCTTCACCTTCCAGCCACTGTTGAGGTTCTCTCTGTCTCTCACAAACATCCGCTCGCAGAGTCTCTTGGTGAGTTGGCTGAGCTTCAGGGTGATGTTCCAGTTGACCACCAGACCGTTAGCCCCACTGGGGGTTACAGTAGTATTCTTAACGTCAACTGTGCACTGGCTGTTTTCCAGGGTCACGTTCGCTCCCGGCGCGTAGCCTGTGCCCCAGCTTGTGCTGGTATCGTTACGCAGGAAGAGCTTGTTCTGCCTGGAGTCGTAGAGCAGGTATATCCCGTTGACCGCGCTGGAGGTGACGCTTAGCTGCAGGTAGGAGATGCCGATGTCGGGATAGCCATTGCTGTCACTGATACTGGCAGAGAAGACCAGAGGAACGCCGGTATCGACGCTGCCGGTGGATGGTGTCACGCTGACGCAGGTCGGGGCGGCGGGGGTGAAGTACCTGCCCATCTGGTCCCAGCCATCTTTCATACCGGTCATATCTTGAACGTATACATAGCCGTTCAGGCTTCTTGCCGCGAAAGCGGTCTTCAAGGCTATGCGCCAGTTCAGCGTCAGGTTGTTCCCGACTCCGGAGACTGTTGTATCCTTCACATAGACGTAGCACTGGCTGTTCTGCAGGACTACGTTCGTTCCGGGAGCATAGCCTGTGCTCCAGCTTGTGCCGGCGTCGTTCTTCAGGTAAATCCTGTTGCTTGCGCGGTCATAGCACAAGAAGGCAGCGTTTGACTGCCCGTCTGTGTCGTTGAGGAGTAAGTAGGCTCTGCTGATGTCCGCAAAGCCGTTGGGGTCCGACACGACCTGAGTAAACGTCATTGGCGTACCCGCTGCCGGCGCGCCGGAGACAGGAGTGAGGCTGACATTGACCGGCGACCGGCTTGAGTTGTACACGCCGGGAGTCCAGCGAACGTAGTCGAGTTGGCCGGAACCGCAGGTTCCACTTTCCTCGCCAAAATTGAGGAAAGTCAGTGCTGAATATGGAGTCAAGCCTGCGGAAGTGGTGAGCAAGACGCCGTCTCTCCAGACGGAAGAAGTGGAAGCGCCGGGACTGTGGGCAACGCGGAATACGTGGAAAGCGCCATCGTCATTTCTGTGCGTGTCGATTATGATTTGTGACCCGGCAACGTAAGCTACCCCGTCCGGAAGCACATTGACCCAGAGAAACTGGGCGCCATCAGCCGGAGCTATCCCAAAGCCATACATACCGCCGGGTGTTCCCACCTTCATCCTTACCTCAACGGTGTAGCCACTGGTGAGCAGACTGGCAGCCTCAGTCAACCATGGATCGCTCTGGATAAGGCAGCCGTTGTCGTAGTTCAGGATGCCCCCGCCGGCCTCCGTCCACGGCCCACTGAGAGTGAAATCCGGATTCGGGAGAAGATCGCCGTTCTGCTGATATGCCCAAGTGGAGGATTCCACGCCTGCTGCCGGCTGCTGCCCGGCGTACCCAACGCTCGCCAAAGCAGGCAGCGCCCCCGCCAGAACAAGCAACATCAACACAGACATTGCAACCACACGAATCGAGCTAGCCATTCTCATCCCGCACACTCCCTGTTGTTCCGCACTAAACAAAGCGAACGTGTAAACACGCCTATAGTCCAATGGTATAGGTACGGGGTGGCAGGTGTCAACGCGCGGAGGGGGAATGCTGCTCCCTCTCCCCGCTGGGAGAGGGCTGGGGTGAGGTTCTTCTGGCGTCGGGTTGTGCAGACTTGATAGGCGAAAAGAACCGCCCCCTAACCCCCTCCTGGCGCGGAGGGGGAATGCGTTCACTTCCCCGCGCTCATCACCACCAGCGTCACGCTTGATGGCGGCATTGGGAAGCCTGTGTTCAGCGCGCCTTCGGTGATTGGTTTGGCGGTGTTCTCTACCTGCCTGAGGGCGGTGTTGCGGTCGTTGAGCTTTGCGCCGTTCTTGAATGCGGAGTAGGCGTCGCTCCAGTTCGCGCCTACCAACCAGCGCTCAACCTTGACGGACTTTGAGCCGAAGAAGCTCTGCGCGTCACGGACCCGCAGGCCGACCCACTCCCGCTTCGCCTTCTCAACCACCGGCGCGCCCTCGGGGATCACCGCACCGTAATTCCAGACCAGGGCCGTGATTGTCTTGTTGGACTTGTCGGCGGAGACTATACAGTTGACGGTGTCGCTGCCCCTGGTGGCTTCGACCCGCTGGCCCTGCATTCTGCTCACCATATCGAAAACGTGGCAGATAGCCTTGGGGTAGGACTTGCCGGTGGCTGTGCGGTTGGTGAAGAGGGACGGCCATCCCCAGACATCGTCCCAGGCGTCTTTGCCCTGCTCTCGGAGGTCGGATGTTACCAGGTACAGCGCCTGGTCGACCCCGCACTGCAGCATCAGGTTCAGGAACGCCGCCGACCACGCCGCGCCGATGTGGTTGGCATTCACCGATGACGGCAGCGTGTTGTTGGTGATGTAGCTTGGCCCCCATTCGGTGAAGGCTATGGGGACAGTGGGGCAGTACTTGTCGCGGGCGGCTTTAGTGACCCGATACATCTGGGCGAACGATGGGTAGATGCTCCAGTACTGATCGTCCAGGGAGCTCTGGTTGCCGTAGTAGTGCAGGCCGATGAAGTCGAGCTTGACCTTCTGCTCGCCGCAGTCCCGAATGAAGCGCTCGGCCCAGTTGAAGTCACCGAACTTGAAAGTGTAGGCCCAAGCGATGGCAGGCCCCCCGAGCCGCACTTTCATTCCCGGATGCTCATTCTCGAAGCTCTGGGCAGCCTCGGCGACGTTCTTGTAGAGGTTGAAGTAGGCCTCATAGAGCAGGCGGGAACCGTTGGTGGGCCTTGGAGGCATCGGGTAGACCACCCCGCCGATGTCCGGCTCGTTGGATACCTCGAACTCAGCCTTGGGGAAGCCCTGGGTTATGAGGACATACTCGAAGTAGGCCTGGCAGTAGTTGCGGAATTTGGACCAGTCGTTGGGGCCGTAGGTTCCCTCGTGGATCATTCCCATTATCGACTCCGGCTGGCCCTGCGCATCTTTCTCCGTGACCCGAAGCTCCGGGTGCATCCCGACCGCCACTATCACGTGCGGGTTGGCTCCGACCGCGCGGCAGGTATCGAAGTGGGCGAGAAGGTAACCCGGTTCGCCGACTATGAACTTGCCCTTCTCATCGAACTTGCCGGGGAGGGGGTCGACATTGATGCAGCGGATGGTCTTGATGCCGATCTTCTTAAGGCTGGCGTTGGTATCGTCGTTTGGCTCGAACTCCCACCCCACCCCGGAAGCCAGCCGCTTGAGCTGGGCGAGGTCATCCTTGCCGGTAACGCTCCAAGGCACGCCGGCCTTGACCCAGATCGTGGCCGCCCGACACGCGCCCGACGCTACCATAACCAGACAGACTACAAGCATCACCCAACGCTTCATAACTGCCTCCGGGGGAACGAGTTTGTTGGGGTTAGTATAGCACAGAATCGCGGATTACGCGGAGGAGCACGGAGGACGCGGAATCGCGAAGGACGCGAGATGGGCGAAAACCACCTCTCCCCGGTCCCGCGGGGAGAGGCGTTGCCCGAAAGCAGACCCTAGCGAAGCGGGGCTGCGAAAGGGGCTGGGGTGAGGGGGAGTGAAGGGCCTTCGGTAAGCGAACAACTCCCTCTCCCGGGCTACTGCTGCCGCGTTATCCGCGGACATCATGCAGATATGCAAGCTGGCAAGACCCCTCACTCTAGCTCTCTCCCCTTGCGAGGGGAGAGAGGATGGGTACGGTCTTCTGACTCAGGGCGGTTCTGCTATCTGCAGACATCGTGCAGATGTGCAAGCTGGTAAGGCCCCTCACTCTAACTCTCTCCCCTTGCGAGGGGAGAGAGGATGGGTACGTCTCGCCGGTCACAACGACTGTTGGCTGGAGACTGTCGACTGTCGACTGAGGACTGCTGACCGACGACCTACCCCACAAACAGCTCCCCCATCCCCATCTTCCGCAGCCCCGCCAAAGCAAATTCGTCGGCTTTGGTTTGTTTGTATTTGCCGTTGCGGCCTTGGAGGTGGTCGAGGTAGTGGGAAAACTCGTGCAGGAAAACTGCCAGTATCAGCTCTTCCGCCCTTTTGAAGCATAGTTTCTGAAGCTGCTGGTAGACGGTGGTCTGGCCGCGTTTGGTTTTGCGCTCGTATTTGGAGAGCTTGAAATGGGCTTCCAGGGGGTAGATGTTGGCGGGGTTGATGCGCAGGCGGATCAGCAGGCCGTTCTCATAGCCGGGGCACCTGCGGTAATAGGTCCCGGACATACACCGCTTCGCCCCCACCCGCATATACCGAAGCTCGATCTCCAGCCCCTCAACCGGATACTCCGCCACAGCCCGCCTCAGCAAGTCGGCCATATCAAAGGAAGTGGTATTACGGATCTTCACGCGGATTGCTTTCGGTTGCGGAGAAGTGCAGCCGCGAACGCTCCAAGGTAGCATGAAACGGTCACGAGCAGTTGAAACACCAACAACCCGTGCGAGCCCGGGCCCAAGGTGACGACGCTCTTGGCGACTTCAGAATCTATCCTGACGAGTTGCGTCTCAAACGCCCCACCTGCCACTCCCACAAAGACCATGCTGAGGAGGAATGCATCTGCTGCCACGGAGATTGCCCTGGCCTCTTTCGCAGTTCCTGCGGCAGATACTCCGATAATGAAGTAGACAATCCCAGTAGCAAGCATTGCCAGTATGCTCAGCCATCTTGGGGCAGGCGTGAGTCTCTTATCGGAGTAGTTGTTCGTCCAAACCCGAGTGCCAGTGAGGACACTCCCACTGGCATCAAGTATGCTGTTTTCCTCACCTGTCGGAACATGCACACCCTCTGCGGAGGCGGTGACCTCGACCTCAGACAAGATCAGCAACCCCGCCGTAGCAGCGGGCACAATGGCGCTGGTGATGCGGTGCCCATGAGGATCGGCGTCACTAGATGGCATACCTGAGGATCCGAGGCCAAGCGACACTCCAGTTCCGACGGCCAGTATGAGAAACGCGGCGGTATACACGTATAGCATAACGCGAAACACTGGCAACAGGGGCGGAGCGCCCCAGATGCGGTTGACTCTGGTTGCCGGCTCGGCGGTGCGCCGAATGCCCTTGGTTGAACTCAACTGAGCTATCAGGAACAGGATTACTGCTGGAAAGACCCAAGCTGACAAGCCTGTAACCGTAAAAAGCGGAGTATACAGGACGGACGGGGGTGTGAAACTGAGCTCGTCGGTGGAAGGCAAAGCGACTCTATCAAGCGTTGCATGGACAAACGGCGTTGCAGCCAACGTGATGGCTGCAAAGGCGACCATGGCTGTTAGAAAGAAGAGAAGTCTTTGCCGCGGACTTGTGGTTCTCAATCGCCCAAGAAAGACTGCTCCCACGACCAGAACAACCCCAATCCCCACAGTCAACAGCCCAGGCGGCATCAATATCGAGGCGCTTACCTTCTCGGCCCCCAATCCCGAATCGATCATCCCGCTCCCCACCAGCTTCACATGCATCGCCGCGTAGGTGTTCAGGAGGCCGAGGCGCCAATCCATGCCGTGGGAACCCGAGAAGCTCACGGCGCTCAGCCACTTCACGCCGGGGATGGTGGATATGATGCCGAGGGCGAATGACGCGGCTGCGGCGGCTACGCCCATCATTGCGGCGAATAGGAATTTGGACTTGGGTTTGGTGTCCTGTCTCGTTGTCTGCTGATCTTGGGTCATTTGTCTACCTCCACCCCTCCAAACTGCCGGTTTCTATGTTTGCGCGAGATGGCAAATGACCCGCCAAGATACGCAGCCAGCCAGATAACCGCAATAGTGACCAAGAGCAGCCACGAGGGTGAAGCGCTTATGGAGATGACACTCTTCGCCATTTCGCCATCTACTCGTACGAACCTTGAGGACAACGCGTCCGCAACGAAGGTAATCGTCAGGAGCGGTACAAGCGCTACCAGAACGGCAAGTAGCTTCGCCGTGAGGCTCTCAAACCTGGCCTGCACATCCCTGAGAGGCCGACAGGCCATGCGCCCCACTATGAAGTAAACACTCGCCCATAGGAGCAGAACAGGCAGTACGACCCACCTCGGAATCGGGCTGTTCTTCACGTCCGTGCCATTGTTCGTTGCCGATCGGGTCCCGAAGTCTAGTCCAGCGGAGAAATCTAAGAGTGTGTTGACCTCGTTTGTCGGTATGTATATGCCTGTTGCCTTGGCGTTGATGTGAACGCCGTGGAGTGCCAGATAGCCTGCTGTGGCGGCTGGTACAATGCTTCCGACTACTTGTTGATTGGCTCCGCCAGGTTCAGCTTCAGTGGGTTTGACGAGCCCGCTCCTGGTAAGCAGAACCCCAGCGCCTACTGCGAGCAGTAGGAAGACGGCTACGCTCGCTGCTGCGGCTTTGGCTATCGGGGACCAGAACATCACTCCGGCGTATGCGGCATCCGAACGAGGCATATCATCGTCAGTGCGTTTCCACGGCCTTACAGACATCATTATGAGAACCACAAGTGCCGGTATGCCAGGGAGCCTACCACCGACGGCGTCGATGAGCCTCACTCCGTAATCGACAGCAGGAGCCGAGAAACTGATCTCGTCCGTGGACGGCAATTCTACAGTATCCAACTTGGCCTTCGCCATTGGGGATATCGCGGCGACAAGCACTCCAAACACCACTAATGCCCAAAGGCACGATTTCAGGCGTTGGATAACACCAGCCCCGGGGGTCTTTGCGAGAATAACCAGAGCTATGAATAATAGTAACCCAATCCCCACCGTCAGCAACGTAGGCGGCATCAGGATCGATGCGCTGACCTTCTCAGCCCCCAGCCCCGAGTCGATCATCCCGCTCCCCACCAGTTTCACATGCATCGCGGCGTAGGTGTTCAGGAGGCCGAGGCGCCAGTCCATAGCGTGGGAACCGGAGAAGCTCACGGCGCTTAGCCACTTCATTCCGGGGATGGTGGATATGATGCCGAGGGCGAATGCTGCGACAGCGGCGGCTATACCCATCAGTGCGGCGAATGGGTAGAATGACTTTGGTTTGGGTTGCTGCTCGTTGGTCTGCTGGTCCTGGGTCATTTGTCTACCTCCACCCCTCCAAACTGCCGGTTTCTATGCCCCAGCTTCTTGCGACCTCCAGGCCTTTGTGGTCTGTGAGGTCCATGTGGACTGGGGTGATTGATATGTAGTTTTCCGCGATGGCCTGGACATCCGTGCCGGGTTCCAGGTGGTCTATGGCCTCATCGCCGCCCAGCCAATAGTATTCCCTGCCCATAGGGTCCACCCGCTTCTCCATCTGGCCGGAGTATGTGCGCTTGCCGACTCTGGTCACCCGGATGCCCTTTATCTGGTCGGCGGGCAGCGCGGGGACGTTTACATTCAGGAATGTGGAGCCGGGGAGTCTGTTGACGCTGAGCAGCCTGGCGATCTCCACGGTCAGCTTTGCGGAGATCGAGAAGTCCACATCGTGTGCATGACTTGCGACTGATACCGCTATCGACGGCAGGCCCATTATCGAGCCTTCCATTGCGGCGGAGACTGTGCCGGAGTAGGTTAGGTCCCAGCCGAGGTTCGGGCCGATGTTGATCCCGGAAACCACCAGGTCCATCTTCTCTTTCAGCACGCCCAACAGCGCCACGTTTACGCAGTCTGTCGGGGTCCCGCTGCAGGAGATGGCCATTGTGCCGTCGAGCATCTTCGCAGGCTGCACCCGGAGCGGCTTGTGAAGGGTGATGGAGTGCCCGCAGGCGCTGCGAGGCCTGTCTGGGGCCAGCACAAACACTGTGCCAAGCTCAGCCAACGCATTCTTAGCCGCCAGAAGCCCCTCAGCATGCACACCGTCATCATTTGTTAGCAGTATATTCATTGCACTTCCTGAGTTACTTTTTATCACGAAAACACGAAAGGGAGAAAACACGAAATCCTGAGTCTAGTCATTCCGAGGAACGAGGAATCTGCTTTTCCCAACCCCAAGAACCATCAGACGATAGAACCAAGACGAACAGCAGATTCCTCAGTCGTTCCTCCTTCGGAATGACAACACTTTCTCGTGATTCCGTATCCTTCTCGTTCCTCTACTTGGCTATCCACGTTCGCCAGTCTTCGCCTATGTCGCCTCTTCTGCGGTAGCGCTCCATTGACTGGGCGCAATGGCATTGGGTGGCGGGTTTGGTCTGCAGCGCATCCATTGCCACGCGCAGGAGCTTGGCGGAGGCTGCATCTACTGCCGCTTTCTCCTCCCCATTCAGCATACCCTCAAATAGCTCACCGGGTTTGTAGGGGCGATCTTTTGTGCCCTCGGCATAGTTTGTAACGTAGCAGAGCGGGCAGTAGTGGATTTCGAGCTCTCGCGCCAGAAACGCTTCCGGGGCGAGGGTCATCCCTACCAGGTGCCCGCCGATGGTCTTGAGCTTGCGGATCTCCGCCGGGGTCTCCAGCCTGGGGCCTTCGGTGCAGACATAGACCATCCCATCCCGCGAATGGCCCTGCTCTGCGGTTATCCCCTCTACCAGACGCGCGGCCAGATCGGGACAGAAAACAGGGTTCTCCCGGACGAAGCCAAGGCCCGTGCCTTTGTAGAATGTGTGCTCGCGGCACTTGGTCTCGTCGATTATATCCGCCGGGATCACGAGTTCGCCGGGTGTCAGGCTCTCGTCAATTGCGCCCGGCCCGCTCCACGCGACTATCCGCTCGACTCCCATCTCCTTCAGCGCCCAGATGTTGGCGCGGTAGTTGACCGAGGAAGCATTGAGGTGATAGCCCTCTTCGCCGTGCCTGGAGAGGTAGTAGACCTGGAATCCATCCCGCTCGATGGTATGCACCGGCGAGGAGTCGCCAAACGGTGTGCGGATGCTCTCGCCCCTGCTCGCAACCTCCGCCCCGTGCAGCGCCCGGTATCCCGTGCTTCCCCCGATTATCGCGCAGTCTGTTCCGCTCATCAAACGCCTCACATAGTCCTGGTGTATTGTAGGGTATTGGGAGTGAGGCAGTCAACGAAGGTTCAGGGGAAGGTTCAGGGGACAGTCGCTGGGTGGCGATTCGGAAATCACCACCCAGGAATGAATGACGCCAAGTCCTACTTCTCCAACTCCGCCACCAAAGCAACAGCATCGCCCGGGATGTCGAATTGGATTGTGCCACCGTCTATGGAGAACGGTATGCTGGTTGGTTCCTTGCCTAGTTCCCTCAGGATTACTTTGGTTGTGCCGGCGGCTGATCTGGACTCAACTTTCACCGTCTGCGGCGCGCTCGTGGCTCCGGTGTGGGCGTGGAAGCTGCTCACTATGCCGGATACCAGGGAGCCGCTCGGGCTTTGGAACAGGCTGCCGCTGAAGCCGCTCGGGAGAGTGATCGGGTTGGGGTCGAAGAGCCACCTGCGGCGGTAGAGCCTTTGGAGCAGGGGCATGTAGAGGTCGTAGACGTCCTTGTGCGGCAGGGCCGAGGCTGTGCTGGTGAAGCCCGCGCCGTAGACCAGGCACTGCTGGAACATCTTCTCCACCGCCTGCTCGCCGCCCGCGTAGCTCAGGAAAAACATCGGCTTGGCCAGGCTGTAGTATTGGAGGTGGTCGCAAAGCCAACCCTCCCCCTCCGCCATGTAAGCGTCCACATGCTTCATCACGCCGATGCTCTGCGGGCCGTTGCCTATGATGACCTTGCCCGGATGCAGCAGGGCCGATAGCAGTTCCAGGTGGGGGAGGTAGTTGAAGCCGGTCATGTAGGCCGGGCGATTGTTGACCGCGGTCACGCCGTCGTCGTGCGCGGTGTCCAGGTAGTTGTAGCAGAGCTGGTCTACAAACACACCGTCCATTTCGGGAAACCGTGAGACCATCCCCCTTATCTGACGGATCATGTCCTGGCCGAACGGCAGCGAGGGGTCGGAGTTGATCTGGTGGCAGCCGAAGTAGCTGCTGATAGTGTTGCCGTCGCGGTCGCGAGCCATCGATGATTCGAACAGCGGGGCCACGCGCTCATCGTCGGCGTCCCCGGTCACCTGGATATACGGCAGGGCGGCTATGCCCTCCGAGTGGAGGTTCTTGATAGTGCGGCGCATTATGTCCGCTGTGACCAGAGCTTTGGCCCGATCATCTTCGCAGGGCCTTGGGTCGATCAGCCAGTGACCTATCGGCCAGGAATCGATGCCCTCGGGGTGGTAGTTGCCGTAGGCGGGGAAGTGCATATGCATTTCCTGCCAGGTCATTCCAAGCTCTTTCATTGCGTGGGCTTCATCTGCGGGGACGTCCGACCAGCCGGAAGTATGCCCACCCCATAGGCTGTCGGTGAGGGTTGAGCGCGGCTCGAAATACTCCTTGAAACGGCCATAGAGCCAGCCCAGCGCCGGTCGCCAGTGGCCGCCGGTTCCGTGCATCAGC
The DNA here is from genome assembly GCA_964611645.1 of uncultured bacterium. GTDB lineage: Bacteria > Armatimonadota > UBA5829 > UBA5829 > UBA5829 > CAZTAO01. The sequence continues at coordinate 5,154 of CAZTAO010000078.1, read as the reverse complement.
AGGCTTGTGCGGGCGGGTTTGCCGGGGCCGAGCGCGAGCCAGTCGAAGCGCATTTCAAGCTCAGGCTCGCGGTAGGCGCTGTTGAAACTGAATCGCGGGGTGCGGAAATCGAAGGGCATGGTCAGCAGCAAGCCGGCCTTTTCCTCCGCCCGGTAGCAGCAGAGAGCAGGCATGAGGATGCCGCTGGTGATCTCGCCATATTCCAGCGATATTCCGGCGAAGCGGTGCGGAGCGGAGGGCATCTTTTCCTTTGCCGCCCAGAACTCCATCCCGTAATGCCCGAACATCTGCCCCGTAGGCCACGGAATGCTCATGCTCACGGCGCAGGAGCGGAAGTCGCCCGCGTCCATAGCAACCTCGGCAGCCCAGGCTATGGCGTCGCCATCGAGCGTGTATTTCTCCGTAAGCAGCCACGGCGCGCCCTTGAACGACTTGTGGATCGTGAGGCCGGTATCCGTCGGCTCGATCCGGGCCTGCTGGAGGTCTTTGGGGCCGAACGTGTGCTCCAGAAGGTCGTCGCGGACCGACACCGCGCCGGGGCGGTTGGTCCAGAGGAACTCCTGGTCGGCGGTGATCACCAGCCGGCTCAGGCTGCCGGAGGCCCCGTCTATATCGAGTATCATGCCGTCGACCGAAAGCCGCCAGCCTTGAGCTGTCTTCTCAACTCCACGCATTTCGCAATACTCCCTTACTTGCTCAGTTTCTCCAGCAGCAGCAGGGCCACGCTCCGGTAGACATCGGCCGCGGACCTGTCGGCGGGTATGTTCCACATGTAGTTGTCGCTGTAATCACCGATCACCGCGGTCGGCGCAGCCCTGAGCAGTTCAACAGCTTCCGCCTTGAACTCTCTGTCCTTAGTGCGCCCCGCCGCATCCCGCAGCATCGCCAGGGTCTCGTAGTCCTCTATGCCCTCGCGAACAGCTTCCCAGTGGATGGCGGTGGTGAAACCCTTGGGGTCGACGAACACCGGCGCGTAGCAGTTCCCCGGGGCAACATACTCGTTCCAACAGCTTTGTGCGCCGCCGGTATCGAAGAACGACCAGAAGCCCTCGCCCACCATTCCGTTGGCAAACGCGTGCCAGGCCTGGAGGCGCTGGTAGCGATAGGGGTCAAAGAGCTTGACCGGGCCGTTGCACTGGTAGAACCACATCTGGTGGCCGGCCTGCCGCAAGTCCTCGTAGTATTTGGCGACCTCCGCCCCACCCCGCTTGTATCCGGGGATTTCCGGGCAGATAATGTCGGCCAGGGTGATGGCCTGCTGGTTGGCGGTTTGGTCAGACCTGGCCCAGGTCGGGTCCTGGAAGAGGGTGATCTCCGGCGCGGCGGCCTTGATAGCTTTTGCCCAGGCCACGATCTGCACGTCCTGCTCATCGGTCGACGGCTCATCTACCAGCAGCAGACCCAGTTGCTGGGGCTTGAGCTTGAGAGACCTCATGTGCTCGGAAAGGGCTTTGGCCCAGGCGCCGACTCTGGCATCGAACTCCGGCGTGCTCATCTTTGCCCCGGCGAAAGCGTACCAGCCCTGCACGTTGCAGAACACAAGGTATCTGCGGGCGCCGGGCCACATAGCAACCCACTTATCCAGGTTGGTGAAGTCCAATGGACTGACCAGGTTGCCCCCGGCGTCAAAGTCGGCCTCCTTGGGCCATGGGATCGCGCCGTTGGTTGCCCACGGGCTATCCACGAAGTGCGATGTCATCATCTTCACCGCAGCGTCTGTGTTCTTGCCGAAGCGACCGTCCAGGGAGTAGTCCCACATACCCAGCGAGAGCCGGGGGCGGTTCATCCGCACCTTGGAAACTTTCAGCGAGAAGGGCACGCGCAGGGACTTGCCGCCGCCGTCTATCAGCAGCTTGCCCTGGTACTTGCCGGGCGCGATGGAGGCGGAGTCGACACTCAGCCACAGCTTGGTCTGAAGGCCGGCGGGGAGGGTCACCACGTAGGTTCCACTCTGCACGGTGGCCTTTGGCAGGGCAGTGGCAACCGGAACGCCGCCGGTGGTGTCGGTCCAGGGAATGGCCGAGACTGTCAGCCACTTGGGGCAAGCCCCGCCTGGGAGGCCCTTTGCCTGGATCTTGACCGTCATCTGCTTGTCGGAAGCGTTGGTGAGGGCGATGGCGTCGGCCCGGATCTCACCCTTCAGCATGTCTATGGCAAGAGTGGGGACGCGGGCAGAAGACGGGACGAACGGAGTGATGTAGTCGTAGCGGTCCACCTTGGCCGCGTAGATTGCAGGCAGGCCCCGGGATCGCAGGATGGCGCTGTTGACCGCAAGGATTCCCGCGTGGACGTTGTTGATCGGGAAGACTGTGGTGAATGTGTCGGGGTAGGCGTCGGGCAGGGTGACGGCGGCTTTGGCAAGCGCGTCCAACCTGGCGCTCAGCGCGGTCTTCTTTGCATCAGGAAGCCGACTGGCTGCCAGCAGTGCGCGGACTACATTCCCATCCGCGAGCAGGCGGTTTTGTATGCCCCGATTGGTGGCAATTGTGCGACTGAGCCTGGCCAGATCGGTGACTAGCTCACCCTTCGGCTCCGCAGCTACCAAAGACTCCGGGCCGAGGTACACTTCCACTTCATCGCAGAACGTGTAGCGGGCCTTGGGGACTATCACAAACCGCACGTAGCGGCCCTTTGTCTGCAGGCTTTCCGACTTGTAGAGATAATGGCCGCGCGGGGGAAGCGTGCCGTCCGGTCGGGCCAGCCTTACGAGGTCGCCCGCCTTCCGCCACGACTTCTGGTCGTCACTTGTGAGCACAAACACAGCGTTAGGCCAGGCGACGTTGTTGTCGGAGTCGCTTGCGGTGCTGTAGCCCGCGCCGGAGATCGGCTGGATCGTGCCGAGGTCGACCGTAACAACCACCGGCATGGTGTCCTGCCAGCCTACAGTCGACTTCTGCAGCCACATAATCTCCGGGCCGTCGCTGAACTTGCCGTCGGTGAGCTGCGTAGTGTCGGCATCGTCGGTGCAGCCCGCGTATCTGGGGGCCGCTTCCCACGTGTAGGTCTTGCCCATGGCAATGTTCTCGGCTGAAGCGCAAGCTGTTGCGCTCGCAAATACTATAGCGAGCAGAGCAAGAACAACGGTGACTCGTCTCATATTGTCCTCAATTCAGGGATTTATTGGTAATCAGGCGGGAAGAGCTTCCGGACCATCCAACCCGCATTGAAAAGTATAGCAGGTTCAGGGGTGCTTCGCTAACGCGGCGAAGGCAAACGCGAGGCGAGTGCCGAAGTGGGTAATAGTAAATGGAATACCATACGAGGAGAGTGATCCTTTGAAGACCAAGCTTTTCAGATGCAGGATATGCGGCGACCCATATATCGGAGTAGCTGCGCCGTCTCGATGCCCTTTCTGCGGGGCGTATGCCAAGTTCCTGGTCGATGCCGCGGAATGGAACCCCGATGAGTTCAACGTGGAGTTGAGCGAGCTCACCCGGAAGAACCTCACAGCGGCTCTGCAGCTAGAGCTGGACAATACCGCATTCTATACCTGCTCATCCGCAAGCGCAAAGAAGGCCGGCGATGAGTATATGCAGGCAGAGTTCAAGGCTCTGATGAAGATAGAGCGCGAGCATGCGTCCGCCGTATGTAAGTTCCTGAAGATCAGCGTGCCGGAGCTGCGGGCGTCTGTGTGCAGCCCTGACGCGGGCGTCAACTCAAAGGAAGGCCACGAGCGTGAGACGCGGGCCATAAGCTCCTACTCGCGGTTTGCGCAGGAGGCCGTGGAACCGAGGATGAAGGAGTTCTTCGAAGCGCTGGTGGAGATAGAGTCGGACCATCTGGATATTCACGCAACGCAGGCGGAGGCGTAGGTAGCCGAGGCTATCCGGTTCTTGTGCGGGTGCGATTGCAGATCGCACCAGATCGTATATCGATTTCAGCCCGCTCGACGCCACCCCCGGAGACGGCTTCAGCATATACCCAGGCCCCACCCCGGACAAGCCCCTCCCAAGCATACGCCTGGAAACCATGCGGGACGGCGAAGAGGACTACGAGTATCTGACCACGCTGGAGAACCTGGTAAAAGCCAACCCCACCAACAAGAATGCCCAAAAGAAAGCCAACCAAGCCACCCAACATGCCCGAACCGTGACAACCGACCTGGTCCAATACGAGATGGACCAATCCAAATACGAGCAGGTGAGGGAGGAAGTAGCTGCGGCGGTTGAGGGGTTGATTAGGTGAGAGGGGCTGGAGACTATTCGTTACTCGGGTGCTGCAGGTGGTTCAACGAATGCCGTTTATGGGAAAGCCGGCAAGTTGCAGAAGCTGAAAGCGCTCAAAGAACACACGGTCCGTGGCAGGACATTTCGGAACATTGACGAGCTGGGAACTGGCATGCTAGACTTTCCACGCGCTTAGAATCGCTTCTGGCGGTTGAGGAAGCCGGGCTTCAAGACGCCGCTGGATCCCGGCAGCACTACCAAAACCAGTCTGTACGACCAGCGGGGGCATAACGCACAACCGTATCCAGGTAACGCGGTGCGGTACAAATACAATGAACGACAACGGATTCCGGAGGACAACAGGATGTCAAAGATACACGAGGCTGCTAGAACGGGCGATGTGGCTAAGATCTCCCAGTTGCTGCGGAAATCGTGGTGGCCTCTTCGAGGAGCAAATGTTAATCAGAAAGATCCCAACGATGAATACAAAACCCCGCTTCACGTCGCTGCTCAGCATGGTCATTACGAGGCGGCAACGCTGCTGATCGAACACGGCAGCGGTATCGACCTTGAGCTTAGCCTAGGGGAGACGCCGCTGTTCCTCGCTGTAGAGAATGGACATCTGGAACTAGTAAAGCTTCTTGTCGAACACGGTGCCAATGTTAACTGTAAGACCTATGGGAGCCAAACTCCTTTGCTTATGGCATCTTCTGAGAACAATTGCGACATCGCTGAACTCCTGCTTGAACACGGCGCCGATGTCAATTGTCAGGATAAGGACGGCAACACCCCTCTGCACCGAGCGAACAAAGTAGTGGTCGCTGATGGGGGGCATCAACTCACCAAACTCCTGCTCCAGCACGCTGCTGACGTCAAGTGCTCAAACAAGAAAGGTGAAACGCCGCTTCATCTGGCTGCGGAATTATTCAGCCGTGTACCGCACCCGGTCATCTGGACACGGCTTTGCGTTATGCCGCTGCTAGTCGTG